>CAZFPP010000001.1:0-171620 GCA_964521125.1 uncultured Clostridia bacterium
CATAAATTAAGTATAACAAGATCCGCTTAAAAGGTCAAGCGGATAATTGCGGCAAGGAGTGGACGAATGGAAGATATAGTGATAAAATAGAGATATGGAGATAACAGAGAAAATAGAGGGCAGGGAATGCCCGTGTTGCGGAAGTGTAGGACAACAGATAAAACTCGGGACGGCCAAAGCAGGATCGGCGATGCAATCGCTGGGAATTGGTAGTTTCGGTAAAAACCCCGCTCTGCATTTTGATATGCAGAGCGGGGTTTTTGGAGCTTATTTTTTAGATCGTTTCGATATTGATGAGGTTACTGTTACCGCTCTTTCCGTTTGGTGAGCCGCCCGTTATGACAATAACGTCGCCTTTTTTCACCAGACCTGAATCTTTTGCCGCTTGCTTTGCAAAATGGAACAGAACGTCGATGGAGTTGTACTCCTCGGAAAGCGCGGGCAGAACGCCCCAGCTTAATGCAAGCTTCTGGTAGCTTCTCTCGTCCGTCGTCATTCCTATGATATCGATCATCGGACGGAAGCGAGAGACCATCTTCGCGGTGCCGCCTGTGCGCGTGCACACAACAATCGCTTTCGCCTTCACATCGCGCGCCATAAGACATGCGGAATGAGAGAGAGCATCGGAAAGCCCGCGAATAAGATATTCGCTGTCGTCAACTGTCTGAATAAATTCAGGCTTATTTTCCGCTTGCAACGCGATCCTCGCCATTGCCCGCACCGATTCCACGGGATAAGCGCCCGCCGCCGTCTCTCCGGAGAGCATGATTGCACTCGAACCGTCATAAACGGCGTTTGCCACGTCGGAAATTTCGGCACGGGTGGGGCGGGGTTGTTTTATCATCGATTCCAGCATTTCCGTTGCTGTAATGCAGCGCTTGCCCGCTCTGCGGCACGCGCTTATAATTTTCTTTTGGATATCGGGCAGTTCCTCATAGGGGATTTCCACGCCCATATCTCCGCGCCCTATCATGATTCCGTCTGAAACTTGTAATATTTCGTCGAGATTGTTCACGCCCGCGCGGTTTTCGATTTTTGCGATAAGGTCGATATCCGTCGAGCCGTTCTCTTTTAAGAAATTTCTCACGTCGAGAATATCCTGCGCTCTCGAAACGAACGAGCAGGCTACAAAATCTACCTGCTGCTCGATTCCAAACAGCAAATCGGCTTTATCCTGTTCTGAAAGATAAATCAGGTTGAGTTCTTTTTCGGGGAAGAACATGCTCTTTCTGTCGCTCAACTCTCCGCCGATAACGACTTTGCATATGACGTCGGGTTTTTTTACTTCGGTCACTTCGAAAATCATCAGACCGTTATTGAGCAGAATTTTATCGCCGACAATCAGATCTTCGCAAATTCCCTTATAAGAGACGGAAACCTTTGTTTCGTTTCCCACGATCTCTTCGGTAGTAAACGTAAATACGTCTCCCTCATGTAATAAAATCTTCCCGTTTTCAAACGTTCTAATGCGGAATTCGGGACCCTTCGTGTCGAGAAGAATGGGCAGCGCAATATTCTTTTCTTCACGCACTTTCTTGATCATAGCGATCTTTTTGGCGTGTTGTTCGTGTGTTCCGTGCGAGAAGTTGATTCTTGCTACATTCATGCCGGCGTCCGCCATTGCGGCGATGATCTCTTCGCTATCGGAAGCGGGACCAAGCGTGCAGACGATTTTAGTTTTCTTCATTGATTTCCTCCCTAAATATGCTTAATTTTATTTTATCATATTTTATTCAAAAAACAAGCCTTTTTTTGAAAAATGTGGTATAATAATTACGATTCGAGTGTGCTGCGCGGCCGCGGCGTACCTAAGAGTACGATGAGGAAAGTCCGGGCATCAAAGGGCAGGACGCCTGATAACGTCAGGTGAAGGCGACTTTAAGGAAAGTGCAACAGAAATAGACCGCCGCGCAAGCGGTAAGGATGGAAAGGCGAGGTAAGAGCTCACCGACGGGACGGTAACGCCCCGTGCCATGTAAACCCCGTCCGATGCAAGTTTGGGCTTTGTTCATGTGGGTTGCCCGTCCGAACAAAGCCGTGAATAACGCTTGAGCTTATTGGTAACGGTAAGCCTAGATAAATGACCGCGCACGACAGAACCCGGCTTACAGGCGCACTCGGATCTTCGTTGAACATGAATTTCCTGTACGTACAGGGAATTTTTTTCATATGAGATATAGAAAAAAAATTTCACAATTTTTCATCTATACTTAACATTATTTAATAATATCGCAATCAATTTATAATATTTGCGGTTATAATAAAAGGAGAATTATTTGTAAGGAAGTTTATTATGCAAAAAACAATGAAAAAAATCATGCGATACGCCGTTGTGCTTATGCTTGTTTTGGCGTTTGGCTTGTTGGCGGTGGGATGTTCGTCTGACGACGCGGTTTATGTGACGTCTATTGAAAAAACGGGTTCTGACGGTTTATCCGATATCTTTACTGTTTCTTATTCCGACGGTTCTACGGGCTCGTTCACGGTGACGAACGGAGCGGACGGAAAAGACCTTTCCATTACCGAAATCTATGAACAGTATAAAGAAGAAACGGGAAACAGCGATCTGAGTTATTCTGAATTTCTCGAATTATATCTCTCCGTTAATTCCGATAATTCCTCGCTTGTCATCAATAAGTGCCTGTTATCGGCTATGAAAATTTATTCGATATTCGTCGTGACGACTTCAAGTATCGTCGGCTGGGATATGATGGGGAGGCCCATATATACCACAACTTCCAATACGACATATTCAACAGGCGCTGCCGTCATCTATAATATGGATACTTCAGAAAACGGTTACACTTACATTGTAACGAACTATCACGTCGTTTACTACAGCAGCGCCGACAGCGAGAAAAACGGCGGTTCGAAAATCGGACGGAAAATTTACGGGTATCTTTACGGCAGCGAAGGCGTTCCCGTTACGGTAGACGAAAACGGGGATAACCAAGCCGATAAAGACGAGGACGGATATACCGTTTATCAAGGCGGAGATTATGCGATCGAGTTGGAATACGTAGGAGGATCGGTGACTGCGGATATTGCCGTTTTGCGCGTTAAGACGGCTGAAATCAAAGCGATCAACGAGGATGCGCAGGCGGTTTCTCTTGCCGAAGATTTCCACGTCGGCGAAACGGCAATCGCGATTGGTAACCCCGAAGGGTATGGAATCAGCGTTACACAGGGGATCATCAGCACGGTGAACGAATATATCTCTTTGAATATCGACGGAACTACACGCCAGTACCGCTCTCTTCGTATCGATACGCCGCTGTACGAAGGAAATTCCGGAGGCGGGCTTTTCAACGCGGAAGGAAAGCTTATCGGTATTACCAACGCCGGCATTACCAGTGATGAAAATATCAACTATGCCGTGCCTCTTGAAATTGTAAGAAATACCGTCGCCAATATCATCTATTACGCCAATGACGGCAACGATTCGACAAACGGAGTATATAAACCCGTGCTCGGCGTAACGGTTGACTCGCGTAATTCCAGGTATGTTTACGACAGCAGTACGGGATACGGAAAAATTGTGGAAGAAGTTGTGATTGATACCGTGAACGACGCTTCGATCGCGCAGAGTCTTGGGTTGCAATCGACGGACATACTGGCGGCGATTATTGTGAACGGAACAGAGTATACGATTTGTCAATCTTTTGATATTTCCGATATTCTGCTAACGGTACGTGCGAGCGACAGTATTGCCGTGCTTTATGAGCGCGATTCACAAATATGTACTTCGCAATCTTATATTCTGCGCGATTCCGATCTCGATTTAGTAGCATAAAAATGTAATACTGCATAAATATGTATAAATTTTAACTTTTTTGCGTAAAATCACGAATTTTTCTGAGTTTTTTTGAAAATATATGAAAAATGTTTGGAAATTTCCTTGACAGACCGCATTTGTAGAGCTATAATAAAGAAAACCGATGAAGCAGAAAAAAATCGGCGAAACCGATCTACAGAGAGTCCGCGGTGATGAAATGCGGGCGTTCGGAACCGAAGAATATGGACTGCCGAGGGCGACTTTAAATGAGTCGACGAGGGCGCAAGCGTGAGTTGCGCAGGGAATGACGGTTCCCGAAAGAGGAGCAATGCTCAAAACAAGGTGGCA
The DNA here is from genome assembly GCA_964521125.1 of uncultured Clostridia bacterium. Lineage (GTDB taxonomy): Bacteria > Bacillota > Clostridia > Christensenellales > Borkfalkiaceae > Gallimonas. The sequence continues at coordinate 4,124 of CAZFPP010000001.1, forward strand.
CCGCGGAAAATTTCGCCCTTGACGTTTTTTGTCAAGGGCTTTTTTTTTAGGGAACAGAACAAAATAGAAGGAGAAGATATGCAAACAGTACTTCAATTACAGCAATTTAAAAACGAAGGATATATGAGTTATCCTGTTTTTGTTAAAGAGTCGCTTACGTTCACGCCGGAGGAAATCCTTTTTGCGTTGAAGCGCGTTTCGTCACACGTATTTTTGCTTGAATCGGCAGACGATCAAAAGAATACGGGAAGATATACTTTCCTCGGTTATGAGCCAAAAGCCGTAATAGCTTGCAGACAGGGGAAAATTACAATTTCACAAGGGCTTAATTTGCAATTGGATTGCGACGATCCCCGTCCGTATATCCGCAAAGCGATCGCGGACAATCGCGGACCGAAAATCAAAGAACTTCCGCCGTTTACAGGCGGTCTTGTGGGATATTTTTCTTACGACTATATCCGTTTCAGCGAACCGACTCTTGTGCTAAACGGCGTAGACGAAGAGGGATTCAACGACGTCGATCTCATGCTGTTCGATCGGGTGATCGCGATCGATCATCTTGAAAATTTAATTTATTATATCGTAAACGTATCTTTGAATCGCGACCTGGAACGGGAACTTAACCGTGCGATTCTTGAAATCGACCGCACAATGACGATTTGCCATTCCTTTTCGGGAACGGAAAAAGACGGACGGTTGCTTGAAGATTTACAACCGTTATTCAGCAAAGAAGAATATTGCGCCATGGTAAAACGGGCAAAGCGATATATCTTCGAAGGAGACATCTTTCAATGCGTGCTTTCCAATCGCTGGGCGGCACGCTACGAGGGAAGCCTGTTCAACGTCTATCGGGAGCTCAAGCGCGCGAATCCTTCTCCCTATATGTTCTATTTTGCGGGGAGCGACGTGGAGATCGCGGGAGCGTCGCCCGAGACGCTTGTCAAGCTCAACGACCGCAAGGTGACAACTTATCCGTTGGCAGGTTCCCGTCCGCGAGGCAAAACGGCGGAGGAGGACGCGGCATTAGAGCGCGAATTGCTTGCAGATGAAAAAGAGCGCGCTGAGCATAATATGCTTGTTGATCTCGGGAGGAACGATTTGGGAAAAGTGTGTAAATTCGGTACGGTAAAATTGGAAAAATATATGAATGTCGAGCGCTTTTCTTGTATTATGCATATCGGGTCAACCGTAAGCGGGGAATTACGGGAAGATAAATCGGCACTCGACGCGCTTGACGCGGTTCTTCCTGCGGGAACGCTCTCGGGAGCGCCAAAGCTCAGCGCATGCAGGATCATTGCAGAGGCGGAGAATAACAAACGAGGCATTTACGGTGGAGCGATCGGGTATTTCGGTTACAACGGGAATATGGATACTTGCATTTCCATTCGGCTCGCCTATAAAAAGAACGGCAGAGTGTATGTAAGGTCGGGCGGGGGTATTGTTGCCGACTCCGTTCCCGAAATGGAATATGAAGAAAGCAAAAATAAAGCGCGGGCAGTCGTGCGCGCATTGGGGAGCGAGTTATGATTCTTATTATTGATAACTATGACAGTTTTTCTTATAACCTTTATCAGATGCTGGGAAGCTTTGAACCCGATATCGAAGTCGTCCGCAACGACGTCCTGACTCCCGAGGAAGCGCTTGCCAAGCAACCCACGCATATCGTACTTTCTCCCGGTCCCGGGAGACCGAAAGACGCGGGTATTTGCGAAGAACTTGTACTCAAAGCGGAGGGGAAAGTTCCGGTGCTTGGTATCTGTCTCGGACATCAGGCAATTTGCGAGGCTTACGGCGGGAAGATTGTTTATGCGAAACAGCTGATGCATGGGAAGTCGTCTCTTATCGAAATTTCTTCAAACGGATTATTCTCCGGTTTGCCGAATAAAATTCCCGTGGCGCGTTATCATTCGCTTGCCGCCGAAGAAAGTTCTCTTCCAAGCGTGCTTACAGTGCTTGCAAGGGCAGAGGACGGAGAGATCATGGCGGTAAAACACAAAAAAGCAAATACGTTCGGATTGCAATTTCATCCGGAATCTATTCTTACGCCGCAAGGCGCACTCATTTTAAAAAATTTTCTTGATCTTAGATAAGCAAGGAGGGATTGATGAAACAGGCAATTGAAAAATTAGTCGGCGGGAAGTCGCTTACGTTTGAAGAAGCGGAACACGCCATGAACATGATCATGAACGGAGAGAGCACCGAAGCGTTGACATCGGCGTATCTTACCGCGCTGGCCGTAAAAGGAGAAACGGTAGACGAAATTTGCGCTTCGGCAAAGACAATGCGAGCTCATGCCGAGAAATTCCCGTCGGAGATTTCCGCATTGGAAATCGTCGGAACGGGCGGAGATCATTCAGATACGTTTAATATTTCCACAACAAGCGCGATCGTTCTTGCAAGTCTCGGGGTTCCCGTCGCAAAGCACGGAAACCGCGCGGCGACGTCTAAATGCGGCGCGGCAGATCTGTTGGAGGAGCTTGGCGTTAATCTCATGCTTTCACCGGATGGCTCGGCAAGACTGCTAAAAGAGACGGGAATCTGCTTTTTGTTTGCGCAAAGATATCATACGGCGATGAAATACGTTGCGCCCGTCCGTAAACAGCTTCCTTTCCGCACTGTATTCAACCTGCTGGGTCCGCTTACTAACCCGGCAAAGATCGGAACACAACTGATGGGCGTATATTCCGAAACGCTTGTCGAGCCTATGGCGCACGTCCTTTCCAAACTCGGTATCGATCGCGGTATGGTCTTTTACGGAACGGACGGATTGGACGAAATATCTCCGTCCGCGCCCACTTTAGCTTGTAAGTTCAAAGGAGGAAACTTCGAATTGTTCACGTTTTCGCCGACCGATTACGGACTTCCGCTCTGCAAAAAGGAAGAACTCGTCGGGGGAACTCCGCAGGAAAACGCTGCGATTTTTCATGCGATTCTTTCGGGGGAAAAGGGTGCAAAGCGCAACGCCGTTCTTTTAAATGCCGCATTCGCATTGCATCTTTACCGAGGAGTACCCGTAGAGGAGGGAATATCGCTCGTAGAGGAGGCGTTGGATAGCGGAAAAGCGTTGCAAAAAGCGGAAGAGTTTGCGGCGCGTTCGAGACAGTTATGAACGATATTTTAACACAGTTATGTCAGGAAAGCGCGCGACGCGCGGAAGTGGAGAAAGGGATTGTAAGTTATTCCGAATGCAGGAGACAGGCGGAATGTTGCCCACGGGAGCGTTTTCTCTTTGAAAATGCCGTAGCGAAAAAGGGGCTTTCCGTCATCGCAGAAGTTAAGCGCGCGTCTCCTTCCAAAGGAATGATTTGCCCTGATTTTCACCCCGTGCAAATTGCAGAAGATTACGGGAAAGCGGGCGCAGATTGCCTTTCCGTACTTACGGAACCCCGATGGTTTCTCGGGAGCGATCGAATATTCTGTGATATCCGTGCAAGATCTTCGCTTCCTATGCTTCGCAAAGATTTTACCGTAGATTTGTATCAGATTTATCAAGCGCGCGCGATGGGTGCAGATGCGGTTTTGCTCATAATTGCGGCGCTTGGCGGAAAAACGGAAGAATATTTACAGGTCTGCCGCGAAATTGGGTTGTCCGCGCTTGTAGAAACGCACGATGAACGGGAAATCGAGCTTGCGCTCAAATGCGGGGGGTACATGATAGGCGTCAACAACCGCAATCTCAAGGATTTTACGGTGGACGACTCACGTGCCATACATCTGCGCCGTTATATACCGGCGGATAAGCTATTTATTGCGGAGAGCGGAATCCTGTCGCCCGCAGACGCCGTAGCCGCACGTAATGCGGGAGCGGATGCAGTGCTCGTCGGGGAAGCGCTTATGCGTTCTCAAAATCGCGCGGCGTTTATCGGGGAGGCAAAGTATGAGCGTAAAACTTAAATTCTGCGGACTTTGCAGGGCGGAAGATATCGATGATACGAACGAGATTCGTCCCGATTATGCGGGATTTGTCGTCTCCTATCCTCCAAGCCGCCGCAGTATCGACGAAGCGGAATTGCGGGAATTACGTTCTCGCCTTTCCAAAGCCATCAAGGCGGTTGGGCTGTTTGTAGATGCAGAGGAAGATCGGATTATTTCATTGAGCGATTGCCTCGATTTGATACAGCTACACGGGCATGAGAGCGCGGCATTTTGCGAAAGAATTCGAAAAAGGACGGGAAAACCCGTGATCAAGGCGTTCGTCGTCGATGAAGGCGTCAGCCTTGCTCAGATCGAGGAATTTCCTGCCGACTATGTTCTGCTTGACGGCGGTCGAGGGGAAGGCAAGCAATTTGATTATCGTATTTTACATCAGATAAAGCGTCGATATTTTCTTGCGGGCGGATTGAATGAAAAAAATCTATCCGATGTGTTAAAGCAAACGAAACCGTTCGCAGTCGATCTGTCATCGGGGATTGAAACGAACGGCGTGAAAGATATTATGAAAATGCGGGCGATTGCGAATATCGTCCGCGGGGAGGTATAAATGAAAGGAAGATTCGGTATTTACGGCGGGCAGTACGTGCCCGAAACGCTCATGAACGCAGTGACAGAGTTGGAAGAAGCGTATGAATACTATAAAAACGACGCCCAATTCAACCGCGAGCTAAACACGCTATTTTGCGAATATACGGGGAGACCTTCTCTGTTAACGTTTGCGGAGCGCATGACGAAAGAACTGGGCGGGGCGAAAATCTATCTCAAGCGCGAAGACCTCAACCATACGGGCGCGCATAAAATCAATAACGCGCTCGGGCAGGTTTTGCTTGCAAAAAAAATGGGAAAAACGCGCGTCATTGCAGAAACGGGCGCGGGTCAGCACGGCGTTGCAACGGCGACGGCGGCGGCTTTCTTTGGGATGGAATGCGAAATTTTCATGGGCAAACTCGATACGGAGAGGCAGGCGCTTAACGTCTATAAAATGCGTCTCTTAGGCGCGAAAGTACACGCAGTGGAGACGGGAACGGCAACGTTGAAAGACGCCGTTTCCGAAACGATGCGCGAATGGACGAAACGCGTAGAGGATACGCATTATGTCATCGGTTCGGTGATGGGACCGCACCCTTTTCCGACGATCGTGCGGGATTTTCAGTCGGTCATTTCTAAGGAGATCAAGCAACAGATGCTTGAAAAAGAGGGGCGTTTGCCCGACGCAGTACTCGCTTGCGTGGGCGGCGGTTCCAATGCGATCGGGGCGTTTTATCACTTTATCCAAGATCGGAACGTGAGGCTCATCGGCTGCGAGGGAGCAGGAAGAGGAATCAACGTCAAGGAGACGGCGGCAACAATCGCTACGGGAAAAGTCGGGATTTTTCACGGTATGAAGAGCTATTTCTGTCAAGACGAATTCGGACAGATTGCGCCCGTATATTCTATTTCGGCAGGACTGGATTATCCCGGGATCGGACCCGAGCACGCTCATCTGTACGATTCGGGCAGAGCGGAATATGTTCCCGTTACAGACGACGAGGCGGTGGATGCTTTTGAGTATCTTTCACGTACGGAAGGGATCATACCGGCTATCGAAAGCGCGCACGCCGTGGCATATGCCAAAAAACTTGCGCCGCAAATGAAACAAGACCAAATCATCGTCGTGAATCTTTCCGGTCGCGGAGATAAAGATTGCGCGGCGATTGCGCGGTATCGCGGGGAGGATATTCATGAGTAACACAAGAAAAGCGTTCAAAAACGGGAAAGCATTTATTCCATTTATCACTTGCGGCGATCCCGATATCGGGACGAGCGAAAAACTCATTTTCGCTATGGAGCGGGCGGGGGCCGATCTGATTGAGATTGGAATCCCTTTTTCCGATCCTACGGCGGAAGGACCCGTCATTATGGCGGCAAACGAGCGCGCTCTTTCCAAAGGCGTAACTACGGAGGACGTCTTTGCTCTGGTTGCTCGCGTGCGAAAAAAAACGGATATTCCGCTAGCGTTTATGACGTATGCGAACGTCGTTTTTTCACGGGGAATCGAAACGTTTCTTTCCCGTATGGCGACGCTACAAATGGACGCGTTGATTCTGCCGGATGTTCCATACGAGGAAAAAGGGGAGTTTGAGTGCGTTTGTAAACGGTATGGGGTTGATTTGATTTCTCTTGTTGCACCCACATCCAACGAGCGAGCGCTTACCATCGCCAAAGAAGCGGAAGGATTTTTATATTGTGTTTCTTCGCTGGGAGTGACGGGAGAGAGAAAAAATCTCGGAGGAGAAATCGGAAATCTCATTGCCCGTATTAAGCAGACGTGCAATATCCCGTGTGCGATCGGGTTTGGCGTTTCTACGCCGGAGCAAGTGAAAAGTAACTCGCTCATAGCAGACGGCGTGATCGTAGGATCTGCGATTGTGCGATTGATTGCAGAACATGGTAGCGATAGCGTTCCTTATGTAGAAGAGTACGTGCGGAGTATGAAATCGGCGCAAAAAAATCTATAAAATTTGGGGTAATGCACTTTCTCGACAAATTCCACAACCGAGGGAACTTTCTGTTGACAGATAGTGTCGTAAAACGTGAAATAAAAAATATTTATCCACAATTTATCCACAATTCGACGGAATATTACACAATTCGGCAAGTTTTTGTGTTTTTTGTCGAAAAAAAACAGTAGAGAAAATCCACAAGAAAAATTTTTTTGTGGATTTATTTTTACTGCGCAAAATGTGTTGACAAATTTTTTTTGTATGGCTATAATGTTATGGTGTTTGATAAAACACGGAAGCACCCTTAGCTCAATTGGATAGAGCGTTGGTCTACGGAACCAAAGGCTGGGAGTTCGAGCCTCTTAGGGTGCACCAAGAGAAGATAATCCGAATTATTTACTTGTTACAAGCGAATAGTTCGGATTTACTTTTTATATTAAAAGATTATTTCAAATATTATTATCACATTATTTTGGGCATACCGCATACATTGTATTATGTCTTTCGAAAAAGCGCAGAGTTTTTATTTTGTCGGGATCGGAGGCGTAAGCATGAGCGCGCTTGCCGCCCTTTTGTACGACCGCGGCTATCACGTCCGCGGTAGCGATATGCGCGAGAGCAATTTTACCTCGGCTCTTAGAAAAAAGGGAATTCCCGTAACCATTGGGGAAGAAGAGTCTATATCGGAGGACATAGTCGTTTATACTGGTGCGGTCGATGGCGCGCATCCGCAACTTATTTGCGCGAGGAGGGCGGGAAAACGCCTCTTATCGCGTGCGGAATTACTGGGCGCGGTTGCGGAGGAATATCCGCACGTACTCTCTATTGCGGGGTGTCATGGAAAGACGTCGGCGACCTCTATGCTCGCGCATGTTTTTTTGCGGGGAGAACGCGGGTTCACCTGCCATATCGGAGGAGAAGATACGCTGCTCGGCAATTATTACGCTTCGGGCAAAGATTACTTTTTGACCGAAGCGTGTGAGTTTCAACGCAGCTTTTTGCATCTTAACAGCGAAATTGCCGTAATCCTAAATACTGACCGAGATCATACCGACTGCTATCGTAGCGACGAGGAGTTGTTTGAAGCTTATGTACAATTTGCGGAGCTGGCGAAGAAAGTCGTGATATGCGCAGACGACGCGCGCGCCCGCACGATACCGCACAATTTTTCGTACGGTCTGTTTGCGGGGGATATTCGCGCCGAAAGACTCGTTTCGGATGGGGAGCGGTACCGGTTTCTTGTTACGGAAAGAGGGATTCCGCTTGTTTCGGTTCGTCTTTCTGTGTTGGGGCAAGTACATGTATTGAACGCGCTTGCGGCGTTTGCCTGCGCGCGGCTTTCCGGGTTTACGGCGGAGGAAATCAAACGGGGGCTGGAAAGCTTTCGCGGCGTAAAACGGCGGTTTGAAACCGTGGGTTCTCTTTCCGGAGCGCCCATGATATGCGATTACGCTCATCACCCGCGCGAGATTGCGGCGGCGCTCGAGACGGCGCAGAACATGTGCAGGGGAACGGTACGGCTTGTATTTCAGCCGCACACCTATACCCGGACGAAAGATTTGATGGGGGAATTCGTCTCCGTACTGAAAGAGGTGGAAAGTCCCGTGATTTATCGGACATACGCCGCCCGCGAGCCGTTTGACGGCGAAGGAAGCGCATATGCATTGGCGTCCCGTCTGCCAGAGGCGGAATATGTGCAGTCTCCTCAGCAGTTGAAAACGCGGCTTTATCAAAAAATACAAAAAGACGATCTTATCCTCGTGCTGGGCGCGGGAGACATTTACGATATTGCAAGAGAAATCGCAGACGGGAACATGCCCCGATAAACGCCGTTCCCGAAGGCATTTGCCTTCGGGAACGTTCCCTGTGTAATTATTTAGAAATTTGGTTCTTTCCCTTTTTTTTGACAGGCAAAAAGGAAGCCCACAAGCTGTTTTGCTCTGCGAGGAGACCTACCTCCCTTTAGCAGCGCCCAGCGTTCGGCGAGCGAATCAAGCGTTTCAACGGAATATTTAAGCTTTACGTCTTTCGCGAGTGCGTGGACAATCGAAAGATAGTCTGCTTTATTTGTAGCGGAATATAAAACGGTGACGCCAAAACGATCGGAAAGTGAGAGAAGATCTTGCTCGTTTTCTTCGCGGTGCAAACTGTTTTCGCGGGAGGACAGGCTCTCCTCTACGATATGACGGCGGTTTGAAGTTGCGACGATCATCACATTTTCCGCACGTTCTGCGCTTCCCTGCAACGCTACTTTTAACATGGAAATACGGTCGTCTTGCTCGCCGAGAGAAAAATCGTCGATAAAGATGAGAAAACGTAGCGGGATGCTTGAAAGGATATCTTTTAATTTAGTTAAGTCGGCGATATTTCCTTTTGAAATTTCCACAAGGCGAAGTTTTTGCGAGAAAAATGCATCCGCCATTGCGTGTACGGTAGAGGATTTTCCCGTACCTCTGTCTCCGTATAGGAGCATGTCTGAACACGGAAGCCCTTTTACAAAGTTTTCGAGGTTATCGTAAACTTCTGCTTTTTCATGTTCATATCCTTTGAGATCGCCCAGCTTGACGGCGACGGGAGCGGTAATGGGAATTATCCCGAGGACGGGGTCGTAACGGAATTCCGCATACGAGAGATATTTTCCATAGCCGGTGCTCTGATAATAGCCGTAGAGCAGATTCGCCGCCTTTTCGTCCCAACTTTTAATGGGTGAGGCGGGACTTCCCATGGCAAAATCGGAAGAAGTAAAATCGAGCGCTTTGCCGATTTCGACTAAATCGTTGATATATGCTTTTTGAAGAAAGGGCGAAATTGTTTCTCCCGCGGCGCATGTGCGCGAAAAGGCGTTTTCATCGGACAATACGACTTTGGAAACGTATTCCGAGAAGTTATTTTCCGCGCGGCGTTCAAATAACTCATGCAGAAAATTAGCGCGTGAAAGTTCCGTTGGCCTGTTTCGGTAATCCTTAAACGCGGCGATCAAAGGATCGGAAAGCATTCCCGTTAAAACGGTAAGGTTAAAATAAGTTACGCTATCGTTCATGTTTGTTGATTCCTTTTGAATTATTATAAACTTCTTTTATCAAAAAATCAACTGCTAAAACAAGTTTTAGAAAAAACCTTTGCTCGATTGCTTGACGAATGCATTACGTTGCGTTATAATTAAGGTATATTATACAAAAAAATACATTGGAGGCGGGTTATGGCAAATAAAATATACAATCCCGAAACAGAAACAGCGAGAATTTTTCATGAGTCGGATTGCGATCTAAAACGGCTTGCAGGGAAAAAAGTCGCGGTCATCGGATTCGGCAGCCAGGGGCATGCGCATGCGTTAAACTTAAAGGATAGCGGCGTTGACGTTGTGATCGGATTGCGCGAGGACGGTAAGAGCTATGCCGTTGCAAAAAAGGCGGGCTTTGAAGTGCTTTCTGTTAAAGAGGCGGCGGCGAAGGCAGATATCATTATGATGCTCACACCGGATGAGAAGATGGCGGACATCTATAAAGAGAGTGTCGCTCCCGTTTTAACGGAAGGGAAGTATCTTGCATTCGCGCACGGATTTAATATTCATTTTAAGCAAATCGTTCCTCCCGCTTACATCAACGTATTTATGATCGCGCCCAAGGGCCCCGGGCATACGGTGCGCAGCGAATATCTTGAAGGACACGGCGTGCCTGATCTTGTTGCGGTTTATCAGGATTATACGGGCGATACGATGGATATTGCGCTCGCTTATGCGCTCGGCATTGGCGGCGCGCGCGCGGGCGTTTTGGAGACGACATTCCAATGCGAAACGGAGACCGATTTGTTCGGCGAACAGGCAGTACTCTGCGGCGGCGTGACGGCGCTCATGAAAGCGGGTTTTGAAACGCTTGTCGAAGCGGGGTACGATCCCCGTAACGCTTATTTTGAGTGCATTCATGAAATGAAGCTCATTGTAGATCTCATTTATGCGGGCGGTTTCAAGAAAATGCGTTATTCGATTTCCGATACGGCGGAATTCGGCGATTATGAGACCGGGAAACGTCTTATCACCGATGAAACGAAAAAAGAGATGAAAAAAGTACTTGCCGAGATCCAAGACGGTACGTTTGCTTCCAAGTGGATAACCGAAAACAAGAGCGGCGGAAGAGCGCACTTTAACGCTTGTCGCGAAAAGGAAGCGAGCCACGAATTGGAGAAAGTGGGCGAGGAGCTTCGCCGGCTGTATTCCTGGAACAAAGAGGACAAGTACAGCGAAACGAAGTAGATCATTTTTTATATAATAAAGTCTTCGTCGGAAGTACATGGCAACGATCGTTGAGTAGAGAAAAACAAGGCGCAGATTCAGTTGCGCCTTGTTTTCTATTGAAGGATTTTTACAAAACTCTGACCCGCATGACGCCTGCGACGCTACGTAGCAGTTCAATACACGCCGCTCTGGGTTTTTCATCGAGATCAAGGATGAGATAGGCGTATTCGCCGCGGCTCTGGTCCTGAATGTGCGCCACATTGATTCCTTGCGAAGCGATGATGGAAAGTAATTTTGAAAGAATTTCTTTAATATTTTTATGGTGAACGCAAACGCGCGCCGCACTTGTTTTAGGCATGGAGACGGACGGATAGTTGACGCTGTTGGTAATATTTCCGTTCTCCAAATAATCAACAAGTTGTTTCGCCGCCATATAAGCGCAGTTGTCTTCCGCTTCCGGCGTGCTTGCGCCAAGGTGAGGTACGCAGAGAATATTTTCTTTTCCGAGTAGAGACTCTTCGGGAAAATCGGTAATATAGCGCGCAATCTTTCCGCTTGCTACGGCGTTTACAATATCGCCGCTTACGGCAAGCTCACCGCGGGCATTATTGATGATGACGACGCCGTTTTTGCACTTCTCCAGCGTTTTTGCATTGATCATGCCTTTGGTTTCGGACGTGAGGGGAACGTGCAACGTAATATAATCGCAATTTGCGAAGATTTCATTTAAGTCGGAAGTAAACTCTACGCGGTGATTGATGAGCCAGGCATTTTTTACGGAAAGGAAGGGATCGTATCCCGCAACGGACATTCCCAACTCGATCGCGGCATTTGCGACCATTGCGCCGATTGCGCCAAGACCGATTACGCCCAGCCGTTTTCCAAGCACTTCCTGCCCGGCAAAAGCAGCTTTTCCTTTTTCTACGAGTTTGGCTACGTCTTCCTTTCCTTGCAGCGTTTGGACCCAATTAGCGGCGTCGAAGATTTTTCTCCCGCCGAGGAACAGCTCACATAGTACAAGCTCTTTCACGGCATTGGCATTTGCTCCGGGCGTATTGAACACGACGATTCCGTGCTCCGTACATTTTTCGATGGGGATATTGTTTGTGCCTGCGCCTGCTCTCGCAACGGCGAGCAGATTATCTCCGAGAGAATAGTCGTGCATGGAATAGGAGCGGAGGATGATTCCTTCCGGATTTTCCGCACTGTCGGAATATTCGTAACCTTTGAATACGGTATCGGCGACGGGGCTGATCGCGTTTAACTTTAAAACTTTCATTTATGCATTCTCCCTTTCAAACTCTTTCATATATTCGATCAGCGCCTGTACCCCTTCTACGGGCATAGCGTTGTATATGGAAGCGCGCATGCCTCCCACGAGACGGTGTCCTTTCAACGAAACGAGACCTTTTTGCGCCGCTCCTTTCACGAAAGCGGCGTCGAGATCTTCGCTCGGCGTGACAAAGGGAACGTTCATAATCGAGCGGTATTTCTTTTCGACTTTATTGGTATAGAACGGGGAATTGTCGATAAAGTCATAAAGCAGCCCCGCTTTGTATTCGTCGATCTCATTGATCGCCTTGACGCCGCCCGTCTTTTGAAGTCTTCGTAAAACGAGCGTCGCTATGTAAATGGAAAAGCAAGGGGGAGTATTGTAAAGACTTTTATTCTCGTCCTGTACTTTCCATTGCAACATGGTGGGACAGATGGAAAGGGGCTGTTGAATGAGCGACCGCTTTGCAATGACGATGGTAACGCCTGCGGGAGCAAGATTTTTCTGCGCGCCCGCATAAATAACGCCGAATTTGCTCACGTCGATCTCGCGGGAGAGAATTTCAGACGACATGTCGGCAACGAGAGGCGCTTGCGTTTGTGGAAATTCAACATAGCGCGTGCCGAAAATCGTGTTGTTGGAACAGATATGTACATAATCCGTTCCCTCGCGGAAGGCGATCTTTTCAACATCGGGAATATAGGTATACGTTTTATCTTCGGAAGAGGCGATTTTCACCGCGTCTCCGTAGATTTTCCCCTCTTGAAAGGCTTTTTTGGCAAAATTGCCCGTTACAATGTAATCGGCTTTCCCCTTGTGCATGAGATTAAGGGGAACGGCGGCAAATTGCGTACTTGCGCCGCCCTGCACAAAGAGAACGGCATAGTCGTCGGGAATACGCAAAAGACTTCTCAAAAGCGCTTCGCCTTCATTCACAATTTCTTCAAATTTTTTGTTACGGTGGGATATTTCAGTAACGGACATCCCCGTCCCTTGGAAATCCAGTAATTCGCGCTGCGCCTCTTCGAGTACGTCAAGGGGTAGCGCCGAAGGTCCGGCGGAAAAGTTATACGCTCTCATCACAACACCTCATTTTATGGAAATTTACCGAATAAATATTCGATAATACTGCTATTATATACAAAGTTTTTGCATTTGGCAAGCGTTTGAAACACTTTTATAAATTTTTTTTGCTTTTCGGCGTGCGGGAAGAAAATTTGTAAAAATGTTTCCGAAAGATATTTACTTTTTTCATTTTTTGGTGTAAAATAAATCTTAGAATTGATACCGCACAAGCGGTTTGAAAAATATGATAATAAAATCGGAAGCGCTGAACCGATCAACGGGAAGGGAGCAAAATGCTCTCTCATTTTGTCGTAATTCGGGAGCTTGAGAAAGGAGTTATATTTGGATAGTAAAAAAACAAACAGTCAAACGGAAGCAAAAAATGCAATTGAACTTGCCATTTTAAACGGAATAGAGGCGTATAATCGCGAACAGACGAAAAAGGGAAACGACGTCGGGATGCGACAGCCGGAAACGATCAGTCTTGGCGAGATGACGAGTAAAGAAGCCATGGAAGCGGCAGGGTTTAAAACCAGTCGCAAATCCCGTGCCAAAGGGAGAGGGACGAAGATCTCTTCCGGTCAGAAGACGCAGCCTGAAAAAGTTAAAACAAACACGGACAGCGAACAATATGCGTCAAAGACAAACGCATCGTCTGCGGCGAAGAAAAGTACGGTTAGCGAATTTCAAAGAACACCCACGGCAAACAAAAACGATAAACAGCTTTCGAATAGAAAGGCAAAGAAGAAACAGCCTGTAAAAATTTTGTTTTTCGGCGGCGTTGGCGAAATTGGGAAGAACATGACCGCCATTGAATACGGAAACGATATCATTATTATAGACGCCGGGATTATTTTCCCGACGGAAGAGATGCCCGGCATCGATCTCGTATTTCCGGATATCACTTATTTGGTACAGAACAAAAATAAAATCCGCGGCGTCTTTTTAACGCACGGTCATGAGGATCACATAGGCGGCGTTCCTTATTTGATGAAGGAAATCAATCCCGATACTCCCGTTTACGGCACCAAACTGACGCTTGCTCTTACCGACAATAAATTGCGCGAGCATCGCCTAAATAATGTGAAAGAGTGCACCGTTGTTCCGGGCGATTGTATAAAAGCGGGCGCATTTACAGTAAATTTTGTCAACGTTAACCATTCCATTGCCGGAGCGCTCGCGTTGGCAATAGAAACGCCTTACGGAATTATTTTCCACAGCGGGGATTTTAAAATCGATTTAACGCCCGTTGCCGGAGCGCCGATCGATCTCGGGGAGATCGCCGAATACGGAAAGAAGGGCGTCTTGCTCTATCTCGGCGAATCTACCAATATCGAACGCGCAGGGTATACCATGAGCGAAAAGGTCGTTGGTACGACGTTAGAGCACCTTTTTGCAGAGAATGCAGACAGACGTTTGATTGTTGCCACCTTTGCTTCCAATGTGCATCGTTTACAACAGATCATCGATATTGCGGTAAAATACCATAGAAAAGTTGCGCTTTCGGGGCGGAGCATGTTCAATGTTGTGGAAGCTGCGGTGAGAATCGGCGAGCTATCCATTCCCGAAGGAGCTCTCGTTGACGTGGAAAAGACTAAGAATTTTTTCGACAGAGAGATCGTTATTGTCTCTACCGGCTCGCAAGGAGAGCCGATGAGCGCGCTTACCCGCATGGCGTCGGGCGAATTTAACAAGATTACGATCGGTTCGAACGACACGATCATCATTTCTGCAAGTCCTATTCCCGGGAACGAACGCATGATCTATCGTGTAATCAACAATCTGTATAAAAAAGGCGCGAATGTCGTGTATGAAAGCCTGGAAAAAATACACGTTTCGGGGCATGCCTGCCAGGAAGAGCATAAGATTATGCATTCGCTGTTAAAACCTAAGTTTTTTATTCCGGTTCACGGAGAGTATCGCCATTTAAAACGTCATGCTTTGCTTGCAGAGGAGATGGGAATGCCGTCTTCGCGAATCTTTATCCCCGATATCGGAACGTGCGTAGAGATCACAGATGAATCGCTCAAACAAGGCGAGAGCTTCCCCGCAGGCGCGCGTCTCATCGACGGCGAAGGTTTTGAAGATTACGGAACGAGCGAGGTTTTAAAAGATAGGTTGCGTATGTCGGGCGAGGGCGTGTTTATCGTCACGGCGGCGATATCGGGCGGCGTTTTGCTCGGTGATCCCGTGATCGAGAGCAGAGGGTTTGTCTTTTCGGAAGAGCGCGATTATATGCGAGAGCTTAGAGACGTAGTTGATAAGGCGATCGAGAGCTGTCCCCATATCGATTCGAACGAGTTGGGAGCGGCGATTAAACGCGCAATGAAGAGTTATCTCTTTAAAAAGACAAAGCAGTCGCCTATGATCATTCCGATTATACAGGAATTGTAAAAAAGCCGCGTTTTTGCGCGGTTTTTTGAGAGTAAAGGAAAATCAAAATGGAAAAAAACAGTTCAAAACATCTTTGGAGCATTATTCTTGTTGTCTTAATGGAGATTGCAATCGTCGCTTGTGCGGTGGTGGCATTTGTGCTTGAATATTGGGCGCTTGGAATTGTCGCTTGCGTCGGATTTCTCGCCGTACTGTGGCTCTTGATAGGTGTTTTGCGCTTACAGACGCAGCTCGCGGCGTTTGAAGCATGTTTAAAAGGACGCGATCTCGACGGCGCGGAAAGGGCGGTAAACATTATTCGGGGGAGTAAGATCTTCTATCCCATCATGCGCTTTTCTCTCTTTCGCGTTACGTTGCTTTTATGTATGGCGAAAGACGAGCTTGATGAGGCAAAAAAGTCTATCTTGCGCATCCGCCGCGATGGAGGGGTCGGTTGGAAATACAGAACGGCATATTATACCATACTTATTGCGCTTGACGAGGGCGACATTTCCCTCGCACGCTCGGAATATGAGGATTTCCGTTTGCATAATCAAGGAGTGGAACTTTATAAAGAACAACTTGAAGTGCTTGACGCGCTGTTCGGGCGGTTATTTACTCATAACGATACACCGCTTCCGGAATCGGTCGGAAAGTCGGTTTTTCCGGTCGTTCACCGGATTTTAGGCAAGCATTTCGAAGAGCAGGCGGCTGCAAGTCCCGTTGAGTGGAATTGATATGGCGACGGATAGAAAGTTTGTTGAAGAAATGATGCTCGATCCCCGCCTTGCCGCCATGCGGGAAACGGCGAAACAGGGGCGTGATCCGACGGCGACAGATGAAACGCTCGAGTACATTTTAAATGCAATCAGAGAGCTTTCTCCCGCTCGTATTCTTGAGATCGGAGCGGCGGAAGGACTCACTTCATGCGCTATGCTATTGAGCTGTAAAGCGCAGCTTACGGCAATCGAATTGGATGCGAAACGCGCAAGACGCGCGCGGGAGCATTTCCGTCTGTTCGGGGTGGAAAAACGCGTAACGTTTCATGAAGGAGACGCAGGAGAGATCCTGCCCATGCTGGAAGGGAAATACGATCTCATCTTCCTCGACGGACCCAAAGTGCAGTATTTAAAGTATCTTCCCGATTGCAAGCGACTTTTAAAAACGGGCGGCGTATTGCTTTCGGACGACGTGCTTTTGTTCGGATGGGTTCGGGGAGAACCGCCGAAAAAGCGCAGAATGCTTGTAGAGCATATCCGTGAATATCTTTGCGCTTTGCAAAGCGATAAAGAATTTGAAACGCAGATCCTTGAAATCGGAGAGGGCTTGGCGGTCAGTAAAAAAATATAAGGAATATATTATGAATCAACCCGAATTGCTCGCACCTGCGGGCAATCTGCAAAAATTGAAGCTTGCGTTTACATTCGGCGCGGACGCGGTTTACGTTGGCGGGAAGGCGTTCTCGTTGCGTACGTTCGCCGATAATTTCACCGACGAAGAACTTGCCGAAGGAATCTCTTATGCACATGAGAGAGGGAAAAAAGTATACGTAGCGGCAAACATTTATGCTCGAAACGCCGATTTCAACCGTTTGGAATCGTATTTTCGTTTTCTGGAAGAAATTAAGGCGGACGCGGCGCTTATTTCCGATTTAGGAGCGTTTCGTCTCTGCCGCAAAGTCGCGCCGAATTTATCCGTTCACGTTTCCACGCAGGCGAATACGACGAACGCGCATTCTGCCGCCGTGTGGAAGGAGCTGGGCGCAAGTCGTGTCGTTTTGGCGCGCGAACTTTCCTTGCGGGAGATCGCGGAAATTCACGAACAAAATCCCGATTTGGAGTTGGAAGCGTTTGTGCACGGAGCGATGTGTATTTCATACAGCGGAAGATGTCTGCTTTCAGACTATCTCGACGGGCGTTCTTCCAATCGCGGGGCATGCGTACAGGCATGTCGGTTTGAATATGAGATCCGCGCGCGGGAACGAGAGGATAAGGGGTGGCTTTCTGTGGGCGAGGATGGAAAGGGAACGTTTTTTCTTAACAGTAAGGATTTGAACATGAGCGAGCATTTGGGAGCCTTACAAAGAGCGGGGGTGTGTTCTTTCAAAATTGAGGGAAGAATGAAAAGCGAATACTACCTTGCTACCGTCGTGAACGCGTATCGCCGCATTTTAGACGGGGGGTATTCGGAAACGCTCGGGGAAGAATTGAAATGCGCCGCTCACCGCGCTTATACTACCGCTTATGCTTTGGGCGAAAACAAAGAAACCATCTCTTACGACAATTCGCAGACCAAAGGAACGTGTGAATTTATTGCTGTTGTGACCGACTATAAGGACGGTCGCGTATATGCGGAAATGAGGAACCGCTTTTATGAGGGCGACGTTTTGGAGATTTTGTCTCCTTCGGAAAGTTTTGGGAAGTCTGTTTCCGTGACGGGACTCAAAGATCAAGCGGGGGAGAGCTGCTCAGACGCTAAGCGCGTGCAGGAAATTTATTCGTTTTTTTGTTCTTATCCCGTTCGGGCGGGGGATATTTTCAGGAGAAGAAAACAAAATGTAGCGGGTGGATGTATTTCGAATTATATCGAAATGAAATAGTATAATCAAACGGTGGAATATTGCCTCATATAATGAGGTATGAATTCTTATCGGCAACATAAACGCGGCAATGATGCGTTTACTTTTCTTGCAGTCATAGCGGTTTTTTTGTTTACTGTTATTCTGTTTATTTGCGTCTTCTGTTGGTACGGGAGAGCGTATGCCCGCGTTTCACTGAACAAAACTTATTATTTTCTTGTGCGTGATTGTGAAGATACGACGGCTTCCGCTATTGCGGGTCAGGTATACTTTTTGGGCGGCGCGGGATATCTGCTTGAATATAATGGGGAGCATGCAGTTGTGCTTGCTTGTTATTTCAAGCAAACAGATGCGGAATACGTTCTTCAGGTTATAGCGGATAAAGGGGTAGAAACGCGTATTCTAATCCTAAAAACCGAGGATTTTTCTCTTGGCGGCAGGAAAGCGGCGCAGAAAAGTAAGATTACGGCGAATATCGAGACGACGGATACCTCAGCCGAGATTCTTTATGAGACTGCAAACGACTTGGAGCGGGCGGATATCTCGCAAGAGCAGGCGCGAGCGGCAGTACGCAGCGTGGTGACTTCGTTGAGAGGGTTGCGTACGGAAAACACGGAAAGCATGTTCCAAAGCTGGAATCTTGCGCTATCCTCTGCCGAAAAACGTGGCACAGAGATCTCTGAGGGTATTCTTTTTGCCAAAGATCTGCGATATATGCAAACACAGCTTTGTATGATGATTGTCAAAGCGAAAGATTATTTTGTGTAATTCTACCTAAGTTAAAATTGAGATATGTTACATATGAAATGTTTATTTCTTTACAATCCAAACAGCGGAAAGGGCATGATCGGGCGAAAACTTTCCTACATAGAAAGACGGTTGAAAAACCGTTATTCTATTGTTGATTTGCATGAAACAAAGAGCGCAAAGGATCTTGAACAATGCGTACGTGAAGGAGCAAAAACGTATGATGCGATCATTTTTTCGGGCGGGGACGGCACGTTTAATAACGTTTTACACGGTGCAGAAGCAAGCGGCGTGCAACTTGGTTATATTCCTTCCGGAACGGTAAACGACGTTGCGCGTTCGCTTGGAATTCCTCGCAATGTGAAAGGTGCGCTTAAAGTCATATTAAGAGGGCGTTCCGAAGATCTTGATTGCATGCGTGTAGGAGAACATTACGCCATGTATATCGTGGCGGCAGGCGCGTTTACAAGCACGACATATCATACTCCGCAAAACAAAAAACGGGCGCTCGGTGCGCTTGCCTATGCGTTTGAGGGACTCAAGCACAATATGAAGCTTGAAGTATTTCCCTTAAAAGTAAGTTCAGGAGGAAAAACAATACGGACGGATGCCGTCCTTGTATTTGTACTCAACGGACAATCGGTTGCCGGATTCCCGATCAACCGTGAAGCAAGTATGCGCGACGGGAAATTGGAGACGGTTATCATCAAGCAGGTAAAACGTCCGAATTTGTTTCGCCGAATCGGGGCGCTTTTCTCGGTTGCGTCGCTGTTTGTATTCGGGTGTAAGATAAAAAAGAAAGATATTATCACGTTGAGCGGAAACAGCGTTTCAATCGAAACGGCGGATAGTGTGGTATGGGATTTTGACGGTGAAGAGGGAATCAGAGGAAACGCTTTGGTTGAAGTATGTCATCAACGCGTAAAGCTTTTTGTGCCAAAAAAGAAAAAAATATAAATTTGCATATAAAAAATGCTTGCTTTTTTGCAAGCATTCAATTATAATATATGAGCGTGTTTGCGGAAGGCAAATATATAAAACGCTACTGTGGCTCAGTCGGTAGAGCAGCTGATTCGTAATCAGCAGGTCGCCGGTTCAAGTCCGGCCAGTAGCTCCATCTTTCATTCACCAAATGACTGTCGGTGAATAAAAAGAGCGGGATTATTCAATCTCGCTCTTTTTATGCAATTTTTTCCACATAAATACATACATTATGCAAATTTTATGCAACCAAAAAGTTGGACAAAAATGTTTCATTTTATGACTGTCTTTTTTGCATATTTGCCATTTGGCTGGACTTGAACTGGGACATCGAATTTTTCGAAAAAATTTTTTCTATTTTTTAAGGCGCGGAAACTGTGTTTCGAACCTGCAAATTATCTGCATCTAAACTGACTATTACGGCATTTATTTTTTTGCTGTAAATCCCTTTGCAGGCATAGACGGTGAAGGAATCCGAGTTGAGTTTCAGGATTAAGTCCAACATGAACGGTTTGCTATGTAAGCGGAAAATACAATGATGTGTTTCAAAGAGTCGTTCGGTGACTTTGAACGATAGAGCCGCATCAGGCTCACAACGGGTACACAAAAAAATATCCTCCACTTATAGTTGAGGATATTTTGGAGCTGCTAACCGGATTTGAACCGGTGACCTCGTCCTTACCAAGGACGCGCTCTACCGACTGAGCCATAGCAGCAAAGCGGAAAGCTTTTATAGAATATCAAAATAAGCGAAATAAGTCAAGCGATATTCATTTGAAAATGCAAAATTCGCCAAAGTTTTTTTCGATGGAATAATTCTATCTTGTGCATATTCATTTGACACCGATAAAAAGACATGATAAAATTTATAGCAACATCATAGGAAATATCAATATTTTTGGAATTCCTATCATACCACAGAAAGGAGTAACGAAATATGAAGTTTGAAACACTGTGTTTGCATGCAGACGGCAATCACAAAGACGAATGGGGAACGTTGGCCATGCCCATCTGTCAATCGGCGACTTTTGTGCATAAGGGGGTGGATGTGCAATCGGAATTCAGCTATTCTCGGCTTTCCAATCCCACGAGATCGCACCTCGAAAACACAATCTCAACGCTTGAAGGCGGCGCGGCTGCATTTGCCTTCTCCTCGGGAATGGCGGCGCTTACCACTGTTATGAAGCTGCTTCCCGCACCCGCACATATTATAGCTTCCGAAGACTTATATGGAGGAAGCCTGCGGCTTTTCCGCAATGTGAACACGCTCGAAGGGCTTTCGTTTGATTTTACCGATACGGCAAACATACATGAAGTTGAGGCGCTTATTCGTCCTCATACGGCGGCCATTTATGTGGAAACACCAAGTAATCCGCTTATGATGGTTTCGAATATCGCCGCACTTGCGGAACTTGCGCATTCTCGCGGGCTTCTTCTCATTGTAGATAATACTTTTCTAACGCCTTATTATCAACGTCCTTTGGAGCTCGGCGCGGATATCGTTATTCACAGCGGTACGAAATATTTAGGCGGACATAACGATACGCTTGCAGGCTTTGCCGTAGCGAAAACGGCGGAATTGGCTGAACGAATCGGTTATTATGCAAAGACCGTCGGCGCGTGTCTTGCGCCTTTTGATTGTTTTCTGATTGAGCGCGGAATCAAGACGCTGCCTCTCCGCATGGATAAAATCAGTTATAACGCAAAGAAAATTGCGGAGTGGCTTCGCGACAGAGAGGAAGTAAAAAAAGTTTATTATATCGGTTTTCCCGATCATGAGGGATATGAAATTTCTCAAAAACAGGCGACGGGCTTCGGCGGAATGATCTCTTTCGAAGTAAAAGAAGAGGCGTTGGCAATCAAGCTGTTGAGAGAAGTAAAAGTTTTTCAATATGCAGAAAGTTTAGGCGGTGTGGAAAGTTTAATCACATATCCTATGAGGCAGACGCACGCCGACGTTCCCAAAGAGGAGCGCGACGCGCGCGGCATTAACGAGCGTTTTTTGCGGATTTCCGTCGGCATAGAAAACGATGAGGATCTGATTGAAGATTTAAAACAGGCATTCGAAGCATGAAATACGATTTTGATAAAATAATTGAAAGAAGGAATACAAACAGCTTAAAATATGATTTTTCAGAGAAAAGAGGACTGCCTAAGGACGTTCTTCCTCTCTGGGTTGCAGACATGGATTTTCGCACCTGTGATGAGGTCATTGCGGCATTGCATGAAAAAGCAGAGCACGGCATTTTCGGTTATTCCGAACCGCTGGACGAATATTACTGTGCGCTTCTTAGCTGGTTTTCCTCACGGCATTCATGGAATCCCGATCCCAAAAGGTTTGTTTTAACTTGTGGGATTGTTTTTTCGCTTTGTTCTCTTATTCGCACTCTTACGAAAAAAGGGGATGCTGTTCTCATTTGTCAGCCTGTTTATTACCCATTCGAAGAGAGTATAGTGGAAAACGGCAGAAAACTTGTTGTGAGCGAATTAAGGAATGAGAATGGTCATTACGTCTTTGATTATGATGATTTCGAGAGGAAGATTACGGAAAATAACGTAAAAGTATTTATTTTGTGTAATCCGCATAATCCGGTTGGGCGCGTTTGGACGAGAGAAGAGTTGGAGCATGTGGGGAATATCTGCTTAAAACACGGCGTATTCGTCATAGCGGATGAAATTCACGAAGATTTCGTGTATGAGGGTCACCGTCATACCGTTTTTGTGACGATAAGACCAGAGTTTGAAAAAAATTGCGCTGTGTGTACCGCACCGTCTAAAACGTTTAATCTTGCGGGATTACACAATTCTAACATATATATCGCAGATGATAAAATCCGCGAAAAATTTGTTTCGGAACTCAACGCGCAAGGATACAGTCAGTCGAATGTAATGGGTATTGTTGCTTGCCAGGCGGCGTACCGTTACGGACAGGAATGGCTAGACGAACTTTTGTCTTACCTTACGGGAAACATTGCGTTCGTAAAAGAGTATTTAAAAGAGAATCTTCCTCAAATATCTATGACCGAGCCGGAAGGAACTTATTTACTATGGCTAGATTGCAGGAAGCTTGCACTGTCCGACAGAGAATTGAGAGATTTAATCCGTAATAAAGCGGGCTTGTGGTTAGATGACGGCTTTATCTTCGGGAAAGGCGGAAGCGGATTTCAGCGTATCAATATTGCCTGTCCCCGTTCTGTATTAAAAGAAGCGTTGGAAAAATTGAAACATGCGGTAGAAATATGCACATAGAGAAAAAAGTGCAAATGACTTATCCGTGTTTTTTCATATCATATATTTTGTCGATAAAAAAAGCTCGTTGGAATAATTTAACCAAGAGCTTTTAATTTTTTGACAACTGATTATACGATTCCTGCAAGAAGATCAGACATATCATACAGTCCCGCCGGTTTTCCTTTCAGCCATGCCGCCGCTTTTAAGGCGCCCGAAGCAAAGACTTTGCGACTCCTCGCAGAATGCGAAAGGGTGATTATTTCATCCTCGCCGGCGAACATAATCTCATGCTCGCCTACAATCGTTCCGCCGCGTACGGCATGAATTCCGATTTCGCTATTTTTTCGCGCACCCGGAAGCCCTTCCCGTCCATAAACGATTTCTTTTCCTCCTCCGAAACCTTCATTGATGCTTTTATAAAGCATAAGCGCGGTTCCCGAGGGGGCGTCTTTTTTCATGCGGTGGTGCCGTTCAACGATTTCTGCGTCGAATCGGTCCCCCAAAATTTCCGCCGCTTTTTTTGAAAACAACTGTAAAAGATTGATTCCGATTGACAGATTTCCCGTTTTAAAAATTGCAATTTTTTCTGCATATCTCTGAATGAGCAATTCATCGTTGTCGCTGTACCCCGTCGAACCGAGTACAATACCGATTTCCCGCTCTTTACAGAAAGCAAGCCGTTCTTCTAAATTAGTCGCTGAAGAAAAATCGATAACAATGTCGGCTTTTTCGGCGATTTTGTCAAATTTTTCATAAACAGGAAAGGGCATGGGAGATGGAAACAAATCAACGCCGCAGACGATAATGTGATCGGTTTCCGTAGCAAGTTCTGTAACGTTTTTTCCCATTTTCCCGCATGCGCCGCATAATATGATGTTCATGTCGTTATCTCCAAACCATAGTCCGTCATTGCTTTTTTCAGTATTTCTTCATGTTCCGGTTCTAACGGGGTGAGGGGCGCGCGCGGCGTGCCCGCCTGAAATCCCAATGCATTCATCCCTGCTTTTGCGGGTATAGGATTGACCTCAATAAAGCATGCCTTCGTGAGCGGAAGTAATTTATCGTTTTCTTCGTTTGCCTTTTTTAAGTTGCCTTGAAGCACTGCTTCGCAAAGCGCGGAAACGCCGGCCGGCGCTAAGTTGGAGACGACGGAGATCACCGCCGTGCCGCCTGCCGCCAATATGGGGAGATTGAGCGGATCCTCACCGGAATATAAGTCACATTTTCCGCGGATAAGCCGAGCTGTTTCCAAAACCTGCGCCATATTGCCACTCGCCTCTTTGATGCCCGCCATGTTGGGGATTTGGGCAATGCGCGCCATTGTCTCCGGAAGAATATTTACGCCTGTTCTCGAAGGCACGTTATAACAGATGACGGGAATATGTACTGCTTCGCAGATGCTCCTATAATATAAAACAAGTCCGTTCTGCGTACACTTGTTGTAGTAGGGGGTAACGGCAAGGATCCCGTCGGCGCCAAGGCGTTCCGCACGTTTGCTTGCCAAGACGGCTTTTTCCGTACAGTTGCTACCCGTACCAATGATAACTTTTACGCGTTTTGCGATTTTCGTAATAGCGTATTGGATTACCTGTTCCTTTTCCTCTTCTGTCATGGTTGCGGGTTCTCCCGTAGTTCCTAAGACGATAAGAGCCTTAATTCCGTTGTTGATCTGGTATTCGATCATTTTTCCGAAGGCATTGAGATTTACCCCGTCTTTATTAAACGGTGTAATGAGTGCGGTTGCGGCTCCCTTTAAAAAACCTGTCATAATTATTTCCCTCAATCAAATTCAATCAAAATAACCTTTTGCGGCGAGTAATTCCGCTACCAGAACTGATCCTCCCGCTGCGCCGAGCAACGTATTGTGCGAACAAGCGACAAATTTATAATCAAACAGCGTATCTTCGCGAAGCCGCCCTGCCGAAACGCCCATACCGTTTTCGATCATTCGGTCAAGTTTCGGTTGCGGACGGTTATCCTCCTCAAAATAATGTAAAAATTGTTTGGGAGCGGAAGGGAGTCCCAGATCTTCCGGCGCTCCTCGGTATTCAGCCCAATCCCGCAAAATTTGTTCTTTCGTCGGTTTATTTTCAAAACTGACGAATACGGCTGCGGTGTGTCCGTCGGATACGGGTACGCGCAGACATTGCGACGTAATGAGAGGGGATTGCGCGGGTATGATTTTTTCTCCTTCGATTTTCCCCCATATTTTAAGCGGTTCTTTTTCGCTTTTTTCTTCTTCGCCTGCAATATATGGAATAACGTTATCTACAATTTCCGGCATGGTATCAAAAGTTTTGCCGGCTCCTGAGATCGCCTGATAGGTGCAAGCAAGCGCGCATTTTATGCCGTATTTTTTTAGCGGATGCAGCAGAGGGACATAAGATTGCAGGGAACAGTTGGATTTCACGGCTATAAATCCGCGTTTGGTACCGAGCCGCGCCCGCTGTGCAGGGATGATCTCAGTATGTTCGGCGTTGATTTCGGGAATAAGCATGGGAACGTCCGGCGTGAAACGGTGTGCCGAATTGTTGGAAACAACGGGAATCTCCAACTTAGCGTACATTTCCTCGAGATCGCGTGTTTTTTGCTTTTCCAAATTGACGGCGCAGAATACAAAATCCACTTTTCCAACGAGACTCTTTGCGTCCTTTTCAGCGTTAAGCACCGTCATATTGTGCGTAAACGCAGGGATAGGGGTGTTCATCGCCCATTTATCGCCTACCGCATCGGGATATTTTTTGCCGGACGAGCGCTCGCTTGCCAGCAGCGCTACAGGAATAAACCAAGGATGGTTTTCCAGTAAGCAGATGAACCGCTGACCAACCATGCCTGTTGCGCCGACAACGGCGACTTTATATTTTCTTTGAGGTTGCATATAGAAACGTCTCCTTCTTCCTTAATTATGCAGGTAACAAAAAAGCGGTGATCATTCACCGCCGCCTACGAATTCCGAAATGCATCTTACCGAAAAGCGCATCACCGCGGTGACAGTAACAAAGGTATTCTCCCTTGTTCCCAACGCGCGGCGTAAAGGTGTCCGCTCGTTTCGGCGGCGATGTCCTTTTGTCCGTCGTCATCAAAACCCCTTACGGTTTTTCAGGCGGAGTACTTATACTCGACCGCTCCTCTGTTCAGTATGCATATTTTACCATAGCTTTTGTGAAAAGTCAAAGAATTTATCGGATTTTGATTGAAATATTTTCCGTTTTGTAGTACAATAATGCCATCGTAATTATTTTGGCGAAAAATCACAGCTATTTTGGAGTGTTGAGATGGCAGACAGAGAACGCAGAGGATTGGTGGCTCGGTGGTTGGAAGGAAAGGAGCGTAGCGACGATTATGTGCGCAGTACGCTTCCGTCCAGTCGTTGGGCTCTTTTTTGGGATATTTTAAAGGGAAGATTCGGAAGATTGATGCTTGTTAATCTTCTTGTTCTCATTACTTTTCTGCCGATTATCGCTATTTATTTTTGGCGGTATCTTGTTATGATGGCGCAGAACGCAAACGGTCCTTACGGAGCCGGGCTCATGATGGGCTATCCCGTTATACAGACAGATTATTTAATGGAATTAGCTCAATGGCAGGTATTTCAGTCTGATCTTTTCTTTTTCGCTCTATTTATTCTCGGTTCGGTAATCGCGGCAGTCGGTATTTCGGGTGGAATGTATATCATCCGAAATTTGATTTGGACGGAGGGGATTTTCGTTGCCAATGATTTTCTGCGCGGGATTAAACGTAATTTTTTGAATGTACTTGAAGCGGTGGTCTTCTTTACATTGATTCTGTTTATCGTGCAGACTATGAGCAATCTTGCCGATATGTATATTATATCCGACAATTCGTTGAAAGGTTGGATGATTGTCTCGAAGGTGGTTGGTTATATTATTGTCGTTATAGCCGCATTTATCAGTCTGTGGATGATCTCTCTCGGAGTAAATTATAAACAGGGCGTATGGGCGTTGTTCCGTAATGCCGTCATTATGACATTCGGTACTCTTCCGCAGACGATCGTATTTGCGGTTGTCGCCTTTATCCCGTTCGCCTTATTTTTCTTAGGGTCTTTCTTTACGGTGATTGGCGTTATTCTGTTGCTTCTTATCAGTTTTTCTTATACAATGTTAGTGTGGATGGATTACAGCCAATGGGCATTCGATAAATTCGTTAATCCGAATATTGGCGTGGCAGTTGGGCGCGGACTCTATAACAAAAACGGAAAAACCGGCGAAAATGTCGGTTCGGAAAGTGCAAGCGTATCAGAAAGCGCGGCGTTGCGCGAATATCGTCGAATGATTGTTGCTCAGGGAAAGAGCAAGTTAGTATGCCGTCCTATAAAGCCCATCGACGACGGACTGGAAGTATATCAACTGCCCGAGTCGTTCTCCCGCGATGATTTACAGCGTTTGAAGGAAAGCAAGAATAAGATTGAAGAAGATGTGAAAGCATACGAAGACGAGCATAAGAATGACGAGCAGTATGTGGAATATAATAAGCAGTTCGAGGAACGTGAGCGCGCGCTTGCGGAAGAAGGCGGAAAGAAAAAGAAGAAACCCAAGCATCCGCCCAAGATGCTCAATAAGAGATAGACAATGACGCGGGCTTACGATTTTCTCGCCGATAAGTTTGAAGAATTAAACGACGACTGCGGCTATCTTACATGGTCGCAGTATTTTCTAAACGGATTATCTTCGGTTAGCGCAGGACGAAAAGGACTTGAACTCGGTTGCGGAAGCGGAGCGTTCAGTCGCGCGCTCTGTCGCGCTGGATATCATATGAGCGGTGCAGATATTTCCGAGGCAATGCTGTCCAAAGCGGAGTATCTTGCGCGGGAAGAGAATCTTTCTATTTCTTTTTTCTTCGCCGACGCCGCAAATTTGATTGTACCGGAAAAATATGATTTTATCCTCTCGCCAAACGATTGTTTTAACTATATCCCTCAAAAAAAGTTAAAAACGTCGTTTCGTCGTATTGCGGCTGCGCTCAAAAAAGACGGCGTATTTTGGTTTGATATCAGTTCACCATACAAATTAAGAGAAAAAGTTGCGAATAATATTTTTGCAGACGACAGGGAGGAGATGACTTATCTCTCTTTCAATACTCTGAAAAAAGATTTTGTCGAGATGGATGTTACTTTGTTTCTCAGACGCGCAGACGGAGCATTTGACCGGTTTGACGAACATCATATTCAGTATATACACGAGGTGGAAAGTACTGTCTCGGCGTTGGAAGATGCGGGATTTTGCGTGCTTTCCGTTGAAGGACATCTTGGTGAGAATAAGGAAAAAAGCGATCGGCTGAATTTTATATGCAGAAAAAGGTAAGCAAACTTTATAAAACGCTCATTTGGGGAAATGAAATTTCTCTTGCCGTACTTGACACAACGGCTGTCGTGCAAGAAGCGATCGATCGTCATCGCTTGTCTGCCGTCACCGCGGCGGCGTTGGGGCGGACTCTCACGGTAACTGCTTATCTTTGCAGTTGGTTAAAAGCCGAAGGAAGTACGATGTCCGTATCCATAGACGGAGGAGGCGTTGGAGGAAAAATATCCGTTTCCGGAGACGGCGCTTTAAATATTCGCGGTTTTATAGAACACCCGGAGGCGGAGCTTCCGCTTAGAGGCGACGGAAAACTCGATGTCGGCGGATGTGTCGGCAAAGAAGGAACTCTTACCGTCATTCGAGACGACGGGGAAGGGATTCCTTTTGTGGGAACGGGCGCGCTTGTTTCCGGAGAGATCGCAGAGGATTTTTCGGCATATTTTTTGACCAGCGAACAGCGACCGACTGCTATTGCGTTGGGCGTGAAGATTGGAAGAGACGGAAATTGTCTCGGTGCAGGCGGCGTATTTTTACAGCCTTTGCCCAATGCCAGCGAGGAAAATCTTGACAAAGCGGAACAAACCATCAAACAATATTCCCGTGTTTCTACTTTGATTGAAGAAGGGGGCGCGGAGACAATATTGAAAGCATTCGGGGTAAACGAAAGCGAAGATCGCGAGATCAGATTTTGTTGCCGCTGTTCGCGAGAAAGAGCGATTCGGGCGCTTTCTTCTCTGGGCAAGGCGGAGGCGGAAAAACTTCTCAAAGACGAAGGAAGTATTTGCGTCCATTGTCATGATTGTAATACCGATTATCTTTTCGGACAAAACGATATCGATAAAATTTTCGGGAATTAGAGATGAAAAAAAACGATACAGTGATCAAGCTGGATTTCAGCGATGAATTTTTCATGGAGAGCGCGGAAAAGCGGTATGAATCGGGAGATTATCTGGGAGCGCTCACTATGCTCAATAAACGTGCCGGGATGTACGAGCCGAGTGCGGATGCTTCCGCGCTTTATGGCGATATATACGAGGCGTTGGAACTCTATTCGCTATGTGCCGATTCGTGGTTCCGCTTTCTCGACACCTGTAACGAAGCCGATTTCATTGAGGGCTATGAAGGACTTGCCGTTGCTTTTATGAATATGGGTGACGATTTTCAATCGGAGCTCTATTATCGACGTGCTTACAATGTTGAAAATCTTTCTGATTGGGTGTATCCCGAGGCGGAAAAGCCGAAACTGCGCATTGTGTATTCTGCAGATGGGGCTATCGGTAATCCCGATTTGATACAAACGGGGCTTATGTATCTTCGTACGGGAGAATTGGACAAGGCGCGCGATGCGCTTGCCGAGATTCCTCCGGAAAGTATAGATTATGCATCCGCTTCAGGACTTACTGCACTTTGTATGTTGCTTTCGGGAGACACCGAAGGGGCGGCAGCGGAATGCAGAAAGCTACTTGAAACAAAACCTGATGACGTTTCTGCACTTACAACCTATTGCGCGGTGCTCGGTGCGCAGGGAGATACCGAAGGAGCCAAAGCAGTGGGGCGGCGTCTTGCGATATTACAGCCGGAATCCGTAGAGGATTTGTTTCGTGTCGCTACCGCACTTTGTGAGACGGGGTTAGATGAAGAAGCCTATGAGAAGCTGACGTTACTGAAAGAAAAACTCGCTTATAACGACGACGTTCTTTGGTTTCACGCGGTCGCCGCATGTAAAACGGGACGTATAGAGGAGGCGATTTTCTCTCTTGAACGCTTGACGACGGTTTATCCCCGCAAAGCGGTAGCGAAGTTCTATTTGGAACGTTTGCGCGGAGAAACGGGTGAAATGCCCGCGAGCTATTTTTATCGTTTGCCCGACGAGGAGTATAAGACGATTGCCAACTTCCTGCTTACCGCAAACGCGACGAGGTATGAGGCGGCGGAGCAATATGCCGATATTCCTGAAATAGAGGATTATTTGCGTTTGGCGTTCGATAATTTAGACGGGCGAGACGAAAAAATGCAGGCGCTTGCTTCTAAAGTGGCAATAAGATGTCGTTGCGATTATGTGGTGCGAGACGTTTTGCTGGATTATACGGCGAACGATTTGATTAAATTTTCCATGCTTCACGATCTTGTTTTGCGCAACGAGGAAAATTCTTTCGGTGTGGTAGTTTGCAATTTGTATCGGGAATTTTTTACGCACAAAATTGAAATTGGTTCACACAAAAATAAACAATTCATGAACGCGTTTGCAGAAGTCTATTCCAAGTACGCGCTGATCGGCGAGGAGCACGAAGAGAAACTCGTTATCACGGCGGAAGAGGTTTACCGCTTGCTCGAAGAAGCGGGTGCGACAGATTTTTTTGAGGAACAGGAAGCGCTTTCTGCCGTTATTTTTCGTGAGGCGCGTTTAAAACGTACCGAACGCTCCATCGATAAAATCGCCGCGCTGTTCGGGGCAAACGTAAAAATCGTAAAAGAGATATTGAATTATCTGATATAGGAGATTTTATGAAACCGCTTATTGATTTCGATGCGCTATTCGATGAGAAATTGTCTCGGTATATGGAGGAAAACGCTGGAAAATATACCGAGAGACAATGGGAGTCGTTGATCCCAAAACTTTATAAAAGTTTTGGCGATACCTACATTAAGAGTACAGGCAATTCTCCTAAGGGCTATTATGCCGATATGACGGATAAAGAACTTACAGAGACGTTAAAAGCGCATATTGAAAAAGGCATATCCGTCTCTGATTTTCTTTGCCGCGAATTGGAATCGCGCGGTTGTCCCGATGAGCTTTTATCCCTTTTTGACAGTGACAACGAGGAGCTTTTAACGTTTACCGTTAATATAGCCGGAGATAATCCCAAAGCTTACGACGCATATTTTGCGCTGTTGCAAAGGGATGTAGACGGCGAAATTAAGGATGCCGTTGTAGAAGGATTAAAAGCGGGTGCAGATTTAGCCAAAGAACGTGCGCTCACGCTTTATCAGGCGAAAGTTGATCGGGAATATATGTTGGAGATTCTTTCCCGCTGTAAAACGCGCGATGATAGAATATTCGATATTTTGTTGACGGAATTTCGAACTTCTACCGAAGATATTCCTATGCATGCAAGCTATCTCGCCGCTTACGGAGACGAGCGTGCTCTCCCCGTTTTGTTAGATTATATCGACCGAGAGGAAATTAACTATTTGGAGTTTCAGGAGCTAAAATTTGCTATTGAAGCTTTAGGCGGCGAATATACCCGTCCGCGTGATTTTACAGATGATGTCTATTTTCGGGAGATCGCAGAACAATCGCAGATCATGCCCGATTTTACCGGAAACGACAAAAAGACGGACGCATAATCTTTTTTTAGCATAATTTCACGTCTCGCGCCATAACATATTCCAGCAAGGATATTCGGCGGAGGCGTTTATTTTATGGAAACTTACAGTGTTTATAAAGACATTGCCGCACGGACGGGCGGCGAAATTTACATCGGCGTCGTGGGACCTGTCCGTACGGGGAAATCGACGTTTATCAAAAAATTTATGGAGAAACTTGTTCTGCCCGAGGCGGAAGGCGCGAAGAAACAACGTATGACGGACGAATTACCTCAGTCAGCGGCGGGAAAAACCGTCATGACAACAGAGCCGAAATTTGTGCCCGAAGAAGCGGCGGAGATCACTGTGAAAGAAGCGACAGTGAAAGTGCGGCTTGTAGATTGCGTAGGTTTCCCCGTAGAAGGGGCGGCAGGGTTTGAGGAGGACGGCGCGCCGAGACTTGTGAAAACGCCGTGGAGCGATACGCCCGTTCCCTTCGAGGCGGCTGCGGAGGAGGGAACGCGCAGAGTAATACGCGATCATTCGACGATTGGGATTCTAATCACAACGGACGCATCGATCACCGACATTCCGCGCGCGGCATATGAGGCGGCGGAAGAAAAAGCCGCACGCGAGCTTGGTACAATCGGCAAGCCGTATGTGGTTGTGCTCAACAGCAAAAATCCTTCGGAAGCGGGAGAACTTGCGGCACGGTTGAAAGAGAAATACGGCGTTCCTGTTTTACCTTTTAACGTTGAAGAGATGACTGCGGAAGAGATCGGCTCCGTTCTTGAACGCATACTTTATGAATTTCCTGTTCTTACAATAGACGTAGATTTACCGGATTGGGCGCGTGTGCTTGAAGCTGACAGCCCGCTTATTTCCGAGGTATTGAGCGGAATCCGCGCAGTCGCCCCGAAGATTAACAAAATGAGCGATTGCGTTCTCTTGGATACTTTATTTTCCGAAAGCACAAGGCTGTTGCCGCCGACCTCTTTAAAACTCGATCCGGCAACAGGACGCGCGAACATTCGTATCGAAGCGCAGGATGGCGCATTCTATACTGTACTGAGCGAGCAGTGCGGAGAGGAGATAAAAGATGATTTCTCCTTAATGAGCTATGTTGCGGCGCTTTCCGAGGCGAAACGGCTATATGACCGCGTCGGTCAGGCATTTAAGGATGCGCAGGAGTACGGTTACGGAATTGTCCCGCCTGAAGGGGAAGAAATGAACTTGTCTGAGCCGAAAGTCGTAAAACGAAGCGGCAGAGTCGGAGTAAACCTTCATGCGGATGCACCGAGTTATCATATTATTCGTGTGGATCTTTCCGGGGAAGTGCGTCCCGCTATCGGCAACGAAGAACAGAGCGTTGCATTCGTCAAAGAAATTTCCGAGAATATGGCTACCCAGCCGGACCGCGCCTGGAACACAAATATGTTCGGTAAAACATTAAAAGAGCTTTTAGGTGACGAACTGTACCTAAAAAACCGTTCCATGGCAGAGAATGTGCAAAAGAAAATGCGGCGTACGGTCACGCGTATCGTTAATGAAGGAAAGGGCGGCGTCATCTGTATCTTATTGTAAAATAATAACAACGCCTCCCGACGGGGCGTTGTTATCATGATTAACTTTCGGAAATATGTCTTACTTTTCTGCGTTTACCGATTTTCCGTGTTATTTTTGCTAAATTTCTTTACGTATCTTTTGGGACAATGGGTAACCGGCTTGCCTGGCTGTTAGATAGGCATTGTAACTGCGGCGTCGATTGTTTTTATGTAACGGTAAAATGGAAGAAAGGAGATGAAGAAGCGCATACTAAAACAGGAATCGGGCTCACCGATTGTTAACAAATTTAATAAAATTTGTTTTTTGAATGAATTTTTTCGCAAAAAAAAGCACAAAAATTTTATTTTTGGTATTGAAACTCGGCGCGGAATATAGTATAATAAACATAAGAAATTCGGGATGAAACATCCGAAACGGTATAGCGGCTACCAAAAAGCAAAAGAAGGGGGATTCATGGAAAATAGCGAATGTGTACAGCAAGAGACGGATTTTCCGCTTTATTTATATCATCACGGGAAAAACGACCGTATCTACGATATATTCGGCTCACATAAAGAAACGAGAGATGGAACAGAAGGGTATGTTTTCCGTGTGTGGGCGCCACATGCGCGGAGCGTATCTGTTGTAGGCGATTTCAACGGGTGGAATCCCGAAGCGAATATTATGAGCCGTATGGTAGACGGCGAATCGTTCGAACTATTTATTGCGGGACTTAAACAGTACGATATTTATAAATATTGTATAACGGCAGCGGATGGCAGACAACTCATGAAAGCCGATCCGTTGGCTTTTCATGCGGAAACGGCTCCTGCAACGGCTTCCAAATTATATGATTTAGAAGGATATTCCTGGAAAGATAAAAAATATATCAATCAGCAAAGAAAACGTAATGTATTCTCTTCGCCCATGAATATTTATGAAGTAAATCTTCTTTCTTGGAAAAAGCATGAAGACGGGAATTACTTGTCTTATAACGAACTTGCGATAGAGCTTGTTTCCTATGTGAAGGAGATGGGCTATACTCATGTAGAATTCATGCCCGTAACTGAGTTCCCATTTGAAGGCTCTTGGGGGTATCAAGTAACCGGTTATTTTGCGGTTACTTCCCGCCTTGGAACGCCGAAAGATTTTATGTGCTTGATCGATGCCTTCCATAGAGAGGGAATTGGCGTTATTCTTGATTGGGTGCCTGCGCATTTTCCGAAAGACGCACATGGATTATATGAATTTGACGGTCAGCCTCTTTATGAGAATAGTCAGTGGGACAGGATGGAGCATAAAGCATGGGGCACTCGCCGGTTCGATTACGGCAGGAATGAAGTACTCTCTTTCCTTGTTTCGAGTGCATGTTTCTTTTTTGATAAGTTCCATGTAGACGGTCTAAGAGTAGATGCCGTAGCGTCAATGCTCTATCTTGATTATGATAAGCGTCCCGGGGAATGGGTGCCGAATATTTATGGAGAGAATAAAAATCTCGAAGCAATTGCGTTTTTAAGAAAACTGAACGAGGCGGTATTCCTACGGTTTCCAAACGCATTGATGATCGCGGAAGAATCAACCGCCTGGGGACTTGTTACGAAGCCGGGGTCTGTGGGCGGTCTCGGGTTTAACTATAAATGGAATATGGGCTGGATGAACGATATGCTGTCTTATCTGAGTCTCAACCCGTTTTTCCGCATGAATAATCATAACAAGCTCACCTTCTCGATGATGTATGCATTTACAGAGAACTATGTTTTGCCGATTTCGCATGACGAAGTCGTTCACGGAAAATGTTCTTTAATCAACAAAATGCCCGGCGAATATGAAGAAAAATTTGCGGGCGTGCGCGCATTTCTCGGTTATATGATGGCACATCCGGGCAAGAAGCTCAATTTTATGGGCTATGAATTCGGACAGTTTAAAGAATGGAATTATCAGGAAGGACTTGAATTTTTCTTGCGCGATAAATACGAATTACACGGGAAATTATCGTTGTTTGTGAAAACGCTGAATGAGTTATATAAGCAGACTCCTGCTTTTTTTGAAGTGGAGGATTCTTGGGACGGTTTCGAATGGCTCGCACCCGACGATGCCGATAGGAACGTAGTTTCCTTTATTCGCAGAGACAGAGCGGGAAACGAAGTGATTGCTCTTGTCAGTTTTTCGGGAGCGGATGCAGACGATTATCTTTTGGGTGTCAACAAGAAAGGAAAATATCGTATGCTTCTTAATACGGATGATTCAAAATACGG
Organism: uncultured Clostridia bacterium; assembly: GCA_964521125.1. Taxonomy (GTDB): domain Bacteria; phylum Bacillota; class Clostridia; order Christensenellales; family Borkfalkiaceae; genus Gallimonas. The sequence goes on from CAZFPP010000001.1 coordinate 39,443, forward strand.
CGGAGCGGGAAGGTTGAGGAAACGGGTCTTCACGACGGTAAATCGGCCGAGCCACGGAAAACAGTATTCGTTGGCAATTTCGCTTCCCAAACTTAGTTGTCTCTACTTGGTGCAGGATAATGAACCTACCCAAAAGCAAATTAAGACGGAAAAATCGTCTCAAAAGACGAAGAAAAAAATAAATTAAGAAAATCATAAGGGGGCATAAATTATGCAAAGAAAAAAGGAATGCGTTGCGATGTTGCTTGCGGGCGGACAGGGTAGCCGACTGTACGCGCTCACGAATAAGATCGCAAAACCTGCGGTAGCGTTCGGTGCGAAATATCGTATTATTGATTTCCCGCTTAGTAATTGTATCAATTCGGGAATCGATACGGTAGGGGTACTCACGCAATATGAACCGCTTGAACTAAACGAATATATCGGTAACGGTCAACCTTGGGATCTTGACCGTGCTTTCGGAGGAGTACATATTCTTTCGCCTTATCAGGCAAAGCAAAAATCCTCTTGGTTTGAAGGTACGGCGAACGCGATTTATCAGAATATGAGTTTCATGAAGAAATATAATCCCGACTATGTGCTTATTCTTTCCGGGGATCATATTTATAAGATGAATTATGCCGAAATGTTGAAGAGCCACATTGCTACGGGTGCGGACTGTACGATTGCAGCAATTGAAGTGCCTTTAAAGGAAGCTTCACGTTTCGGAATCCTTAACACGAATCCGGACGGTTCCATATATCAGTTTGAGGAGAAACCCAAGGTTCCTAAGAGCAATTTAGCATCCATGGGAATTTATATTTTTACGGCTGAGAAATTATTCAAATATCTGGAAGAGGACGATGCGAATCCTAATTCGAGCAAAGATTTCGGAAAAGACGTTTTACCTACGATGCTCAATGCCGGAGAAAAGATGTTCTCTTATAAGTTTAGCGGTTATTGGAAGGACGTCGGTACAATTTCTTCGCTTTGGGAATCCAACATGGATCTGCTTGGTGACGAACCCGCATTCGATGTGGGCGACCCCGGTTGGAAGATCCATTCTCGCAACCCGCTTGCCCCGCCCGAATATATCGGAGAAAATGCAAAAGTGGGAAATTCAATGATCGCACTCGGTTGTGAGGTTGAAGGAACGGTGGAAAATTCAATTCTTGCAAGCAATGTCGTAGTTGAAGAAGGCGCGATTGTCAAAGACAGCGTGATTATGGCCGGCACAGTTGTGAAAAAAGGTGCGGTTGTCAATTATTCCATCATTGACGAGAATGTCGTTGTGGAAGAAAACGCGAAAGTCGGTGCGGATATTGCGGAAAATGCAGGGATTGCCGTGCTTGGAAGAGGCATCACGATCGGAAAAGCTGCGTGTGTTGAGGGTGGTAAAATTTTAGATAAGGATTACAAGGGGGAATAATATCATGGCGAATTCAACGGTAGGAGTCATTTTTTCTAATATACACGACAATAATATTCCGGAACTCTCCCGTCATCGTACGATGGCGTCCATTCCTTACGGAGGGCGATATCGTCTAATCGATTTTGCACTCTCAAATATGGTGAATTCCGGTATCACAACGGTGGGAATCGTCACCAAAAATAACTATCAGTCGCTTATCGATCATCTTGGAAGCGGGAAAGACTGGGATCTTGCAAGAAAAGACGGTGGAATTATTTTATTACCTCCGTATTCCGATGAGACTGACGCGCCTTATACAACGCGATTGGAAGCTCTTAAAGGGATTACAGGTTTCCTGAATCACAGAAAGGAGGAATACGTTGTTGTATCCGATTGTGATGGGGTAGCGCATATCGATATATCGGATATTGTACAGTATCACGTTGATAAACATGCGGATATTACGATGGTATATCATGAAGAGGAAGAAGTCGATTCCTCCTATTATATCACATTGCAACCCGATGAAACGGGCAGAATCCGCGGACTGAAAATCAATCCAGACATAAAGAAAGAAGATAAGATAAATCTTTACGTCAATATTATGGTGATTAACCGCGAATTCCTGATCAATATTATTCAGGATGCGGTGACGAGAGGACTTTCCAGTTTCGGACGGGATATTCTTGTAAAAAATATTGATACTTTAAAAGTTTATGGTTATAAGCTTAACGGTTATTACGCAGGAATTAATTCGTTGCCGGAATATTATAAACACAGTATGCAGTTGCTTTGTAAAGACGTACGTAGTGAGCTTTTCGGAGAACGTGATATTTATACGAAAGTTCGCGATTCCGCGCCTTCCAAATATATTGACGGGGCTTCGGTAAAAGGCTCACTCGTTTCCGACGGTTGCTTGATTGAAGGGACGGTAGAAAACAGCATACTTTTCCGTGGCGTGAAAGTCGGAAAGGGCAGTGTAATTCGGAATTCAATCATTATGCAGGATACTGTGATAGGTACGGGAGTGCAGCTTGATTGCGTTATTACCGATAAAAATGTCGTCATACGCGACAGGCGTCATCTTGCGGGTTGTGAAATATTACCGTATTTTATTGCGAAGGGAAGAATGATATAATTTTTTGTGCATAAGCAATAGCGAAAAAGGATAAGGGGGAATCATTATGAGTAACACAACGACAGGAACAAAAAAGACTACAACAAAGAAAGGAACCGAAACAAATAAGGTAAAAGCGGTAACAGACGAGATGAAGAAAGAAACCATCGTAGAGGATGTTGAAGTCGTAGAAGCGGTGCAGACGACAGAAGCGGAGTGTGCTCCCGAAATTACGGTTGAAGCAAAGAAGAAATTACTGTTCGTTGCTTCCGAAGCGGCGCCCTTCATTGCAACGGGCGGGCTTGCCGAGGTGATTGGTTCTCTTTCCAAAGCGCTTGCCAAAAATGAGAATTATGACGTGCGCGTGATTATTCCGCTTTATCAAGATATAAAGAAAGAGTATCGCAAAGATTTTCGGTTCGTGGGAAATATTTTCGTTCCGTTGTCTTGGAGAAATCAATATTGCGGCATTTTTGAATATGTAAAAGATAACGTAACGTTCTATTTCGTTGATAATGAGTATTATTTTAAACGTCCCGGATGCTACGGATATTACGATGACGGCGAGCGTTTCGCGTTTTTCTGTCGCAGCGTGATGGAAATAATCGGTTTCCTGAACTTTTATCCCGACATTCTCCATTGCCATGATTGGCAGGCGGCGCTTGCCGCGCTCTACCTCAAAACAATTTATTGTTTCCGTCCCGAATATCAATTCATCAAAGCGGTGTTTACGATCCACAATATCGAGTATCAAGGGAAATACTCCCTGGACATTTTGGAAGATCTTTTTGGGATTTCCTATCGCTATCAATATCTGGTAGAATATGATCGTTGTATAAACCTGATGAAGGGCGCAATTGAGTGTTGCGAACAGTTTACGACGGTCAGTCCGTCTTATGCGGGAGAGATCAAAGATCCGTATTATGCACATGGACTGGATGGAATTATTCGTCGCAACGAGTTCAAACTCTGCGGAATTTTGAACGGTATTGATCCCGATTATTACAATCCCGAAACAGATAAGGCGCTTTTTGCCAATTACAGTGCAGAAAATCCGACTCCTAAATCAATATGCAAAGAAGAATTGCAGCGTATGCTCAATCTTCCCGTAAAGCCGGATACGCCCATTATCGCTATGATTTCCCGTCTTGTCTCCCATAAGGGGCTCGATCTCGTCAAAGAAGTGATCGAACAGGTGTTGCGTCAGGACGTTCAATTCGTACTTCTCGGAACGGGCGATTCCATGTACGAGAACTACTTTGCCGATCTTGGAAGAAGATATCAAGGGAAAGTGGTGTCGGTGATTTCATTTAATTCCGATTTATCAAGGAAGATATATTCAGGTGCAGATCTGTTCTTGATGCCGAGTAAAAGTGAACCTTGCGGTCTTTCGCAAATGATCGCGTCCCGTTACGGCACGGTTGCGATCGTGCGCGAGACGGGCGGACTTCGCGACAGTATCACGCCTTACGGCGCAGGCGGAAACGGATTCACGTTCCGTGACTATAACGCTTATGATATGTTATATGTCATCAATTCCGCAATCGGCGTGTATCACAACAAGGATGAATGGGGCAAATTAGTCAAAAAAGCTATGACGACCGATTTCTCCTGGGCGAAATCCGCGAAGTATTATGAAGGATTGTATGCAGGATTGATCAAATAATCACATATAAATTAATGGAGTTTCATATAGACTAATGAGTAATTTAACGCAACAGGAAGCACAGCAGTTGATCGACGGAAAACTTTCCCGTTATTTCGGGGTAAGTCCCGCCGAAGCAACGCGAGAGCAGGTATATAAAGCTGTTGTTATGAGCGTGAGAGATATCATGCTTGAAAAACGTCAGCAGTTTCACCTGAAAACCAAAAGTGCACGCGCAAAACGCGTGTACTATCTTTGCATGGAATTCTTGATGGGGAGATCCCTCAAGAACAGCGTTTATAATCTTGGAATCGGCGACGCGATTGAAGGAGCTTTGAAACAATATAAGCTCACATTGGAGGATCTTTACGAAGAAGAACCTGATGCAGGTTTGGGAAACGGAGGTTTAGGACGGTTAGCGGCTTGTTTTTTAGACGGACTTGCGACACAGAATTATCCCGCAATGGGATTCTCCATTTTATATCAATATGGTCTGTTTAAGCAGAAAATCATTGACGGTTGGCAAATCGAATTGCCTGATATTTGGCTTCCCGGCGGGGAATGTTGGCTGACGCAACGCAGTGACAAACAGTTTATTGTTAAATTTGACGGTGAAATTGAAGAGCACTGGACAGATCACGGTATGGAAACAATATACCGTAATGCAAAAGAAGTTGAGGCAACGGCATATGATATGATGGTGTCCGGAGCGGATTCCCAAGCAGTCAGCGTACTCAGGCTTTGGCGTTCGCGTGCCGTGCAGAAGTTCGACATGAAGCTGTTTTCGCAGGGAAACTATGAAGAAGTGATGCGTGAGGATAGCGAAGCGGAACTTATTTCCAAAGTGCTTTATCCTTCCGATAATCACAATGAAGGAAAGTCTTTGCGGTTAAAGCAACAATATTTTCTTGTTTCTGCTTCTTTACAATGTATCGTATATGATCATAAGCGCAGATACGGATCGCTTTCTTTGCTTCCGCAGTTGGCGGCGATCCATATCAACGACACGCATCCCGCGCTTGCAATTCCGGAACTCATGCGTATTCTTGTTGATGAAAATTATTTCAGTTGGGATATTGCTTGGAATATTACGACGGCAACGTGCGCTTATACGAATCATACCGTTATGTCCGAAGCGCTTGAAACGTGGTCGGAAGATTTGATCGCGCGCCGTCTTCCCCGTATCTATAATATTCTGAAAGAAATCAACCGCCGTTTCTGCGAAGATCTATGGCAGAGATTCCCCGGCGATTGGGCGAAAATTTCGCGTATGGCGATTATGTCAAACAATACCATTCGCATGGCGAACCTTTGCGTAGCGGGTTCGCACAGCGTCAACGGCGTGTCCGAATTGCATAGCCGTATCATTAAAGAGAGTATTTTTAAAGATTTTTATGATTATTCTCCGGAAAAATTTACCAATGTCACGAACGGTATCGCTCACAGGCGGTGGCTGAATCAATCCAATCCCGAGCTTTGCGAATTAATCACCGACTGTATCGGAGACGGCTATGCTAAAGACGCGTCAAAACTGTCTGACCTCAAAAAGTTCGCCGAAGATGACAGCGTTTTGAAACGTCTCGCGGAGATCAAACGCATCAAAAAAGTGCAGTTTTCCGATTATGTGAAGAAACAGCAGGGCGTTGTAATTGATCCCGACACGATATTTGACGTTCAGGCAAAGCGTCTTCACGAGTACAAACGGCAGCTTTTGAATGTTTTGCACATCATTGCGGATTATAACGCATTGAGAGCAAATCCGGACCTTGATATGCAACCTAAAACGTATATTTTCGGCGCCAAAGCCGCTGCAGGATATGATATGGCGAAGCAGATCATCAAGCTCATCTGTTTCCTTGCGGAAGATATCAGAAAAAATCCGAAAATTTCCGAAAAATTAAACGTCGTATTTATTGAAAATTATAACGTCACAATGTCGGAAAAACTTATGCCGGCTTCGGAAATTTCCGAACAGATTTCGCTTGCGGGAAAAGAGGCGAGCGGCACCGGAAACATGAAATTTATGATTAACGGCGCGCTTACAATCGGTACTTTGGACGGAGCAAACGTCGAAATGCAGGAACGCGTCGGAAACGATAATATCTTTATTTTCGGTTTGAACGCACAGGAAGTAAATGAAATCTGGCAACGAGGATATAATTCCAGCGCTTACTACAATCAGGATCATGCTTTACGCAATATTGTAGAATCGTTGATCGTCGGATATAACGGGACGTCGTTTGCCGATATCGGTAATTATTTGTTGCGCCGTTCACCGGTTTCCGATCCGTATATGTGTTTTGCGGATTTTGAGTCGTATGTACAGACTCAGAACGTGATGTCCGAGCTATATCGTTCCGATAAGAAATCTTGGAATCGAAAATCGCTTTGCAATATAGCAGCGGCCGGATATTTCTCGGCGGATAGAAGTATACAGGATTATACAAAAAATATTTGGAACTTGAAGCCAATCAACAAATAAAATGGCGCAATAATGGATGCATACAGATAAAGTTTAGGTATGAAATTATATTATAACCCGTTAGACAAGGCTTGCAAAAGTCATATTGGCGCATTTCCGCAAGAAAGCGTCATCACCTTGAACGTCTATAAACACAAGGAACACAGCGGAGAAGACGACTTCTCCGCTGAGGTTTGTAATTTAGTTTTGTTTCGTGACGGTCACACCGTTCGTTATTACCAAATGCGCATAACGGAAAACGGTTGGTCGATATCATTAAAATTTCACAAAACAGGTCTTTATTTCTATTATTTCAAAATCGGCGGTCAATATCTGATTTGCGGCAATCTCAGAGAAGGCGTGATTACGGAAAGTAATCCCGTCAGTTGGCAATTGACCGTTTACGACGAAGACTATACGACGCCCGAATGGTTCAAGGGGGGAATCATGTATCAGATTTTTCCCGATCGATTCCATAAATCCGGTGATTATCCCGTTGCGGAAGGAAAAATCCTGCGGAAATGGGGAGAAACGCCTTATTTCCGCGCAAATGAACGTGGAAAAATTCTGAATAATGACTTTTTCGGCGGGAATTTTAACGGAGTACGGGAAAAACTCGGATATCTCAAATCGCTTGGCGTAAACGTGATCTATTTTAATCCGGTATTCGAAGCATATTCTAACCACCGTTACGACACCGCAGATTATACAAAGATTGATCCGTTACTGGGCACGGAACAAGACTTTGATTTGCTTGTTTCCGACGCCGAAAAATTGGGAATTCGCATTATCTTGGATGGCGTGTTTAATCACACCGGGGCGGATAGCCGGTATTTCAATCGGGAAGGTCATTACTCCGATGTCGGAGCTTATCAGTCAAAGCAATCTCCTTATGCAGATTGGTATACGTTTCACAATTTCCCGAATATTTATGACAGTTGGTGGGGAATCGAAACGCTACCGTCTATCAACGAAAGTTCGTTGTCATATCAAGATTTTGTCTTCGGGCAAAACGGTGTCATTAAGATGTGGCTTAAACATGGAATCGGCGGATACCGCCTGGATGTTGCAGACGAATTACCCGATTTTTTCTTGAAAAAATTACGCGACGCCGTAAAAGAGGAAAATCCCGATGCGCTCATTTTAGGAGAAGTTTGGGAGGATGCCTCCAATAAAATTGCTTACGGAATCAGACGGGAATATTTTCAGGGACACGAGCTTGACAGCGTGATGAATTATCCGTTAAAAGATGCCATTATCAGTTACGTGATGACGGGAAATACCGTGCAACTGCGCACGACAATCCAAATGCTGATTGATAATTATCCCAAAACTGTGCTCGACAGCGTAATGAATATTCTCGGGACGCATGATACTGTTCGAATTTTGACGGTTTTAGGAGGAAAGACTTGTAAAGATCGGGAAGAAATGGCGGTCACGTCACTCTCTGAAAACGAAAAAAAAGAAGCGAAAAATAAATTGAAAATGGCAGCTGTGTTGCAGTATACGCTTCCAGGTGTTCCTTGTATTTACTACGGGGACGAAATCGGCATGGAAGGTTATTCCGATCCGTTCTGCCGTGCTTGTTTTAATTGGGAGACTCCTGACGTCGAATTAACGGAATTTTATAAGAAATTGGGAGAAATTCGTAGCGGCATTTTGTTTCATGTTTTTCGTGACGGCGAATATCGGGAAGTATTTACAGATTATTCCTGTTTGGTTTTTGAGAGACATTCTCAATATGGGAATGCTTATGTATATGTGAATCATTCCGAAAATCAATATAAAATCAATTTTCAAGGAAGATTTAAAGAACATATCAGCGGAAATGTATTTCACGATAAACTTTATATCGCCGCACATTCTTATGGTATCATTTCTCGGGTGTAAATTCCCGCATTGTTAAATCCCATTTTTATATGGGATTTTTTATGTAATTTCCTAAATTACACGTGTTTTCACAATAACTATTCTTAAAATTAGGCTTTTGCGAATAGTTTGCTGTCTTTCCCCTATGTTAGTTTATTTTATTTGGAAGAAAATTTCCAATTAACTATTCGCAAAATTGACAAATCTTTGTTATTTGTTTATAATGACGGTATGAAAGATTATTATCAGGAACGAAATCTTAAAAATTTGGATAGAATAGCCGAATTATTACATGATCTCCCCCATTTTTGCGAGGATTTTTTACGCGGAGTAGAAAATCGAACCAGTACGCTTACAAGACTCAATTATTGCTATGACCTTCGGATTTTTTTTGATTTTTTAACGAAAAAAAAGTTTCGCAATAAAGCTGTTTCGGATTTTACTCTTGAAGATTTAGAACGCGTTACCGATACCGATATCGAGATTTATTTAAGTTATCTGTCCAATTATTGTTTTCATGGAAAGCGTCTCTCCTGTAATGAGCGAGCAAAAGCTCGCAAGCTTTCCACCGTGCGTTCGATGTTTAAGTACTTGTTCAATAAGTCTCTGATTGAGGTAAATTATACCACAAAAGTTGCAACACCGAAATTGCATGAAAAAGAAATCATAAGGTTAGACTCACAAGAAGTCTCTTCTTTGCTGGATACGGCTGAGCTGGGAAACGGTTTATCCCGCCATGCAGACGGTTATCACGAAAAGACAAAGTTGCGCGATACGGCTATTCTCACCCTTTTCCTTGGTACGGGAATCCGTATATCCGAACTTGTTGGGTTAGATAACGAAAGCATTAATTTTACAGATAATTCGTTTATTGTTACCAGAAAAGGCGGTAATAAAGCGATCTTATATTTTTCGGAAGAGGTTGGTGATGCTCTCGGTGCATATCTTGCGCAAAAGGAAGAAGATCCGCGTGTGCCGAAAGGAGAACATGCACTTTTCCTTTCTATGCAATACAAACGTATTACCGTTCGCGCTGTAGAAAATCTTGTAAAAAAATATGCTAAAATTGTTGCGCCGCTTAAAAAAATTACGCCGCATAAGCTACGTTCTACGTACGGCACCAGTCTCTATCGGGAGACGGGAGATATTTATATCGTCGCTGACGTCTTAGGACACAAGGATGTAAATACGACGCGTAAACATTATGCCGCGATTACCGAGGATAACCGCCGTTCTGTTGCAAATGCAGTGCGTCTTCATAAAAAAGACGAGGATTAAGACAAGGATAAAATGCCGCAAAAAAAAGAGACCGTCTATATCTACAGCCTATCCACGGTGTAAACGATATTCAAATACAAAAAGAGACGATTTCCTTGATTGAGGCGCAGAAACGGAATATGCGGGTACTATCCCCTTCCCAAACTGAATATTTCCACTCTCGATGAAAAGAAAGTGGTTGACGGCGATATCGTCGATTTACGCTAAAAATTTTTGAAAATTTCGAATAACTCAGTTTTATTATTGTAGCGCTATTACAAAATTATTTTTGCTTGTAGTCCTCGGAGTTTGTAATAATTGCATCAATTTTGATACTTGCAAAATCCTTGATATCGAGACAATTTCCGCAATTATTACAAATTTTATTTGGGTCTAAATCGCAGATCTCGCACTCCATGCAGTTATCACATTCTTTGTTGTCGTCTAATATGCATCTTGTTCTGTTCATCATTCTAACCTCTTACACTATTATAGTGTTTCATATAAAAAAAGACAAGATATTTTAGAAAAAAAATTCAAAATCACAAAACATTTGTTTGCAATATATAAAAAAATGTGCTAAAATATATTCGGAGGTAGGTGATCTATGATAGAAAAAGGAAAATTAGACGAGGTGTTACAATATATTAATCGTTATAGCGAGATGAACGGCTTTCCTCCTACAGTCCGCGATATGTGCGCCGATTTGCGGATAAAATCTACGGCAACCGCTTACAGTTATGTGAACCGTTTGCGTGAAATGGGATTTTTAAATAAAGCTGACAAAAAAAAGCGCGCGGTCGCTTTAAATACAGGCGATACGGTAAAGGTTCCCCTAATTGGGACGGTCACCGCCGGACAGCCCATTCTTGCCATTGAAAATTATGACGGCTATTATACCCTTCCTTCTGCCGAGTTTCAGGGAGACGAACTTTTTATGCTCCGAGTGAAAGGCGACAGTATGATTGAAGCGGGAATATATGAAGGAGATAAAATTGTAGTAAAAAGGCAGGATACTGCGGAAAACGGAGATATTGTCGTGGCTCTATTTGACGACGGGATAGAAGAAGGCGCAACGGTGAAGCGTTTTTATCGCCGTAATGAAAAGGTGATCCTTCATCCTGAGAATGCTACGATGAGCGATTTCGTCCTTGACGACGTAACAATTTTGGGCAAAGTTATCGGTCTTTTAAGAAGCTTTTAATCTGTTCGGCTTAATTACTATAAAGCGCGGCCTTTGCCGCGCTTTCATTATAAGTTCTTTAAATAAAATACTTCTTCCTGAGAAAGTTTTCGTATTGCTCCCCTATCCAATCCCGTCAATGTAAGCTCCCCTATTTTAATGCGTTTCAAGAAAACAACATTTTTACCTATGGCTTCAAACATTTTTCTAATTTCGCGGTTTTTCCCTTCGGTGAGCGTTAAGTGCAGTTTTGTATATTTTTTATCCGTTTCCACAACGGAAATTTTACACTTCTTTGTGACGACGCCTTTCTCGATTTCTACGCCTGCACGCAATTGGTTCAGCTCTTTGGGGAAGATCGTACCCTCTATACGAACGAGATAGGTTTTGGGAATTTCGCTCTGCGGGGCGGTGAGACGGTAAGCAAGGTCTCCGTCGTTCGTGAGAATCAGTATTCCCTCGGTGTCGTAATCGAGTCTGCCAACCGGGAAAACCCGACCGGCACCCGCAGGAAGAAAATCCATAACGGTTTTACGATCTTTATCATCAGATACGGTACAAACGCAACCTTTCGGTTTATTTAAGAGATAATATTCATATTTCACTTTGTGGGACAATATTTTTCCGTCCAATTCCACGGTATCGGAAGGCGTAACGTCGTCTCCCGCTTTTGCCGTTATACCGTTGATTCTGACCCGTCCCTCTTGAATGAGTTCGTCGCTTCCGCGGCGGGAGGCAATTCCTTGTTCCGCTAAAAACTTATTGATCCGCATATGATTTTGCGCTTGACAAGCGCGTTCTCCTAAGAAATTACTTTTCTATCATATACAAATTTTGCGAAAAAATCAAGTCGTTTTCAAGGAATATCTTCATTTGACCTGCAAATTCTCCCGCCGAGCAGTTTTGTTCAATACGGTTTATTTGTATTTTAATTTTATTCTGTTCGTCACCGGTGAGAGGATAACGGAAATCATATTTCGCAACGAGTTGTTTCTCTATCGTTTGAGTATGATCGAAGAGTGTTGTCATTCTGTATTTTTCATAAGCGGCATCGAGGAGTTCTGCTGTTCGTTCGTACATTTGCGGGGAATTGAGTACAACGCAAACAAGTTCCATTCCGTCGCGTTCTGCGGAAGTAACGAGGCACCTTCCCGCATTCAATGTAAATCCTGTTTTGATCCCGATTGCTCCGTCATATTCCCATAACATTTTATTCTTATTTTTCCAGTTCCGAGTTTCATAATATTTAGTGGAAACAATTTCCCGAAATGTTTCATTCTCCATAGCGTATGCGGCGATGACAGAAAGATCGCGCGCCGTTGTATAATGCCGTTGATCGGGTAATCCGTGCGGATTAACGAAGCGGCTGTTTTCTGCTCCCAATAACGCCGCTTTTTCATTCATCTTGTTTGCAAATGCTTTGATACTGCCGCTATGGTGCAAAGCGAGCGTAACGGCGCAATCGTTTCCGGAACGGAGCATCAGTCCGTAAAGCAGATCGCGTACAGAATATTGTTCTCCTGCGCGCAGATAGACGCTGGATCCCTCTGTACCTTCCGCCTGTTTTGGGACGGTAATAATTTCATCCAAGTTGCAATCGTCGATTATCATGATCGCCGTTAATATTTTTGTCGTACTCGCCATGGGTAGAATATTATCGGCGTTGTTTTCAGATAAAAACCGATGAGATGAAACTTCGATAACGCATTCGGCAACGCTTGGAGTTGCCAATGCATTTGCGTTCGCAAACGGACCGTTGATGCAAACAGCGATCAGAAATGCAAAAAATGCCGCGAATAAAACAAAAAGAATGCGTTTAGTCATGCGCTTTTTCCGTATAGGAATTTAGCAGTTCGCTTACTTTTTCAATTAGTCCATCCAGCGGATCGTCCGTCACTTTTACGATACGGCACTTTTTTCCGTCGTCAATGAGGAAGCCTGCGGGTTTCAGATTGATTACCGTGCCTGCGCCTCCCGCAAAAGGAAAGCACTCGTCTTCCTTGATTGCTTTTACTTTCCCGTATTCTCCGCCTCCCGAAAGATATCCCATCGTCACTTTCGTGAAGGGAATAATCTGGGCTCCGCTTGCGGAAAACAGAGGTTTACCGATAACGGTATTGACGTCAATCAAGCCGGTGAGCTGCTCTGCCGTTTTTTCCATAATGCTGTCGATTTTTTTTCTCTGATCCATTTTATGATTATCTCCAAAAATTTTTTTTCGATTGCGATCGTCAGTACAAGTCCGTTGAAAACGGTTGCGGCTTGTAGTGTGATCTTTAAGTTTGGCGTCTCGCTGAGCAACGTATTATTTTTTAAGGAGAGAAACGGATGAAGCGTTTTTAATATGGAAAAAATCGCTGCGCCGACCGATTGCAAAACGGCGGCGACGATAATCCCGGAAACTTTCTCCGCTCCTCCCGTTTCAACCGTTTGGTGAAATCTCCAAAGCTGAAATCCTTTTGTGATCTCAAATTTTTTTCGCGTCGCCGCCATTTGTTTATATGGCAGAAAAACCGCTCTCTTTTTTGTCAAATGAAATGCGATGCCCTCTTTTGTTAATTGCAAATATCCGCCGAATACTTTAAGAATCCGATACAGACTGATAGAAAACCAACATTTATTTTCTTTGACGTCTACATAGCTGTCAACGTAGACGAAAATCGGGAAGAGATAGAAGAGCGTTCCGATAAAAAGAAAATAAATAAAAAGTTCGCCCATATCCGTAATATGAGCGAACAGATCAAAAATTATTACTTGTCCGAAACATGAAAACTTGATTTGCTTGTGGTTTTGCCTAACCGATTTTCAAAAGATCGGTATCGTCTAATCCGCGCAGGAAATCCGGTATTTCGTAACCGTCTACAATTTCTTCATCGTTTTCTTGCTGTATTTCTGCCGACGTCTCGGTTGGTTGCGGCGTTTTAGATGCGTCTATAGGTACGGTAGATTCTTTATACATGCGCTCCTGTTCTTCCGTCGTATAACCCTCCCGCGCATATAAATAGCCATTTCTATCTTCCGTACGCGTAATCGCCGCCATCAAAGCGTCGTAATCGGGCAAATCTTCCAGTGAATTCAGTTTAAAGCGTTTTAAGAATTCATCTGTTGTTGCATAAAGAATGGGTTTTCCGACGGCGTCTTTTCTTCCGCAGGGATAAATGAGTTTCAGATCGAGAAGCACACGAACGGCATAATCGCTGTTTAGTCCTCGTAACAGTTCGATTTCCGTCTTGGTGATGGGTTGTTTATATGCGACGATTGCGGCGCATTCCAAAATAGTGCGGGTCAGTTCCTTCTCGCGAATGGGATTGAGAACAGCCTCTACATCCGTTTTATATGCAGGATTACTACCAAGCTGCGCTTTTCCATTGAACTGCAAAAGCTGAATTCCGCCGTCTTCCCCATATTTTTCTTTGAGTTCGTGAAGCGATTTCTTCACTTCACCCATACTGACGCCGAGTTTTTCGGCAATATCTGAAAGGGAAACGCTCTTGCCCGAGGCAAACAGTATCGCCTCAATCGTATTCGTCAATCTGTCCAAGAGATTCCTCCTCGTTTCTATCGGGATTGCGCGTTAGTAAAATCTCCCCGAAAGTTTCTTCCTGCGATACGCGCAGATATTGATATTTTAAAAGTTCCAAAAGCGCCTGAAACGTTGTTACGATTTCCGCCTTGGTAAAATCCCGCGAAAAAAGCTTTGTAAATGCAATCTGATCCTGTGTTTCCAGCGTTTCCAATATGTATTGCACTTTCTGTGTAACGGTGTAACTGTCCCGGGGGATCTCCCTTACTTCCTCTGTCGCGATCTCGTTCTCCCGCTTCATCATCAGAGTGGAAAAGGCGGAGATCAATCCGTCCAACGTCAAATTGTCGAGGGAAAACACCGTTTTCGTCTCCCCCACGTTTTTATCGGGTTCTTTGAAAAAATATCCGATGGTTTCCAACTCTTTAAGCTTTTTCGTCTCTTCTTTAATGAGTCGGAATTCCTCCAATGCGCGGATGAGTTCGGCTTTGTCCTCCTCGATTTCGGCATCGATTTCGGGATCTTCTTCAAGGTTTGGCACAAGACTCTGCGCCTTAATTTTGAGAATGGTTGCCGCAATGTTGAGATATTCGCTCACTTTATCGACGTCAAGGTGCGGTAGTCCTTTCATGTAATCGAGAAATTGTTCTGTTACTTGGGAGATGAATACATCTTTGATTTCGATTTCCTCTTTGTTAATTAGGAATAAAAGTAAATCAAGCGGACCTTCAAAGCCGTCGAGTATCGTTGTATAATCTACGATCGATTCAAAGTTTTCGCGGTTTACCACGGAATCAACCCCCATAGTGCGCTGATCGGCCAACCGAAAATATCTGTTGCGAATTTCATAAACCAACCGAGGATATTAAACATATCCATTTGGTAAGCGCCGAATCTGACGAACATATTGCAAATGAAACTTTCTACGATGAGTGCAAGCAGAATAATGTAACCGTACTGACGCAGGAAGCGGTAGACCTTTCCTCGACGTTTATTGAGCGCATCTACGATACGGAAACCGTCCAACGGATAGAGTGGAAGCAAATTGAAAACGCAAAATGAAAGGCTGTAAGCGTAGAGATATGACGTTAGAAAATACAAAAATACGTATAAAATTTCGGGCAGTCCCACTGCATAATGTAAGACGACCATAAATAACGGATAAAAGAGAAACGCCGAGAGATAGTTGACGATAATGCCCGCACTTGCCGTGAGTCCCAGCCCCAATCGGTATTTTTTAAAGTTGTTTGGATTGATGGGAACGGGTTTTGCCCAACCGAATCCGACAAATGCAAAACATACAAGCCCCAATGGGTCAAAATGCCGTAGCGGATTGAAGGAAAGCCTTCCGCTCCATTTGGGCGTCGGATCCCCGCATTTATAAGCTATGAAGGCGTGCGAATATTCGTGCATCGTCAAAACGACGACCACGGCGAGAAAACTTGCGAACAACTCGATTACATAATCCATATAGCTTTATTATATCGGAATCAGTGTAAAAAAGCAACTGTTTCGCCCCAAATATCGCGGCATTTCACGGCATATTTTACAAGATATTGTATCAAAGCATAAACATTTTTGTTGTGCCCGTGTGGCGGCGAATATTGTTCGTTTTCCTTTTCCGTTTTTGCCGATGAGTCCGAGCTTCCAATCGGTGTTAGTTAAGTGATTATTTGAGATATTCTGGAATCACGTCGTTTCGTACCAAGTCTTCATACGTTTGCGGCTTCACGATATATTCCGCTTTCCCGTCTTTGACGAGTATGACGGGCGGAATGAAGTTGCGATTATAATTGCTCGCCATGGAATAATTGTATGCGCCTGTCGAAAGAACGGCGAGAAGATCCCCCGTTCGTGCCTTAGGTAAATTCAGGTTGACCCCGATAAGATCGCCGCTTTCGCAACATTTTCCCGCAACGGAGATAAGCTCGCACGGCGGCTCGTCCGCGCGGTTTGCAAGGATCGCCGTATATTTGGATTGATACAGACAATAGCGAGGATTGTCGAACATTCCTCCGTCGATCGCAACGTATTTCCGAATGCCCGGAATCTCTTTGACGGCGCCGACGGTATAGAGTGTGATTCCCGCTTCTCCCACGATTGAACGCCCCGGCTCTATGAGGAGATAAGGGCGTTTCAATCCGTATTCGCCGCAATCTTTCTTTATTTCTTCGATGAGAGCGTTCAAATATTCCCGATATCCCTCTACGGGGATTTTTACGTCTTCATCGGTGTACCAAATTCCAAAGCCGCCTCCCAAATTGAGCGTTTCCGCTTCGTAAGAGGTCTCCCTTTTGACGTCGAAGATAAAACTAAGACATTTCTGCGCCGCAAGCACGAAAGATTGTTTTTCAAAAATCTGCGACCCGATATGACAATGATATCCTTTTAATTTCAGATTACGCTTTGAAAGAATATTTTTGGTGATTTCCAATGCCGCGCCGTTCGCAACGGAAAACCCGAATTTTGAATCGGGCGTTGCTGTTTGCACATAAGCGTGCGTATGCGCCTCTACACCCGGATTAATGCGAATGAGTACGTCTTGCATGATTCCGCGCGTATGCGCCATTTCATCAAGCAATTCAGCTTCCGAATAAGAGTCTACGACGATCGTTCCTACGCCGCAATCCAAGGCATATGACAGTTCGCGCGGAAGTTTATTGTTACCGTGCATATAAATTTTATCGGCAGGAAATCCCGCTTGCATAGCGGTATAAAGCTCACCGCCCGAGACGACATCTACGCCGACTCGCTCCTGTTTCGCAATGGCGTAAACGGCTTCGCAGGAAAACGCTTTGCTCGCATAAAGGACGAGCCCGTTACCATCGTATTCTTTCTCTATCGTGTCGCGGTAGACGCGCATCATATTACGAATGTGCGCTTCGTCAAAAACGTAAAGCGGCGTGCCAAACTTCTCAGCAAGTTCCGTGCAATCCGCACCACCGATCTCTAAGTGACCTTTTTCATTGATTTTCAGCGTGTCCCTTGCATTCATAAGCATAACCTTTCAGCATTATTTGTTTATATGATATGTTAGCATGGACACAAAAAAAAGTCAAGGAAAACAGCGTGAAAAGATCAGTTCCAATCCCCGGCGCTTTCCTTATAGGCATCCGCCCATGATAACTTTTCTGCATTTTCGGCGGCAAGCAGATTGCAACGCCCCGTTTCCACGCCGTCGCAGTAAAGGATCGCTTCGCCGACTATTGTGCCCGTGGATAAAGGCGCTTTCATAGACTTGGAAAAGGTATATTCGGTAGTACAATTGCGTTGTTCCCCTTTCTTTTGAAAAACAGACAGCGTTGATTCGGGGCAGACTGTAATTTCACGTTGCTTACTTCCGCGAACGGGCAGATGTTTATTGATCGCTTTACCTGCTTCAACGATGACTTTATTCTCATAGGTCGCAAACGCATAATTCAAGAGATTAGTAATTCCTTCAAAACGTTTTGCCGAACTTTCCGCGCCTATTACAACAGAGATAAGGCGCGTGTCTCCCCGTTTCGCTGTAGCGGCAAGACAAAATCCTGCTTGATTCGTAAAACCCGTTTTCCCTCCGTCGCATCCGTCGTAACTTCTTATCATGCGGTTTGTATTAGTGATGCATGTTGTTCTTCCATCAGGATGCTTAAAGTCTTCCAACCAAACGCGCGAATATTCAAAGTATTTTTCATGTTTCAATAGTTCCCGCAGCATGAGCGCTACATCTTTTGCGCAAGAATATTGAGGCTCCTTAGGAAGTCCGGTACAGTTGGCGAAAAGCGTATTTTCCGCGCCGAGTTCGCGCGCTTTTTCGTTCATTTTTTCCACGAACAGACTCTCGCTACCCGCAATACGTTCCGCCATAGCAACACATGAATCGTTTGCCGAACAGATAGCTATCGTTTTTATAAGTTCGGAAGCAGAATAGCTTAATCCCGATTGCAAAAATACTTGAGAACCGCCCATGCCGGATGCGTTTTCACTGACGTTGATTGGTTCGTCGTAAGTGAGGTTACCGCACTCTACCGCTTCAAAGCTTAAAATTAACGTCATGATTTTACACATACTGGCAATAGGAAGCCTCTCAGTTGCGTTCTGTTCGTAGGCAACTGCTCCGCCTGCCGCCTCACACAAATATGCCGCCTTGCACTCGGCAAGCGTATCATTCGTTACAGCATCAGCTGTTTTTTGCTCTTTTTGTAACCCTATCGGCGCTAAAATTATGCCGAGCATGAGCGCCGCAACCATTAATTTTTTCATACTCACAGTTTGCGCTCCATTTTAAAAAATATAACTCAAAGGAGATATCCGAGTGGATGAAACAACGCCGCAAGTAAAATCGCTTCCAAAAGACAAATAACGATAATAATAATTAAGAGACAAAGAAAGTCGCATAACAGTTCTTTTATATCGTTTCCGCAAAATCGAAATCGCGGCGCTCGTTGAAAAGAAATAGAAATTGCGAACAAAAAAACGGCATCGAGAAGAAGATGTATGGGAAGATATAATACAAGAACTATAAGTGCGCCTGAAAACCTATAAACGGTAAAAAAGATCGTAAGCGAACCGCCGAAAACATAAGAACGAAAAATAAAGATTAACGGCGCGACGGCAAGTCCTATTGTGTGAAAACCTGTGCAAATGAATAATAAAAGAATAAGAGCATTACCTGCCGCGCGTTCTAAAAAAATGAGGAAAACACTTCGGGAAGAGTAACAGATGCGGTCGACATACCTATCACATATATTAAGATGATAAGTGTATATGGCAGGCGTTTTAACGAATAGTATTCCACACATAGTACTACACAAAAACAAGAAAAGAAAAACTATGATTGTCTTTTTTTGCTTAGTTGCGCGGCAAAAACAGTCATGAAAGAAAAAAAGAGGGTTCATATTCCATTTTATGTCCCCCTTATTTTTTTAATTCCCGCTTGCAGCCGTTATCATTTTTTCTATGCCAATTCCGTACCCGCGTGTCGGATCGTTTAAAAACACGTGGGTCACTGCGCCAATCAATTTCCCGTTTTGGACGATTGGGCTACCGCTCATGCCCTGAACAATACCCCCTGTTTCGGCAATCAACTTTTTATCAGTTACTTTAATAACAAAATTTTTATTGTCTTTATTGTTTGCTTCTACTTTTGCAATAGAAATTTCGTATTGCTGTGGACAAGTTCCGTCGATAGTCGAATAAATTACTGCTTTCCCTATGCATGCATCGGAAAGCGGAGCAATACCAACTGTTTCACTATGTGAGAAATCATAAGATTTATTGAACGTACCGTACAGTCCTGTTGAGCACACTGTTTCAGCCGTAGCAAGCGGTTTGTCGTTGATAAATAGTCCGCGTAATTCCCCTGCTTTACCTCGTACTCCCTTATTCACACCGATAACGCTGCATAAATACACTTTTGAATCGGAAATTTTTAACGCGTTATTATTTTCATCCGTGATGTTATGTCCGAGTGCGGCAAATTGCCAGCTGTATTTTTCGATATAAGTGACAGTGCCAATCCCGGACATTGTATCTCGAATGAGAACACCTATCTTATAATTTCCGCTCTTTTTTTCTTTAACGGGACAAAGATGTATTTCTGCAGTCTCCCCGTTTCTTTTTAAGAGTAACTTTACTTCCTTCCCGCCGCTACGATTCAGAGCATTATTGAGGTCTTTTATGCTGTTTATCGCGACATCGTCTATCGCGCATATACAATCCCCCGCTTTAACGCCGGCATCCGCAGCGGGGCGATAAATTCCGTTCTCCGTTACGATTTCGCTTAATTCAATGACTTCTGCGCCGCCTGCGCTCAGTAAAAACCCTGCTGTCATCCCGCCTAAATAGTATTGTCCGCTTTCGGCATCTGCTCTTGTTGACGGAACATTCGAATTACCGCAAAAAAAGACGCAGAATAATGTAGTCGCCGCGATAAAAAAATTCAGCTTACGCATGATACCTCCAAACAAAGTTAATTTGCGCAAGCTGTTTGATTATATTCGTAAATCTTGTGTTGTTCAAATCGTGTTTTTATACTGTTGTGCCTTGGTTAGTAATTCGTCCGCCTGTTTTAAAGCGAGTTCACTGCTTTCACCCGCAATCAAACGTGCAAGCTCATTATTTCTCGCGTCACCTTCCACTTGTAATATTTTTGTATACGTTTTATCATCGCTTTCTGTTTTTTCGATGAGAAACTGCCTGTCTGCAAAAGAAGCGATTTGCGCAAGGTGCGATACCGCAATCACCTGTGTTTGTTTTGCAATTTTAGCAAATTTTTCCGCAACGACGCGCGCCGTTTTTCCTCCGATTCCCGCATCAATCTCATCAAAGATACAAGTGCCGACATTTCTCGAATACTGCGCTTTGATAGCGAGCATAAATCGGCTCATTTCACCTCCGCTTATAATTTTACTAAGCTCTTTCGGCGGTTCGCCTGCATTGGCGGAAAAAAGAAATCGAATTTTATCGAGTCCTGTTTTTGTAGCGTTAGGAGTATCGGAACGGTCATAGTCGTTAAATTCCACTTCAAAGCGAGCGGAAGATATATTCAATGTTTGCAAATCTTCCGTTACGCGTTTTGTAAAATTTTTTGCCGTCTCTTTTCTTATGACCGTCAACTCATGACAGGCGGAATACAGTTTATCCTCAATATCTTTTAGACGTATCTGTAATTTATCCCGTTCTTCGCCATTGTGTTTTAATAAATCCAATTCTTCCTGTGCCTGCAATAGAAAATGTTGAACGGCTTCAAAAGAACCGCCGTATTTCTTTTTTAACGTTTTAATTTCATCTAAACGGGTTTCGATTCGTTCCCTTTCATTTTCATCAAAGTCAAGTTCGTCAAGGTAACCATCGGTTATATCGCCGATATCCGAAAGCTCGGTCGCAACATTCTCAAGACGTTCACGAAGAATCTCATATTTCGTATCATATCGAGCGATCTGCGTGAGCGCACGTTTTGCGGAATTTACTGCATCTAAACCGCACCAACCGTCATCGAAATTGTTTATTAAAGCGCTACGTGCGGTAGAAAGCCCGTCCAATAATTTTTCTGCATTTTGAAAACGGTTTTTGCTTACCGTTAACTCCTCTTCTTCGCCGGATTTCAAATCTGCACGCTCGATTTCGTCAATTTGATAACTTAAAACGTCCATTCGTCTACTGCGTTCTTCTTCATTTCCGCCAAGTAACGCCAGCATACCAAGTATCGTTTTCCGTTCGGAAAGCAAACTACCTATATCATTTTTCTTTTCTTCGGCGCTCTTACCCGAGATTTTATCAAGTAAAGCAAGTTGGTTTGCTTCTTGCAACAGAAAAAAATGCTCGCTTTGACCATGTACGTCTACGAGCAACGCCGTTAATTGCCGTAACATGGTTGTCGTTACGGCACAGCCATTTATTTTTGCTCCTCCTTTACCTTCGACATTGAGTTTTCGAGAGATGACGAGCGTATCATCAGGTTCAATATCGAAATCCGAAAGCATTTGTAAAATGAACGGTTCATCGCATGAAAACTCCGCACGAACAAAACATTCGGATTGTCCGAAACGAATCATGCCCTTATCTGCTTTTGCTCCAAGAACAAAATCAATGCTGTCAAGAATGACCGACTTCCCTGCCCCGGTTTCTCCGGACAGAACATTCAGTCCTTCCGAGAAAGAAATTTCCGCTCGGTCGATCAGCGCGACATTATGTATCGCGAGTGTTTTTAACATATCTCATTCCTTTACGATACGTTCCAAACGTTCCTTAACGGCGATTGCGCCCTCGTTAGATTTGCAAACGGTAAATACCGTATCAACACCGGCCAACGTCCCTGCAACTTCCTCATAATTGAGGCGGTCAACTACAACACCGGCATTAGCTCCGTTTCCGTTCAAAGTGCGGATGACAATCATATTGTTTACAACATGAATGGACTCAATACATGTTTGAAACAATAAACGCATTTTATCGGAAAGTTCGCCTTCGTTTTTGCTGATTGCGGCATAACGATAACGCTTTTTTACACCTGCAACTTTAAAAAGCCGCAATTCTCTGATATCACGCGAAACGGTTGCTTGCGTAACTAAAAAATTAGCGGCTGCCAATTCTTTACAGAGTTCTTCCTGTGTTTCAATTTCTTTTTCCTCGATAAGTTCGAGAATTTTGTTGTGTCTTGCGTTTCTTAACATAATTTTCCTCATCTAATTTATTTTTTTCGTCAAACGACGGAAAAATTCGCTTTTGTCCTTGGTTAAAAAGGTTGCACAACGATCGGATTTTTTCACGATTAAACGATCTCCTTTTCGCGCTTCCCCCAGAAAAATACCGTCGCCGCGCAAGGTAAGTGCGGCTCCGTCTTGTTCAACGGAAAGCGATAAAACACTTTTATCCGGACAAGCGATCGGGCGGCTTCTCAGCGAAAAAGCGCAGATAGGTGTAAGCAGAAAAGTTTCACAATCGGGCGTCATAATGCTCCCGCCGGCCGAAAGAGAATATGCTGTGGATCCGGTAGGTGTTGAGACGATTAATCCATCCGCCATAAACACACCTACGGAGCTGCCGTCCAATTCAACGGAAATAGGAACCGCCTTATCTTCCGATGAGGAAACAGAACGACACAGCATTGCAAGTTCGTTTAAACAATGTACAGTTTTACCGTTAAAATTTATTTGCAACATAGAACGCTTTATGGCGACCGGTTGATCAGATAGTATAAATTTAGCCGCCAAATCGATATCATGCCGTTCAAATTCCGTTAAAAATCCGCGTGTTCCGTAATTGACGCCTACAATAGGAATGTCTAACTCGGACGCTTTCTGCGCGGAGTGTAAAATAGTCCCGTCTCCGCCAAGAACAAGCAACCGGTCAACGTCCGCAATGTCTGTAGCAACAGAAAAAAGAACAGCCTCACCACCCTCAATCGTAATTTGACCGGCGAGATGTTCGGCAATCGATGCTGTGACCTGTTTTATGTTGTAAAAAATGCCGATTCTCATTTTATGCACTTATTATACAAATAAATTCGCATAAAAGCAAGTATTTTAGGGAAAAAAACGAAAAAAATTTATATTTTTTCAACGAAGTTATTCGCACGGCGAAGGAATTCTCCCCTTGCGATTGGTTTTTCGCCCTTTTGAAGGAGAATCATATATTCAATATTCTTCTTTTCTCGAATGGGAGCATTAACGATATCGCGTGGAACGAGCGAGAAAGGCGACAAAAACGAATAAAAAGAATCTAATAACGCGGCATGACGTGTTTGCGGAACGATTCCACTTTTTCCAAGACCGATTCCGTCGCATTCAAATTGCGGTTTAAAAAGAACGAACGCTTTTCCATGCTCCGGAAGAATGCGTTCTATGACGGGAACAATCAATTTTAGGGAGATAAAGCTGAGATCGGAAACAATGCTGTCAATAGGTTCCGGAAAACTTTCGGCGGTGAGAAAGCGCGCGTTTGTTTTATCCATGACGGTTACACGTTGATCGATAGCAAGATGGGAATCAAGTTGATTTTCTCCCACGTCAACACAATATACATGTTTTGCTCCTCTTTGAAGCAGACAATCGCAGAATCCGCCCGTGCTTGCTCCCAGATCGGCAAATGTCCAATCCGATATGATTACGCCGAAATGATCGAGTCCGCGTGCAAGTTTGTATCCGCCGTTAGAAACGAATTGCTGTGTCGGTTTTAGAAATTCAACACAATCGTCAATATCGATATTGTCATCGGGAGAAAGCGGTTTGCCGCCCCTTAAAACGAAGCCTCGCCTTAAAGCATCTGCCGCTTTAGTTCGGGAGCCAAATTTTTTTGATAGAAATTTATCGGCACGCATGGAATACTCTATATATTATGTCAGACATAATACTATTTAAAACCTATTTTTAAAAATCTCTATCTCTAACAAAAGAGACAAATTCTCGCAAAAATTTTGCATTAGGAACATTTACAAGCGTTTCTAAACATTTCCCCGCATATCTATCAGCAAGAAGCTCCGATTGTTCCATACCATATAATTTGATGCATGTCGGTTTATCTTCAACATCGTCTTTTCCCAACGTTTTTCCCATTTTTTTTCGATCGCCCTTTTGATCGAGAATATCATCTGTCAATTGAAATAAAAATCCGAGATTCTTACCGAATGAAGCCATTTCCGTCTGACATCGATTTGCAAGGATTGCCGCCATTACGAGCGGAGCTTGAATTAATTTTGCGGTTTTATGTTCGTAAATGAAGTTTAATTGCTCTTCCCCCACGCTTTTGCCTTCAAATAAGAGATCGGCAGATTGCCCTGCGATCATGCCTCCAGCGCCTGCCGAGTCCGAAAGATATTGTGCTGCATAAAGATGCTCTTTGTCTTTTTCGCTTTCTTTCAGTAAGATTGAGAATGCCAAAGAAAGCAACGCATCTCCGGCAAGAATTGCGTTTGCTTCTCCGTAAACTTTATGATTGGAAGGGTTTCCGCGCCGAAAATCGTCGTTGTCCATTGCGGGAAGGTCATCGTGAATCAGAGAATAAGTGTGAATACATTCTAACGCTAATGCAAATCCGAGTTCTTCCAAATAAGGCTTTCCCAAAATTTCAAGCGTCGAAAAAAATAATACGGGGCGCACTCGTTTTCCGCCGGACAGTAATGAATATTGCATGCTCTCCGTTAAAATCGAAGGATAATAATGCATATCTTTGCAGTAACTTTTTAGCGCTTCTTGAAATACGGAACGATATTTATCATATTGTTTTAAAAAGTCATTCATGGGATTCTTTAAAACATTGTTCTGCGGTATCACAGACGTTTTTCAATAACATGGCGATCGTCATAGGTCCTACGCCGCCGGGTACAGGAGTGATAAACGCGGCTTTATTTTTCACGGTTTCGAAATCGACGTCGCCGCAGAGTGTTCCATCCGAAAGCCGATTCATTCCTACATCGATTACCACGGCGCCATTCTTTACCATATCTGCCGTAATATATTTTGCTTTTCCGATCGCGACGATTAGAATATCAGCCCGCAGGCATTCTTCTTTTAAATGAACGGTTTTAGAGTGGCAGATTGTAACCGTAGCATCTGCGTTAAGCAACAATAATGCCATAGGCCGTCCTACAATATTACTCCGTCCTACGATAACGGCGTGCTTTCCCGCAAACGGAATTTTATACCGTTTGAGCAGCTCCATAATACCCAGAGGCGTACAAGCCGCAATTCCCCCTCTGTTTAAGGAAAGCAAACCGATATTTTCTACCGAAAAACCATCTACGTCTTTCGACTTGGGAATTTCGGCAAGCAGTTTGTCAGCATTCAAGTGGGGAGGCAACGGTAATTGAACTAAAATTCCGTTTATTTTATCGTCATCAGCCAAGTCCTTTATAAGGGAAAGCGCCTCTTCTTGCGTTGTATTTTCAGGTAAATAATGTGCAAAAGATCGGATTCCGACCTCTTCGCACGCTTTAATTTTATTACGTACATAAATGTGCGATGCAGGGTCTTCTCCAATCAAAACGACGGCAAGTCCAACTTTTTTGCCGTATTCGTTTTCCAACGCGCCTGTGCGAATTTTTAGTTCGGATCGAATAGCCGCCGCCGTCGCTTTTCCGTCAATCAGATTCATTCGTTGATTACTCCTGCAAGTACTCCGTTTACGAATCCCGCCGAATTTTCGGTGGAATAAGCGCGAGCCAATCCGGTTGCTTCATTTACCGAGACGATCGGGGGGACGTCGTCCACATATAAAATTTCGGCAAGCGCGATCAACAAGATTGCCCGATCAACGGGATAAATTCGATCTTTTGTAAACCGCGTTACCTTGTTATCTAAAACTTCAAGCAACTCCTGCCTGTGCTCCCGTGTAAGAGTGACAAGCGTATCGGCAAATTTTTTTTCGTCCTCTTTCAGGTTTGCTTTTTTGTAAACATCCTTTTCCGAGCATTCTTCGTCACCGCCTAATGATTCGGCAAAGACAATTTTAAACGCCGCCTCTCTTGCTTCTTTCCGCATAATTTCTCCTTTGACAAAATTCCCCTTCTCCAAACGGAAAAGGGAAACCATTTAAGCCTTTGTTTCACTCTCCTGTGTTTCTTCCGACGTCTGATCAGCGGAAGTTGGCTGAGCAGGAAAAACGACGCTTTGAATGTGGATATCAATTTTTGCGATTTTATATTTCGTCATTGACTCCACCATTTGTTTAACCGTTTGTTGAATGGAATAAGCAAGCTCGGGAACATTGTAGCCGTAGTGTGCAATCACGGAAATATCGGCAAAAATTCCTTCTTTTTCAAAGCAAACTTTAATTCCTTTGCTTTTGGAGGGAACAAGCTCGATTCCCTCTGTTTCTTGTAAGCTGAGTACTATGATCCCGCTTACAATATCTGCGTTATATGAAATTCTACCCTTTTGTCCGTTTGGGTTATATTTGATACTTGCCATAAATCACTCCTTTGGGATATTATAGCACATCTCTTTCGAATTTACCACTCATTTCGCAAAATTTCTTTTAACTTTCGGCGTAAATAGGCATAATAATGATGTTACCGTTTCGTATGCTTAACTCATCTTCAACGATTGCAAAAATTTGCGTGACATTATCGCTTGTCAGTTCGCTTGAATTGACAAAAATATTCATATTATCCGATTCCGAACCGATAACAACTACGGCGTCGGAAAATCCGATCGATTTGATCATTGTCTCAATAACAAGCTCATCCTCCATGATAGAGACCATTTTTTGTTTTAAGGCGACGGCTTCGGTATATTCGGCAGAATCGCTTGCATATGCCGCTATAATGCTATCTATTTGTACGAATTCTTCATTACGCGTTGAAGTACGTTCGCTACGGTAACTTGTGAAATAATTGACCGTTGCGGATCCGCCGTTTGCGGCGACGCTTGTCGTCGATGTTCCTGCCAAAACAAAATTGAATATGGCAGTAACGGCAAGAAGAAGAACGAGAGTTGACATGAGTGCGATTTTCTTGGTGTTTGACATAATATTTACTCCTTATAAATTATTGCGAAGATTGGAATTTAAGAAGCCGACGGATAGATTTGAACCGATTGCTTGTCGAGATTGAGCGTAGCCGATGCGATATTCATGATTCGCGAACGTAGTAGGATACTGTCTGTTCCTTTATAAACGATAACTGCGTTCATGGCATTACCTTCTTGAAGCGTAATAAAAGCGCTTGCGTCTTCTATCCCGTCGATTTGCATTAGAAGATCTACAAGCTTGCGCTCTTGTTCTGTTGGCGCATAACCGGATGCGGCTGTCGAGCCGGTATTAAAAAAAACTTTCCATACGGCAAACAGTAACAGAAGCGTTCCGAGACCGATCAATATTATACGAACGATTTTATTTTTCCAAATCGATATTAGATTTACCTGTGTCATAAACTTCAGCCTCGCACCCGTATTTTTCTTCCAAAATCATTTTAATATGACCGATATTATCTATATGCTCGTCTTGTCCGAATATGCCCAAATCCCAAACATTCGCCGTAATTTTTTTAATTGTATAATGATCAATAGAACGAACTGTTTTAATTTCTGCAATAACGCCGTATTCATCGAAAAGAAATTCGGCGATGTATGTTTCATCGTCAGACGATGCGATCGAGACGCAATATTCGAGAAAAGATTCATCCATAGAGTAATTTTGGAGTGTAAAATTTAATTCACCGGATTGCATTAGAGAGATCATTGGAGTCACTATAACGACGAGAATAAGTAGTCGCATCACCCCTTTCATAAACGAACCCATTTTCCCGTTCGGAACTATGATTGAGACGACTGAGGAAAGAAGAATGATCCCCGCTATGCTCAAAATATAAGTTTTCAAAATATTACCCCCGAAGAACAGACGAGCAGGAGAAGAGTGAGAAAATAAAGAAAGGCAACGCATAACAATCCCGCAACAAAAAAACCCATATCGCTTGCTAATCGGGATAAAAACGCAGAGGTTTTTCCTCCGACAGGCTCTGTTGCCGTTGCCGCGATTCGCAAAAAAATCTGGAATACGGCAAGTAGCATCAATGGTTTTAAAAGTGTTGCTATAAGTAAAAATATAGAAAATGCACCGAGTGCGTTTTTTATAAGCGCGCTACCGGCCAAAACAAAATCAACGCTTCCCGACAAAAATCCCCCCACCAAAGGTACCGAGCCCGATATGACATACTTGACAGCCCGAAGCGAAAGACCGTCGTATTGCGACGAAGCGATTCCTTGCACCGTTAAAAAGAGAGTAAATAATCCAAGTGAGAATCCGATAATCCATTTATTGATACCTTTAAAAAAATCGCCGAGCTTTTCCGTTCGCACTTCATTAGACAGATTGCCGATAAAAGCAAGGATGATCACAACAATCGAGAGCGGCATAACGATAGAAGAAAAGATTTCGGTAATTGTACCGCTCATAAAAGCGACTGCCGGACGATAGACTGCTACCGACGCCGTTCCTCCGCTTGCCGCCATTAAGGTCAGCAAAATGGGAAATATTATCTCCATTTGCGTTTGCATTGTTGTGATTGCGGTGAATCCTGAAGATAATACATTGATCAGGCAAGAAAGCACGACTGCACCGACAGCAATATATCCAACAAAGTTTATTATTTCAGACATATTACTATTCATAAACCCGCTTTTCGCTGAGTTTAAGATACCGCAAAGCAATGAAACGGCAAGGATTACGGCAAAAGCAGGAAAAAGCGATTGCGTCTCTTCCCAAATCAAATTGACCATGCTCTTTATTAGAGAAGAATAATCAAGCGAAAAATCGCCTGTGATGACGCTCAATATCTTATCTTTAATCGATATACCATTATTGACAGAGAGAGAATCAAGATAGTTTTGCAGTTCTTCTATGTCGAGCTCGCCAATTAAATCTATAATCGTTTGCGTAAGCTTTTCCTGTGCGTCTTGATCTGTTTCGGCGGTAGCTACATAACAAGAAGGCACAGTAAACCATAACGTAATCATGAACAAAACTGCGAGGATGAGAAGGCAGACTCTCCTTTGTCGTTTAAAGAGTTTATTCATTCTATCAACCCAAGAAGCTGTATAATCAATGACAGCACGCTTTCAATAATTGGGATCGCAAGAAGGAGTACGATAATTTTTCCGCAGAATACGAGCTTGTCTGCAAGTGAACTTTGTCCGAAATCATTAAGGATTCCCGTACTAAATTCTATTAGATAACCGATCCCTATCATTTTTAATAGTATTTTTATGAGCGATGAATTGATTCCGGTAAGGTTCGCGATTTCATGAAAGATCCCGATTGCATCTTGTAGCATATCAAATACAAATAACAGGAGAATAACGCTGCCCGCAATCGTGACGGCAAAAGCAAGTTCCGGTTTTGTATTCCGCAAGATTAGCGCGGAGACCGCAGTTAAAAATGCAATACCTACGAGTTGAAATATCTCCATATCACGATATCCCGAAAATTTCCTGTATCAGACTGAATAGATCGCCGATCATTGTCACGGCGATTGTCAAGACCAATACCAATCCAACGATAGATACTACGGTTGCTACGTCTTCTCGATCGGATTTTTTTAATATCTGGCAAACAACTGTAATAATGATTCCAATTGCGGCTAATTTAAATATGATTGAGATATCCATTTACACAATCAGAATGACGAACGCCAGCCCCGCCAAAAGTCCGAGTTTTAAGTAGAGCTCGTTTCGTGTTTTTGCCTCCTTTTCACTTTCTGTCTTTTTTTCGTTTAACACTTCGGTTTGTGCGCTAAAATATCCGCTTTGAGTTCTTGAATCCCCCTTTCCCAACATAGAAAAATAGTCATATAAATAGTTTCGTTCATCTTTGCTCAGAAAAGAAAAATTTACTTCGATGAAATGTTTTTTTTGTAATTCGTCAATTATTTTTCCAAATTCTTTTGAATACTTGTAGCTCGCCAAAAAGCTTGAAAGCGGTTTGCGCGCATAGGACAGTTCGTTAAGATATCGTGTGTTAAAAGCGGAAAGTTGGGCGAAAAACAGCTTGCGGGATCGGTATTTTTCTGCTGCGAAATATCCGAGCAGAATACAGAATCCGATTACCGCGCCTCCCAGCAAAAGCTTAATCCAGCTCATTACCGTTTTCTCCTAAAATATTACCAACCTTTCCAAGTCCGTTAAGAAACACATAGCGTGAGAATAATAAATCCGGAATATCCGTAAAATGCGTTAAATGAGCGGAAGCAAACACGATAATTCCCCCATCTACCGCTCTTTTCACAGCGACATAGTCCTCGGGAAGAAGCTCGTCCGTAACGATAACGTCCGGTCGCATTGCTCTGATTCCCGCAGTAAATGCCGTTAATTTATCCGCAAAACGGATGCAATCGCTCGTCACGCCAAGATCTCCGGCAGACAGTTCCCCCCTCTCGTCGCTAATTAGAACGTTTAAAAGGGTTCGTTCGCAAACAAGACGAGCAAGATCGCGTAACAGCGTGGTTTTTCCTTCTCCGGGAGGAGAAAGTAACAACAAGGAACATATTCCTTCACGAAAACACCGGCGATAAATTTCCTCTGCACAGCCTTTTATTGCATGAGGTATGCGCACGCAAAGCGACGTGATTGTATGTATGGAAAGTACTCCGTTTCCGTCGTAGACAAAATTTCCGGCTATTCCGATCCGTTCGCCGTCTTTTGCCGTAACAAAACCGCGTTTGATTTGATTTTCTACTGAATAGATACTGTAACCGCTTGCCGCGAACAAAGTGTCCTCCACTTCTTCCTTTGTGGGATACAACGAGTCTTTGGCGGAGACTACGACTCCTGTTTCTCCCATAAAGCAGAAAATTCCCGCAATATTGGCGCGTAGCGGCTTTTCCGCTCGGATCCTGAGTTCATATAAATGATGGAGATTAACATGTCGTACAGCGTCTTTTATGCGATCTGGAAGGAATGCGAGCATTACTATACTATATGGGACAAGGTTTTAATTTATGATTTATAATAAAAAAAACCGACCGCTTCAAGCAGTCGGTTCTCCCTTACACTAATTTATTCAATTACAAAAATGTTGAGACTGTTATTTTTTAACGTCGCAGTAAGTACGTTATCTTTAACGGCTATTTCACTCTTTGTCGGTTCAATATTATGTCGTTTCCCAAATTTAACGCCAATTTCATTGATGACCGTGGGATCTTCGTGCCAAAGAGTTGTAACGGATGCTTTACACTTTGTGCCAAAATTTACAAGATCTGCCGTAAGCTCTTCATCTTCTCCCGATACGTTGACGACTTTCAAATATATTTTCCCGTCATCGCCGACTGTCGTACTCTGGAAAATACGCTCATTGACTTTCCAAATATTTTTGAAAAGAACCTCGTGCCACGCTTCATCTTTGTAAATAGAAGCAGTGAACGTCTTTTTTGTATAGACAAGTTTCATTTGATTCCCTTCGGGGCTGTACCCAAGGAATTTATCTTTTCCCATCATTTCACATACGGTACGAATGAAATCCACGCGTTTATCAAAAGAGACGTCATAGCCCTTATGATTTTTACCGTACTGACAGCAGATAGAGAAACCTGCGCAATCCATCGTACCTGCGTCACGTACATTGGAAACGCCTACGCCGGTGATAAAACTCTGTTCGCCTGAGAGCCGAACGAAATCAATGAGCACTTCACACTCGGAGAAATCCTGTGCGTCGTAATAGAAACCGTTGAATGCGTCGCTCTCTTCAATGATCAGTTTCCCGTTCTCAATATGTCCGCCCCGACAGTTGGGATAAACTTTCCATCCGCCAAGTCCGTCTTTAAAATCGTGATGATAGATCGTTTTCCCCGTCGCAAGGTCGGTTACCGTGACGGAAGAAACCGCATTTGCAGTTCTATGTCCTCCGATAAGAAGTCCCCCTGCATTATCGTCGTTTACGGGTGAGACATCGGTTAAAGTATATTTTCCCGTGTTCGCGGCAAACATCTGCTGGACATAATAGTTAGGCGTCAGCATAATGTCACGGGCATTGAACCAAATCATATCGGGAGTCCAACGATAATTATAAGTTGCCGCAAATAGCGGGGCATAGCATGTCATCTTTACAACATCGGAATTTCTTTCGCAACCTGTAAGAAAGGCTGCTTCCGCTAATGCCGAACGCAAGTTGTTATCGCCGTTCAACCGACCTCTGCCGTCGGCCATAGTATGCATTGCATACTCGCCCATAAACACTTTTGCGCCGTCGCGGTCGTAGCAATCGTAACGTTTGGTATTATCGATAAACCATTGATAGGAATTATAGACGTGTTCGTCCACAATCATGTCTCTGTACTTTTCATTAATAATCTTCCAGGACTCGTTTGTATCGGAAGGACGAATATCCACGCCGCATGTTGTCACAACGGTGATATCAAAGAGTTTGAGAAGATCTGTCTGACGGCCTTTATACATGTATTGACGAACGCCCAAAAGGCAGGAGGCAAAGTTATCGAAATATTCATAGCCCCAGTTCTCGTTTCCGATTCCAATATATTTCAGTTCGAAAGGATCCGGGTGTCCCATGTCCGAACGCACTTTTGCCCAATAAGATTCGTTTTTATCTGTTGAGGAAATATCGCCTTTCGCAAAGAAAATAAGATCTGCAACATTGTCTATGACTTCCTTTTGGAACTTTTCCGTTCCGGGAACAATGCGCTGATATCCCGTTTTTCTCTGTTCTCCCATCCTTATCTGACAAATTACGCCACAATGAAGAACAGGAAGCGGCGTCATATTTAAATCTTCGCAGAGCGCAAAATATTCATAGAATCCAATGCCATAAGATTGCAGGTACCGCCATACGTTAGGTATTTGTTTTCGTTGCTCTAAAGGACCTACCGTATTTCTCCAACGGTATTGATACTCAAAATCAACGTCGCCTTCTACCACGCATCCTCCGGGGAAACGCATAAACGACGGATGACAGTCTTTTAAAACTTGTACAAGTCGGGGAGAAAGTTTCCCGTTTCTGTATTTATCAGGATCGCCCCACGTTTTTGAGGGAAGCAACGAAACGTAATCAATTCCTATTTTTCCGTTCCCTTCAAAAACAATACAAAGTCTACCCATAGTGTCTTTTTCCGCCACTACAGAGGTGGTTACTTTTATCCATTCTCCATCGGCGCCTTCCGGAATTTGAATGATGCCGATAGAAGTATGTCTGCCGTGCGCGCCTTTAATGAATACTTTCGCGATGCCCTTAAAGCCGAGCCGTTTTATAAACATGGAAAAATTATATGTTTCTCCGTTTTCTACGGGCATACCATACATATCGTAGCCGCCATTCGTATAATAACCGGGATTTTCCAAATGATAGATCCCGCCGATATCCAAGTGAAGATAGGAGGGATTATTTGCGTTCATTCCTCCCTTTTTCGTGATTTTTTTGGGACCGGCGCCATATATATCCCAGTAAAAACCATTTTGTTTGCGGGCCTCCACGGCGCTCTCCGCATCGAAATCGTCATATGAGAAATACTCGAACTCAAACGAGTTATTGATAACCATCTCTGCATTTAAGCCGCCGTCTGCCGCCTGGTTGATATCTTCGAAGAATAATCCGTACAGATGATCGGAAACATCAATTCCTTTTTTGTTTGCATCCAAAGTAAAATGAACCATAAAAACTCCCCCTAAGTCCTTTTGTTTTTTCAAGCATTTGTGGAATGGACCGAACCACCGTCCATATTATAACAATCATTTTCACATTCGTCAAGATTTTGCGGAATAATTTTATGATGCATACTAACTTTTTTCACATTCTTCCTTGCGCTTTCGAAGTTTGTTTTTTACATTATTTACAATCTTGCCAATGTAGTGTCTAAAATCTTTATCAGAAAGGATTGCAATAAGACAGGGCGGCACGGAAATTGCAACGGCGATGAATCCATTGACAAGCAATTCCAGAAACTCCCCTTTCATGGATAGCGTTTCGTTTCCTATTGAGACCATGCAGAAATGTAATGCGATAAGCGCACAAACAAATAAAGCAATGTACAGATAGTTTTTTATATAATACTGTGTTGCTTTTTCGTGAAATGCATATTTGTAAAGTACGTGCGGTTCTACGACATGACATATAAAAATATTTGTCAGGATTGTCGCTACAATGACGCCGACGACGCCGATTTCGTCAGCTGTGTTTTTTAAAAGTATTACAAAGATAATCGATAAAATGATATTGAGAATTCCTTCGATAAACGGTTTCCATCTGTCGTTGTAAAACGTTCCCGTAGCGTCTCGGAACAATAACGTTGCTTGCCGCATGAATTGAATAAAATAATTGAGCGTAATGACAAAGGAAACGGATCTCGCCATGACAAGACTGCCCGTAAGTCCTTTATCGAAGCAGATTGTAACAAGATTATCGATAATTCCGTAATATCCGAGAAAGAAAACCGTTCCGATTATGAAATTAAAAGTATGGAAAAAATGATAGTATTTTTTCAGTCCTTCCCCGCTTTCTTCTACATATAAATGTCCTATAATGGAAGTCAACGGAGTAAAAAATAGCGAAATAACGCTAACCATTGCCGAAGAGATAATTGTGTAATTGGTATATTTCCCCAAGATTACCACGCCGAGGAATGCAGAAATTATCACACTGTCGGCGGTATTCACAAGAGTACCGCCGATCTTGTGCATGAACATCGCTTTAACGTTACGGACAACTTCTTTTTTTGTCTCTTCGTCAACGGATTGCTTGTCTTTTATGATATCTTTATAATTATATCTTGCGATTATTTCCGTGATAAACCATTGAAAGACGGATCCCCCGATAGCACAAACCAGATACCACACAAAGGAGCCTGTGCATAAAATGACGATTATTTGTGCAGCAAATTGCAAAAGTTGACCGATCGAAGATATCGCCGACGTGATATAATTATTTTTGTAAGCATTGATCAATGAGGTTTTAGAACTGAAGGCATATGTGATAACGGTTGCCAGCAGAACTAGAAAGAATGTAAGATAGAGATTAACGTCTAATTCAGCATAATCGCTTGCAAAGTACTTTAAAAAAGGGATTAAGATACATCCGCATACAAGAATAATTGCTCCGATCAATATATAAAGACGCGAAAAAAGATGGTACAGCGCAGAAACTTTCTTTGTATTTCCCTCTACGATGGGTTTATACATACAAAAAATGATCGCACTCCCTACGCCCAATTCCGCAACCGCGAGAAAGCCGATGATACTGGTATATAACGAATTTAAGCCGTTGACTCCGTCCCCGATATAATTGATCAAGTATCTCCTTACAAAGAGAGAACCGATTAATATTAAGATCTTAAAAAATATGGAGACGACGACGTTTTTCACTCCTCTTTTTTTATCCAATTTGAAATCCTTCTATCCGATTTAATTATATTATTTAGGTCTCCTTCTTTAAAAGGCAAACTGATAGGGTATCGAGCCGGTATAATCCAAAAAGTATACCGCTACGATCCAATATACTAATGGGATTGCAATACAAGCTACGTCTGAAACAAGCCTGCGATCTTTCATCACCCCTTTCAACATATCGTATGTTAAAGGCAATGAGACGACTGAATAAATCATGAAATAAAGTTGCAATCTTCCAAAGCTGGCAAAATAGGATGACATATTGAACAGTGACAGGAAACTCAACGACATAAAAAATAGAAAGCCGCCCAATATTTCTTTACGGTTTCTGAAATAATAAATCCCTGTCACAACCGTGGTACATAGACATATAAACAACCATGACAAATTGATGTTGCGTTCACCATAATCAACGTCAAATATTTCGCCTTGATATTTATCTCCAACCAATCCTATCCAATTAAGCACTTTCATGAGCATATAGAATATCTGAATACTAAAAACAGCAAAAACAAAAAGCGCAACGGTTAATAAAGCTTTCAATACGGAATTTTTACTTTTTACGATCAGATAAACTATAACGATATAGACAAAGAGAATCGATGCAACATGAATCGTGCAAGATACTACAAACGGAACGATAGCACGAAAATATTTGCGATTGAGAATAACGGTAAATGCATAAAACAGCAATGCACAGGTTATTAGCTGGCGCACTTGATTGAGCGAATTGTTGTAAAATAAGCAATAGTAGACGAACATGGACGCCCAATACGGGATCGGACGTGTCGTTGTTTGATTGTTCTTCTGATAAATCCTGATTTGTCGGATCCCCTGTAAGACGGGAATATAACAGAGAAGTGCGTTTATGAAAAAGATCCCCCATAAACCGCCGAAAAGTTTGCTTGCAAAATATCCGATGAATGCATAACCGTAATCTAAATACTCCAATGCAGGATCTTGTTTCATATTATCCAAAAAAGCCGCCATGCTTTCGGAACGCTTGGAACAGAGATAAAGCGGTTTCATATAAGTGGTAACGTCTATTCCAACGTTTTCCGCTCTTAAAGTCGCCAATAGAATGGGTAACGATATCGCGAGAATCATGCCCGCAATACGAATACTTATATGTTTGTTTTCTGTGACCCCCATGATTAGTGTCGATGAAAAAAATACAAGAAGATATATCATAATGTATCGTTTATCAGATCAAGCCAACGATTAATAATCGTTTTTAACGCAAATCGTTTACTGCTTTCAAATGCTTGATCGGAATATTGTTTAATTTCCGAAGAATTTCGCATGAGTTGCGTCAAACGATCCGTCATCTGTTCTTCGTTTTCATTTTCAATTAAAAGTCCGTCAACCTGATCGGAAATAATATCGGAGGGACCCGTATCGTAATCATATGATACGATCGGTACGCCAAAAGATTGTGCTTCAAGCATCGTCATAGGCAATCCTTCGAATCGCGACGTAGAAAGATATATTTTTGCTTTACGGTAATATTCTGCAATATTTTTCGTCGGCGGAAGTAATTCCGCGCGCTCTAATTGTTTTTCTTCGATTATCTTTTGTAATGAAATCTCCTCTTCTCCCGAACCGATAATTTGCAATTTCCAATCAGGGAATGAAGATTCAATTTTGCTCCATATATTTAACATAACGTCAAACCCCTTCTGATAGGTCAATCTGCCGACGCTGATCAAAAGATTTTCCCGTATGCAAGATTTCGGATCAATATTTTCATAAGGAGAAGGATTGAATATATTTTCTATGTGAGCTTTCATGTTCGGAAAAGCGTCGATATAATAATTCCTGTCTTTTTCCGTCAGCGTAACAATTACGTTGGATTTTTTTGCAGCCAATTTTCTTCCGAATTGATTAAATCCGATATTTGCACGGAAATTGAAATGCTCCCAGGTAATATTTTTGAAATGATATTTTTTCTTAAACGATAGCGTATAAATACTCAGAGCGGCAAAAATGTCAATTACCAAATCAACATGGTTATTCTCATAAAACTTTTTCAAAGCTTTGCGCACTTTGAAAAAGTCTTTTTTGTTATTCACCTGTTTCCGATCAATCAATGTGACCAATCTGACATGCCGATTAAGCGGATAAAAACATGTGTTATCCCCGCAAATACTCAATACCGTTACATCATAACCTGAAGCGCAAAGCGTATTTGCGATAATGGAAGCGACTCGTTCGCTTCCCGCCGGACGTGAAAAATTCTGTATAAAAAAAACAATCTTTTTTTTATTATCTTCCATCTTGACATCCCTGCTTCATGTCGTTTTTCAAAGTTTTTATGAGCGTATCGGTACAGTTTTGAAAACTGTAGCGCGCCTTAATTTCTTTCAAACAATTTATTTCCGACGGAGCCTGCGCAAGTTTTTGCGCCAAGTCGTTTTCGTCCGAAAAATAAATCACGGGGAGTCCCGCATACACTTCGCGAAAGACTGGGATATCCGAAACGATCGGTTGCGTACCTAAGCACAAAGCTTCCAAAGGTGGTAAACCGAATCCCTCGTATTTTGAGGGCAGAACCAAATATCTTGCCCTTTGAATCTCGGAAAAAAGCTCCTCGTCCTGCATTTTCCCTGTAAAAACGACGTTTCTGTAAGCGGCTTCGTCCAAAGAAAGTCCCGTTAAAAAAGTATCTTTTTCTCCGATGATTTTTAAAACGGCGCCGTTCTGCGTGCCGTTAAAAGCCGCAAGAAGCGTCTTTAAGCCTTTATGCGGTTTTACGTTCCCCACAAAGACGATCGTATTGTCTTTCGCGCGGTGTTGGTGGGAACGGGC
The DNA here is from genome assembly GCA_964521125.1 of uncultured Clostridia bacterium. Lineage (GTDB taxonomy): Bacteria > Bacillota > Clostridia > Christensenellales > Borkfalkiaceae > Gallimonas. The sequence goes on from CAZFPP010000001.1 coordinate 77,995, forward strand.
GTATTCGAAGACGCTATCGGAAATCCCGTTGTAGTTTACGATGCACTTATCCGCTTTCTTTTTATAATAATAGCGGCAGCGGGATCGGGTAAATTCGGAAACACAAAATACTTTTTCCGACTTTTTCATACACCGCTTTAAAAGCGTTTTTTTAATCGTCCGGTCGATAATCCCCCGCGTCGTTTCTTTCACGTCGAGAAAAGCAAGGTCGTGCATAACGGTATAGACCGGAATACGCACCCCGAACGGAATGAGAAAATTCGGAATCAGCATGACGTCGCATAGCCGATTCAATGACTTATCGAAAGTAAACAACCCTTTCACAGAATACGGCTCCGAATTGTCCTCAATGATTTTCGCATGACTATATTTTTCAAGCAACGCTTTCTTTCCGATTAAGAAAAAATCATTTTCACTGTAATCAAACGCGTCGAGTATGCCTTCGCATACCCGACCGATCCCTGATTTTCCTATATATCTGCAATCAACTGCGATCTTCATGTACTATTCCTATGTATCAGAACGTTTCAAAGCAGATCAACCCTGCCCTGCTGTTTCAATTTTTCAACGATTTTTTTGACTTTCTGCGCCTTATCCACCGGACACACCAGCGTAATATCCGGCGTATCGATGACGATCATATTTTCAACGCCGACGGTTGCCACCAACTTATTTTTTGAATATATAATCAAATTACTCGATTCTACCTGAACGGCATTTCCGATAATAACGTTTCCGTCTTCGTCGGCTTCGCGCAAAACGCCCAACATATCCAAACTACCAACATCATACCAGCCGAATTCGCCCGGAATAACAAGGATATCGTCCGTTTTTTCGAGAATTCCGCAATCTACAGAGACCGAACAAAGCTGCGGATACAATTCTTCGAGTATCTGAAATTCTTTTGTAGTACCAATACTGTCTGCAATCTTCGTAAGTTGATGATAAAGATCGGGTAATAACTCTTGAAACTTTTGCAGTATCACCGACGCCTTCCAAACAAAAATTCCGCTGTTCCACAAGTAATCGCCGCAATGAATATATTCTTGCGCCTTATCGAAATCCGGTTTTTCAACAAAACGGATTACGGGTTTAGCGATAGCGTTTGACTTTCCGCATTCTATATAACCAAAACCTGTTGCCGGATAGGTTGGAGTAATCCCAATGGTAACAAGCTTATCCGTTGTCTCTGCATAGCGAACCGCCAAGTTTAGAATACGAGCATACTCTTCATTGTTTCGAATGTAGCTATCGGACGGCGTGATAACCATTACGGAATCTCCTTCTTTTTTCAGAATTTCGATTGCCGCATATCCGATGCACGCAGAAGTGTTGCGTGCGGTTGGTTCTATAAGAATATGATCGAAAGAAACACGTCCGTTTACAATTGATTTTAATTTATCTGCTTGCGCTTTGTTCGTTACGATATAAAGATCATGCGTAACGGCAGGTTTGAGACGATCGATTGTCTCATTGATAATGACGTCCTTCCCGCTCATGTTGAGCAACTGTTTGGGCGTCCCTCTGCGAGATAAAGGCCAAAGCCTTGTTCCGTCTCCCCCTGCCATGATTACCCCGAAAACTTTCATATCTCTCCCTTTATAATTGCTTCTGATTATAATTCCGATATCATCTTTCGAACATTTTCAAAGAATACATCTTTTGAAAACAACCTTTCCGCCCGTTGCTTTGCCGCATTGCCGTATTGCCGACGAAGCTCTTTATTTTCGGCAAGCACACGGATTCCGTCGGCATAAGCCTCTACATCTGCATTTTTTGCTTCAATGCCCGTGATACCGTTTAACGAAACATAATTAACGCCCGAACCCGGTATTGTAAAGGTAACAGAGGGTTTACCAAAAGACATTGCTTCGGCGAGGGCTATGCCAAACGCTTCATTTTTTGTTATGGAAGGGAAGCAATATATATCACATGCCGACAAATAGACCTTAAGCTGTTCATTCGATAATTTCCCGAGAAAAACAATCTTGTTATCAGCGGAAGCCTGCTTTTTAAGTTCATTCGTCAAAGGACCTAATCCGCCGATAAAAATAACAAACCGCTCGTCGAGTAAGGCGCTCGCTCGGATAAGATATTCCAATCCTTTATAAGGCACGTGCCGCCCGACGGTAAACAAAATAATTTTGTCAGAATACCGATTTCTGATTATTTCGGCTTCCGTTTGCTCGGTTTCCCCTAACTGAGTACGCTCGGGATTAGCGCAACAAGGAATTACGCGACATTTTTCGCGTACACGGGACAAAAATTCGCTTCCGTCAATATAATTGGGACTAGTTGCGACAACGCTCTCCGCACGGCGCAACAATTTCCTCGACTGCCCTTTGAACAGCTTTCCGAGCAATTTCTGTTTTGTAATATCCAAGTGCCACCAGACAATGAACTTACATGGATATTTTTTTAATAAAGGCAATAAGAAATGAGCCACAAAAGGATTGGGGTAATGGAATATTACCGTGTCGGGTCGAAATTCTTGAAACTGCCGTTTTAAAAGTTTTTTATAATGCAACGACAAAGATTGAGATGCGATTTCCGCAAAGCAGCCCACGCGGATCACAGGAATTTGTTCCACCTCCGAGACGTCGTCGCCCCTTTCGTGATTAAAACAAATTACGCGCTGTTCGTGTTCCACTTTGAGTGCGTCAACGCAATCTTTTGCGACTTGCTCGATCCCGCCGATATGCGGATAATAATAATTGCTGATGTGTAAAATTTTCATTTCCGAAAGCCTTTATTTCGCTCCGTCGCGTTTAAGAACGCCGATGATCGTTTTAAATATGATTTTGATATCTAAACCGACGGAACAATGATCAACATAATATAGTTCTAAATTTTGCCGTTCTCCGCTCTCATAAGTACAGTTGCTTCTTCCGTTTGCCGCCCACCAACCAATCATTCCCGGCTTTACGGATAACAGTTTCTTTGAAAGCTCTCCGTATTTTTCGTCTATTTCTTCCCGCATGAGCGGGCGCGGCCCAATCACAGATATATTCCCTTTGAATATAGACCAAATATTCGGAAGCTCGTCCAAACTTGTTTTTCTTAAAAATTTTCCGAGTTTTGTGATTCTCGGGTCGTTATCGATTTTATATTCTTGTTTATACTGTTCCAACTGCTCGGGTGTGAGCATATCTTCAAGCTTGTCCGCATTTTTCTTCATACTGCGAAATTTCGGAATAAATATAGTTCTCCCGTTTTTTCCGACTCTCTTATGTTTGTAAAAAACAGGACCTCCGTCACTACACTTTACGGCGATTGCTAAAATCAGATACAGCCAACAAAACAGTATGAGAAATAATCCCGAAGCGATCAAATCAAAAGAACGTTTTAAAAATAAAAAAACTCCGTAACGGAATCCATGCCTTTTTTGAATGTTTATATCTTCCGTTGTATTCGTCATGATATTATCATTATCTCCGTTTGAGGCTTTGGAAATACCTATTATTGATAGAATAGTAGCTCAACGATATAACGGATAACACCGATAATTTGCTCATCATTTCAGAAAATTATTTTAAAAAATTTACTGATTTCCCTTTTAAATTTAAGATAAAAAATATTATACAGTATTTATATGTAATTGTCAAACGGAAAAGAAAATGTGTACAAAATAAAATGCGGTATCTTGCAAAAAAGAACGCTGTCCTTTGGGGAAAAACGTTCTTTTTTGTATATTACGGTTTTCTGATCTTTACAAGAAAAAATCCTTCAAAAAATTCATCCGGACAGATACAGATCGTGCCGCATTTGCTTGGCAGCAAATCGCTTGAAAAAAATGGCTGTATGGGAACGATTTCGGCGTCTGTTTTCGATAAAACCCGATCGAGAATATCCTCGTTTTCTTTCTTTAAAACGGAACATGTTGAATAAACCATCGTACCGCCCTTTTTCAGTAGCTTTAACGCTTTTAATAGAAGTTTTTCCTGCAAAAGCGCACAATTTCGCACAAGTTTTTCCGAGATTTTATGATAGGATTGCAAGTCAAGTATTCCGCTACCGCTACAAGGTGCATCGAGCAGTATTTTATCGAATCGGAAGAAGTCATCTAATTTCAAGGCATCCGTTTGTAGTAGCGTTATACGTTGGGCGCCTTGTTTTTCCACGTTATATTTTAAACGTTCGAAACGCACTTTATCCCGTTCGCAGGCAGTCACCAACGCTTTTCCGTTTGATAGCGCCGAAATTTGCGTTGTCTTCCCCCCGGGAGCTGCCGTCATATCGAGGACGCTTTCTCCCGCATGAGCGTCAAGTTCAATCGGCGGTAACATGGAAGATAGGCTTTGCAAATATATCTCACCTTTTTCATATAAATCGGTTTTTCGGAGTTCGTTTTCCCGTGCTTTTTCTAAAATCAAAGCATCTTGATACCAATCGACCTCGGTGAAACGGATAGATTGTTTATGAAGATATTCTTTTACGGCAAAAACAGTTGTTTTCAAAGTATTAACGCGGAGCGTCGTATGGCGATTCGCCGAGTAACCGTTTATAATTTTTTCACTTAAGGCACCGTATTGATCTTCAAGCATCATACGTAAAAATGGCGGCGTCAGCATATAGATTATTGGTATGATTTTTTGAGTATTTCCACGCATGCTGCATGCGGAAGAGAACAGGGATCAGAGAGGAATAAGCCGCCCATGGTGGCGCGTGCGTTACGGGCAATTTCTTCTAATTCACTTTCCTGAATTCCATAATCGGACATCTTTAAATCGGAAACGCCGCAGTCTTTTTGTAATTGATCAAGAGCGTGAATAAAATCCATCGGGACGGATGAATTCTCCTTGCCGAGCGCCTTTGCCATACGTATAAAACGTTCAGGACAAGTTCCTTTTTCTATAAAATAAGTGTAGTATGCTTTAGAGATCATAATCAGCCCCGCGCCGTGAGGCAGTTGGGGGTGATAAGCGCTTAATGCGTGTTCGAGAGAATGTTCGCTTGTGCAAGAGGATAATACCATGGAATAACCCGACATCGTGTTGGCAAAGGCTACATGTTCGCGTGCAGTCATATCGTTCCCGTCACGTACAGCACGGGCAAGATATTTCCCGATATTTTCGATTGCGGCAAGTGCCACCATATCGCCCATAAGATTAGAACAATTGGCGATATAGCCTTCCGTACTATGAAAGAGCGCATCAAAACCCTGATAGGCTGTAAATCGGGGTGGAACTGTTTTCATGAGTTCTGGGTCCACAATGGCAAGAACGGGAAAAAGACTTTCATATCCCCCTACTCCGATTTTTTCATGAGTATCGGGATTCGTGATAACGCCCCATTCATCCACTTCCGATCCGGTACCTGCAGTTGTTGTTATTGCAACCAAAGGCAATGTCGGATTGACAATGGGAAGATTTTTTCCTGTTTCCCCCGCTACGTAATCCCACAAGTCTCCGGGTTGTAGGGCATACATAGCCATAGCTTTTGCAGCATCCATAACGCTTCCGCCACCAAGCGCCAAAATAAAATCACATCCATGCGCTTTTGCAAGTCGCGCCCCGGTCTCCACTTCTTGTTTGGTTGGATTTGCGCCGACTTTATCATAGAGTATCCATTCGATATCTGCGGATTTCAGCTCATGTTCCGTGCGGGAGAGAGCGCCGTTTGATCGTACGGCATTTCCGTTGGAAATAACAAGTAGCGCTCTTTTCCCGGGGAATTTTTGTTCATGTAAAATATTTAATTTCCCGCATCCAAACAACACTTTTGTTGGTAAATAACAAGTATACGACATAAAAGTCCTCCCAATATAATTTTAATTTAAAATCGTTTTGACCATGTTTGAGGAGCAAAAAGCAACAGAATCGGAAATATTTCAAGACGACCGATCAACATATCGGCCATCATCACCAGTTTAGATGCCCAGCCAAATGCGACATAAGAAGAGGTGGCGCCGATTTCCGACGCAAGATTGGGACCTACATTATTAAACATGGTTATCGTCGTAAAAAATGAAGCTGAAAAAGTATTTCCCAATAGGCAAAGAAGTAGCACGGAAAGGACGATTACAAAAATGTACAGCAGAAAATAGCCTGTAATACTTTCAGTCTCTTGTCGTGATAGAGGTTTCTTGTTGAGTTTTACAAGATGAACGCTATTGGGACGAATGGCTGTGAGCATTGTTGTTCCCGCCGATTTTGCAATTACAATTGCACGAGAGAATTTAAAACCGCCTCCCGTACTTCCCGCACACGCTCCCAGAAGTGTGACCACGGTTAAAATCCCTTTCGCCGCTTCCGACCATTGAGAAAAATCGACGGTAGTAAAGCCTGTTGTGGAAGCAATGGAGGCGACAGTGAATGCGGAATCTAAAAGTGCCTGCCCAAAACTCCCAATTGCAGAAAAAATTCCAAGTGCAACTGCAATAATGCACACGAAAATATAAATACAATATAGCCGTAGTTCTTCATTTTTGAGTGCATTTGATATTTTACCGATTACCAACAGATAGTAAACGTTAAAATTAATGGAAAAGACAAGCATGAAAACAATGAGTATGATCTGAGTATATACGCCGTATGCTGCAATACTGTTATTGGTAACGGCGAAACCGCCGGTGCCTGCCGTAGAAAACGCAAGGTTAACGCTTTCGAAAAGCGTTAATTTCCCTGAGAGTAAAAAGATGATTTCCAAAAGCGTTATGCCGAGGTATATAAAATAAGAGATCGCCGCAGAATGGCGTACTTTGCTTACCAGTTTCCCCACTTGAGGACCGGGCGATTCGAATTTCATGAGTTGAAACGTACTTCCGTCCGACGAAGGAATGATGGCAAGTAAAAAAATGAGAATCCCCATGCCTCCCAACCAATGAGTGAGCGAACGCCACATTAAAAGACCATGAGAAAGCGATTCGATATCATCGAATATTGTTGCGCCCGTTGTTGTGAAACCGCTGATGGTTTCAAATACGGCGTCAAAATAATTACAGGCTCCGTCAAAAATAAAAGGAAGCGCGCCGATGAGCGAGACGAGAATCCAAGAAGACCCCACCACGACGAGACCTTCTTTTGTACCGATCTTTCGGTTTTTCGGAGATATCGGCGCACATAAAAATCCCGCTCCCAGAAAAGCGAGCGCAGTATACACAAATCCAAGCGCTGTAAACCATTCTCTATAACATAAGGCGGTAATGAACGGTATAATAAGAAATGCGGCGATGATTTTGAAGATAGAACCTATATAATAGACGATTGCGCGGTAATTCATGAGCGGAGAATGTCCTCTAATTCAAGAATAAGTTTTCCGGAAGAGATTACAACAATATCGTCGTTCGCGCCAATTATGAAATTGCCGTCCGGGATAAAGACATTTTTTCCGCGCACGGCAGCGGCAATCAGAATTCCTTTTTGAAGAGATAAGTCTTTTAACATTTTTCCCGTAAACGACGAATTTCCGCCAATATTGAACAAGAGCGCTTCAACTCGTTCATCTGCGAGTTTATAAAGCGCTTTCACGCCGCCCTCTCGCCCGTCAATTGAGCGCAGATAACGCGCAATCTGAGTGGCTGCCAAACGATACGGAGAAATCGCAGTATCGATTCCCACCGATTCGAGAATTCCACGGTAAGAATCGCCGTGCAGTACGGTGATCGTCTTTTTTACGCCTTTTGTCTTTGCAAACAGTGCAGTCACGATGTTATTTTCATCATAATGGGACATGGAAACAAGAGCATCTGCGCTCTCGATCCCTTCGCGTTCTAACACCCTTCGGTCGGTATAGTCGCCGTAAACGACACTTGCATGATTTAAGCCGCCTTTTATCTTTTCGCATCTTTCATAAGAATTACAGATAATCTTTACAAAAAAGCCGCTTTCTTCCAATTCGCGGGCAAGATAAAACACATCTTCTCCACCGCCAAGAATCATAACGGATTGCGCTTTCTGCATAAAAATACCTGAACTGCGGAAAAAGTTTCGCATTTCGGGATAGCGAGCGCACACATTCAATACATCCCCTGCGCGCAGAACGGTTTCGCCGTTTGGCACAATAATCGAACCGTCCCGCTCAATTGCGACGATAAGAACCGCACTTTTGATTTTTTTACGCAATTCAATAAGTGAAAGCCCTTCTATCTTGCTATTGGGGGGCAACTTAAATTCCATAACGGTAACTTTCCCGTCGGAAAAGTGGTTGACTTTCATTGCCGCAGGAAAACGTAGAACGCGAAGCATTTCCTGCGCGGCGGCCTGCTCGGGATTGACGAACATATCGATACCTAAATTACCGCGTAAAAATTCAAACTGTTCGTAATATTCGGGATCGCGAACGTGGGCGACTAAATTTTTGGCGCCCAAAGCGCGCGCCACAATGCAGCAGAGAATGTTGATCTCATCCTGCGGCGTCACCGCTATAAACATGTCGCATTTATCTATGTCTGCTTCTTTGAGAATTTCCGCAGAACATCCGTTTCCGCATATCCCTTGAATATCAAATTTGTTGACGCATTCCTGCAAAACAGAGGAATCCTTTTCTATCGCAATTATATTGTGACCCTCTTTACAGAGTTCCTCGGTGAGTGTAATTCCCACTCTCCCCATTCCAATGATGATAACTCTCATACTCTCCCCTTCGTGCGATCAATAAAACGTAGCAAGTTCCTCTTCCGGTGGTTCGCAAAAATCGAGAGATGTCGCTTTTAGAACGGGACCTTCCTGACGGTATATCTTGTGATATTCGATATCGATCCGCGCGGTAATCTCCACCCAATCGCGCGTTTTCAAGGGCAACATCGATGCGTGTTTGACCACAAAACCGCTATAAGCGATATCCGCTTCGCAACAAGTCATAATGTGCCTTCCGAGTACGATGGTACCTGCCTTCATGCGCTTGTCTACCGCAACCAGACCTTTAAAGCGGACAATCTTGCCTGCGTACTTCTGCATATCTTCCATTATATCGCGGTAAAAGAAGGCGTAATCTCTGTCCGCGATTTCAATGATCTTCGCTTCAATATCAAAAGGAAGCGGATCTTCGATTTCGTCGTATTCCGCTTTACCGTCCTCGTATTCATAAACGATACCGGGGCGACGGGAAATCGCTCTGACAATTTTATGAAACTCCTCTTTCGAATGGTTGCCGAAACGGTTGAACACCGTCATATCGGCATACTGTACTTTGTCAAAGACGAGCTGGCGCATATTCTGGTTATAGGTGAGGAAAGTCGAGGAATCGAAGAAAGTCATGACCTGTGCGATCATCCATCCGTCCGGCATCGCTTCGAAAAACCGATCGAGCGTCCACATACCGTTATATTCAACGACGACGCGTTCAACGCTGTGTTTTATTGCAAGAGAAGTTAAGTTCGAAAGAGAAAGCTCCGCTTCGCCGACCGTCTCTACCGCAAACTTTTTTACGGCAAAACGGGAAGGAGCGTACTCCTCTTCCCCTTCTTCGCAAACGAGTAACAACGTGTTTTCCCCTGAATCGAACCGTTCGTCCTCAAATGTTTCCTGAATAAATTTTGTTTTTCCCGATTCAAGAAAACCAAGAAAAAGATAGACGGGTATTTCTTTAGCCATGTTATTTCAAAAACAATTCAGCGAGCTTTTCTTCTGCGAGATTGCAACCGATCACGCACAATCTGCCCGTGACGCCGGGCGCTCCTTCGCGTATGTCTATTTCTTCGGGAACATAATCGAAATGGAACCAACGATCGCCGCCGTCTACAATGCCCTTTGCGCGAAGTACTTGCCCGTATTCGCCGCTTCCCAGTGCGGTAAGCGTTGCATTAATTTTTTCCTGCGAGTATACCTTTGCAGTTTCTACACCCCAGCTTGTGAACACTTCGTCGGCATGATGGTGGTGATGGTGTTCATGTTCTTCCCCGTCATGATCGTGACAATGGTGATGTTCGTGTTCTTCCTCGTCATGATCGTGATGATGGTGTTCATGTTCTTCCCCGTCATGATCGTGGTGATGATGTTCGTGTTCTTCCCCGTCATGACCGTGGTGATGGTGTTCGTGTTCTTCCTCGTCATGATCGTGATGATGGTGTTCGTGTTCTTCCTCGTCATGATCGTGACAATGGTGATGTTCGTGTTCTTCCTCAGTTTCGTGTGCAAGGCGTTCCAGCTCGGCTTTCAGCGACTGCTCTTGTTCCATAGCGGCAAGAATGTCTTTCCCCGATAACTTGTTCCAATCGGTTGTGACGATCGTCGCCGAAGTATGCTCTTTCAAAAGCAATACCGCTTCTTCCACCTTAGAAGGCGCGTTTGCCGTATGAGAAAGAATAATACAGCTTGCATTTTGCACTTGATCAAGGAAAAATTCCCCAAAGTTTTTCAAATACATTTTACATTTTTTTGCGTCAACCACCGTGCAGAATGCGTTGAGTTGACCGCCTTTCACATCCGCTCGCTGAACTGCACGGATGACGTCGGAAAGCTTCCCTACTCCGGAGGGTTCGATGATGATGCGATCGGGAGAAAATTTGACTGCCACTTCCTGCAATGCGGCTGCGAAATCGCCCACGAGCGAGCAACAGATACAACCGGAGTTTATTTCGGTAATCTCGATTCCCGCGTCTTTCAAAAATCCACCGTCTATGCCGATTTCACCGAATTCATTTTCGATGAGAACGATCTTTTCACCGGCATATGCTTCTTTGATGAGTTTCTTGATGAGCGTTGTCTTTCCTGCGCCCAAAAAACCCGAAAAAATATCGATTTTCATTATATTTACCCTTCTTATATTATTTTGAGTTTAATATACCCGAAACGCAAACGATCAAAACGCCCAGTTGCCGTTTTTAAAGATCCAAATGCGCTCGCCTTTCTTCGTGACGCCCACAATATCGAGATCTTTTGCGCCGATCATGAAATCAACATGAATAATACTGTCGTTGACGCCCTTTTTACGAAGCTCTTCGATCGACATATTTTCATAACCGCGCACACATTCGTTGAACCCTGCGCCAAGCGCAAGATGACAGCTGGCATTCTCGTCAAACAAGGTATTATAGAACAAGATGCCGGAGTTATTGATGGGAGAATCGTAAGCAATGAGCGCGCATTCGCCGAGTCTGCTTGCGCCGTCGTCCATGTTTATCATCTTTTCAAGCAAATGTTGATTTTTTTCCGCTTTGACTTCTACGACTTTTCCACTCTCAAAACGTACGGAAAAATTTTCTATGAGTTCGCCTTGATAGGAAAGCGGCTTTGCAGAATAGACGATCCCTTCCGCCTCTCCCGCTTTGGGAGACGTAAAGATCTCTTCGGAAGGAATATTGGGGTTATAGTAGTTACCGCTAAGCGTCTCTTCTCCGCCCCCTTTAAAGACGCTTTCAGGCATGAGTCCGACTTTCAAATCCGTTCCGTTGGATGATTTATATTCGAGCGAAATGAGACCCATACGGTTGAGTTTATCGCAACGAACGGCAAGTTCGTCGTTGTGCCGCGCCCATTCGCGTACGGGATCGTTTCCGTCGGCGCGAGCCGCATGCAGAATGGCGTCCCATAACTTATCCACGGCAGTATTCACCATGAGATCGGGAAATACCTTTTTCGCCCAAGCCTTACTCGGAACCGCGGCGATACACCATTGGTATTGATTATCCATCGCGTCGCGGTACGGTTTCATAACCTTCCTGCGCGCCGATTTGACCGCCGTCAGTTTTTCCTGATCGACGCCTTTGAGACCGTCCGGATCTTCAGATTCAAGATAGAGCATAGCGGGAAGTTCGCTCTTTTGCAATTCCATTTTTTCTATTTCCCATTGTTCTGTTTTTGCAAGCGTTTCTTCCTTGGCGTATTTATAATGAAGTTTTGCGAGCGGCTGATGTGAAAATTCAACGCTGACTTTTCCCGCGCCCGCGCGGTATAATTCCTCAACGACCATTTCTACAAATTCCGGTTGATCAAGCTGCGCTTGGATAATAACTTGTTGCCCTTTCTTTACGTTAAGCCCCGTTTTTGCGAGCAACTTAGCATACCTGCGTAACTGTAGCTTATTCATATCTTCCTCCGATAGCCAATTTCTTCCTTATTATAGCGCGAACGACATTTTTCGTCAACCGTTTTACCGGGGAACTCCATTTCTTCTAAAAATACGCGGTTCACACCGCGTATTTACTATGTCATATACAAAATCACACTATTTTCTTTGAGGCTGCGCTGTATATCGATGATACGTTGATTGGATGATCCGCGAAATTTCAAACGGATATCCTTTAATTCTTCTACGAATTTACCGTCTACAAGTACGTCAATTTGAGAGATAAATTCTCTTGTTATTTCCGTATTTGCCTGGGGCTCTAAAATTCCGCCATCAAAATAGGTATATCCCGTATAACACCAAATGTTTTTTTGCGGCAACGCGGTGCGAACTTTATTCAAAAAAGGAAGCAAGGCGCGTTGGTTTTCCGGCTCGAAAGGATCGCCTCCAAGCAACGTAAGCCCCGCGATATAAAAGGGAGTAAGTTTTTCTAAAACGAGCGCCTCAGCTTCTTCATTAAAGGGTTTTCCGTAAGAGAAGTCCCAGGCAATCTGATTGAAACAATTTTTACAATGCCTTCTACAACCGGAAACGAAGAGGGATACTCTCACCCCCACTCCGTTTGCAATATCCGTTGTTTTCAGTTCCGCATAGTTCATGACGATTATAAATGAAGCACCCTGTCCTTGATTTCCTGCGTTCTGCCCTGATTCCAGAATTGCGTCCCGATATAGCCGCACGTTCTGCGCGCAACGTTCATTTTGTTTTGGTCGCGGTTATGGCAATGCGGACATTCCCAAAGCAGTTTTCCGTCCTCTTCCACGATTTGGATCTCGCCGTCATATCCGCAGACTTGACAAAAATCGCTCTTAGTGTTAAGTTCGGCATACATAATATTTTCGTAAATATATTGCATTACAGCCAGTACAGCCGGAATATTATCCTGCATATTGGGCACTTCGATATATGAAATCGCACCGCCGGGTGAAAGCTGTTGGAATTCGCTTTCGAATTTTAGTTTTGTGAATGCATCGATTTGTTCGGAAACGTGCACGTGATAGCTGTTTGTAATATAATTTTTATCGGTAACGCCTGCAATCACGCCGAACCGCTTCTGCAAACACTTTGCGAATTTATAAGTTGTGCTTTCAAGAGGCGTTCCGTAAAGGGAAAAATCAATGTTTTCTTTTTCTTTCCACTCTTTACATCTGTCGTTCATGTGTTGCATTACGGAAAGAGCAAACGGTTTCGCTTCCGCGTCCGTGTGTGATTTTCCCGTCATATATTTTGTGCATTCGTACAAACCGGCATAGCCGAGAGAAATCGTGGAATACCCGCCGTAGAGCAGTTTGTCAATAGGTTCCCCTTTTTGCAGACGCGCCAGTGCCCCGTATTGCCAGAGAATGGGCGCAGCGTCGGAAAGCGTTCCTTTCAAACGGTTGTGGCGGTACATCAGCGCGCGGTAGCACAAATCGAGCCGCTCGTCGAAGATTTGCCAGAATTTATTCATATCTCCGCCCGAGGAAAGCGCGACGTCCACAAGATTAATCGTGACGACGCCTTGGTTAAATCTGCCGTAATACTTGGGTTTGCCGTTCTCGTCGACATAAGGCGTTAAGAAACTTCTGCAACCCATGCAGGTGTAGCAATGTCCCACTCCGTTTTTGTCGATCTTATATTCGAGCATTTTCTTTTCGGAGATATAGTCGGGCACCATGCGTTTTGCGGTACATTTTGCCGCCAATTCCGTGAGATACCAGTAACGGCTCCCCTCGCGAACGTTGTCCTCTTCGAGCACATAAATGAGTTTCGGGAATGCAGGGGTCACCCATACGCCCGATTCGTTTTTCACGCCTTGAATGCGCTGTTTGAGCGTTTCCTCAATAATGAGCGCAAGATCTTCGCGCTCCCGATCGCTCCGCGCTTCGCCGAGATACATAAACACCGTGACAAAGGGAGCTTGTCCGTTTGTCGTGAGAAGCGTTACGACTTGATATTGGATGGTCTGGATTCCCTTTGCAATTTCGTCGCGCAGACGCTTTTCGGCAATTTTTGCGATATGTTCTTCATCGAAAACGCCAACTGTTGCGAGTTCCTCTTTGACGTCGCGGCGAATCTTTTGGCGGCTGATATCAACGAACGGTGCGAGATGCGTCAAAGAAATGCTTTGTCCTCCGTATTGATTGGAAGCGACCTGCGCGATGATCTGCGTGGCAATATTGCATGCCGTCGAAAATGAATGGGGTTTTTCGATGTACGTACCGGAAATGACTGTTCCGTTTTGTAGCATATCTTCCAAATTGACGAGATCGCAGTTGTGCATATGCTGCGCAAAGTAATCGGCATCATGAAAATGTATAAGTCCTTCGTCATGAGCGGCAACGATTTCGGGCGGCAATAAAATTCTGCGCGTTAAATCTTTGGAAACCTCACCCGCCATATAATCCCGTTGAACGGAATTAACCGTTGGATTTTTATTGGAGTTTTCCTGTTTCACCTCTTCATTGTTACATTCGATCAGCGTGAGGATTTGCGCATCCGTCGTGTTCGACTTACGGACAAGACTGCGGGTATAGCGATAGGTGATGTATTTCCGCGCTACGGCAAACGCCTTTTCATTCATGATTTGATTTTCAACAAAGTCTTGAATTTCTTCCACGTTAACCGCGCGGTTCAGATCCCCCGCGTGTGCAGCAACTCTTTTTGCAATTAAATTTACTTGCTGTTCGCTAAGCTTGTTATCCTCGCTTACTTCGTTATTGGCTTTGCGAATGGCGTTAATAATCTTATCGATATCAAAGGCTACTTCCGCTCCGTTTCTTTTAATAATTTTCATACGACTTCTCCTTCCCTTATCAGACGGTAAAAAACGTTCCCACATAGGGAACGTTTCTATTATATTCCATAAATCAATATCTGTCAAGCGTTTGGCGCAAGATTTTGTAAAAAATTTTTATTTGACCACTATATCTTGTGGTTTTTGTTATTTTTTTAGATTTTCTCATGTGAAACATTCTGCGCCGAAAGTTACACGCTAAATGAGATTGGTCCCGTTGATGACAAGAGAAAATTTACATTGAAGATATTCCGCCGCCCGACGGCATAGCTGCATTCGATTAAAGTAAATTTCAAAATAATCCATAACGGAACACAGAGTCGTATCGATCTCGATATTCAGCGTGATAGATTTTTTTTCTTTGTCCGTTGTAAGAAAGGATCGCTCTGCGGCAAGATTAACCCGATCGTGAATATTGGCGTTCAGCACATTATCGATTGATTTTTTCACCCGGCTCTTGTGTACGTCCGCTTTATCCGCCAAAATAAGCGCTGCGGAAATATCGGAGACGGGTAATCCAAACGATTCGTCGTGATTTCCGATCGCCGCCATAACCTGAGCCGCTTCTTCGTAATCTGCGCCGAGGCGGATGAGAATATGATAAGCAAGCGCCGCCCCGCTCATAGCATGGTCCTGTCGGTTGATACAATTACCGATATCGTGCAAATAGCCGGCAATCTCGGCAAGACGCACCTGGTCATCGCTTTTACCGAGCGCGCGTAAAATATCCCCCGACCATTTACTGACGATACTCGAATGACGGCGGGAGTGTTCTGTGAAACCGAGCGCTTCAATGGAGCGCTCGGACATCATCATAATTGCTTCTACTTCTCTGTCTGATTTCAGAGTGGCAAGTTCCAACATATTAAAATTCCGTTACGGTCAAACTATTATAAATTTCATCATACTTTTGCTTCGTGAAAGAAACAGTTCCAAACGTCGTCACCGTCGCCGTTCCTGCCGCTACTCCGGCACGCAGAATGTCGGGCAGATCGGCTCCTTCCTGCAGTTTTACCGCTGCTGCGGCAACCATGCCGTCGCCCGCGCCGACGGTGGAATTAACGGCGACGTTAATGCTTTTACAATAATAGTTTTTTGTTCCGTTCGTAATAATCGCACCGTCTTTTCCAAGGGATAACAGCACGGTTTTTGCGCCGCGATCCAACAGTTCGCGGCAACCCGAAAGCATATCCTCTTTATCGCGGAATTCCCGGCCGAGCGTTTCCTCCAATTCCTCTAAATTAGGTTTTGCGAGATCGACCTCCGCCTCAAGAGCGGCAAACAACTTTGCGCCTTCCGTATCTGCAATTTTCAGGGAAGCGGGATCAACCGACCGAAACAATTCCCTGTAATAGCTTGCATCTACGCCGCGGGGGAGTCCCCCGGAAATAACGGTAACGGACGAACGGGAAGAGACGTTGCGGATCATATGCAGTAATTCGTAAAGCTTCTCATCTGCTACCTGCCCGCCGATATCGTTGATTTCGGTAAGCATCGATCTTTTATCGATACATTTATAGTTTTCACGTACTCTTCCGCTATTCCAAACAAACGCAAAGGGAACCCCTTCTTTATCAAGTGCGCGTTCAAACATGGCGCCGTTTTCATTGTACATAAAACCTGTCGAATAGGCGTCGGCGCCGAGACGGGAAATTCCGATTGCTACGTTAATCGCTTTTCCCGTAAAAGAAAGCGTCTTGCTTTTCACGACGTTGACTTTTCCTACATTCAAAGAATCCAATTCAATTGTGACATCCACACTCGGACTCATACATACAGTTAAAATCATTTTTGGTCCCCTTATATGCCTTTTATCCTTTAAAAAAGATTTTAAGGCGGCAAAGAATGATATCTTCGCTTTTACTAACATTATTATATTACACTTTTTTCGGAATTTCAATAGGAGATACGAAAGTTTTTTCCGAAATTTGCAAATTTATCACAGAAAAAACAAAACCCGTTGAAAAACGGGTTTAAGAAAAGCGGTTTGATTAAGTTACATGGAGATCATTTGAAGCGTTTCATATAATTCATAATTAAATTTCTTTTTCATGGAAACCGCTTCAATAATATCCATATCGATGATTTCATTCTTATGAATTCCAACAACACGGTTGCCGGTTCCTTCTTTGAGCAACCGCACCGCTTTGTTCCCGAATTGTGCGGCAAGCATTCTATCTGCCATAGACGGAGAACCTCCGCGTTGGATATGACCGATCGTTGTCGCACGTACCGAATATGTTGTGCACTCCTGCAACTGTTTTGCAAACGCGTCCGCACTCATTACGCCTTCCGCAATAACGATAATATTAGAATGCTTTCCGTTCGCACGGGAACGGTTGATTCTCATCACAATATCGTCCATATCATAGGCAATTTCGGGCACAACGATAATTTCCGCGCCCGATCCGATACCCGCAAACAGAGCGATATCGCCGCAATGGCGTCCCATTACTTCGACTACGGAAATACGTTCATGGGAATTCATGGTGTCGCGCAATTTGTTGATTACCTCAAGACAGGTATTCACTGCCGTATCGAATCCCAATGTATAGTCGGTGTATTCCAGATCGTTGTCTATCGTACCCGGAATTCCTATTGTGGGGATACCGAAATCCTCAGTTAAACATTTTGCTCCACGGAAAGAGCCGTCCCCTCCGATGACGACAAGGCCTTCGATCCCGCGCCTTTCAAGCGTTGCAACTGCCTGTTTTTGACCATCCTTGGTAAGCATTTCGAGACATCTTGCCGTCCTGAGTTTTGTGCCGCCGCGCTGAACGATATCAGAGACGCTACGCATTTCCATAGGCATCATTCTGTCTTCAATCAGACCTGCATATCCGCGTTCAATCCCATAGACTTCCATGCCGTAATAAATCGCCGTGCGAACAACTGCGCGGATGGCAGCATTCATGCCGGGAGCATCTCCGCCGCTCGTTAACAGACCGATTCTCTTCATATATTTCATCCTCCGTTTCCTGTCTTGCGAATTTTATTATAACAGAAAAGTAATAAAAAGAAAAGAGATTTTTGAAAATTTCTTTTCTTTTTCAGGTAAGATAATTCCGAATCACATCAATTTTATGCAATTCTCGGGTAAAAACGTTCTCAATTCTGCCCAAAGCGCGCGCGTCAGATTAACATTGAATTCATACCGTTTTCCGCCATAAAGTATTTTTGCCGTCGTATTTCCCGGATATTCTTCAGCCATTTCAAGAAGCTCCGAAAAGTCATCTTCCGTAAGGTTACGCGCGTCCAGCCAAAGAACCTGTTCCTGATGTTCGGCAACTGGACGTGCAACCGTCTCAGTCTCTTCGGGAAGAACAAATTCTTCAAAAGAATCAGGTATAATAACAGGCAATTTTTCAGGGTCGATATCGAGTTTTCCGGAAACACGTACGACGGTATCATGCTGCAAAAAAGGTTTCGCTCTTTCATAAACGCGGGGAAACGCTACGCAATCGATGCTCCCATAAAGATCTTCTACCGTCACAAATGCCATAACCGCGCCCGATTTCGTATTGACACGCCGCACTGCCGACACGATCCCGCCCATGGTAACGGGTTGTCCGTTTGATACCTGCAAATATGTTTTTAATCCCGTTTCCTCGTCTTCTTCATAATCTGCAAGCATTCCGCAGTTGAAAGTACAGTCGCTAAAATAGGATAAATAGCGCTCGAACGGATGACCGCTGACGTATACGCCGAGCACTGTTTTTTCTTTGGACAGCAGCTCTTGTGTGTTCCACTCCGGGATATCGGGGTACTCTGCGACGGGAGGCTCTTCGCGGATAAAATCACCGAAAAGCGACATTTGGGCGCTACTTTTCTGTTTGTCGATTCCCGAGATACGCCGCATAAGATCCTCGTAAACTGCGGCATATTGCGAACGGTGTTTGCCCATACTGTCGAAAGCTCCCCCGAAGATCAAACTTTCCACCATGCGTTTATTAACGTATTTTGTGCACCGCATAAGGAAGTCGGAAAAATCTTTGAAAGCTCCGTTCTGTTCGCGTTCGAGTATCAAGCTTTCCATTGCGGCAATCCCGACTCCGCGCAAAGCGCACAGCCCAAACCGGATTCCGTTTCCTTGCACCGAGAAATACGCTTTTGACTTATTGACGTCGGGCGGATACACCTCAATATTCTTATCTTTCATATAGACAACATATTTGGAAATTTCCTCGATTTTCGTAATACGGTTGTTGAGAACGCCCGCCAAAAATTCTTTGATATAATACCGTTTAAGATAAGCCGTCTGATAGGTTATAACGGCATAAGCCGCCGCGTGCGATTTATTGAACGCATAGGACGCAAAGCTTTCCATCTGCCCGAATAACTCGGTAGCCACTTCGGGGGAAATTCCGTGCGAGACACAACCGGTAATGTTTCCTCCTTTATCGATATCGCCGTAAATAAATTTATCCTTTTGCGCCATGAGTTCGGAACGGTGTTTTTTTGCCATAGCCCGACGCACGAGATCTGCTTGACCCAGCGAATATCCGGCAAGATTTTGAAATATCTGCATAACCTGCTCTTGATAGATAATAACGCCGTAAGTTTTTTCAAGTATAGGCTTTAACAGTGGCGTCAGATAAGCGATATGTTCGGGATCGCTTCTGTTTTTAAGATAGGAAGGAATAAAGTCCATGGGACCGGGACGGTAAAGCGAAATGCCCGCGATCAAATCTTCGAGGCAGGTGGGCTGTAATTGCTTCATAAAGCGTTTCATGCCCGCTTGTTCGAGTTGGAACACCGCGTCGGTATCGCCCTCCGAGATCAACGCGTAGGCGCCTTCGTCGTTGCAATCCTGTCCGAATTCAATGATTTTCCCCGTATCTTCTTTAATATAGTCGAGCGTCTTTTTGATATCGGTCAACGTCGTCAAAGCAAGAAAGTCCATTTTCAACATGCCGATGGACTCCACTTCCTTCATATCGAACTGAGTAGTAATATCTTCCCCGTTTCGGGAAAGCGGCACGTTATCGGCAATCTTTTTGCGGCATATGACAACGCCCGCCGCGTGCATTCCCGTCTGGCGCGGCATACCTTCCAGCTTCAACCCCATATCGATGACGCGCTTCATGTTTTCGCCCGATTCATAAATTTCGATGAAGTCTTTGTTGCGCTTACTTTCTTGATCGGCAAGTTTTTTCATTGCTTCATCGTGCTTATCGGGATCATTTTCCGTTTTTTCAACGGCTTTTCGGCATTTTTCGATATCCAACCCCAACAGCTCGCGAATCGTCGATTTTCCGTCCATCAATTTGGTAATACGATCGGTTTCGGAATAAGGAACGCGCATAACGCGCCCCACGTCTTTAATGACGGCGCGGGAAGCGAGCGTTCCGAACGTGACGATTTGGGCAACGTTCTCGGGATGGTACCGCTTACGTACATATTCAATGGTTTCCACTCTCCGTTCCGTGCAGAAATCGACGTCAAAGTCCGGCATAGATACTCGGTCGGGATTGAGAAACCGTTCGAACAGCAAATCGTAACGAAGCGGATCTACATTGGTAATTCCAATTGCATAAGCGACGATGCTTCCTACGCCCGAGCCGCGCCCGGGTCCTACCGGAATGTCGTGCAGACGCGACCAGTTGATGTAGTCCCATACGATGAGATAATAATCGGCGAATCCCATTTTAATGATAATGCCAAGTTCATATTCCGCGCGCGCACGAATCTCTTCCGTCACGGGAGAATAACGCTTGGGAAGCCCTTCTTCCGTAAGTCGCCGTAAAAATTCGGGCGAAGGCGTACCGTCGTCCGCCGTATAGAGAGGAATCAACGATTTATCGTATATGGGCGTACCGTCGTCTTTTAGGTTAAACGGCGTATCGGTATCCGAAACTTTATTTGCGATCACGCGGGTGTTGGCGATCGCCTCGGGAAGATCCGGAAACAAAGCCGCCATCTCGTCGCCCGATTTCATGTAGAATTCGTGCGTCTGCATTTTCATGCGTGCGGGATCGTCGAGCGTGCGCTTGGTCTGAATGCACATGAGCACGTCTTGCATTTCCCAATCCTCTTTTTTTAGATAATGCACGTCGTTTGTGGCGACAAGCGGAATACCCGTCTCCCGCGATATCTGTACGATAAGGGGTAAAATCTGCTTTTGCTCGGGAATACCGTGATCTTGTATTTCAAGGTAGAAATCGTCTCCGAATATATCGCGCATGGAGAGCGCAAACTTTTTTGCCCCCTCGTAATCTCCCGCCATTAAAAGACGGGGAAGCCTTCCCGCCAGGCAAGCGGAAAGGCAGACGACCCCTTCCGAATGGTCTTTTAAAACGGTATAATCGATGCGCGGACGATAGTAAAATCCGTCTACAAAAGCCAATGAATCGAGCTGAACAAGGTTGATATATCCGGCTTTATTTTTGGCTAGCAAAATCAGATGATCGGCGTGTTGTTCCGTTTTTTCACGGTAATCGTCCACTACATAAAATTCGCAACCGATAATTGCTTTGATTTTGGCTTTTTTGCAAGCTTCGGCAAAGCGCAGCGAAGTATACATATTGCCGTGATCGGTAACGGCAACGGTGTCTATCCCGTTTTGCAAGCAGTGATCGACAAGTTCTTTTACTTTGACAGCGCCGTCGAGAAGGCTGTATTCGGTATGTAAATGTAGATGAACGAAATCAGTCATGATCGTACGTCCTTTTGTAAATTTCTATGATTTTTCTCATACGGTGATTTAGGCAACTTTTAGAAATCCCGAGTTTTGGGGCGAGCTCGGCAAGCGAATCTTCTTTATTAGCAAGCCGAGCCAAAGCCACTTGTTGCTGTTGTTGAGAAAGCTCTGAAAGCCGCCCGTCGCGTTGCATACGTTCTAATAGGAGAACCTGGTTTGCGCTCGCGATCGCCGCTTTATCCGCATTTCCCGCAAAACAGTTGGAAATGCGGTTTTCATTGTTGCTCTCGGCACGGGCGGCCGCGACGTCTTCAAGTTTTTTTAATGCAGATTCCGCGCCGATAACGGAAAAGAAATCGGAAATTACGTCTCCGCTTTTGAAATATACAATGCTCTTTTCTCCTCGGTCGATCACTTTGCAAAGCAATTCGAAACGCATGAGCAGATCGCCGAACTGTTCGGCGGCATCACGGGACGGAAACACAAATTCCAAATGATACCCCGTTTTTACGCCGCCGTGCGGAAGCGTGCAACTTCCGCCTCCCAAGAACGCGCCTTTGATATAAGAAAGCGCACAGCAATCTTTACGCGTAATATCGTCGAGCTTATTCGGATAACCTATTGACGGCAAGATTTTCCCAAGCTTTTCTCCTCCGTAAGAAAAAGTGAGCTTGTCCCGTTCACGTTTTGGATCAAATACAGCCCCCTTTACTTCGGGACGAACAAAAAATACGCTTTCCATAAGCCGTACAAAATGTTCTGCAATCTTCTCGTTTTCGCTGACAAAGGAGATCTGATCTTCCGCTACCGTTCCGCTCGTTGTAAGCAAGGCAGAAATTGCCGCCTTCCCGCAGCAAGAGGACGAAGGAAAGGAAGAAATTATATCACGTTTAATTTGCGAGGTAAAATTAGGCATAACCGCTTTTAAAGATGCTTTTTATATTCCGCAAGGCGGAACGACGGAATCCGACCGTCAATATTATCGATTTGACTAAGCGGAACCCCTACGCGACGGACTTGATCGACGGCAATTGCAATATCGCCAATCCGATCTATGGAATGCGCGTCCGAGTTCACGATAAAACGCACGCCTGTATCAGCCACCTTAGCAAGCTCTTCATCTGAAAAGTGCGTCTTCTTTCCGCTGATTTCCACATACGTACCGTAATCCCTACAGCACTTTGCAACTTCTACGGCGTTGGCATAACATTGGAAATTGATATGCGTAATTACATCAATGGGATTTTTCATGACGGCGTTGCAATAAGCGCGCGTCGTATCCCGGATAAGACGCTTCGAAGGTTTTCCAAACGTATGGTATTTTAGATAACTCGTCCACCCGTTATAGAAATCTCGCCACCGCTCATGACGGCTGAATACATGAAATCCCGCAAGGTAAACGTCAAAGTCTTTAAAGTCCTCTCGCGTAAGATCGCACGTTCCCTCTCTGCCGCAAATATTGCCTTCGATTCCGACAAGAACGGGAATACCCACTGCTTTTTCGGCTTCGCGGATCTCACGGATATATTGCTGTTTTTCTTTCCGGCGTACGCCAAATGCGATATGCGTAAAACCGTGCTCGGTGATCGCGATACATTTTAGCCCAAGCTCTTTTGCGCGGGTCGCGTTTTCAAGAATCGTATTTTTCCCGTCGGAATATTTGGTATGAGTATGATAATCTGCCGTAAGTTCCATAAATAACCTAATTATGTATTCTTAAGTTCCATATAAAACCGAATTATATATTTTAAGGAATGCGTTTGATTTCTTCGCGTAAGGAGATGCCTGTTTTGGCAGAAACCTCGTTCTTTACGGTTTGAATCAGCTTAGCGACGTCCTGCGCGCAGTTTCCCTCATTTATAATAAAATTGGCGTGACGAGGAGAAACATAGGCTTTTCCTATCCGCATCCCCTTTAAACCGCATTCGTCGATGAGCTTCCCGGCCGTTAGTCCTGCCGGATTAACGAATGTGCAACCCATACTTCTGCCTTTGGGAAGGTTTTTGCGTTTTTCCAGAAAACAATACGTCCGCCTTTGGATTTCTTCTATCGTACGCCTTTCCGCCCGTAAGCACACCTTGACGATTGCGATTTTTTTCTGAAATACGCTGTACTTTTCTGCGAAGCGACATTCATCACGCGAAAAAATGCATATTCTTCCCTCTACGATTGCGACGGCATATTCCAATAAATCAGATATGTGATGTTCCGCTATGCCCGCATTCATCGCAGTTGCGCCGCCAACAGTCATCGGTATTCCGGCGAACGGTTCCAATCCTCCCAATCCGTTTTCCCTCGCAAAACGGCAAAGAGACCCGCCCGTCACACCTGCTCCCGCAATAAGCATATTATCTGCGGCCTTTAAAGTATTCAAACGATGAAAACGCACAACAACGCCTTCATAATCTTCATCGTAAGGAAGTACGTTTGCACCTGCGCCTAAAAAGCAATATTTGATTCCCCGATCATGGAAAAACGTCAATAATTCGGCAGTTTCTCTCGCCGTTTTCGGAGAAACAGAGATTGTCGCATTTCCGCCGCAACCGATAGTCGTGTGGCTGGCGAAAGAGAATCCGCGTTGTGTTTCCAAAGCAGGAAAATGCCTGTTTATTAGCCGAAAAAGTTGCAATATACAAGCTCCTTATATTCTACCATACTTTCCAGACGAATTCAAATGTTTTTCAAATATTTATCCAGACTTTTTATCTCTGACCCTTGAGCTTGTTCCGAAAGCGATTTCAAAGTTTCGTCAGAAGAAAATACGCTGATCGTTTTTTCTGTCTCAACAATAAAATTATCCTGACCGTCTATCGGAAACATCCCGATCTCTGAAAGAGAATCTTGTACTTCGTCCGAAAATAATGTTTGTAAAAAAGCGGAGCAGTCCTCTCGTTTTTCGGCGGAGAGAACTGAGATATATTGATAAAGATCACAATAGGATGACAGAGATTGATAGTAAACTGTTTTTTTCCGTGCGGCGAAACGACACAAATCGCGTTGCGTACCCAAAAGATAACGGTATTTTCCATTCAGAAAACCGGTATATGCTGCAAGAGACTCCACTTCTTTCCCGCTGATTTGCGACAATTTTGCCGCAATTTGGGGGAGATTTTTCCCGCCGCAGGATATGGCGGTAAGACCTTCTTCGTCAAATTGCTCATCCAATGAAAACAGGGCGTAACCCCCTCGGCACCAAGGATAAGCAAGACAGCCGCTTTCCGTTTCTCCGCCGGAAAAATAAAATGACAACGGAAGGCAAAGTTCAGCAAAATCGGAAAGCCCGATGCCGAAAGAGAGGAGATCGGGATAGACGCCTTCCCGAAATGCTTGCTTTGCTCCTTCGAGAGTATAACTGCTTACAAGATAATAGACGCCCGAATTTGTCTTTTCTGATTTTTTCGCTATCTTTTTCAGGAATTCAGTACGGGAACCCTTTCCGCCTTCAAATGTGTCCACATTCCATACCCGTACCACGCGTTGTTGAATGGATTTAGAAGCATTATCAGGGTATAGCAATACGGTAAGCGCCGCTACGGCAATGAGAAAAAAAGGTAGAATACGAATCAGTAGCTTTGGAATCGGTTTGTATTTGTTCACAAATTATATTATGCGAGCAATAAGCATTTTATCCAAAAACATAAGGGACGCATAGCAGCGTCCCCGCTACGCTTTTACAAAACCCTTACCGGTTTGCAAAAGCTCTATCTGAAAGCGGTTACCCGCTACATTATCATCTTGTGCCGATGATCATGATTTATACGCAATTATTATAAAATTAGAGCTCCCGAAGGAACTCTATTGGGTTATCTTCTTTTTTGATAGCTGTCACAGCAAGTGCAGTGTTCGCAGTCGCAGGTATTTCCTACATGAATCTTATCCAACTCGCAGTGCATTCCGTCTTGATTAAATCTGCAATCGGTCACGCCGCAAGACACCCCGCTATTGATTTGATGTTCCATATTACCCTCCTTATTCCTATTATGTCTCCTTTTTGTAAAAATTATCAAAAGAGGATTGACAAAACGATTATTTATTTGTTACAATAAATAAAAGGAGACAAACATGAAAGTTATTCTTAAAGCAGATGTGAAAGGAACAGGCAAAAAAGGCGAAATTCTTGACGTTTCCGACGGATATGCAAAGAATTTCTTAATTAAGAAAGGTCTTGCCGAGATAGCGACGACAAGCGGAATTAACGATATCGAGCAAAAAAAGAAAGCAGATGCCTTTCATAAAGCAGAATATATTAAATCAATGAAGGAACTCGCAGCAAAGCTCAACGGAACAGAGATCCCTGTCGCAATCAAAGTCGGCGAGAACGGAAGAGCGTTTGGATCTGTAACAACGGCGCAAATCGCGCAATCCCTTGCCGAGCAAGGATATGATGTGGATAAGAAAAAAATCGTGATTAAAGACGCGATAAAAGCGGTAGGATCTTATGATGCGGAAATTCGTTTGATGGAAGGCGTTTCCGCAAAAGTGAAAATTACGGTTGTCCCTGCTTAAATGTTAATTTAACATGAATTATGCGTAACATAATACTATGCAAAAGTTGAAATTTAATGCAATATATCGAAAAAGCGACGAAATTTTCGTCGCTTTTTTAAATCGTACTAAGGAAGTTGAATTTCATATAAGTCTTTTTCGGGAAGTTTTTTCGTTGAATCGTTCACAAATTTTTTCACTTCCGCCGTGCCTTTCTCAACGGAAATATTAACACCCGCGCCGCCAACGCAACCTCCCGGGCATGCCATACCCTCTATCAGACAGCCGTTTTTCTTGCCAGCTTTTGCGAGAAGAAGCATTTTTTTGCATTCCGCAAGACTTTCCGCATGCTCGATTTTTACTTCGACTTTTGGATAATATTCCCGAACGCAACGTTCGATTGCAGCAGCTACCCCGCCTGCAACGGCATACCCTCTGCCGACTCCCGAGGCGTCGTGAATCGGTTCTTCCTTGTCATAACTCTTAAAGTCGATCCCGCGAGCTTCAAACATTGCGGCTAGTTCTTCGAACGTAATGACAAAGTCCACGTCACTCCGTACGGTTCTGCGCATGGCTTCAAGCTTTTTCGCGGCGCAGGGACCGATAAAAACGACGCGTGCGTTCGGTATTTTTTGTTTGATAGAACGGGCGGTCGCAACCATTGGCGTAAGTGCGCTGGACACTTTATCGATTAATTCGGGAAACTGCGTTTTTGCAAGCATACTCCAAGAAGGACAGCACGATGTAAGCAGAAAAGGAATTTGCCCGGTCAAAACCTCGGTCGCATAATGGTGCGCCTCCGTTACTGCCCCCACGTCGGCGCCGTGCGCCACTTCAAAAACTTCTTTAAACCCGAGTTCTTTTAGCGCCGCTTTTATCGTCCAAAGCGTGACCCCGGAACCAAATTGTCCGATAATAGCCGGAGCAACCTCTGCAACTACTTCATCTCCCTTCTTAATCGCTTGAATCAACTGAAAAATCTGAGATTTATCTGCTATCGCTCCAAACGGACAACTAACCATACACTGTCCGCAAGCAACGCAAACCTCTGTATCGATATAAGCACGACCCAAGCTATCGTTTTTTATGGCTTTCACACCGCACGCCTGCGCACAAGGACGAACCTTATGAACGATTGCCTCATAAGGACAAGCCGCCTTGCATTTTCCGCATTGTATACATTTTGTTTGATCGATTACCGCTTTTCCGTCTTGACCGACGGAAACGGCGTCTTTGGGACACACATTGATACAATACCTTCCAACACATCCGCGACACAGATTGGAAACTTCATAGGCATTCACTTCGCAATGTTCGCATGCCGAAGGAATCACTTGCATCAACGGCGGTTCATAATATTTATCGGAAATATTGCTCGCGTCAAGTCCGTTTGTAATATGCGCGGGTTTATCTTGCGGATTGAGCGACATTCCCATCGCAAGCCGCACGCGCTCAGATGCAATCGCCCGTTCCCGATAAACGCTTTCACGGTATTGCGGCGTTTCGGTAGGCGTAATCTTGTAAGGGATCGCCTCGATATCGCTTACGATATTTTCCGATTCGTATGCGACGCGCGCTATCTCCACAAAGACTTTGCGTCTGAGTTTTATTACATTTGTTTCGAATCCTCTCATGATGACCTCTCTCTAAAATTTCTTCCCCCCCCCGTTGGGGGGGAAGAATCGGAGTTTTTATTCGCTTTTTCTGCCGTAATAAGCGTTAAGGTACATTTGTTTGATTTCGCTCATCAGCGGATATCTCGGGTTCGCACCCGTGCACTGATCGTCGAACGCATCTTCCGTCATCGAGTCGAGCCGTTCAAGGAACTGTTCTTCCGTTACTTTATCGCCAAGCGCTTCTTGAATCGTTTTCGGCTGTCCGACAGATGCCTGCAATTCTTTCAATTTTTTAATGAGTGCCTCAACAAGTTCGTCGTCGTTTTTGCCTTTCAACCCCACATAGCGGGCAACATCCGCATATCTTGCTTTGCATTGAGGATATGCATATTGAGGGAACGTTCCCATCTTTGTAGGTTGTTCGGAACTGTTAAACCGAATCACCTCTTCCAGCATGAGAGAGTTTGCCATACCGTGCGGAATATGCCAATAAGAGCCCAATTTATGCGCCATAGAATGGCATACGCCGAGGAATGCGTTTGCAAACGCCATACCCGCCATACAGGAAGCGTTTGCCATCTTTTCGCGCGCTTCCGCGTCATGCCCGCCCTTTTCATATGCGCGGGGCAGATATTCGAAGATAAGCTTCACGGCTTCTTTTGCAATACCGTTCGTGAAATCGGTTGCCATGACCGAGGCGATCGCTTCCAACGAGTGACTCATTGCGTCAATTCCCGAGCAGGAAGTAAGTCCTTTAGGAATATTCATCATGAGATCGGCGTCCACGATTGCCATATCGGGCATCAGTTCATAATCGGCAAGAGGATACTTCGTTCCCGTCTTTTCGTCGGTAATCACGGCAAAAGGCGTCACTTCAGAACCGGTGCCTGCCGTTGTGGGAATGGCGACGAAGAGCGCCTTGTCTCCCATATGCGGGAAGGTATAGACGCGCTTACGGATATCCATAAAGCGCATTGCCATATCTTGGAAATCCACTTCAGGGTGCTCGTAGAGAACCCACATGATCTTTGCCGCGTCGATGGGAGAACCGCCGCCGACTGCAATAATCACGTCGGGCGCAAAGTCGCGCATTTGTTTGACGCCTTCGTTTGCGCATGCAAGCGTAGGATCGGGCGTAACGTTAAAGAACGTAGCGTGCGTAATGCCTTCTTGGTCCAAAATTTCGGTAATCTTCTTGGTAAATCCGCTCTGATACAAATAGGTATCAGTTACGATAAACGCCTTCTTTTTATTATAGACCTGACGTCCGAGTTCTTTAAGAGAAACGCCAAGACAGCCGCGTTTGAAATAGACCTTTTCAGGCGCTCTGAACCACAACATATTTTCCTTCCTTTCCGCAACGGTTTTAATATTGATAAGATGCTTGATCCCGACGTTTTCGGAAACAGAGTTGCCGCCCCAAGAACCGCAACCCAAAGTAAGCGACGGGGTGAATTTGAAGTTGTAAATATCGCCGATACCGCCTTGCGAAGAAGGAGTATTGATGACGATACGGCAAGTTTTCATGATCGAACGAAAATAAGCGATCTTGTCCGCTCCCGTCTCGACATTGACATAGAGCGAAGAGGTATGACCTAAACCGCCGTCTTTAATGAGTCTGTCCGCTTTTGCAACGGCGTCCTCAAATGTTTCGGCTTTATACATTGCAAGAACGGGAGAAAGCTTTTCGTGCGCAAATTCTTCCGACAGTTCAACGGATTCCACTTCGCCGACCAAGACTTTACTTCCTTCGGGAGCCTTGAATCCGGATAGCTCGGCGATTTTGCAGGCGCTTTGTCCCACGATTTTTGCATTCAGCGCGCCGTTGATGATAATGGTCTTGCGGACGAGATCGGTCTCTTCGGGCGTAAGAAAATAAGCGCCGCGCAATTTCATTTCTTTCTTAAAATCCTCATAGACGTCTTTGAGCACGATGACGGACTGCTCGGAAGCGCAAATCATGCCGTTATCAAACGTCTTGGAATGAAGAATGGAAGACGCCGCAAGTTTGATATCCGCAGAAGAATCGATGACCGCGGGCGTATTTCCGGCGCCAACGCCCAGCGCAGGTTTCCCGGAAGAATATGCCGCTCGAACCATGCCGGGACCGCCGGTTGCAAGGATCAAATCCGCTTCGCGCATAATCATACCGGAAAGCGGAACGGTGGGTTGATCGATCCAGCCGATGATGTCCTCCGGAGCGCCCGCCTCAACTGCCGCTTCAAGAACGATTTTCGCCGCTTCGATCGTACTTTGCTTCGCCCTCGGATGCGGCGAAATAATGAGACCGTTCCTCGTCTTTAAACAGATAAGGCATTTAAAAATTGCCGTAGAGGTAGGATTGGTTGTGGGAATCACCGCCGCAATCACACCGATAGGCTCTGCAATACGCGTTAAACCAAAACCTTCATCGCGTTCGATGACGCCGCAAGTCTTTTCATCTTTATAGGCATTATAAATATACTCAGCCGCATAGTTGTTTTTAATGACTTTGTCTTCGACGACCCCCATCCCCGTCTCCTCGACAGCCAGCTTTGCAAGAGGAATCCTCTGCTTGTTCGCAGCCAAAGCCGCCTTGAAGAAGATGTGGTCTACTTGCTCCTGCGTAAAAGTCGCAAATTTCTCCTGCGCCGCTCTTACACGTGCAAGTAATTTTGCAAGCGATTCTTCATCGTTCACGATAAAGTCTTTCATTTGATACCTCCGTTTTTTAATTTGAATTTATTCCGACACAAGCAATCCGCTGCTGAATGCGGCAAGCGATGCTGCCATGTCTTCATATTTAATATGTACCCCTTCAGGAACACTTAGTTGCGTGGAAGCTAAACTGTAGATTGCCCGAATTCCCGCATCTACCATCGCGTTACAGGCTTCCTGCGCAGCGGCGCGAGGCACGGTAAGAATTCCCAATCGCACATCCTCCCGGGCAACGATCTCTTTGAGACGTTCCATGGGATAGACGGGCTTTCCCGCAACTGCGCCGATTTGGGCGGGAGATACGTCGAACGCGGCAATGACGTTCAACCCATAACTTTCGAAACCTTCATAACGCAGAATTGCCCGTCCCAAGCCGCCTGCGCCTACTATAATCGCATTCGTCCTCTTTTTATAGCCTAAAAACCGTTCTAAATCGGCGATGAGCTGCTTTACCGAAAATCCCATTCGGGGTTTTCCGGGGCAGGAGGAAACCAAGGCAAGGTCTTTCCTTACCGTTATAGCGGAAAGAGACAGCGCACCCGCAATGACGGAAGAAGAAACATAGTCCAACCCTTTCTCCGATTCCGCTTTGAGAAACCGAAGATACGAAGGCATACGCATGATGGCAGCTTTTGATGTGAAATCCCCTGTCTCTTTTTCCATAAATTCTCCCGACTTTTAATCGATATTTTTTTATCAATATATATTGTAGCAGATTTAGAAACGAAAGTCAACAATTTAAAAGCATTTTTTTCGCTCATATTTAAATTGTGAAAAAATACCCCGCCTCATACAGACAGGGTATTTTGATTATAATTCACTGATTTGTTGTTCGAGCTTCTTCTTCATGTCAATAAACTTTTCCAATTTTGCGCGTTCGTCGTCAACAAGTTTTTTGGGGGCTTTGGCAATGAAGTTATTATTGGAAAGTTTTCCGCCGGCGCGTACGATTTCCCCTTCCACCCGGTCAAGCTCTTTTTCCAGTCGTTTTTTCTCTTCTACAAGGTTTACAAGCTCGCCAAGCGGAACATACAGCGTGCCTATCGTGCAAACGCTCGACACCGTTTTTTCTCCCACCTTTGCGCCGTTTTCCACAAAATTGATTTCGCTTGCGCCCGCGAGCCGCAAAACGGAATTTTTATTGAGCGAAACGAGCCTCTTGGAATCGGTTGAAAGGAACAATCTGACCTTCCTCGAAGGCGGGCAGTTGACCGAAACCTTCATGGCACGAACTGCCTTAATGAGTTCGATGATTTCTTCGAATGCCTTCGCTTCTTTTTTATAGGACAGCTTGGCATTGTACCGGGGGAATTCAGCGCTGATAATTTTCCCGTTCGTATTGGGAAGATAACCGTAAATTTCCTCGGTAACAAAGGGAATGAACGGATGCAGCAGACGTAAAATGTTGTCGAGAACAAAGAGCAGAACGCCGAGCGCGCCTTTCTTTTTCTCGGGTTCTTCGCCGTAAAGAGCCGCTTTCGTAAGTTCGATATACCAATCGCAAAAGTCGTTCCAAACGAAATTGGTCAACTTGTCTGCCGCAATGCCCAAATCGTATTTCTGCATAGAGATCGTCACTTCGCGAATGGTCTCCATAAGACGGGAGATGATCCAACGGTCGGCGGGTTGCAACTTGATCTCCGAAAGCGCGGGAAGCTGAGTATCCTTGGCGTTCATGAGCACGAAGCGCGCCGCATTCCAAACTTTATTGATAAAATTGCGCGACGCCTCTACCTTCGTTTCGGTGAAACGGGTATCGTTACCCGGAGCGACCCCCGTTAAGAGAGAAAGACGCAGCGAATCGGCGCCGTATTTGTCGATAACCGCCAAGGGGTCGATTCCGTTCCCAAGCGATTTCGACATTTTTCTGCCCTGTTCGTCGCGGACGAGACCGTGAATGAGTACGTCGCGGAACGGAACTTTTTTCGTTTGTTCTATCCCGGAGAACATCATGCGCATTACCCAGAACGGAATGATATCGTAGCCGGTTACCAACACGTCCGTCGGATAAAAATACTTAAAATCCTCCGTCTCTTCGGGCCAGCCAAGCGTGGAAAACGGCCAAAGCGCCGAAGAAAACCAGGTATCCAGCACATCCTCGTCTTGCCGTAAATGTACATTTCCGCATTTCGGACAAGCGGTCGGCGTCTCGCGTTCGCAAATAATTTCCCCGCAGTCATCGCAATACCAAACGGGAATGCGGTGCCCCCACCATAGCTGACGGGAAATACACCAATCCTTAATATTTTCCAGCCAGTTGAAATATATTTTTGCAAAACGGTCCGGAATAAACTTTGTCTTATTTTTGGTAACCGCTTCGATCGCGGGTTTCGCCAAGGGCGCCATTTTTACAAACCATTGCTTCGATACAATCGGCTCCACCGTAGAATGGCAACGGTAACAATGTCCTACGTTATGAGTATGCGGCTCGATTTTTACAAGCAAACCGAGCTGTTCCATTTGCGCGACGATGCGTTTTCTCGCCTCATAACGGTCAAGACCTGCAAAATCGCCCGAAAGCTCGTTCATAGTTCCGTCGTCGTTCATAACACGCATAACGGGCAAATTATGCCGAAGCCCGACTTCAAAGTCGTTAGGATCGTGCGCGGGTGTTATTTTTACTGCGCCCGTACCAAACTCTGGATCTACGTATTCATCCGCGACAACGGGAATTTTTCTGTCCGTCAAGGGCAGAAGCAGCGTTTTCCCGACAAACGCCGCATACCGCTTGTCCGATGGATGAACGGCGACTGCTGTGTCGCCAAGCATAGTTTCAGGTCGCGTTGTAGCGATCGTTATATACTCGTCTGTCCCCTCTACCGGATAACGAAAATACCAGAAATAACCGGCATCCTCCGAGTATTCCACTTCGGCATCCGAAAGCGCGGTTTTACAACCGGGACACCAGTTGATAATACGGCTTCCGCGGTATATAAGATTTTTTTGATATAGATTAAAAAACGCTTCGCGAACGGCTTTAGAACAACGTTCGTCCATCGTGAACGCAAGACGGGACCAATCGCAAGAGGCTCCGAGCTTTTTTAGCTGTTCGACAATTCTGCCTCCGTATTTTTCCTTCCACGCCCATGCTCTGCGAAGAAATTCTTCTCTGCCGAGCTGTTCCTTCGAAAGACCTTCCTGCTTCATTTGGTTTACAATTTTAACCTCGGTTGCAATGGACGCGTGATCGGTACCGGGTAGCCAAAGAACGGAATAACCCTGCATGCGCTTGAACCGCACGATGGTGTCCTGCATTGTTTCGTCCATCGCGTGCCCCATATGCAACTGTCCGGTGATATTGGGCGGCGGCATCATGACCGTAAACGGCACTTTATGGGGATCGGCTTCCGCGCGAAAACTTCCGCTTTCTACCCAATCTGCGTAAATTCTGTCCTCAAAATCCTTGGGATTATACGTCGTTTGCATCTCTTTCATCTTCTTTCACCCGAACTGTAAACCAAAATCGTTGACAGTGTTTATTATAGACTTTTTTTTTCGCGTTGTCAATAAATCCGTGCGCGTCATAGAATATATTATGCCTGATTTTTTGGAGAAACTTTATGAAAAAAACGTTTGCATTTTTAGGAGCGACGCTCTTTGCGCTTCTCCCACTCACCGCGTGCGGAGAAAAGGACGATCTCGTTACAATTAAAATCAACGAGGTCACGCATTCTGTATTTTATGCTCCCATGTATCTTGCCGATTCCCTCGGTTATTTTGAAGAGGAGGGAATCAAGATCGAACTGACGAACGGAGGCGGAGCAGATACCGT
Organism: uncultured Clostridia bacterium; assembly: GCA_964521125.1. GTDB lineage: Bacteria > Bacillota > Clostridia > Christensenellales > Borkfalkiaceae > Gallimonas. The sequence continues at coordinate 111,987 of CAZFPP010000001.1, forward strand.
GATGGCGGCCGTTCTTTCGGGAGATGCAGATATCGGTTTCTGCGGACCGGAAGCAGCTCTTTACGTTCAGCTCGGCGGTTCTAACGACGTGCCTACCGTATTCGGCTTACTTACTCAACGCGACGGTTCTTTCCTCGTATCGCGAAAAGAAGAACCTAACTTTCAATGGAGCGAGCTCAAAAACAAAGTTATTCTTGCGGGAAGAAAAGGCGGCGTGCCGGCAATGACGTTCGAATACATTCTCAAGGAAAACGGATTGTCGGAAGATGAAATCACGCTCAATTACGACGTTGCGTTCAATTTGATGACGAGCGCGTTTGAAGGCGGCATAGGCGATTATTGCACCATGTTCGAGCCGGCGGCGTCCGAATATCAAGCAGCCGGGAAAGGATATATCGTGGCTGCAGTCGGCGAAGCCTCGGGAGAAGTCCCTTATACTGCATATATTGCAAAGCGTTCGTGGCTTGATAAAAATCAAACTACCGTTAAAGCGTTTTTGCGCGCTATGTTGCGCGCCGTAGAATATACGCAAACCAATGACGCCGCAGAGATAGCCAATCATCTTTACGCGCAGTTTCCTTCTACTTCCCTCAATTCCATTGCGACAAGTATTACAAGTTACAAAAAAATCGACGCATGGAAAACAGATATGGCGATGACGGAAGCAAGTTTTACGCGTTTACAGGACATTATCGAAAGCGCGGGCGAACTGCCTTCACGCGGAAATTTTGCCGATCTTGTCGACAACCGTTATATAAAAGAAATTTATGCAGCTTTAAGATGACTGACCGCGCTCTCGGCGTGGAAACCGGGGAAATTCATATGAAAAAAGAAATATTGATATTTCGGGACGTTAAACTGACCTATCATACGAAACGGAACGAAATTACGGCGACAGAACATCTTGCATTTTCTGTTGCAAAGGGAGAATTCGTTGCCATTATCGGACCTTCCGGCTGCGGAAAAAGCACTCTACTGTCTCTTGCGGCAGGTCTATTGAAGCCTTCTGCGGGAACAGTTGAAAGTTACGGCAGCATAGGTTATATGCTGCAAAAAGACGAATTGTTTCCTTGGCGAACAATAGAAAAAAACATCTGTCTCCCGCTGGAAATCAAAAAAATCAATACGTCCGAAAATAGAAAACGGGTATGCAGGCTTGCGGTAAAGTATGGACTGGGAGAATTCTTACAAAATTATCCGTCGCAACTTTCCGGCGGAATGCGACAACGCGCCGCTCTTATACGCACGCTCGCGCCTAATCCCGATATACTTCTGCTTGACGAACCGTTCTCCGCTCTCGATTACCAGACGCGTCTCAACGTTACGGAGGACGTTTCCCGCATTATCCGTACAGAAAGGAAAACCGCGCTTCTCATTACGCACGACATTTCCGAAGCGATCTCCCTTGCCGACAGAATCATCGTTTTGACCGACCGCCCCGCACGCGTCGCTCACACTCATGATATGAATTTTGGCGAAGAAACCAATCCGCTCAAACGAAGGGAAATGCATCAGTTTTCGGGTTGGTTTGAAAAACTTTGGAAGGAGCTAAACGCATGAAACAACAAATACTTTATTCTCGGGAACACGCTCTATACCTTAAAAAACGGAAGAAGAACGTCATTATCGTTTGGGCGTTACGTACAGGTTTGTTGGCGGCTTTGCTCGGAATTTGGGAATTGTTCGCCTATTTTGGGTGGGTAGACCCCTTTCTTACAAGCTCGCCTTCCCGAATCGCGAAAACGATTGTCTCGCTCTATACCGAGGGAACCCTCTTTTATCATATCGGCGTCACGCTTGCCGAAACACTGATTGGTTTTTTTATTGCAATCGCTTTGGGCTGTGCCATTGCCCTGTTTCTCTGGTGGAGTGAAACACTTCGTAAGGTACTCGAGCCTTACATAGTCGTAATTAACGCGCTTCCCAAAATAGCGCTCGGTCCGCTCATTATCATCTGGTGCGGTACAGGGAGTAAAGCGATCGTGTTTATGACTATCCTCGTGGGAATCATAGTCGTAATTATGCATATGCTTTCGGCTTTCATCGCAACGGATAAAAACAAAATGCTATTGTTATATTCTATGGGCGCCGGAAAATTTCAGATTCTGCGAAAACTCGTATTACCTTCTTCGCTTGCTTCGTTCATCTCTATGCTAAAAGTTACGGTTGGCATGTCTTGGATTGGATCAATTATGGGGGAATATATCGTATCCAAAGCCGGACTGGGATATCTGATTGTCTACGGCGGTCAAGTGTTTAAGCTCGATCTTGTAATAAGTTCAACTTGTATCCTCTGCTTGTTGGCTGCCGCCATGTATTTTCTTGTCGTGCTTTTGGAAAAAATACTCGTCAAAAATGCAGAAAATTAAAAAACTTAACCCGAAAATTCCTGAAAAAGGATAGAAAAAAGTTATAATATCGGAAAGTCCCAATCGGGACAACAAACATACCGCAAGGAGCGTTACGCTCTTTGCGGCGATTTGTTTTTTTCCCTCTAAACGATTACTCAATTCCATAAGCGGATATAGAGATGAAGCAAGCGACGTAAGAATCGCAAGCACCGCCGCAACATAAAATATTTTTTCTCCGCGCATTACATACAAAAAAGGCATTTCGGCATTGAGCGCATTCGCCCCTTCTCTGTAAATACTGCCAAGCACGCAAATAGCGCTCGCCGCAACAACGACAGCTGAGAAAAAAGCAGGAATCATAATATGCTTCATTTCATCGCCTGCGTCCATAAGTACGGGTGCGGCAAGTAAACCGTTCATTCCCGCATAGACGACTCCTCCAAGGAATCCGCCTCTTTCAGGAAGAGACGCGTATGAAAACGAAAGATTTTTTGCATTAAAAAATACAAAGATCAAAAGTAAAGGAACGAGTAGAAGATTCAGGAGCGAAATACCGTTCAACCCTTTCTTTATAAAGCACAATACGAGCGCCAGTCCGGCTATCGAAACGAACGGGGACAACGCCGGTATAAGCGAATCCAATCCCGCAAGCATACCCGCGCAAGGGATAACGGAAAGCGCGGGTAGCGCTGTATAAATCACGGGAGAAAACCTTTTGAAAATCATGTGAACCGCTTTTCGGTATCCTCCGTATTTTTTCCCGAGAAACAGAAAAAAAATGCAAAAAATAAAAAATACGAAAGAAGACAACAAAACGGGCGGCAGAAAATCCTTAACGCGGAAAAATCGCACAAGTTCTGCGCCCGATAAAAACCCGGCTCCGATACATGTTCCGACAATAAACAGAGTTGCCCGCACAATTCCCATCTTTTATTTTTATGTCTGACATAATAAAAATATGATAATCGTAAAAAAATTTATATTTACGCGAGACATAGTACTTTGTAAGGCTTGACAGATTATGTCGAAATATGATATAATTTTTAAAAAGAGATAGGAGGCGCCCTATGAATGAAGAAAAACGCGACGATGATGTGCTAAACGGTTCCGATGAAGCGTATGATTACGATTTGTTTGACTTTGCCGCACAAAACGGGCATTCCGTTGAACAGCCCGAAAGCGACAACGAACTATCGGACGACGGCGGCACGGAAAACGAACAGCCGGCGGAAAAAACGATCAGTTCAGATTTGATTCGCGGTCACATTAATACGATCATTCTCCGTTCCCTTTATGACGGGGATAAATACGGTTACGAAATTTTAGCGGAAATCGAACAAAAAAGCCATGGACAATATTCGTTGAAACAGCCATCGCTTTACAGCGCTTTAAAACGCTTGGAGCGTGAAGGCTATATTACCTCATATTGGGGCGGTTCGGTTGGCGGCGGCAGAAGAAAGTATTTTTCTTTGACGGACAGCGGGAAAGAGATTGCCGAAAAAAATCAGTCTGAGTGGGAATACTCCCGTACCGTTATCGATAGTTTGATTTCTGACAAAGATTTTGATTTTGAAAATACCCCCGCTCCTACCGCCGTGGATATGCGCGTGTTACGTAAATTCACTTCCCGTGTACCTCATCCCGATAAGGATAGCTCAGATGAAGTCTATGATGCGGACAATGAGCCCGCTGACGAACCTGCCGTTGATGAAGAATATGAGCAACAGCGGGTAGCTTTTGAAGCAGAGCGCTCTCGCATCGAGGAGGAACTTCGCGTACGTGAAGAAGAATTGCGTACACGCGAAGAACTCTTTCGTGCGGAAGAAGAACAGCGTAATCGCGCTTTAACGGAACAAGCAGAAAAAACACGTTTGGAAGAAGAAACCCGTCTGCAAGAAGAAAGAGTTCGTTCCGAAGAGGAACGCGCCGCGGCGGAAGCAGAAGCACGCAGACAAGAGGAAGAACGTTTACGCCAAATACAGGAAACACGCGTTGCCGAAGAACAAGCTTTAAAAGCCGCAGAAGAAGAACGAAACCGTATTCGGGAAGAAATTGCCGAACGGACACGCCAAGAAGAAGACCGCGCCTACGCAACCGCCCTTCGTGCTGAAAAAGAGCAGCAAAATGCTCGCATTGTAGAAATGGAACCCTTCACCGAAGAACGTGAGCATTATGAAGAAATGCTCAAACAGCAGGAAGCGGAATTTAAAGCGCGTCATGAAAGAGAGCTTGCCGAACAAGAACGGCGCATACGGGAGGAAGACGAGCAACTTTTTCGTCAGAGAGAACAGCAGATGATTCATCAGAATTATCTAAATCTCGTTAATACACCTGCGCAAGAAGAATCTGTGGAAAACGTACATTACAGTAACGCAACAGAAGATTCGGTAATGTCCGAGCAACCTTCTAATCCGGAATCCGAACGCGGTTATCGTTCTGTTATACAAAAATTGTACTCTAATACTTTAAAGCAGGAAAACTCAGCCGCGCCTGAAAAGACAAGCAAGAAGCCCGCTCCGACGGCTCATACCCCGGAGCCTACTCCTACGCCTGTCCCTCCGCTCAGGGCAGAACCGGACATGAATCATGTTTCCACTCCCGTTCCTCCCCCTAAGGATGTTTCTGCGTCTAAGACGTTAACCACGCAATCCGACGAACAGACAAAAGAAAAATCTGCGCCGAAACCTCTTGCGGGCATTGATTTCTACGATTTAGAAATGCGTGCAGCACAAGACGGCATTCGCATTACAACTTCCGGCGGAAGAACGCGCGAGATATCCAAAACTGTTTCTTATAACCTGGTTCATAAAGGCAGAGCCCTGTTCTTTAGCGCATTGGTTGTATTTTTGCTCTGTATAGCCGAAGGAAGTATTGCCCTTGGATTGCAGAATTCTTTGAATCTCCCCCGTTTTTATCCGTACTTCATTTGGGGAACAGGACTTGCGCTCTTACTTGTAACCGGACTTGCCTATGTAAATCATTATGGCGAACGCGCCCTGAGGACGACGGGTAATTTACTGATTAACATTATTGTTGCCTATGCGTTATGTATCATCGTTATTTTAATCATATCGCTTGCGGCACAAATTGATTTTACCAGCATCGGACAGCTTACTGCTTATATCATCTTCCCTATCGTTTACTTTTTTGGAATTGTTGTATTCGGATTGGTCTATTATTTACAAATACGACCGAATAAGGAAGATTAAATTGTAACTATAAAAAAGCGACTTTAAATGAAGTCGCTTTTTTGTTTACTTAAATTCAAAGCCTATCAAAGGCAAACTTTGCCGCACCGTACAGACCTGCGTCATTGCCCAGCGTCGCTTTTATAATGTCAAATGACGCATATGTATCGGAAACATACAATCTTGGATAAACATAATTACGTAAAGGGACAAGGAGGGTTTCCCCTTCTGCCGATATCCCACCGCCGATGATAACGGCTTGCGGTCTTAATAGATTCGCAATGTTAACGATTCCTTCTCCAAGAGCAGCTATATATTCATGAAAGACGTTTGAAGCCGCCTCATCCCCGTCTTTTAACGACAAAAATACAGTTCTGCCATCCACAGAATCAAGGGTAGCGGCATACTTCCACATGATACTATCCGGATGAGCCACCATTTCCTCTTTTGTGCGCGCGACCAATGCACGAGCAGACGCATAACGTTCTAAGCAGCCGCGCCTTCCGCAAGTACAGAGCTCGCCGTTCTGGCGAATTACCATATGTCCGATTTCCGTACCGGCACTTCGATACCCTTCGAACAAGTTTCCTCCTAAGATAACTCCGCCTCCGACTCCCGTGCCGAGCGTGATTAGTACGCTATCGTTATATTTTGCACCCGCTCCAAATTTGGCTTCACCATAAGCGGCTGCGTTGGCGTCGTTGAGAACGAATACCTTTTTTCCGGTGCGTTTTTCCATCAATTCCGCCAACGGGATATTCAACCAATGAAAATTCGTCCAAGAAACAACTGTTCCACTGTTACTATCAACAACACCGGGCGAACCGATTCCTATCGCTTGAACATCGTCAAAATTTTTGTTCGCTTTTTCCGCAGCCGTCATGCATAATTTCACAAGCGAAAGAACGGTCTCTTCCGGCGTATTCTCGGCACATGTTTCAACATTTGATTTACCGTATAATTTTCCCTCTGAAAAACAAGCCGCCTTGGCAGACATTCCTCCTAAATCCACGCCTATAATCATATGATTCCTCCATTTTTCTCTTTCGTTTTTTATGCCTTATATACCTTCAACCATTCGCCAAGGCGGGAAATAAACTCCGTATTATTCTCAGTTTTTTTCAACATGTCTATCACGCCTTCTACATTTTCCACAACGCCGCGTTCGCGAAGTTTATACACGGCGTCTAACGTTGCTTTATTCAGTAACAATTCTTCTTTTCGCGTTCCGGAACGGCGAATATCGATTGCGGGATATATGCGCCTTTCTGCGAGATCTCGCGAAAGAAAGATATCGGCATTGCCCGTACCCTTAAATTCCTCATATATCACATCGTCCATGCGGCTTCCCGTCTCAACCAATGCCGTTGCAAGAATGGTAATACTTCCCGCCTCCAACGTATTTCTTGCCGTACCGAAAAATCGCTTAGGATCGGCGAGTGCGCCAACATCTAAACCTCCGGAAAGTGTTTTCCCCGAACTTTCCGCAACATAATTATATGCGCGCGTCAGTTTTGTGAGAGAATCAAGCAGTATGACAACGTCATTCCCCTGTTCGGCTAAACGCTTTGCATGTTCTATTGTTAATGATGCTGCGCGAATATGATGTTCCGCTTCCTCATCGAATGTGGAAGATATAACTTTCGCACTTTTTACACTCATTCGAAAATCCGTCACTTCCTCAGGACGTTCATCAATGAGCAAAACAATAAGGTTGATATCCCGATGCTGTTCTTCAATTGCACCGGCTATATTTTTGAGCAACGTCGTTTTTCCTGCTTTAGGCGGCGCCGTGATAAGAGCGCGCTGACCTTTCCCAATCGGGATGAACAAGTCAAGTAACCGTAGCGATAGATGAGCTTCATTTTGAGATAAGCAAATCTGTTGATTCGGATAACAAGCCGTTAGGGAATCAAACAACGGTCTGTTTTCGTATTCTCCCACAAATTTGCCGTTAACGCTGTATAACTCGGCAATTGCCGCAGAATCGTTTTTCACGCGCGGTTTTACGCTACACGAAACCCAATCTCCTTCTCTTAATTTGAGAGAATGTATAAGCGGAGCGGGAATAAATACATCTTTATTGCTTGTCGGCTGACAATTCTCGGCACGCAAAAAACCATATCCGCTTTGCATAATTTCGAGAATGCCCGTATATATCGTCTGCGTAAAAAAGTTTTCAATCGGTTCCGGAGATGCTACTTCAAACATAAATTTTTCTTTCGGCATTTCGTAACTGTGCCGTATATCGGCGATTTTCTGCATAATTGCAGGATCGTCAATATAATTATTTTTTACCGGAGCGCCTCGATTCGAGCGCGGGACAGGTTGTTCTTTTCCTGTTAAAATCGCCGTAATCACGTCGATAAGTCCGGATTTTCCGCCTGACTTCTGCGAAGGCGCTCCCAAATTGCGTCCCAAAACACGCAAGGTCGATAAAGGTAATGTTTTGAGATATTCGCGAAATGCTTCTTCAATCGTTTTTTCTTGCATTATTGATACCGCTCCATGAAAATAATATTAAATTGATCCGAACAGAAATTTTTATCAATCTCATATTCATAATTAAAAATTTTCTTGACAACCATTTGCGGGAAAGCGTTTAAGAAGCTATCGGGCGAAGCGATATCTAAATTAAGACCGCGGCATTTATAATGCATGGGTATAACAATTTTGGGACGAAGATGTTCAACATATACCGTTGCCTGCTTTCCGTCGATGGTATATGTGCCGCCAACAGGGATAAGAAGAACGTCAACGGGAGCAATTTTTGAACCCAACTCCGCAGTGAATGGTTCTCCGAGATCCCCTAAATGGCAAATCGTGATCCCGTCTACATAAAATTTAAAAATCAAATTTTCCCCGCGCTTCGCGCCCTTCACCTCATCATGAAAGCTTTTGATTGCAGAAACCTGTATATCTCCAATAGTATCGCTCCCTGCACGATTCAAAATCTTGTGCGTTATAACTGAGCCGACATTATTATGATCGAAATGCCCATGGCTCACGGTAACGCCGTCTACTACCAGACGCGGCAATTCAAACCCGATTCCCCCATAAGGATCAGTCATGATACTCGTACCCGCGTTAGATGTAAAAACAAAACACGAGTGCCCATAATATTTTATTTTCATTTTTCCTCCGAAATGCTTTGAATAAAAATTTGTAAAGAAAAATTTTGAATGTCACAAGGAAAACGAAGTTCGTAATCTAAAAATATACGAATTTGTTCTGAAAAAGCGAAAGAAAAAGCGGACGTATAAACTTCAAAATTTCCTTCCTGCCCATCATATCTTAAAACCGCTTTGGTTGACTCCTTGGGACGAAAATTCAATTCCAAACACGAACCTTTCTTCATTTCAAGGCCATATTCGTTTATATTCAATACAACTAAATCGTTCTCTTGCCGATATCTGACATAAACGCATGCACCGTTGCGATAATATAAACCGCAAGCCCGAAATATGCTTTCGCTTTCGCCGTTTTTCGTAATAATTAAAACATTGCAAGCTGTAAATGCATTGTTTTCGTTGTTATTATAAGACAAAATTCCCCCACTATCAATAGAAAAATACTGCTGTTTATTGCGAATTTTCTGTTATTTTTCAAAAAACGATTGCTGAAAGGCAAGGCGACCCTCTTTCAAAAGTTGTCTCATCTTTTCTTCTTCTCCGCTTTCAAGTGCAGTACAATATTCGCGTAAGCGGTTAATCAATCCTTCCGTTTCTGTAATCAAATAGTCTTTGTTGGCAAAATAAAGCTCCGTCCACAAACGCTCGTCTACTCCGCCAACGCGCGTCATATCCTGGAAACTTCCACCTGTAAAACCAGAAACTCCGCATGCGGATGCGCCTTTGATATAAGCGTTGGAAACAATATGAGCAAGCTGGGAAGTAAGCGCTATTTTTTTATCGTGTTCTTCTGCAGAACATGTCACAATCCGTGAAAATCCGGCCTCCGTACCTAAACGTTTCATGATTTCCATTGCCTGAACATCGGTTTTTTCGCAATGCGTTAAGATTAGATTTTTCCCTTGAAAAAGATCGACGCTTGCAGACAGAATACCGCTCGTCTCTTTTCCCGCCATCGGGTGTGCGCCAAGATAACGGTAATTTCGAGTTTTTGCATATACCGCCTGCTCTATCATGCGCTTTACGCCGCATACGTCGGATACAATACAATTATCAGGGAACGTTTCCTCTTCAAGCACGCGAACTGTCGCAATTGGAGGAAGCGCAAGTATTACGACATCTGCACCTTGAAAGGCGGTCGCTTCACCGTCAATCATTCCATGTTCTAATGCGAATTTAATCGCTTCCGTACTTCTGTTTTTTCCTAATACAATATGACCTGCGCGTTTCAACGCCGCCGCAAACGATGCGCCGATGATTCCAAGTCCATATACAATAATTTTCATTGTTTACCCTAATATGTCATTATGTCACAAATGAAAAACTGCTTCTTAGAGCCATTCCATTATCGTGCCATAAGTTTTTAATCTGATTCTCCGCTGTTTCCAATCCGGCAAGATTTTTTCAACTTCCCGCCAAAACTCCTTACCGTGATTCATATAGACGGTATGCGCAAGCTCATGTACGGCTATATATTCACACAAATCCGGAGGCAAAAATGCGATGCGAAAAGTATAAGCAATTACCGCACGCTGATTACAGGACCCCCATCTTCCTCGCGCAGACGTTATTTTTACTCCTTGGTAGGAAAAACCATAACGTGCCGCGATTGCCCCCGTTAAAGAATTCATCACATCGTACGACAAGCGTTTTAACAGTTTTATAAATGACTTATCCCGTTCTGATTCCGGCAAGAATATCTTTCCATCTGCCAACAGTAACTTTCCGGAGAAAATGGTATAGCTTGTACCAAACAAAGTGATTTTAGCTCCATTCGTAAGCGAGAGGCGGCATGTTTTTAAAGCTTTTTGTTTTTGAGCGATCCAGTTTGCATGTTTTGCTACAAAGTTGACTATATAAGCTTCCGAAACACTGTATGGCGCACGCACAAGGATATCCCCCTTACGCGTTACGGTAAGAGAAATTGTTTTTCGATTGCTTCGTATAATTTGCACGGTATCGTCTCTATTTTCGCATTATAGCAGATTTTACAGGAAAAGTGTTAATTTGTCATGTGATTTTGCCGTGAAAGGAATATTCGATTAAGAAAATTTTATAAAAAATCAATCAGTGAGAAGGAAACGTCGCGGTATTTATGCAAATGCTTGTTTCCATTGTCCCGTCTATGAACCACGGGTATCTTTCAGCGTATTTTACACTTGCGTCTCGCCGATCCTGTTTTGGTTGTCCAGAGTTTTATCTGTTGCTATACACTTCCGCAACACGGGCATTTCCTGCCCTCTATTTTCTCTGCTATCTCCATATCTCTATTTTATCACTATATCTTCCTTTCGTCCGCTCCTGTTAAAACTTTCTTAAAAGCTTCTACCGTCTTAACACTTCTTTCATATGCTCGATTGCAGATGTACGGTTATTGGCTTCCGTTTTTACATAAATCGCTGAAATATAGTTACGTGCCGTGCCGTCTGTTAGTTTCAATGCCGAAGCAATCTGCTTATTAGTAAAACCTTCGCAAAGCATAACCGCAATTTGAACTTCGCGTTCGGAAAAACCATATGCGCGCTTTAAGCGGATCTCGCGGTCGTTCGTTACAAGTTTCGCCGCGTCTGCAATACGCCGTGCGATCTTCGAGGGCAAAATGGTATCTCCCTCATAGGCATTTTTAATCGCGTCTATCAACGCGTTTGCCGAAGTATCTTTCAGTAAATATCCGCTCGCGCCATTGTTGATTGCGCTCAATATATAATCGCTGTCGTCGAACGTTGTTAAAATAAGAACTTTTACGCCGGGATTTTTTTCTTTGATCTCCTTGGTTGCAATAACGCCGTTCATGTTGGGCATACGAATATCCATTAACACGATATCGGGGTTCGTCTCTTCCATTAGAGAAACCGCTTCGAATCCGTCCTTTGCAATTCCCACCACTTCGATATCGGGACAAGTAGAAAGCACACTGCTAATCCCGTCTGCCAAAATTGCCTGATCGTCCGCAAGTAATACCTTAATCAAATAATGCCTCCTTCAATCGATGTCGTCCAACGGCAGCGTCATGTGTATTTCAAATCCTTCGTCGGGTGCGGCGTCAAACCATACCGTTCCGCCAAGACTTTCTGCCCGCTTATGCATTCCGCTTAATCCGAATCCTTCTTTCAGATCAGATAGCTGTGCCCCCGTCCCGTTATCTGAAAGCAAAAATTCAACGCTTTTATTATGTTTTTTCAACTCAAACCAGAACGCCGTAGCTCCTCCGTGTCGCAATCCGTTGGATATCCCTTCTTTGATCGTGTTACATATAAAACGGCTCTTAGCGTCACAAAGCCGTATATCGTCTATATCGCTTCTTATGACGATATTCGTGCCGTCGGTTGTTTCGTGAATAATATCGAAAATTGCTTCGCGCAGAATCTTTTTCTCCCCCATGCCCGAAAGCAGGTGCACGCTCTCTCTCAATTCTTCCAGGGCATGTTTCGCCTGCAAGTTCGCCGCTACGATCTTACGCTTCGCATCCGCAGGATTTTCGTCGATTGCCAATTTTGCCGCTTCCGTCTGCATGATCACCGTCGTAATCGAATGCCCCGCCGTATCGTGGATATCCTTGGCGATCCGTTGGCGTTCTTCAAGCAATGTGACCGTTTTCAGTTCTTCATTGGCAAGACGTAGCTTTTCGTTACTTTCGTTGAGTTCGGTTACTTTCTCGGCGATCTCGCCGTTTTTTCGGTAAATTTGCACCGTAAAATTCATAATGAGAAAGTGCATGCACAATATAACGAGGTCGTTAAATGCATTCGTAACCAATTCCCACACGTTTACAACTTCATCTTTTAATACGTTAGAGACCGCCAACATTGTAAGAAACAATACAATGCTGCAAACCCCCATCGCAATATTGCCCGAAAGACTTTCCTGACTTAAATAAAATTCTGAAAGTATGACGATATACAGCGTAGAAATGAGCGTTCCGCTTGAAAAATATGTGAGCAGCAACAACAACAGCGAATCGAGAACATAAAAGGCAATCCGTTGATTAAACCGCTTCATGCACCAAAGTTTCACGGCGTTTTCCGCGGCAAGAACGATTTCCACCGGTATGATCACCCACAGCACCCGTATGCCGTTTACAACCAAACGGTAATTGACGGCAATCAGTATGAGCTCTACGATCACTACTAATATGAAAATGAGAATCTTCCCCATCTGAACTAACTTTTCAAACGGAACGGGTTGTTTTTTTGTAATTTTCTTTTTTAACGGAGGCTGTTTCTCATTCATGTTTTTTGCTCTCCGAAAAATTTTTTCATGTTGAATTCGTCTTTGATCTTTTCTAAATCGCCCGACAAGAAATAACTATATAGTCCGGAAGAACTAACAATCATATGATCGTATAACTCAACGTTATGCATCGAACATAGCAACTGCACTTGGCGGGTAAATACGTCGTCCTGCCTTGACGGACGGTACGATTCTCCAAGATGATTGTGCACGATTAAAATCGCGTTCGGATGAGACGCAACCAAAAAACGACTGATCTCTTCCGCAGCAAAGCTTGCTTTATCTATCTGGTTTGACGTAAGCGGCTTCACAAAACTGATACGATTTTTGGTATCCAGTTTGTAAAGCTCAACGATTTCTTCCTCAACGTTTTTATAACGATCTTTTATCTGCGCGGAAAACATCTCGTAACTAAAAGCAACCGGACGCTCATCCGCTTCGCGTTCCGCCCGTTTCATGCATTGCCCTATCCCCGTAAGAAACGCTGCCGTAACCTCGCCGACGCCGTTCACACAGAGAAGTTGATCGTAATTTGCGCGGAGAACCGCGCCGAGGCTTCCGAAAGCCGATAAAAGAGCATGAGCAATTTCATTGGTATTCTTACGAGGAATTGAGTAGAACAACAATACTTCGAGGAGTTCGTGATCCTGCAACTCCTCGCCTGCATTTTTCAAGCGTTCCAGCATACGTTTTCTGTGTCCTTCGTGCATCATACTGTTTTTTCCTTTGCTCTTTGCTTATTATACCATATCTTCTCCGTTTTTGCACGGAAATTTGCCTTTTCTCCATAAAATTTTTATCTGTTCTCAAAAGATTTCATATTGACAATTCCCCGCGCTCTGTGATACAATATCGTGCGGAATTTCAAACAGGAGAAACATATGGCTCAATACTTTCAGGAAACAGTTGAACAAATTAGAAAATGCGTACAATTCGATTCATCCCCTTCCGCCTATACTTCCGCGACCCCTTTCGGAAAAGGCGCGGCAGATTGCTTAAACTATTTCCTTGATCTTGCAAAAAGTCTCGGATTTGAAACGAATAACTACGATAATTATATTGGGGAAGTCATCTTTGGCAAGGGAACGGAAGAATTTGCAATTCTTTGCCATCTCGACGTTGTTCCCGCAGGAAAAGGCTGGACGAAAGAGCCGTTTGGCGGAGAAATTTCCGATGGCAAGATATGGGGACGCGGAACAACGGACGATAAGGGCCCTGCCGTATGTACGCTCTATGCGCTGAAAGCGCTGAAAGACGATGGATTCGCTCCTTCCAAAAAAATCAAGCTCATTGTGGGCTGCAATGAAGAGAGCGGATGGCATTGCATCGAACACTACAAGGAATGCGCCATGATGCCCGAAACGGGCTTTTCTCCCGACGCGGATTTTCCCGTTATCTATGCCGAAAAAGGCATTCTGCAAGTAAGACTGCACTTCCCGCTTGCCCATGCGCCCTTCCTCTATCTCTCCGGAGGCGAACAAGGAAACATGGTATGCGATCTTTGCGATGCAACACCTCGTTCGTTAAGCATTCAACGCGCCCGTTTATTAAATCTTCAAATTCGGCACAAAAAGATTATTTCGCACGGAAAGAGCGCGCACGCCTCTACGCCCGAACTCGGCGAAAACGCGATTCTTCCCATCCTTCGTTTCTTTGAAGGAAAGAGCAGCGTTATTAAGCATATCATCGAATGCGTATTCGACGACGTATACGGACTTGGAAAACTTGAGGACGAAACGGGTAAATTAACCATGTCTCCCAACGTTATCAGATACCGTAAAGGACAAATAAGTTTACTCGTGGATATCCGTTATCCCGCCACCGTGCCGCCGGCAACCGTTCTTTCGCTCATTGATAAATTCGGCGTGAAATACGAAACAGTACATTCGCAAGCCCCCCTTTACCATGAAAAAGACAGCGACCTTGTGAAAGCGCTTAGCGAAGTCTACGAAGAATGTACGGGCGAGAAAACGGAGCCAATCGCCATTGGAGGAGGCACCTACGCCCGCGCTTTGGAAAACGGCGTAGGATTCGGTCCCGAAATGCCGGGAGAGGATTGCCATATTCATCAAGCGGATGAGTTCATCTCGCTCGATCGCGTGAAATTATTGCTCAATGTTTACAAAAAAGCCATTGAACGGCTTACTAAATAATAATAGAAAAACGGCGCAGAAGCGTCGCTTTTTTATGTATCTCTAATAGCCAATCCGATTTTTTCGCCGCATTTTACGATCGTTTCGTACCCCAAACGGGAATTTTCTAAAATTTCCCCGTCTACCGTGGCTTTCCCTTTTTCCAATAGAACGATGATCGTAGAGCCGCCGAATTCAAACCGCCCTTTCTCTTCCCCGCGGGAAAAAGTCTGCGGGGAATTATTTACGATTCGCCCCACCATTAAAGCGCCCACTTCCACTTGCACCGACTCCCCGAAGTTTTCGGTGTGCAAAACGGTATATTCGCGGCAGTTTTCCGTAAAAACGCGCCGTTTTTCCAACGCCGTGGGCTGCACCGTATGCAGTCTGCCCTTTATAAATACGCCCGCTTCGCGATATCCGCCGTCAAAATAATGATAACGATGATAATCGCTCACCGTCAGACGAAAAATCAAGCATACGCCCCCGTAAAACTTCCGCGCGAGCGGTTCGTTGCGAAGCAAGCTTTCTGCGGTATAAGAGAAGCCCTTTACCTGAAATTCTCCCTTTTCCGTAACGGGTAGCACGGTTAATTTTCCGTCGCAAGGAGAACAGAGCGATTGAGGTGAATGTTCGAACGGACGCAAATCGGGACGTATCTTACGCGTAAAAAACGCATTAAAACTGCGGTATTTTTCCGCAATAAAATCTTCCATGCGAATTTTGTGCCGTTTTATATAACCCTTTATCAAACATTTAGAAAGCCGGCTGTCCAAATACGCGCCCACAAGACGGGAAAGCCACCGCCTTGTAATCAAGCGCAAGATGAGTCCGCCCGTCTTTGTCTCGTACAAAAATTTTACCGAAGGAGCTTCTCCGCCTTTTTCGCAAATTTCTCTCATAAGTGACGAAGTCCGAACACATAATAGCGGATACAGAACAGCGCGGTCAAAACGATCAACAGAACGATAATCGTTACGATAACGCCTTTCACGCGCAATTTCGGCATTTTAAAACGGGTTACGAAAAGAATCGCGACAAGGATATAACAACCGCCCATAATGCATTCCGAAACGACGGGCCGATCTATGCGCGGGCTTCGAAACATCGTTGCAATCAGATAAAAAACGGGCAGCATGATGGCTACGTTGGTAACGGGCAACCCCTCGAACGAGGAACGCGGACGGTTTCCGTCCTCCGATTGCACGCGCAACTCTTCCGTTACGTTATAATACGCCAACCGAATCAATGCGCAAAGGGCGAAAATGCAGTATATGATTATGAAATACCATTCCTGCATTTTCATGCCGAATCCGATCATGACAGGCGCGACGCCGAACGCAATGATATCGCTCAACGAATCGATCTGCCCGCCGAACGATTTTTCCTCGGCGGTACGGTTTTTCCTCGTTTTTGCGACGATCCCGTCAAACGCATCGCACAAGCCCGAAATCAGCAGACAAAAAACGCCGTAAACGGGCTTTCCCATGGCGGACAGGCACAAACCGACCACGGCAGATACTAACGACAAATAGGTTAGAATTACACCGTAATGCCAATACCCGACAATATACTTGTTTGTAGTTTTCATATTACTCTCCTCTTATGTGAACACCGTTCAACTATGCGTCTTTTCGCCTTGGTTTTCAGGCGCATTATCGGACGATGAAGAAACCTCTTTCGGGACCTTGCGACTTCCGGCAAGATGATAAACAAGAATATACCCGCCGCTTACGACGATGCAGAAATAATAAGAGATCACGCGCGATACCATCATCGCAATCACGATAAACGCCTGATCGAAATATAGGCAATAAAGATTCAAATATAAGTATTCGTACGCCCCTACGCCGCCCGGCAGCGGCACGCAATTATAACCGAGCAAAACGAACGCTTGTAGCACATAGAGATCGGCAAACGAAACGGAAGGATCGACGGCATAGCATACGAAACAGGGAATCAACGTCTGCGAAACGCGCTGAACGACGTTGAATGCCAACGTTTCGATAAAAAGCACGGGCGACTTTTTAATCTCCGTAAGACAGCTCCGGTATTTTTCCACTTCGTCGGAAAGTTTCTTGACCCATTTTTCGGGCTTTTTCACAAGACGAATTTTATGTAGGAAGGAAATGAATTTTTTTCCGAGTTTTAATACGGCGCCGCCGCAGAACATACACGCGACAAAAAAGCCCAGCAAAACCGCTTGTACGACGATGCCCGCTATAATCAAAAACCGCGCGAACCAAGCGTCGATCCAACTGAAAACGGCGGGATTTATGACGAAAGCCGAAACTGCGATGACTAAAATCGCCGCCGTATATCCGATGAGGTTGAAAACAAGCGCAAACGTAGCCTTTCCCGCGCCCATGCCGTCGCGCACCATATAGAAAGCCGAAGCGGGCTGTCCGCCCGATGCCGAGGGGGTAATCGCCGAATAATACACGTCGGCGGCGGAATAAGCAAGCGACGAAACAAATCTTCCCTTATGCCCGAGTTTGCGCGTAATTCGATGGAGACTGAGCGCTTCGAACGCAATAAAAAGCAGCATACATACAAACGCGGCGGCAATGCAATACCCGTTACTCTCCCGTAAAAATGCGGCGATATTATCGAAATTGAGTTCCCGATTGTTGACGATTAGCACGGTGATCGTTATTCCGATGAGAATTACGGCGAAGAGCAGATTGAAAAGTTGCTTTTTTACGCTCTTCGAAAGTTTTTTTCTCTCGCCCATACGCTCTTATTCAATATCCTCCACTGTATATAACGATCAAGTGCGCCCGTTTGTCCCGTTCGGGAAACAATAATCTTCTTTTTCATTAAGACGCGGAATTATGCCGTTTCTTAAAGGAAAAACAAAATTCGTTCTTTTTTTCCACTCTCCCCGTACTATTATATTGCACAGCAAGAAAAAAGTCAAAAATATGATCGGTTTTAATATGAATTGTAAAAAATACATTAAATTTTACAATTTGATTACGGTGATTTTCGCCGCGTCGCCGTTTACGTCCAACTCTTTCGTATAACCCTGCGCCGTTCCCCGCTCTATTTTTTCGGCGAGCACGTCTTTCGCAAACGCGCCCGTGGCAAGAACTTTTTCCGTGCGTCCTTCCGCCGTATAATATACGGCGATACGGTCGGTTACTTCGAATCCCGCTTCCTTTCTCATCGTCTGAATTTTCGATACAAGTTCGCGCATACAACCTTCGTCGAGCAGATCTTCGGTCAGTACGGTATTTAAGGCGACCGTCATCCCCTTGTCCGAAGCGGATACAAATCCTTGCGCCGATTGCGTAAAGATCTGCAAATCCCCTTCCGACAGCGAGATTGTCTCGCCGTCCAACTCAAAGCGGTATTCCCCGCTCTCTTTTACCGCCTTGACAACTTCTGCGCCGTTGCAATTCGCCAAAAACGAAGAAATTTCTTTGAGTTTCTTTCCGTACTTTGGACCGAGCGTTCTCAACTGCGGTTTTAAAGTGTAACAAATAAACGATTCGGCGTTTTTCGAATAACGTAAACTTTTTACGTTCAGCTCGTCGAGAACGACCGCCTCCAACTCTCTCCCCAAAGAGAGCTCGCGCTCACCCGCCACGAACATTTCCGAAAGCGGTTGACGGTTTTTTATCGCGCCCGCGTTCCGCGCCGCTCTGCCCAACGCAACGACGTCCAAAACGTCGTCCATGCCCTTTTCGAGCGCGGGATCAATTGCCGTTTCGTCGCAGACGGGATATTCGCACAAATGTACCGAAACGGGCGCTTCTTTATAAAATGCGGGGACGAGATTGCGATACATCATCTCCGCCATGAACGGCGTATAAGGCGCGGTAAGCTTTGCAAGCGTTACGAGAATGTGATACAGTGTAGTGTAAGCCGCCGCCTTATCCTCCGTCATTTTACTGCCCCAATAGCGGTCGCGCCCTCTACGCACATACCAGTTGGAGAGCACGTCGGAAAAATCCTGAATCTCTCGCGCGCTGTCTGTAATATTATATTCTGAAAGCATATGATCGACGTCTTTGATAAGCGTATTTAATTTGGAGAGCGCCCACTTGTCCATCAGCGAAAGCTTACATTTTTTTAAATCGTATTGCGAAGGATCGTAACCGTCGATATCGGCATACAGGCAGAAGAACGCATATGTGTTCCAAAGCGTGCCTTGATATTTTCTCTGTACCTCGGAAACCGCCTCGCTCCCGAACCGCGAAGGGATCCAAGGCGCGCTGCCCGTATAGAAATACCAACGCACCGCGTCCGCGCCCTGTTTGTCGAGCACGCTCCACGGATCGACAATATTGCCCTTGTGCTTGCTCATTTTAATTCCGTTCGCATCGTTGACGTGCCCCAACACGATGCAGTTTTTAAAGGGCGCCTTATCGAACAGAATGGTGGAAATAACAAGCAACGTATAAAACCAACCGCGCGTTTGATCGACCGCTTCGGAGATAAAATCCGCGGGGAAGGTTTTCTCAAACAGATCTTTATTTTCAAAAGGATAATGATATTGCGCAAACGGCATGGAACCCGAATCGAACCAGCAATCGATGACCTCGGGCGTACGTTTCATCACGCCGCCGCATTTGGGGCATTTGCAGGTGAGGTTGTCAAGATACGGGCGGTGCAATTCGATATCTTTCGGCGCGCCGCACTTGTCCATAAGCTCCGCTTTCGAACCGATTACCTCGATTTCTCCGCATTCGTCGCACACCCAAACGGGAAGAGGCGTTCCCCAATAGCGGTCGCGCGAAAGTCCCCAATCGATCACGTTTTCAAGGAAGTTTCCCATACGTCCTTCTTTGATCGTTTCGGGAATCCAATTGACCGAACGGTTGTTACGAATAAGCTGTTCTTTCACCGCCGTCGTTTTGATAAACCAAGAAGAACGCGCATAATACATGAGCGGCGTGTCGCAACGCCAGCAATGAGGATAATCGTGTTCGAAGGGCAGCGCCTTAAACAATTTTCCCTCTGCTTTCAGCATATCCAAAACAACCTTATCGGCTTTTTTGATGAACAAGCCGTTAAGCTCGGGACAGCGTTCGTCGAACTTTCCTTGTTCGTTCACCAAGGAGAGAACGGGCAGCCCATAATGTTTGCCGACGTTATAGTCGTCTTGTCCGAACGCGGGCGCGATATGAACCACGCCCGTGCCGTCCGTGAGCGTGACATAAGGATCGCAAACGACTTCGTAGACACGTTTCCACTCGTTTTTCGTTGCTTCCAACTGCGGCTGCGCATAGGAAAAGAGCGGTTCGTACTTTGTTCCTTCATATTCTTTGCCCGTCTTCTTTTCAATGATTTCGTATGTTTCGAAGAACGCGGAAATCAACGCTTCCGCCAAAATATAGCGCACGCCGTCCGCCTCGATCTCCGCGTAAATTTCATTGGGATTCATACAGAGCGCCACGTTGGAAGGAAGCGTCCAAGGAGTCGTCGTCCAGGCAAGGATATAGGCGTTTCCCCTTCCCGCGATTTTAAACCGCGCGACGGCGGACGTCTCTTTTACCGTCTTATAGCCCTGCGCAACCTCGTGCGAGGAAATCGCCGTCCCGCAGCGCGGGCAATAGGGCACGATTTTATGACCTTTATACAAAAGCCCTTTTTTATAAATTTCTTTAAGCGCCCACCATTCGGATTCGATATAGTCGTCGTGATAGGTGACGTACGGATTTTCCATGTCCACCCAATATCCGACGCGGTCGCTCATCTTCTCCCACTCGCTCTGATACTTCCAAACAGATTGCTTGCACTGTTTGATAAACGGTTCGATTCCGTATTTTTCGATATCCTGCTTGCCGTCCATACCGAGAGACTTTTCCACCTCTAATTCGACGGGAAGCCCGTGCGTATCCCAGCCCGCCTTCCTTAAAACGCGCTTCCCTTTCATCGTTTGGTAGCGCGGAATAATATCCTTCATGGCGCGCGTTAAAATATGCCCGATGTGAGGTTTGCCGTTCGCCGTAGGCGGTCCGTCGAAGAAAGAGAACTCCTCGCCGCCCTCGTTCTTTTCGATGCTCTTTTCGAATATCTGATTTTCCTTCCAAAATTCAATGATTTCTTTTTCTCTCTCTACAAAGTTCAAAGATGTATCTACTTTCTTGTACATATCCGCTCCTTTCAAATGAATAAACAAAGGCCTTCGCGTTTCGGAATACGCGAAGGCATACTAAACCACCAAAACAAACTGTCATTTGCCGCAAAGATAACGGTTCGCGACGCCGTGCGAAGTTAATTTTTTCGCCCCGCAAGCTGAAAGGTGATACCCTGCCGCGCTTCAACTGTTTTCTTTCACCGAATGAAAACTCTCTGTAAATCTACCCTGCGGCGGACGCGTCCTTTGTAAACGCCATATTAACTTTATTTTATTATATCCGTCTCAAAGGAAAAAGTAAAGCGTTTTGCAGTAAGTTTTTTCGAATTATAAGGAAAAAGCAAAACGTTTTGCGGCAAGTTTTTCTGAGGCATAATGATACCGCTCAACCGAAAATCCCCTTTCGCTCGTAAATTTCCTTTACCGTAAACCCCGCTTCCGTTACGCAATCTGAAAGAGCGTCGTCGGAAAGGACGGTCTCCACGAAAATAATTCCTTTTTTAAAGTTCGCCTTTGCTCCCGTTACGCCGTCTAACAGCAATAATTTCTTTTCCGCACGCTCGGCGCATCGTTTACAGCACATTCCTTCCACTTCAATTACCCGTTTCATGTTTTACATACTACCACAAAGCGTTCGCGGCGTAAAGTTATTTTATGTAAAATTACCCTTGACGGGGAAAAAATTTATGATATAATTTATCCATGGTGCAATTATCAAATATAAAAGCGGCGATTTTTGATTTGGACGGCACTCTTCTCGATTCTATGGGCGTCTGGGATGAGGTAGACCGAAAATTTTTTAATTTGCACGGTCTTCCTATGCAAGACGACTATCAGCAAACCGTAAAAAATATGCATTTCCCCGAAGCTGCGCAATACACGATCGAAAAGTATAAAATACCGAAATCATCCGAAGCAATCATCGACGAATGGATGACGCTTGCAACAGATATTTATAGGAACGAGGTATCTTTGAAACCATATGCCAAAGAATATCTTCACATCCTTGCCGGAAGAGGAGTAAAACTCGGAATCGCAACCTCTTCCCGTAAGGAACTTTATTCGCCCGTCCTTATGAGGAGCGGCGTTTATCCGCTTTTTTCCGCTATCGTTCATACGGAGGAAGTCTCCCGAGGGAAAGGTTATCCGGACCTATATTTAGAAACGGCGCGACGGTTGAACGTTTCACCTTTTGAATGCGCAGTCTTCGAAGATATTATCCTGGGAATCAAAGGAGCAAAAAACGGAGGATTCATCACCGTAGGCGTTTACGATAGATTTTCCGGATGCGACGAGTCCGCTTTGAAGCGGGAAGCCGATTATTATCTCCGGTCTTTTTCCGAAATACTTTAATCAAAATCGGTTTCAAGCGGCGGATTGCCGTTTTTTCTTGTGCGCTTTGGCAGGGATTTCCCCAAAATTAACCTTTTACAATCTTTTATACCTCTTTGATATTCCAGACAAAAGAACCGTATTCCTCCAAATAAGGAACCGCCGCTCCCAAACGGCAGAGGGTATCTCCGCACGCCGTAAGTCCCAATTCGCGGATACGATACCGTTTTTTTTCATCCAACCCGTAAAGCCGAAGCAATCTGTTTTTTTGCACGGGATAACCGCGCAACCGTTCCGCAACGACGTAAGCTCTCGTCTTATCTTTGGAGACGACCATCATACAGAACAACCCATCTTCGAAAGGATTTTGCAAGCGATAGAGGTCTCCTTTCAGAATGAGCTCGTCTATGGTGCGGTATGCTTCGATCTGCAATTTTGCGCACGCTTTTTCCTCCTCGCTCATTTTAGAAGGATCAAGCTCGTATCCCATCGCCCCCAAGGAAGCAACCGCTCCGCGCGTGGAAAACGGCGTTGAACGGTGCGTCTGGTGGTTGGGACATACGGAAACGTGACAGCTCATTGACGAGAGCGGATAGCATATGGAGGTACCCCATTGAATTTTTGCTCGTTCAAAAGCGTCCGTATTATCGCTTGTCCATATCTGAGGGAAATAGTAGAGCATTCCGCTGTCATATCTTGCGCCGCCGCTCGCGCAACCTTCGAAAAATACCTTAGGGAATGCGCCCGTCAAACGTTCCGCAAGAGAATATACGCCTAAAATGTAGCGATGCCATAACTCCCCTTGCCTGTCTTCGGGCAACGATGCGGTATAATTTTCGGTGATATTGCGGTTCATATCCCATTTTACATAGTCGATATCGTACCGTGAAAGAATCTCGCTCACGGCGTTAAAGATATCATCAACCACTTCGGGACGGGAAAAATCAAGCACAAGCTGATTACGGCTGCGGCATAATTCCACGCCCTCTTTATGAATCGTCCAATCGGGGTGCGCGCGATAAAGTTCGCTGTCCTCCGACACCATTTCAGGTTCAAACCAAAGCCCGAACTTTAAACCGTTGCGCTTACAGCAATCTATGACCGCGTCAAGCCCGCCCTGTAATTTTTTTTCATTGACGAACCAATCGCCCAAACTCGTTCTGTCGTCATCGCGTTTACCGAACCAGCCGTCGTCAAGCACAAAAGTATCCGCACCGATCTTTGCCGCCTCGTCTATGATTGCCGAAAGTTTTTCAAGGTTAAAATCCATATAAGTCGCTTCCCAGTTGTTTACGACAACGGGACGACGACGGTATACATAGTCGGGATTTATCACATATTCCCGCAAGAAATCGGCATAGGAACGGGAAAGCGCTCCCATTCCGCAATCGGAATAGCATAAAACCGCTTGCGGCGTGACAAATTTTTCGCCGCCCGCCAGCGCCCAGCCAAAAGAAAGATCGTTAATTCCCCCTTGCAGACGGACAGATTCCATGCTATTGACTTCGGCGGTCAGCGCATACGATCCGCTGTAAATCAGTTGAAAACCGTAGCACTCTCCGTTTTCTTCGGTGCAATGATTCCGCAAAAGTCCCATGAACGGATTCATCTGATGGGAAGAAGTTCCGCGCAACGACTGTAGTCGCACGATTCCATGACCCAAAGGGACCGTTTCGGGCGTGCGTTCCGCACCCCACGTTCCATGAAGACGCATGAGCGAAAAGTTGTTATCCGGCAGCTCGGTACAAAAAGAAAACGCACGTTTGAGCTTGAACGTCTCCTCTCCCGCGTTGACGATTTCGGCATTACGCACCAATACTTCCGGAAATACCGTGTAATGCAACACGATTCGGGCGGACGAAAAATCATCGCCCAAGGTAATTTCAAGCGTTTTGCCTCCTCTGCGCGCATGCGGCATCCCTTCCACTGCCGGAACGCCGTCATAAACGCGATGAGAGAGATAGCGAAATCGACTGACAAGTCCTCCGTCTGTCCGCTCGATTAAGACGGTTGGTTCGCGGAAATCCCCGTGCCCGAAAAACGCGCACTCCGACGGCATGCAATCAAACGTCATATCGTAATTCCAATCGGATGCGTTGGGAGCGACGGTTTCTCCGTACGTTTTCAAAAACGTATTGTCCGGACTGATTTTTGCACCGTAATGCAACAGTTGTAAAAAACCTGCCTCGTTTACATATAGGATATAACTATAACGGTCGCCGTTTAAATAAAAAATTCTATTTTCATTCTCGATAAAAATCATACGAACACCTCTTTTCGCTATATTTAGTTTTATTCTACCCCTCAACGAATTTTCGACCGCATTCTCAGCGAATTGAGAACGGCAAGGAGCATAACGCCCACGTCGCCGAATACCGCCGCCCAAAGAGGAATCAAGCCGAACAGCGATAAAATCATGAGCACGATTTTCACGGCAATGGAAAAGACGATATTCTGCGTAACGATCTTTCGCGTTTTTTTCGCGCCCTTCACCGCCTTGGGCAGAGCGGAAAGGTTGTCGCCCGCGAGCACGAGATCGCTTGCTTCAATCGCGGCGTCGCTTCCCAAAGCGCCCATAGAGACCGCGAGATCGCTTGCCGTCATCACGGGTGTATCGTTGATCCCGTCGCCCACATACAGCAATTTACCGCCTGATTTCAACGCTTCCGCATGTTCTGGCTTATGCTCGGGAAGAAGATCCGCATGGATCTCGTCTATGGGGAGATCTTTGAGCGCATCTTCGGCGCGGGCACGGGTATCGCCCGTGAGCACGGCGATTTTGGAAACTCCCGCGTTTTTCAGCTCCGTGAGCGCACTCTTTGCCTCGGGGCGGATCTGATCGACGATTTCCACGCCGCCCACGATCCTGCCCTCTTGCGCAACGTAGATAACGGACGCGAGAGAATCGACGGGATCGAATTCGACGCCCCTTTCCCGCATGAGCCGAGCGCTGCCGACAAGCGTCGCTTTCCCGTTGACGGTAGCGGATAACCCCATGCCCGCGATTTCCTTACAATCCCGGGCAAGAAACTCCGTCTCCACCCCAATGAACGCCTGCGAAAGCGGGTGAGAAGATTGTTTTTCCACCGCCGCGGCAATTTGCAGCGCGCGCGCTTCGCCGTTGACTTTTGAAACGGAGAATTTTCCCTCGGTAAGCGTTCCCGTTTTGTCGAATGCGGCTACCCGCACCTTGGCAAGCGTATCGAGATGCACCGCGCCCTTTGCCAACACGCCGTATTTCGCAAGCGTACCTACTCCCGAAAAATAAGTGAGCGGCACGGAGATGATGAGCGCGCAGGGGCAGGAAATGACGAGAAAGTTGAGCGCACGGGCGATCCAGGTTGAAAAAACTTCTCCCGTTGCGCCTAAACAGAGTGGCGGCACGATTGCAACGACGAGCGCGGCAAGCACAACGACGGGCGTATAGACGCGCGCGAATTTCGTAATGAATTTTTCAGGTTTCGCTTTCTTTGCCGTGGAATTTTCCACGAGGTTTAAAATCTTGGCAACCGCGCTTTCGGAGGAGGGACGCAACACCCTCGCCTTCACGGCGTTCCCCTCGTTTACGTAGCCCGCAAGCAGCTCGTCGCCCTCGCTCGCTTCGCGCAAGTACGCTTCCCCCGTTAAAGATTTAGTGTCGAGCGAAGTTATGCCTTCCGTTAAAACGCAATCGGCGGGAACCTTATCTCCTTTTCGAATTAAAATCAAATCCCCTTCGCGAAGATCCTTCGAAGAGATCTCCTTTTGCGTATCTCCTTCCAGCAAAATCGCCGAATCGCTCTGTAACTTCATCAGATTTTCAATCGCCCCGCGCGACGATCCGACGGCAAGCGCTTGCAGATATTCTCCGATCTGATAGAGCAACATGACCGCCGCGCCTTCCATGTTCTGACGAATGGCAAACGCGCCGACCGCGGCGATCAGCATGAGCAAATTCTCATCGAGCAGCATGCCGACGTGAAAACCGCCCCGAAAGGCTTTACCGATATTTTTTCCGACGGCAAGTACGACAGACCAACCCGCCGCAAGGAAAGAAGCTATAAACAGCCCGAATACGACCCACTCGTTTATGTCGCCGACGATTTCAAAAATGAGCGCGGGAAGAAAGAACAGCACAGAAAGAGCGATGGAAATGATTTCTTTTAAATGGCGTTCTTTTTTGACGGGCGCGACAGCTCCGTCGACGATCTCCACTTCCTCGAAATGGGAAATCGCATATAACGCCTTTTTTAACGCCTCGTCGCCTTGATAGTTGAGGCTTACGCGTTGGTTGAGAAAATCGACGGACGGTTCCGTTATCCCCTCGATTTTTTCCAATTCTTCCTGCAGCTCCGCCGCGCACGCGGCGCAGTCGAGATTTTTAATTTGAATATTTTTTGTCATAAATACTCCGATGAATCTTAAAATTTACAATTTAAATGCGCGCACGCAAGCTCTAAAACAGCTACAACGTGCTCGTCTGCGAGCGAATAAAGAATGTTCTGCCCGTCGCGCCGCGCCTTGATAATGCGGTGATCGCGTAAAATCCGTAGTTGATGGGAAACAGCGCTCTGCGTGCCGCCCACCGCCTCGATAATGTGATAGACGCACAATTCGCCTTGCCGAAGCGCAAGTAAAATTTTTAACCTGCTCGGCTCGGAGATCGCCTTGAACTCGGCGCAGATATCCCCTATCTGTTCCTCGGTAGGCAAATTGCGTTTCGCCCGCTCTGCGGCAAGACGATGTTCCTCTTCATGATTACAGTTTTCCATAGCGACTCCTTCTCAAACCGGATACTTTAATATATGAATAACTGTTCATATATTAACACAATCAAAAAACGCTGTCAAGCGTTTTTTTGAAAGATTCATATTTTTTTCGTCATGTAAGCTTGACTTTACAAATTTTTCGGGGAAAGAAATTTTTTTCCGTCCAAATAGGCAAGCTCTCCGCCGCAGAAAAACATGAATTCTTTTGAAATCAACCGCTGCCGAGTCGCATGATGAATTGCATTAAACGTCTTATCGCCGTATTTTTCATCCCCCACGACAGGGTGTCCCAAATACGCCATATGGGCGCGGATTTGGTGCGTCTTGCCCGTATGCAAAACGACCTTTAATAAACTCGTCTCTCCGCGATCTTCGAGAACTTCATATTCGGTGACGATTTTTTCTCCGATCGGCTTTTCCGAAATTCTTACAAGCGCGGTTTTTTCGTCTTTTTGCAAATACGCCTGTAACGTCATACGGCGTGCGGGCATTGTCCCCACGACGAGCGCATGGTAGATTTTCTCTACCCGCCGTTCCCGAAATGCGTTCAGAAGTTCCTGTTCCGCCGCCCGCGTCTTACCGAAGACCATAAGTCCCGCAGTGTTGCGGTCGAGACGGTGAATAAAATGCGTTTCGCCCCGTTCCCGCAATGCGGCAAACACCGCCTCGGAATTTACGCCGCTCTCTTTATCGATTACAATCACGTTTTCGTCCTCATAAACGAATTCGAACGCAGTCTTTTTCTCCTGCGCGGGCGTTAAGTAATAACATACTTCGTCGCCCGCTTTCAGCGGAAGATCAAACGAAACTTTGTTCCCGTTCACGCGGATTTCGCGTTTTTTCAAAAGCATACGGAAACAAAAGGACGCTTGCGCGTAGGTATTATCGGTGAAGTTTTTGAGCGAGTTTTCCTCGCTTACGACGAATTTTTTCAAAACTGTTTTTCCTTATCAAAAAGATTGCCGGCAAAAGCGCAACGGTCATCGTCAGATATACCGCTCCGCCGCAGAGCGCGAAATACACGGCGTAAGAGAGCAAAAGCGCACTTCCCGTCTGCAACGCGGCGTAGAGCAGCGCACGTTTCCAACCCAACTCCCTTGCGCTTGCGGCGATTGCCGAAACGCACGGCGAACAAGCGAGAATAAAAACGGCAAAGGCAAACGCGCTCGCCGCGGAAAACGGAAATTCCCCGTAGAACAATGCGATCGCGCCGGCGACGTTTTCCTTTGCAATCAAGCCGGAAAGCGCGGCATAAGCGATCTTCCAATCGCAGCAACCGATAGGCGCGAACAGATATTTCAACCCGCCGCACAAGCACGCGAGCATGCTTTCTTCCGCAGAACAATATGCAAATGAAAAGTTGAACGACGAAAGCAGCCACGACGCGAGAAAGAACGCGAGAATGACCGTTGCCAACTTTATTATAAACTGTTTGATTTGAAAAAACAAGGCTTTCGCGACAAATTGCGCGCGGGGAACCTGCAACGGCGCAAGCTCCATGATAAAGGGCGGAGACTGTTTCTCTTTCATACAAATCGCGGCGATGACGGAAAGAGCAACGCCCAACGCGTAGAGCAACAGCACGGCATAGAACGCATTCTCGAAGAAAGACGAGGCAAGAGTGAGATAGACGGGTAGCTTCGCGCTGCAAGAAATATAAGGGAGACAGAGAATGACGCGCCGTTGAATTTTTTTGTCTTCCAAGCCCCGCGTCGTCATAATTGCCGCCGCCGTACAACCGAAGCCCATCAGAATGGAAAACACCGCCCTACCGCTCAACCCGATTTTGGAGAGCACGCCGTCCGTCAGCATGGCGAGCCGCGACAAAAAGCCGCTTTCTTCCATGAGAATCAGAAAGAAAAACAACAGCGCGATCTGCGGCAGAAAACAGAGCACGCCGCCGAGACTTTTTAATAAACCGTCCCCTACAAAACCGCGCAACACGGGGGATGAAATATTTTGCGCAAAACCGTAAAGAAATTTCGAAAAGAAGAGATCCACGGCGTTTTTAAAAATATCCCCCAATAGATTGGGCGCAAACGTGAGATAAAACGCAAGCGCGATGGCGACAAAAAAGAGCGGAACGGCAAAAAATCCGTTGCAGAGCAGTTTGTCTGCGCGGGAAAGTCCCTCCCGTTGCGGGCAATACGCTTCTTTCGGTAGCTCCCGCAATTTCACCCCCTCTCCTGCGGGAAGATCGAACAGGCGGGAAAATTCTGCTTTCAACGTCTTTTCCCGTCCTTCGGCAACGAGTACGGGAATTCCCAACCGCTTTGCAAGCGCGGCAGGACCGACTGTTCCTCCGGCGCGTTCGAACTGTCTGCGTTTCGTCAACACGAGCGCGGATTTTCTCGACGGAGAAAGCCGCGCAATGAGCGGAAGAATGCGCCTGAGATTGGCGCATTCGGCAACAAAACACAAGAATGCGTTCCGATGGGCGGTAATATAGGCGGAAGCGTCCTTTTCCTCCATGCTCATCCCGTCGAGCGAATAGATTCCGGGAAGATCGCAGACGGTCGCGCGCATATTTCCGAGCACTGTCTCTTTCGTAAGAACGCCCACCGTCACGCCGTGCCAGTTTCCCACTTTGGCGTGACCGCCCGTCAGCGCGTTAAAGAGCGTACTCTTTCCCGCATTGGGATTACCGACGAGTAAAATTTCCGTTAAGCCTTGCGAATGATCACACACTCCGCCGCCTCCCGCCGAAGAACGACCATGCTCCCCGCCTGCACCAAATACGTTTTTTTAAAAAAGGAAACCTTCAAGAGCAAAACGTCTGCCGTTGGGCGAATATTTAATGCGCGAAGGCGTTCCTTTATGCGCGCGGGCGCTTTTACTGCCGCAATCACAGCGCGTTCCCCCGGGACAAGATCACAAATGGTCATAGTATAAAAAATGCGGACAGAGCCGTTTTTATGACCCGTCCGCAAGATGAAGTTTTCAGTCTTGATTAAGCGCGATCGGTTTCACGCGCTTCTCTGTTTCCCATGAGCTTGAGCATACCGTTTGTGATCATCGGCGAGATAATAAGCCAGATTGCCGAAAGCGCAATAAGGGAATAGACGATGATCGCGCCGATGCTGCGCGCACCGCCGAAAATGCTCGAAACGAGATTGAAATCGAAGATTCCGAAAAGTCCCCAATTAAGCGCTCCGAGTAGCACAAGAATATAAGAGATAAGATTTGCAATAACCATTTGTTTCCTCCTGTAAACAGTTTGTTCCTTTCCCGAAAAACTATACGAAAAACGCCCTGCCTTTACCGTGAGTCCCATGCACCGCTCATTATGTGTATTAAAGAAGCTCTCGGATGAGATATCCGAGAGCTTCTTTAATATCGTTTGCATTTTTCCATATAAAATACGTCATCGGCAAGCCGCTTATGTATGGATTTTTAATCAAACAGAATCATGATATACGCAATATTGATTGCCAACGATTCGGATGTGAAATCCAGCGTTAAATACCCTCCCGAAACAGTCGCTTCGAATTCTACCGCCTTGTTTGTTGCAGCCTTCGAAAGCACCTCCTCGCCGTTTGCGCTGACATTCGGAGTCGCCGAGCAGCCCCAAGGATCGGTAAAGTAAACGATCACGGTATACGTTCCGTCTTCCAATTCAAATTTATAATGCAGATTACGCGCAATCTCGCTTTCGTACTGATTCTTGGTATAACGGTTGGAAGCCGTCTTATCAACGCCGTCGCCGCTGTTGTATTCATACGCCCAGGTGGAATTCGAATACACTCCCTGAGGCGCGCTTCCCGTCCAAGTCAGAACTGCGCTGTTATCAACAAGTCCCCAGTATTTGCCCGTAACGGGATCTTGCCCGAAAAGCTGTTCCGTTACAGAATTATATTTTCCGAAAAAGTCGCCGGACGATAAGGTAGTGGGGTCATAGTCGCCGCAATCGACAAAATAAGCGAGATGGTTATCTAATTTTTTCGTATATACGAAGGAACCGACTCTTGCGGAAGCGCTTGTTTCCGTCCCTGAAAACTCAATGGGAATCACGCTTTGCAGAGTTTCTTCCGTCCCGGAAGAATTTATCACTTTATCCGCCGCGCGGTTGACTACTTCCTCCGTAAGATAAATCTGAACTTCGTAAGTCTCCGCGGTTCCCTTATAATTCAGCGTCTCATCGTACAGCGTCGTACCGTTCGATTTTATTACCAACGCTTTTCCGTTATCCGCTTTGGCAAGAGAGAACGAGAGATAATTTTCGGCGCCTTTCTCCACTTTCATATAATAGGTAAACGAACCGCCGGCGGTTGCATAACGCGAAGTAGACAGCACGGTATCGCTTGTAGAGGAAACAGAACCGTTATCCTCCATTCCTTTCTCATACTGTCCGTATCCCGGTTGCATGGTATCGAGCGTCGTCCATTCATAAGGAGACGAAGTTTGCTCGCTCTCCACATCCGAACCCGTAAAATAGAAATACAAGCCATAACGCTGGGTGTGCTGACGGAAATGATATGAATACGTCAACGCGGAGTCTACTCCGGTGAGCGTAAACGTACCGTCCTCGTTCTTTACCATATAATCGTTGATATGATTGATGAAATTTTCAACCGTTCCGTTTGAAACGTTGATATATTCGGAAGTCAGATTCCCTAAATTTTTCGCTTGGGGCACCGTAACGTTGACGCCCGTCGTCGTTGTCGTCATATTTTCCGTTCCCAACTCTGCGGAAAGCACGTAAGGTCCGTATTTGAACGCATACGTATTCTCGCCGTCGGGAAGATTATAAGCGACGACTTTCTTTTCCATTGTAACCGTGACTTTATCTCCCTTGCTAACCGCAATCGAAACAAAGCCGTCCTGCGCTTCCTCGGAACTTGCTTTTCCGTTTACGGAAACCTCGAACACATCCGTCCAATCGGGAACGCGGAGATATAGCGTTGTAGAGCCTTTTTCTACGCTGAACGAAGCGACGTCGGAATTTTCAAGATCGGTTGATTGCGTAAGCTTCAGTTCGTTTGTTTCCAGCACGGAATCGACATAGAGAGAGACATATACCGCGCCGTCGGCATCGTAATAAATACTGTCGTTGAGCTTGCTCATACTTTCCATTCCGCTGCCGGTACAGCACCAGAAATTCGTTTCCGCAGTGGAATAAACTTTAAAATACCCCGTTGCCATGGGTTGAAAATAAGTCGTCATGCCCGTATCGGGATTTTGCGAAGACCAGATCGCGTTGATATAAGTATTCTCGTAGTAATGAAGATATTTTACGTCTTTTGTAATGGCAAACAACATGCGCGAAAGTTTAAGCATATTATATGTATTACAGGTCTCGCAGTTTGCATTCGTACGTTCCGCATCGAGCACGTCGTCTCTACCGAAATGCTCCCATTCGGAATTGCCTCCCGTAATATAGGTGTGATGCTCTACCACGCGCTCCCAAAAGAGCTCCGCCACTTCAATCATTTCGCTTGCATCCACCTTTTCTCCGTCGATCGTCTCGCCTTGACACGTTATATAACGGTTGAGCGCGCCAATGATCTTCGGAATCGTCGTATTTGCATGCAGGTTGTTGAGATAATCGCTCTTTTCGCTGAGAATATTCTCGAACAACGATTCTTCATCGAACATATGAGCGGCAATCGCATAATTCTCGTTTCCGGTAATTGCATACAAATTGTACATACAATCGTTCATGCCGCCGTATTCGATGCTCAATACGATTGTCTGCTTAATGACGTTCCAGGAAGAAACACGGTTATAAACCCAATCTCCGAGGTTACAGACAACGGTATATGCCGTCTGATTACCCGTATAATTATAGATATCGATCAATCCCTGAACGATCTTGTGCATGGTATACCAAGGGACCCAAGCTTGAGAGGCAATATTCGTTCGGTTGTTCTCAACGTTGTCGAACTGGAACTCCACGTTTCCGAAAAGAGATTTCACATAATAACCGCCCCAAATAAACCCTTCTTCTCCCTGAGAATTATCCTGGCAGTCTTTCAACTCGTCGATTATATACTCGATCCTGTCGAGAATTTCTTCCTTCGTATCCTCCGAATTCCCTGCGTTGGCATATGCCTGACCCAACGCGGAAAGATAGTGTCCCAGCGTATGACCGCCGATGAGAGTGCTCTCCCATTGTCCTCCATATCCGTCCGAAGTTTTCGGCGTAAGTCCCGCATTTACCCGGAACCAATACAGTAGCTTGTCCGCATCAAGCGACAAGAGATACTCGTCCTCTTTTTCAAGCGCGTTCACGGCATAATCATCTGTGATCTCAACCTGACTGAGAGAATAATAGCTGACGTCTCCCGCTTCGGTCTTGCCGCCGGAACAACCGGCAAGAAAACCCGAAAAAACGGGCAGACAAAGAGCCGCGATGAGAACCGCAGAAAGTACGCCTTTTTTGAAAGCTTTTTTCAAATCCATACCCCCCTTTTTTTATTCGGACTTGATTTTCGGTCCGAATTATGCTACTATAATTATACAAGAAAAAACGCGAAAAAGAAATCTCATTTTTTTACACAAAAGTATCAAAAGGTAAGATATGCTGCACTTTAATCTTCAATCGCCCGTGCAAATGCTATGGTTCGGCGAATTCATCTCTCCCGAAAAAGGATGGAAACATCTCACCCGCACACTCTACGAATATGAATTGATGATCGTTACCGAAGGCACGCTTTATATTGCGGATGAGCATGAGGAATATTCGGTGCATGAAGGAGAATATCTCATCATGTCGCCTACGCGATATCAGCACGGCACAAATGTTTGCCGCTGCCGCTTTTACTGGTTGCATTTTCAATGTTCCGCTTTACCTGCCGTTGTCTCTTTGCCCTCTCACGGAAAAACGCCCGATCCCGATACCGTAAGATTGTTCGCGGAAAAATTATTTTCGGCAGAACAGACGCAACCGCGCGGTATTCGTTCGCACTACCTTGCAACCGAAATTTTGCTGGCGCTTACCTTAAACAACTCTCAAACGGACGAGCAATCGTTATCCCCCAAACAAACGATATGCAAAAAAATTAAAAGCTTTATCGAATGGCACCGCTTTTCGGATATCCGAATCTCCGACATTGCCAAAGAGCTGGGATACCATGAAAAATATCTTTCTTCCGTCTTTCATGAAGTCGAAAAAATCCCGCTCAAACGCTATTTGCTGCAAACGCGGCTCAAAGAAGCGGAGCGGCTTCTCATCGATTCCGATTATACCATAGCCGAGGTCGCTTACTATTTAAACTTTCAAAGTCCGCATAATTTTTCCCGTTTTTTTCGGGAGCATACCGGCATTACGCCCACCGAATACCGAAAAAGCAATCGTTAAAAAGCCGCCCTCTACAAAAGGACGGCTTTGCCGTTATCCGTTATAATCCGAGTAGCCAGTAAATCAACCCTACCGTTGCGCCCGCGCTCACGCCGAATACGATGATGGGACCGGCGACAAGAAACATTTTTGCCGCCATTCCATAAACAAGCCCTTCCGTCTTGAACTCGATGGCGGGAGAGGCTACGGAATTCGCAAATCCGGTAATGGGTACGATGCTGCCCGCGCCGGCGTTTCTGCCAATACGGTCATACACGCCGATGCCCGTTAAAAGCGTTCCCAAAAAGATTAGCAACACAGAGACGGTTCCCGCAAGTTCGTCTCCCGAAAGCCCTGCAAATTCCAGCATAAAACGGAAAAATTGCCCGATACTGCAAATGAATCCGCCAACGAGAAACGCTCTGAAACATGTTTTAAAATGCTTTGTGGGCGGATCGAAGGAATTAACGTAATTGATATAATTACGGTTATAATTTTCACGCGATTTGCCCGTCATTTCGTCCCTTCACCGCTCGGCGCATACGCTCCGCGCTGTTCCGCTCTGCCGCACGCGGGGAAACACGATTCTCTCTCCTCCCGCGTTTTTCCCAAAGGATTATCCTTTACCTTGTTCATATTTATAATTTGGAAATCTTACTTATAAATTATACCTCAATCCCCCCGATCCCCGCAAAATCCGCAAAAGAAAGGAAAAACGTTCCGTTGCAGAACTCTCCGATATGAAAATATCTGCGTTTTTTTCCCAATCGGGCGCAAAAACACTTGCAATTTGCAAAAAGATAAGCTATAATAATCAAGCTTTTTGCAGAGATGTCCGAGTGGCTTAAGGAGCACGATTGGAAATCGTGTGTAGGTTAAACGCTTACCGGAGGTTCGAATCCTCTTCTCTGCGCCAAAAAACGGGGTTAAATCGCATGATTTTGCCCCGTTTTTGCTATATTTTGGCATTTTTTTGAGTTGTACCCCAAATGTACCCCAAAAATTATTTATATCTATACAAGCCTATTTTCTGATAAAAAATGAAAAAAGACCTTGCTATGCAATTCACATCTTTTTTGTTAAAACAGGTCTACGTGAGTTCCCGTCCGCGATAAGAAAAGGATTATTTCGGTTTCATCTATTCTGTAAACTAACAACCAATCGGGCTGAATATGACATTCACGGAATCCCGCATATTTGCCTGTTAGGTTGTGGTCTCTGTTCTTTTCTGGCAAAGTTTCTTTGCTTGCGAGTTTCGTAACAACTTCGTCAAGCAAATTCAAATCGTACCCGCGTTTTGCCGCGAGTTTTAAGTCTCGCCTAAATTGGTTTGACATTACCACGTCAAGCATCTTGCAAAACCTCGCTCAATGCCGCTTTGAAAGACGGGTATCTTTTGTATGCTTCGGGGTTCTTTTTCATCTCCTCAAATTCATCCATTGCCGCTATCGTTGTGGCATTGGGAATTTTCGCGCTTACGTCAAAAGGGATGCCCTGTTCCATTACAATTCTTTTGAGATAAATATTGATTGCGGAAGTCATATTCAAACCCATTTCGTCCAAAAGAACATCAACTTCTTTCTTCGTCTTTTCGTCGACTGATACATTGATCTTTATCGTTGCCATATCGTCTATCTCCAAATAATGTTTTTATGCTTATATTTTAATACATTATACTCCTTTTGTCAATCGTTATGCGCCAAAAAGGTACTATTATGTAGAAAAAATTTATATAAACAAAAAAGACCCCTCGTAAAAGCCTGTAAACCAAACCTACGAGAGGTAAATCCTCTTCTCTGCGCCAAACGCCGCAAGACGAATCATGAAAAGGTTGCTTACAAAAAGCAACCTTTTCGTATATCTTAAAAGTAAAATTTTGGGGTGTATTTTTTATGAAAATACAAAGGAATGAGCCCCGTAATACACAGGGCTCATTCGCAATTAAACGGTTTCAACCAAAACAATGAATTAGCGGTTAAAAAATGATTTTCTTATCGTTTTCTTCTTTCAGTTTCGCTATGAACGCAGATTTATCGATTGCTCCGATGTCTCCGTCTCCGCGGCGGCGAACGGAAACCGTACCGTTTTCCACCTCTTTATCGCCGACGATGAGTTTATAAGGCACTTTTTCCAGCTCTGCATCGAGAATTTTTCTGCCGATCTTTTCGTTACGCAAATCTGCCTCTGCGCGCAAACCAAGACCGTTGATCTCGGCAACCATTTGGTTTGCGTATTCCGCCGCACGGTCGGTAACGGGAAGGACTTTGACCTGAACGGGAGAAAGCCAAACGGGGAATTTACCCGCAAAATGTTCGATTAAAATACCGATAAAACGCTCGACCGATCCGAACACGACGCGGTGGATCATAATCGGTCGATGTTTCTGCCCGTCCTCGCCCGTGTATTCGAGCTCGAACCGTTGCGGCATCTGAAAGTCAAGCTGAATCGTACCGCACTGCCACGTTCTGCCGATGCTGTCCTGTAAATGGAAGTCGATTTTCGGACCGTAGAACGCGCCGTCTCCTTCGTTGATCGTATAAGGGAGTTTCAGCGTCTCAAGCGCGTTTTTCAACCCGTTCGTCGCCGCTTCCCAATCTTCGTCGCTGCCCATGCTGTTCTCGGGGCGGGTAGACAGCTCGACAAAATACTTGAATCCGAAGAGTGTATAAACTTCATCAATCAGGCGCACGACTCCCTCAATCTCGCTCTCGACCTGTTCGGGCGTCATAAAGATATGGGCGTCATCCTGCGTGAAACAGCGCACGCGGAAAAGTCCGTGAAGCGTGCCGCTCTTTTCGTGACGATGCACAAGCCCGAGTTCCCCCATACGGATCGGCAGGTCTTTATAGCTATGCGGCTGCAATTTGTAAACGAGCATACCGCCGGGACAGTTCATGGGTTTGATTGCACAGTCCTCGCCGTCGATCTTCGTCGTATACATATTATCTTTGTAATGATCCCAGTGCCCCGAATTCTCCCACAAGGTACGCGTCATGATCATGGGCGTCTGCACTTCCACATATCCCTCGCGGCGGTGGAGCTGCCTCCAATAATCGATCAGGGTATTCTTCAAGACCATGCCGTTCGGCAAAAAGAACGGAAAACCTTTGCCCTCGTTCATGAGCGCAAAAAGTTTCATCTCTTTGCCGAGTTTAATATGATCGCGTTTTTTCGCCTCTTCCAACATAGCGAAATAAGCGTCCATCTCCTCTTTCTTCTCAAACGCCGTACCGTAGATACGGGTGAGCATCTTCTTTTTTTCGTCGCCGCGCCAATATGCGCCCGCAATGGAAACAAGCTTAAACGCCTTGATCTTACCCGTAGAAGGAAGGTGCGGTCCGCGGCAGAGATCGACGAACGCGCCCTGTTTGTAGAAGGAGATCGTCTCCCCTTCGGGAAGATCCTGAATAAGCTCCACTTTATAATTTTCATGGTAATTACTCATGTAAGCGATCGCCTCGTCCCGCGGCAAGGTAAAGCGCTCAATGGGAAGATTGCTTTTGATAATCTTTTTCATCTCCGCTTCAATTTTCGTAAAATCATCCATCGTGATGGGCGTTTTAAAATCGACGTCGTAATAGAACCCGCTGTCGATCACGGGGCCAATCGCAAGCTTACAAGTGGGAAATATCGTTTTAAGCGCCTGCGCCAATACATGCGCGCAAGTATGACGATAAACATGTAATCCGTCTTTATCTTTGAGGGTAACAAGTTCAAGCGCATCGCCCTCCGAAAGCTCGTGACTTAAATCAACGAGTTCGCCATTTACCCTTGCGGCAACCGAAGCGCGCGCAAGCCCTTCCGATATCGCCTTTGCCGCCTGCAAACAGGTAGCGCCCTGCTCCACTTCTAGCTTGTCTCCGTTTTTCAATGTAATATTCATATTTCACCTCTAATCAATAAAATATTCTTTCATTTTTACCGTTTATGTCTGACATAATACTATGCAAACCGCAAAATAAAGAAAGCGCCTTAAATGTTTTCCCTATCGGGATCATTTAAGGACGCAATTTTGCGCGGTTCCACCTTAATTGCCGCTAACGGCCGCTCTTTGTGTTGTGAACGTAGTTCCGTAAGCGGTTTCACACTCGCCCCTCTTTACCCGTCTTTCAGCCGAGGACGCGCTCTCTGTTAAAAGAAATTGCGATGTTACTTGTCTTTCGGAAGCTTCTACTTGCGAAGCGCTTTTATTATAGTCCCTTCCGCGTTGTTTGTCAAGAAAATACAGCGCGTTCGGCATAATATTTTTGCAAAAAATCACTTACGGAATCCTCCACTCTGCCCAAGCAATACACAAAGCCCGCATCGGAAAGCATGATCTCCGTTTGAATATCTTCCTCCCCAAGCAAACGGCTGCGGCACAGCGGCGCGAAATTTTCGCCGAACACCGCATTCCCTTTCACATA
The DNA here is from genome assembly GCA_964521125.1 of uncultured Clostridia bacterium. Lineage (GTDB taxonomy): Bacteria > Bacillota > Clostridia > Christensenellales > Borkfalkiaceae > Gallimonas. Next base: position 150,872 of record CAZFPP010000001.1, read on the forward strand.
GATTTTCTTACGGCTCTCCCCCACGAGGAAATCACAGAATTGTTTTAAATCCCGAACGGAAAACCCATTGGGAATATATGCAACAATCTTTTCCCATTTCTCTCGGAGAGCGGAAAGCCGGAAAGAAAAAAATCCGTCTATGGAATATTCCCCGCATATTCCGAGTTTGCGACGGATATATGCCTTATCGCCGTCTAAATCGGCGGCAATAAGCGCAGCGCAGAGCAGCTTCTTTTCTCGGCGCGAAAGACATACGTTAAGCTGATTTTTTAAAAAGAGATATTTATAACCAATCCCTATGACTTCCGCTATTTTTTCGCACAAAAACGCACGAAAATTCTCTGAATTTTCTTTTAAAAAGAGTTTAAAGACGGCGCGTTCTCCCGAAAGCAATAATTCGCCCGCGCCGCTCGGAGCGCCTACGACCCCCATAACGGCATTGTAAAGATAAGTGATATAAGAGCTGTTCTCCGCTCCGTCCGATACGGTAATTTCAACCACATCTTTATTGTATGTGGATTTTAACGATTTATTTACTCAACCGGCTCGTATTTTTTGCATATGGCAATGCATAAACCGGCGGCGGAACGTTCAATACGACCATTGATTTTGTGATAAAAATTTCATGGAAATTCTATTTTTATTCGCTTGACTTTCCTTACTTCATTTATTATACTTATCTTTGATTAAATATGCGTCGGAGAAACTGCGATAAAGGAGAAAACCATGACGAACAAACGGCTGATTTCGATCATTACGGCAATGTTGTTTTTGTTCACCGTGATTTTTTCCGTGACGTTTATCGCCTCCTATGCGAGACATGAATGCGTAAACGGCGACGATTGCGTCATCTGTTCGGAGATTGAAAATTGTCAGGAGTTGTTGCATCATTTCGCTACGGCTCAAACTCCCCATAAAACGAAAGAGTATAAATCGCAAGCGCCGATAGTCGCCGAGAGGACGACTTTACCCTCCCGCAGAGAAACGCGTACCACGCTCGTCTCTTTAAAAATAAAACTTTCCAATTAAAAACAAATAAGACAAGGGATCATTCTGCCCTTTTGCGCCCGAAAGCGCATTCGGTGAGGATGACCTTGTCTTTTTTCATGCCCGATTCATATTTCACGGAGGTTTACTATGAAAAAAATATTACAAAAACTTGCTATTGTGACATTTATGATAATATCTATGGCCTGCGCTTTAACGGGTTGCTCGAAAGATTATTTTCTCACGGAAACCTCGTTTTTTAAAGCTATGACGAATATGCTCTATTATCCCGAAAATTACTTGAATTCGACAATCGATCTCGATTGTTTTGTCTATGAAATCACCGACGTTAAAACGGGCGTTGAATACGTTTGCGGCGTGAGAAAATGTTCCTCCGGATACGGCTGTACCTGCGGAAACGATACGATCATCGGCTTCATTCTTCTATATGACGGAAACGTGCCTGCGGCAAAAAACCAAAGTGAAGACACAAACGACAAAACCTGGATTCACATTAAGGGCACGCTTGTGGACGCCGTTAAAACTTATGTTAATGTTTATTCTTATGTCGACGGCGTTGCAACGGAAGATACCGAACAGATCTATTTCTATACGTTCAACGTGGAAGAACTGACGGAAATCGACGGATCGGGTCTTGCATATTACGTTACCTGAATTTAAAACTATATAAAGGAGTACTTCTTATGACTACCAAAACAAATAACGCAAAGCAAAAAGCTCTGGCAGATAAACAGGAGAGAAAACGCCGTTATAACGATCTTTGCGCAAGTCTGCACATTTTCTTTTATATTCTGATCGGCGTTTGCGTGGTAACGCTCGCTCTTTATTTCACTCAGTTTGTGTTTGTCGATAACTCCGACATAGGACGGGAAGTAGGCGTCAGCGGCTGGTCGTTCTTTCTTGCATGTCTCGGAGGAAAATTCTCGTCCGAAGCCGCAATATTCGGCGATATTGCAGTCCCCTTCTATTATTACGCAAAGACGTTTACCGTGCTTTCGAGCATCTTTACGGTTCTTTCCGTCATTGCGATCCTTGCGCTCGTCGTGTTGCTGATCGTGATCCTCACAAAAAAACAATATTGGCTGAGTATTTTCTGCTTGATTGCAAGCATTATTGCCTTCCTTTCGCTCGTGATCACTTTAATCCTGTGCTTTTCCATGAGCGCCGCAGATATTCTTACCATCTTTTGCGATAATAATCCCGCTTGTTCCATCGGTTCGGATGCGATTTATCCGCTCATTGTCTCCCTTGCGGGTTTAGTTCTTGCAATCATTGTTCAAATCAGATATACAAAAGCCGAGCACATTCTTCACCCTACAAAGAAAAGCGTGCAGGGGGCGAAATAAACGTATGAAAAAACTTATTTTCAAGTTGGCGGTTTCGCTTGCTTGCTTTGCCACGGCAATCGGGGCGTTTGTCGGTTGCACGCCGACGGACGAGGATGGAACGCTGAAAATCGTTTGCACCATCTTCCCGCAATACGACTGGGTACGCGTTATTACCGAAAGCGACGAGGATATTACTCTTACCGTCTTACAAACAAAAGCAACAGATCTTCACAACTATACCCCCACCACTTCCGATATGCGCACGATTTATAAATGCGATGTGTTTATCTATGTAGGCGGTGAATCCGATCAATGGGCAGACGCCGTTTTTTCAAGCAATAACGCCAATAAAGATATGGTAGTTATCAATCTTTTGGAAGCCCTTGGTGACCGCGCCCTCATCGAAGAAGAAGTTCCGGGAGCGGAAGCGGAAGATCACGATCACGATCCCGACCAAGAAGAGGAAGAACTTGACGAACATGTTTGGCTTTCTTTAAAAAACGCACAAGTTCTTTGCACCGCAATCAGTAATCGCTTAAGCGAAATCAGACCGGAAAGCAAACAATTGTATCAAAACAATCTGCAAAATTATCTTACCGAATTGAAAGCGTTAGACGGTGAATTCGAAACTATGGTTAATAACGCTCCCAATGATACCGTGCTGTTTGCCGACCGATTCCCCTTCCGTTATCTTGTAGAGGATTACGGTCTCAACTATTACGCAGCATTTTCGGGTTGTTCTGCAGAAACGGAAGTGACGCCCGCAACGCTTTCCAATCTGATCAAAGCAGTCAATGAGAACAAACTGACTTATGTGATCGTATTGGAACTCTGCGACAAAAAGATTGCCGATTCTGTCATTGCCGGAGCGGACGGAGAACAGACGATCGTCGAAATGAATTCCATCCAATCGGTAACGATTGAAGAAATCAATGCGGGAACAACCTATCTCGGTTTGATGAGAAACAATCTCGAAGCTTTGGAGACCGCCCTCAGTTGAGGTGATATTATGGATGAAAAAGTTTTATTAAAATGCGAAGATCTCTCCCTTGGCTATGAGGGACAGGTCGTTGCCGATCATTTAAGTTTCCTCATCAACGACGGGGATTATCTCTGTATCGTCGGCGAAAACGGCAGCGGTAAGAGTACCCTCGTTAAAACATTGCTCGGATTGCAAAATCCAATTTCGGGAAACATAATAAAAAGCGATAAACTCAAAGAAACGGCGATTGGATATCTTCCGCAGCAAACGCCGGTACAGCGCGATTTCCCCGCCACGGTAGAAGAAATCGTTCTCTCCGGATTTCTTTATAAAAGCGGCTTCCGCCCCTTCTATTCAAAACAGCAAAAAGCCGTTGCGAAAGAAAAAATGGAACGGTTACAGATCGCGTCGCTTTCAAAACGGTGCTACCGGGAGCTTTCAGGCGGACAGCAGCAAAGAGTTTTACTTGCCCGCGCACTGTGCGCAACGGGGAATATTTTACTGTTGGACGAACCGGTAGCAGGGCTCGATCCTAAGGTGACCGCCGATATGTATCAACTTATCAGCGAGCTAAACCGCAAGGACAAGATAACGATTATCATGGTCTCTCACGATATTGCCGCCGTCCTCTCTCACGCGACGCGTATTCTGCATATCAAGCACGACGGTTGTTTTTTTGGAACCGTAGCAGAATATAAAACAAGCGCAATCGGAAAATTATTTGTCACGGAGGAAGTTTAAAATGCAACTGCAACTACTTTCTATGTGGTCTGAATTTTTGGAAAATTTCCAATTCGATTTTATGTGGTGCGCGCTCATTGTAGGAACGCTTGTCGCGCTTTGCTCCGCCCTTTTAGGCGTAACGCTGGTACTAAAACGGCTTTCGTTTATCGGCGACGGGCTTTCTCACGTCACATTCGGCGCCATGGCGGTTGCTGCCGTAGCGGGACTTTCTAACGATGTGCTCATCACCATGCCCGTGACGATCGTTGCCGCAATCCTGCTTCTGTGCGTAGGCGGAAGTAGAAAATCAAAAATGAACGGAGACGCCGTGCTCGCCATGATCTCCGTTTCTGCGCTCGCAATCGGTTATCTTATCTATAACTTATCCAACTCCCCCAACACCTCGGCTGACGTCTGCGGAACATTGTTCGGTTCCTATACGATTTTAACGCTTGGCTGGTCGGACGTTATTCTCAGCGCAGTATTTACCGCCGTTATCGTCGCACTGTACTTGATCTTCTACAATAAGATTTTCGCCGTTACCTTCGACGAAACGTTTGCAAAGGCGACGGGAGTAAAAACAAACGTTTATAATTTTGCGATCGCGATCGTTATCGCCGTCATCATCGTACTTGCAATGAATCTTGTGGGATCTCTTTTGATTTCGGCGTTTGTCATCTTTCCCGCACTGTGCGCAATGCGGGTTTTCAAAAGTTTTAAGAGCGTCGTCGTCTGCGCTTCATTCGTCTCGATCGTCTGTTCGATTTTGGGGATCCTCACCTCTGCCTTTTTCGATATTCCGACCGGTTCGACAATCGTCATTACGGATTTAATTGCTTTTGTCATTTTCTATATCGCAGGAGCAATCAAAAAACGGACATAAGGACATTGGAAAAATATTTTATTCACAAGAAAGCGGGAACAGGAATTCCTGTTCCCGCTTCCGTCTTTCGACAATTCAAGTTCCGCCGTTCGCGAGTCCGGTTGATTGATACGGAAAAAACTGTTTCCGTGCGACCGGCGTTACGTTCATAGTATGCCGCTTTATTTTAATTTTATGGGCAATCAAAGCTTTTTCTTAAATATAAGGAGAATTTCCTCTCCTTCTCTTTTACCTATGACCGCCGCCGCGAGGTCCTCCGCCGTGAGGTCCTCCGATACGCGGTCCCATCATAGGTCTTGGAGCGCCGATGATGCGTCCCATAAACGGCCTGCGACAATAGGGATCAAGAAAATATCTTCCGCCGTAATAATAAAGATTGCGCGTGAGACCGCCCACCAGATTGACGGCAACAAGCGTGCCAAGCGCACCGGCAACGCCCGCCGCAATCGAACCTCCTACCGAAGCGCCCGTTGAAGTTCTCGCCGAAGAAGAACTCCCGTTTAAAGCCGCTCCGCAAGAGGCGCAATACATATCCCCCGACGAAACGGAAGCGCCGCAATTCGAACAATAATTTGCCATTTCGTTTCTCCTTATTTATATAGAGGTACGATATCTACATTATTTTATACCTCAAAAACGATCGTTCAAAACGATGAAATCGGATGAAATTTTCATAACCGACGAATTTCGTTGACAACGAACGGGAAATATAATAAAATATATCGGATTACAACGTTCAGGAGAAAATCATCATGGACATGAGAGAAACGGAAAAAAAATGGCAAGCTCGCTGGGAAAAAGCGAAGTTCAACCGTTTCAACGAAAAAAGCGAAAAACCGAAGTACTACGTTCTGGAAATGTTTTCCTATCCTTCCGGCGCGAAACTGCATATCGGGCACTGGTATAACTACGGTCCCACCGATTCCTTCGCGCGCTTTAAAAGAATGCAGGGTTATAACGTTTTTCAGCCGATGGGATTCGATGCTTTCGGTCTGCCTGCAGAAAATTACGCGATTAAAACGGGCGTTCACCCCAAAGATTCCACCGAGAAAAACATCGAGACGATGGAAGGACAGCTCAAAGCCATGGGCGCAATGTTCGACTGGTCGGCAGAAGTAAAGACTTGCGAAGAAAATTACTATAAATGGACGCAGTGGATGTTCCTTCAACTGTACAAGAAGGGACTTGCTTATCGTAAAGAAGCGCCCGTAAACTGGTGTCCTTCTTGCCAGACGGTACTTGCGAACGAGCAAGTCGTCGATAACTGCTGCGAACGGTGCGGAACGCAGGTCGTTCGCAAAAATCTGACGCAATGGTTCTTTAAGATCACCGAATACGCCGAGGAGCTTTTAACCGGACTCGACGGACTTGACTGGCCGGAAAAAACCAAATCCATGCAACGCAACTGGATTGGAAAATCAACGGGCTGTGAAATCGAATTCGAATGCGAAACAGGCGATCATATCCGCGTATATACGACGCGGTGCGATACCGTTTTCGGCGTAACTTACGTCGTGCTCGCTCCCGAACACCCCTTGGCGCGCAAGCTGGCAACGCCGGAGCAAGCGCAAGCCGTGGAAGAGTATATCGAATTTGCGGCAAAAGCAAGCGAGATAGACCGTCTTTCCACCACGCGCGAAAAGACGGGCGTTTTTACGGGTTCCTACTGCATCAACCCCATGAACGGAAAACGCATCCCTATCTATTTAGCGGATTACGTGCTCGGCACTTACGGTACGGGCGCAGTCATGGCGGTTCCCGCTCACGACGAGCGCGATTACGCCTTTGCAACCAAATACGGACTTCCCATCGTCAAAGTCATCGAAAAACAGGGCGGCGGAACGGAACTTCCCTACTGCGACGACGGGATCGTCGTCAATTCTATCGATTTCGACGGGCTGTTCGGCGAAGAAGCGCGATCGGCAATTGAAAATCATCTTGCGAAAATCGGAAAAGGCGGAAAGAAAGTCAATTACCGTCTGAGAGATTGGCTCGTTTCCCGTCAACGGTATTGGGGCGCTCCCATTCCCGTGATTCATTGTCCCGTTTGCGGAGACGTGCCCGTTCCCGAAAAAGATTTGCCCGTCAAACTCCCCTACGACGTGGAATTCCGTCCCGACGGAAAATCTCCGCTTGCAAAACATGAAAAATTCATGCATACGACCTGCCCTAATTGCGGCGGCGATGCTCTTCGCGATCCCGATACATTGGATACGTTCGTCTGTTCGAGCTGGTATTATCTCCGCTATGCCGACGCGCATAATGAAAAAATGCCCTTCGACAGACAGTCCGTCGACAAACTTCTTCCCGTCGACACCTACGTAGGCGGCGCCGAGCATGCCTGCATGCATCTACTCTATGCGCGTTTCTTTACAAAAGCGCTGCGGGATATGGGTTACCTCGATTTCGACGAACCCTTCCGCAGGCTCGTCCATCAGGGCGTGATCTTAGGACCGGACGGCAACCGAATGAGTAAATCTCACGGTAATATCGTCTCTCCAGACGAATATGTAGAAGAATACGGCGCCGATGCGTTCCGGCTCTATCTGATGTTCGGTTTTTCCTACACCGAAGGCGGACCCTGGAGCGACGACGGAATCAAAGCGATCGCCCGCTTTATGGATCGCGTAGAAAAAATCGTCCTGAAAGTCAACGGTTACGCAGCCGATCCCAACGCCGTTTATTCTTACGGCAGCGAAGAAAAGGCGCTCGATTATGCCCGTAATTTCGCCATTCAGAGGGTTACGCGCGATTTAGATGCATTTTCTTTCAACACCGCCGTCGCGCGCCTCATGGAGCTTTTGAACGCCCTATACAAATACGACGCGCTTGTCGAAAAGAATATTCCTCTTCTGAAAGAGACGATGAAGGATTATTTACTTCTGCTTGCGCCGTTTGCGCCTCATTTTTGCGAAGAACTCTGGAGCCTCACGGGTGGAAAAGGATTTATCTTCGAGCAATCCTATCCTAAGGAAGATCCCGAAAAACTCATTCTCGACGAGACGGAATACGCCGTACAGGTCAACAGCAAGATCGTCTGCAAAACGATGATCGCAAACGGACTGACCGACGAGGAAATTCAAACGCGTGCGCTTGCCCTTCCCGAAGTACAGGCGCGGCTGTGCGGAAAACCCGTGAAAAAGTGTATCGTCGTTGCCGGAAGACTCGTCAACCTGATCGTCTGAAAACCAATTTATAAGAGTGTGATACCCCCTATCACACTCTTTTTGTTATTTTTAAATGCGTTTTTTACAAGCAAAAAACGGGTATACAATAACTGACACAACAAAAGCGGGTAATCTTTTATGAACGAACAGGAAATTAACGCATACGAAAGCAGCTTGCGTCACATTTTACATATTCCCAAAGAAGCACAAGAAGCCAGCGGAATTACCGTATTCGGCAGAAAAATAAAAACGCTTATTTTTTCTACGGATATTGCGATAATCCGCAATTGCGACGCCGATGCCGTCTTTGCGGTCTATCCGTTTACGCCGCAGGCGGCGATTTCGGACTGTCTTATCCGCGCCTCTTATATTCCGGTCTTTTGCGGCGTAGGAGGCGGTACAACGCAAGGACTGAGAACAATCAGCCTTGCAAAAGACGCGGAAGCGCAGGGCGCAGTAGGCGTCGTGCTGAACGCGCCCGTATCCGATCTTAATGTGCTCGGCGTAGCAAACGCCGTTGATCTTCCCGTAATCGTCACAGTCACTAAGCCCGATACGAACATCGCCTTACGTTTGAAAGCAGGCGCTTCTATTCTCAACGTTGCCGCGGCGGAGAAAACGCCGGAACTGGTCTCCTTAATCCGTACCCAATTCCCTTCTGTTCCTATTATTGCCTCTGGCGGAGGAACGGGGGAAAGTATCCTATGCACCATTCACGCGGGCGCAAATGCAATCACGTATACACCGCCTTCCACAAAACAACTTTTTACGGAAATGATGGAAAAATATCGGGAAACGTCCTAATTCCCCGATACTATGTGTGACATTATACTATGCATTTGGGCAAATTTTAAAAATTCAACGCTCTGTACGAGCGATAAAGACCACTTTTGCCTCGATAAACCGCAGAGCGCGATACCTCTCATAACGTAAAACCTGACGTTGTAAAAAGAACAGATCGACCGCTTCCCACAAGAATACCCAGGCAAAGATATCCAACGCTTCCGAAAGCACGGGCGTGATATTCAAAACCGAAAACGTCACGACGGCGGAAAGCACCGCAAGACCTATCAACGCCATAACCGCAGAGAAAAACGCATTGCGCTTTAAATCTCTGCGATTTTGTTTATAACGGCGCACGTAATATTCTTTTAACGCCAACGTATATAATTTTTCTTCCTGCTCGTCTATACAATCACTGCTGATTCGGATACAAATCTGCTCGTTCGGGTGAAACGCCATTGCGTTTTCCGCCAAAAAATCGGCAACTTCGCTACTGACAACGGGAGTTTTACCCGCCGATAAATCGGAAAGAAAGTCCTCGTCTTTCAGAACGGTCATTTCAATGACCGCCCTCCCCTCCTCGTCACGCTCTGCCTCATCAGCCTTTGCTCTCGCATCGAGTTGTGTTTTCAATTCTTTTAAGGATTTAATCATATTTTTCTCCGTAAATCTTATGAATAATATAGCGGGCATATAAATGAGCAACGTTTATTCCCGTTACTCGCTCCAATGCTTTAAAAAAAGCATTGGAATTGACTTCGCAAAGAAGATAACCGTCTTTCCCGAACAGCAAATCTATCCCGCAATAGTCGAGATTCAGGCGTGCGGCAATCCGTTCACAAAGACGCGCACAATCTTCATCGATTTCAAACGCCTCCCCCCTGCCGCCAAGCTCCGCGTTGGAACGAAAATCCCCTTGCGAGATCCGTTTCATGGCGGCAACCGTTTTGCCGCCGATTACAATTACGCGCAAATCGCAACCGGAGCTTTCCGCAATGTATTGCTGAAACAAATGCGGCTTACATTTTACCTTTTCTGCAATCTCCTCCAATTCCCGTCGCGTGTGCGCAAGATACACCCCCGTCCCGAGCGATCCGTAACATTCCTTGACGATCATCGGAAATCCCAGCCGCTCCGCCGCATAGTCGAGCATATCGCGTTTTACGGGTTCTTTCGGCGTATAACAAAGCGCCCCCGAAAGCGTATCCGGCATAGGGGCAACACCCTGCAACGCAATTAAGGTAAGCATCTTGTCGTCGCACGTTTCAATTGCCTCCGCCCGGTTGAACAAGCGGATTTTCTCCTGTAAAAGCCGCGCGCAATATTTATCTTTGTCGAGATATACGCAGAAATCCGCCGAATCGGCAGAAAACCGCTCGGCAAAAAATCCATTGCGCACGATCTCTGTTTGCATCCCCAATTTTTCAAACTCTTCTTTGAGTCGCTTCGGTTGATAGAGTTCGCTCTCCGACTGCGTATAAGCGTTGATCAGAATGATCCCCTTTTTCACTGTCTTGTCCTTCCAAATATAAAAATCGGCGGAGTGCAAGCCCCGCCGTTTTCAAAAATATTTTACGATACGACGCGAATCACCGATTCCGATTTCGCAACTTCCAACGCATTGATCTTAGCAACCGCGCTGCGAACCGCCAATTCATGCGTTTCATGCGTGACGATGATAAGCGTCATCTTACCTTCTTCCGATTTCTTCTGTTGCACTTCAAAAATGGAAATCCCGTGTTTTCCGAAAATATAGGCAATTTTCGAAAGTACTCCCGTTTGGTCGTTTACCGTAAACCGTAAGTAATATGCGCTCTTGAAATCACTGATGAATTTGATTTCTTTCTCCGCCGTAGCGGTATTTTTAAATGTAGAATATTGACTTTCACTATGCGTTGCCGCATAAATGATATCGCTGACAATGGCGCTGCCGGTTGGAAGCGCGCCTGCGCCCCTGCCATAGAGCATGACGTCGCCCACCGAATCGCCCGTCAAAAATACGGCGTTGTAACTGTCGTTCACGCTCGCAAGCGGATGTTCCTTCCGGACAAACGTGGGATGTACGCGCACTTCCACATGACGTCCGTCCCGTTTCCCAATGGCGAGTAATTTCAAACAATAGCCAAGCTCCTTTCCGTCGGCAATATCCTCTGAAGAGACCTGCGCGATGCCTTCGCGGAACACTTTTGAAAAGGGCACTTTGGTGTGAAACGCAAGCGATGCGAGAATGGAAAGCTTATATGCCGCGTCGTAACCTTCCACGTCGGCAGTCGGATCCGCTTCCGCATACCCAAGCCGTTGCGCCGCTTCCAACGCTTCCCTGTAAGATGTGCCGTCGTTGATCATTTTTGTGAGAATATAGTTGGTCGTTCCGTTGATGATCCCCATCATCGAAGAAATCTTGTTCGACTGTACGCCGTCTAAAAGCGTACGGATAATGGGGACGCCGCCCACGCAACTCGCTTCGAAATAAAGCCCCGCGTTTTGATGTTTAGCCACTCTTTCGAGCTCGTGAGAATATTTACAGAACAGCTCTTTATTGGACGTCACGACCGTCTTCCCCGCATTGAGCGCGGCAAGCACAAAGGTACGAGCCGCCCCCACGCCGCCGATAACTTCCACTACGATATTCACGTCGGGATTGCTGACGACTTCGGCGATATTGGACGCAATTTTTTCTTCGGAAATTCCAAGCTCCAAGGCGCGCGCTCTGTTGAGTTCCAACACGCTCTCGACAACTAAATCAACGCCCTGCGTTTGTTGATAGAATTCTCTGTTTTTTGTGAGAATTTGATATGTTCCGCCTCCGACGACGCCGAGACCGAGAATGGCTACGCCTACTTTTTTCATACTATTCCTCCGAACTGTTCAAATCGTACAGATATTTCAAGCCGTCAAGCGTGAGCATTTTATCGATCACGTCGATACACTTCGTCTCCTTTGCAATCGTTTCGGAAAAACCTCCCGTCGCAACCGTAAATACCTCTTCCGATTTGAGTTCTTTTTTGATTTTCTTGACGATATACTCTACAAGCCCCGCGAATCCGAATACAATCCCCGCCTGCATATTGGTAACGGTATTCGTAGCGATCACGCTTTTGGGCGCTTCGATCTCTACGCGGGGCAATTTCGCCGTGCCACTGACAAGGCTATCTAACGATCCTTTTATCCCCGGAGCGATAACGCCGCCGATAAATTCGCCTTCTGCACTTAAAATATTGAAAGTCGTCGCCGTCCCGAAATCCACAATAACGATGGGTCTTCCGAGACCGTATTTGCGAACGGCGGAAACGTTATTGACAATTCTGTCCGCCCCCACTTCCCGCGCGTTTTCCGCCCGCATTTTCAGCCCCGTTTTCAACCCCGGCGCAAGCTGTTTGGGAACAATTTTCAAATAGACGCAAAGCATGTGTTCGATTGTATAATCAAGGGAAGGCACGACGGAAGCAAAGATTCCTCCCGTAATCTGCTCTGCGGAAATCCTGTTGAATTCCAACATCCCCACAAGTTGCGCGCCGTACTCGTCGGACGTACGTTTGAGATCGGTTGCAACGCGGAAAGAAAACTTCAACGCGTCGCCGTCGAAAATCGCATACTTAATATTGGTATTGCCTACGTCGATACAAATGATCACGAAATATTCTCCGTATTTTGCGCCGCGCGTTCGTTTTCTTCGGCGGTCTGCGTTTCAACCGCTTCCGCACTCTGCGGAACGCGCTTTTCTCTATTTGAAACTGATTTTTCCACCACCTTCACCACGCGGTGAATTGCGGGTGAAAGCACAATGTCAATTACGAATTCTATGAGAAAGTTGATCCCCGCGCATCCAATAAACAAAAAGTAAACCAGCGTGGAATCTTCTGCGACAAAGTTGGCAGAGATCGTTCCGCTCATCATCAGCGCGCCGAGGATGAACAACCCCGTATTCACAATCGGCGCGGACGCCGATGCTACGATCACCGCGGCAAACGTACTCTTGCGCGCAATCAAACGGTACAAAAGCCCCGCAACAACTCCCGCAGCCGTACCCTTTATCAAACAGGTCAGCGCCGTAAGAATCGGGTGGTTGACTACCAGAATATTCGTAAACGCGTCTGCGCCCGAAACGCCATACATGAGCACGATAAACCCAAACGCAAAGCCAAGCAAGCCGCCTGCGATCGGTCCGATTAAAATCGCCCCGAGCACAATGGGAACGAGAACAAAGCTCAAAGGCGTTGCGCCGATTTTAATGTAGCCGCCCAAGCACTGAAACACGACCACGAGCGCCAACAGCACCGCAAAGTACGCAATGTTCTTTGCCGAAAAGAAAGTCTTCTTTTCCATATTCAATTACCTCCATCGGATTTCCTTCTTCGAAATATCCGTGAAAAAATGTATTAAGCTCCGCCGAAAAGAGATAAAACCGTCGCCGTGTTTTTCCCAAACGGAAAACTCATTTTATATTATACCAAATGTATTTTATTTTTGCAACTAAATGAACGCTCTTTTCAAGGAACATTTTTCACGCCGCGCATCATACAATTTAGAGAAACGGCCACGGAACACAAACTACATACGCCGAGGCCGACCTATATCAAGGAGGAAAAACTATGAATGGTTGTTTACAAGGCAACAGCTGCCTTTGGATTCTCATTATCCTGCTTCTTCTGGGGACGAATTTCTTCTCGTCGAGCGCATTTACAGGCTGCGGATGGCCTTTTCTTCTCGCAGGAGCATATTGCTTGGGAAAAAACGGCACGCTGAGTTCGATCTTCGGGCATAACTGCGGCTGCTGCAACAATTGAACCACTGCGTTTTGAATCCGTTCCGCTGAAAAGATACCCGTCCGCAATAGCGGGCGGGATCTTCATGATTTATAAATTATTTTTTCTTGCGTACCATTGCAACGCTACAATGGTTTTTGCGTCTTTGATTTCTCCGCGATCCATCATCTCTAAGACTTCTGAAACAGGAATGTATTGCACATTCAAAAATTCCCCTTCATCAAGATGCTGCTTTCCCTCTTTTACGGAAGAAACCTCATAGATATAAATTTTTTCATTCGTATACCCCGGCGTAGGATAGAGCGTAAATAAATGCCTTATTCCTTGCGCAACAAGTCCCGTTTCCTCTTCCAGCTCACGTTTTGCCGCTTCGGCGGGATCTTCTCCCGCATTCAGCTTCCCGGCGGGGATTTCTAAAACTTCTTCTCCGTAAGCGTAACGGAATTGCCGCACGAGAGCGACTTTCCCCTCTCTCACGCAAAGCACGCTTGCGCCGCCCGAATGTTCGATCACTTCCCGCTTACACGGTTCCCCATTGGGCAACTCCGCATCGTCGCAACGCAAGTTGACGATCTTTCCTTTGTAAATATAGTTTTTTGCAATCGTCTTTTCTTGCAATCCCATTCCTTATAACTCTCCCGCAAGGTTGAACATTTCGCTGCTGTTCTCGCTCGCGCCGCCCACCGCGCCGAGAAAATAAAGATATCCGCATAAAAGCGCTTTAATCTCCGTAATATCCCTCCTGCCCGCCGCCGCATACAGCTCTGCGAGGATCATCTCCCCCGCAACGGCGTCCTCTTGCGTGAGCGAAATCGTCTTAATCCGCATCCGTTCAACGGAAATTTTCTCGGAAAACAGACCTAAAATATCGTCCTCGCGTTTGCGCAAGAACTGCACGTCGCCCGCTCTGCCCAAATCGGGATAACAGTCGCGAACGATGTCGCGGAACGGTCTGATCATTCTCCCCACAAACAAGGTATAGCTTGCGGTATAACTTCCGTCCTCATAAAAATAACGGAGCAGAAAGTCGTTAAACTTCATCTTCCCGCTGTCAAACTCAACCAACAGACAAAAGACAAATGCAAGAATTTCTTTTCTGTCAGTCGGCAGATATGCCGCGCCGCGCGAGGAATGCGGCTCCGCAGGATATTTCAAGTACATTGCTTTGGCAGCGGGGTAATCGAAACCGTCCGTTACGGCATTGAACAACCCCGTCAGTTCCGGACTCGCGGCGACCGCCTTCAAAATGTCGCCTATCTTGCTGTCGGCAAGAATGAATTTCCCCGAAATTAAATCGGAACACGCCGATAGAAAACGTTCGATCTCTGCGTTCTTGTCTTGCATAGAATCCTCCCAATAATCGTTTCGTAAAATTTCTTCCAATGAGATTATAACATAAATAAACGGATTTATCAAACGTTCCTCTGCCGTTTATTCGAACCGATAAAAGCAACCGAAATGAATGCGATTTTATCGGAACTCCGCCGCCTCTATGGTTACTAATCAATATTATAGCACAAAAAGGAAAATATTTAAATAATTTTTCCGAAAATATCTTGATTTTGTCGCGATTTTTAGTTATAATATAGAAAATCATATGATTTGCGGAGGTAATATCTCATGAAATCCATTACAATTTCTCTCGAAATGGCGCAAAAAGTGAAAGAATTCGTCGCTATCACGCAGGAATGCGAATGCGAAATTCTTTTGAAGAGCGGAAAATACGTCGTCGACGCAAAATCCATTCTCGGCATTTTCAGTCTCGACCTTTCCAAACCTCTTACGGTTGAAATTTACAGCGACAACTGCGCAGACATACTCGCACAACTCGCAAAATTTGCCGCATAATCATTTCGAAACAAAGGGAGATAAGCACAAAGCCGCTTAAAATGCTTTAAGCGGCAATTTGTGTTCGTTTTGAAATACGGATAAAGGAAATACCATGCAGATAAAGGGAGAAACATCTGTCAACAAGTTAATATTGCTGTTTGTGTTCGACAAGATGGAAACCCCGCTCATGGAGCGGACAATGGTTGATATCTGCACGTCTTCCAACAACTGGATCAATTATATGGATTGCGTGGTGCTCATACACAAAATGCTTTCCGACGGGTTTATCTGTGAGATTCCCGGTGACGACGATCCTCTATACACCATCACGCCGGAAGGCAGGGAGACGCTCGCCAATTTCTATATCAATATTCCCAAGAGCCTGCGGGAGGAAATCTCCAGATTCGTAAAAAACAATAGCGCAAAATTTCGCAACAAACAGGAATGTAAGTCGGACTACTATCAGAATAAAGACGGAACGTACACCGTCTATCTGAAAATCTTAAATCCTCTACAACCCATGTTGGAATTGAAGTTCGTCGTGCCGGACAAAAAAACGGCGAATTATATCTATAAACAATGGGAAGATAAAGCTTCCGAACTATATTCCGTCATCTATGAAACTCTTGTAGACTAACGAGGTAACATTATGATCATTTACTCACCGAAAGGCACTTGCTCCAAACAAATCGTTTACGATATGGACGAGGAGCACAGAATCCATAATTTAAAATTTATCGGCGGATGCAGCGGCAATCTGCAAGGCATATCGCGGCTTGTAGAGGGAAGAAAAGCGGAAGAAATTATTCCTCTTATCAAAGGAATCCGTTGCAAACAGAATACTTCCTGTCCCGATCAACTCGCTATTGCGCTTGAAAAGGAATTAGAAGCACGCGCTTCAGCAAAATAATCCGCAAAAGTAAAGCAACCCTATCCTCGTGGATAAGGGTTGCTTTTTATTCGTCACCGTCGCGATATTCTGCGGCAAGACCACCTTCCGCCGTCTCCCGATATCGCGCATTCAAATCTTTTCCCGTCTTATACATTGTCTTAACAATAAGATCGAAGGAGATCTTTCTTGTTCCATTAAGAATATGAGCAAGCTCTGCGCTTTCTAAGGCACGCATGGCGGCTACGACGTTTCGCTCGATACAAGGTATCTGCACCAGTCCCAGAATAGGATCGCAAGTGAGTCCGAGCTGATGTTCGAGCGAGATTTCCGCAGCGTATTCCGTTTCTTCAAGGGAATAACCGTATATCCTGCATACTGCGGCGGCAGCCATTGCCGTCGCAGTCCCGATTTCCGCCTGACAGCCCGCCTCCGCACCGCTAATGGAGGCGTTTGTTTTTACAACGTTTCCAATGATCCCCGCCACCGCAAGCGCCGAAAAGACGGTTTCATCGGGCAAATGATATCGTTCGGCAAGATAATAAAGAACAGCGGGCAGAACGCCGCACGCGCCGCAGGTAGGCGCCGTAACAACAGTACCTCCTCCCGCATTCTCTTCCGCAACTGCAAACGCATAGCTGCATATCACCCGTTTTTCTCTCTCCTCCGGCAATTCGCCTACAACGTCTTTGGCAAGGATCGCCGCTTTCCGCTTGACGTGAAGTCCCCCGGGAAGCTCTCCTTCCGCTTGCAATCCACGCGCGATCGTTGCACGCATCGTATGCCATACCTCTCTGAAATATTCTTTGATCTGCTCACCCTCAAATTGAAATACCATCTCGTCGAGCGATAGTTTTTCTGAAAGGCAATATTGCTTGATTTCGGTAAAATTACGGAACGGATAGATCTCTTCGCTCTTGGGTACAGGCTCACCGAGCACACGAACCGAACCGCCTCCCACGGAAAGATAAATCCTGGATAACAACGTCTTGCCCAACTCATTATACGCAACAATTTGCATGGTATTGGGATGCGGAAGATCGTGATTCAAACTATCGAACACAATCTCAATTTCTTTGCCGGCAAACACGTCGCGTATGGCAACGTCCGTTAAATGTCCTTTCCCCGTCAACGCGAGCGAACCGAACAACGTGACGCAATAACGCGCTGCTTCGGGACACAAGTTTAAAAAGTCCTTAGCGGCACGTTCCGGTCCCATCGTATGTGAACTGGAAGGACCCTTTCCTATTTTATATAGTTTCTTTACCGAGTGCATGTTTTTCTAAAAAAGCGATTTCATCGCCCGATTCCATGAAAATTGTATAACGTTGTTCAGTTTTTAAAATGTCTTTCATCCGTACAAAGCATAGCGATCTGATATTTATCGCACAGCTCTACCGTCAGAGGATCTACGCTATCCGTCTGAATCAAAGCGGTAATTCCGGACTCATGGCACAAATCGATGCAATCGGACGACGGAAGATCGGAATCGGAAGCCAGAACGCAACCCTTGGCGTCGCCTGCAATCATCAACGCAACTTTCAACGCCAACAAACGATGCGTCTGCCCCGTTCCAATCCCCGCAGTGACGTTTTCCCGCCCCACGACAATAGCGCCTGAACGGGCGTGTTTTGCCACTTTATAATTGAAGTAAAGCGCTTTGATTTCACTTTCCGAAGGCTTCCGCTTTGTTACGCAACGCGCATTTTTCCCGGAAGATAAATCGTACGTCTGTACCATCAAGCCGCCGTATATCTTTTGAAGATCGAGCGTCGTAAATTGCACTTTACTGCGAATATCCGGCATTTCAAGCAAAATCAATTGATCTTGAAAATGCAGCTCCCCCATCGCTTCGGGCGTAAACCCAACGGCAACGACAAGTTCCGCGGAAATCCCTTTTAATAAAGAGGCAATGCGAGCATCCACAACGCCGTTTATCGCAAGAATACATCCTTTAAGTCGAAGCGGATCCGCCTCATAAGCGCGGACAAACGCATCATAAAGGTTTTCTCCGGCGCCCACGCTGCATAACGCGCGGTGTTTACAAGCCACCGCAGCAGGATACTCAAATTCTTTTAAAAGTTCCAGCGCGGCGTTTGCGTCTTTAATATTGTTATAAGTGAGAACGGGACCGGCGAGTTGTTTGGCGCGCGCTAAAGATCCTTCTTTTAGCAACGGCTCACGGTATATTGCCGCCTGCTGCTGCGGATTTTCTCCGTACCTCATATCCTGTGCTTTTTCGTAAGTAACGGTGAGCATTTTAGGGAACGGCATCATCAACTGACGGGATAGATATTGCGATATAAGCGCGTTATAAGAAGCCGTGTAGGAAAACGCTTTATACATGAAGTATTTCCGTTCGTCTTCGGAAATCGCACCGGCGGCGAGATCGCAAAGTACCCTATCGTAATCTTCCGGCTCGCACACGACGATTGTATGCAGATAATTCTTTGCCGCGGCATCCAAAAGTGCAACTCCGCCCGCATCGATATGTTCCGCCGCCTCAGAAAACGGCACGCCCTCTTCCATATCATTTTTAAAGGGATAGAGGTTGACAACTACAAGCTCAATAGGGAAAATATCTTTCTCGCCCAATTCGCCAAGCTGTTCTTCCGTGAGTTGATTAGCGATGATTCCGGTATAAATAGAAGGATGAACGGCGCGCACTTTTCCGCCGAGCGGCTCAGGATAACCGGTGAGCTCGTGTGCGGATATCACCTTTAAACCCGCTTCCGTAAGCGTCTTAAACGTTCCCTCCGTAGCGATGAGTTCGTATCCGTATTCTACAAGATAGCGGCAAAACTCTACGATGCCGTCTTTGTTGTATACGCTGATATATGCCCGTTTCTTTTTCTTCATGCCCGTCTCTCCAGATTATTTTCCGCAAACCGCACATACTGCATGCACGATGATTTTGTTTTACATCTTACTGATCGTCTATATTCTTGCTATCAATTTTTATTCTTATCGTCTCATAAAAACGCAACGCGACGACTGGGAAGCAGGTGGAGACAGCTTTTCGAAACAAGACGGTAAACTGATGCTTGCCGCCGTTTTAGGCGGCGCTTCCGCTATTTATATTGCCATGTTTGCCATGCGTTTTCGTTTAAGCAACATTTTATTGATGACTGCTTTACCGGTATTAGCCGTACTCAACCTCTACTGTTTTTTTCTCGGTTTTCGAGGAATTTATCTGTTCATATAATCTCGGACATAATCCTGCTTTTATAAAAACGGATAATGCGCTTCCAACCATTTTGCAACGCCGTCCTCTTCACAATATCCTATGACGCCCGTTGCCTTTTCCTTCAGCCAGGCATCCGCGTTCATAACCGCATATTTTTCATTACAGACATCAAACATATCGGAATCGTTTGCAGTATCGCCGAAACAAACGACTTTATCGCAACCGAGCCCTTCTTTCAAAAATGATACGCCGCTGGCTTTACTGGCTTCATGCGGAGAGATATCCATCCAGAAGTCATTCTGATAGGTCTCCTGATGAAAGATACATAAAAAGCGGGAATCGTATTTGAGAATGTTCCAGGCGCACTCCAACTGTTCGCGCGGACCTATACATTTGAAATAGAACACAAATCTGCCGATAAGCTCTTCGTCAGAACAGACAGGATGCATTCGTTTATCTTCGCTTCGTCGGGCAAGATACCGCTGCATGCCGGGTGTTTCGACACCTTGTTTCCAGCTCACGCGTTCCCCGTCCAAATCCGCGGCAAACACAAAGGGAAAAATACCATGCTCATGCAGCACGGCAAGAAGATCCCTTTTTTCTTCGTCTTTAAATGTAACCGACCTCAAACAGAGATGCTTACGGAAATCATATACCAATCCGCCGTTGTAAAAAATGGCAGGAACATTTAAATTCAATCCTTTTAATGCTGTAAGCGCACTGCAAACAGACCGCGCCGTCGCAAACGTTAAAAGCATTCCCGAATCGATCAGGCGGTTGAGTCTCTCGCAACTGTATGCGGAAACGTTTTCATTTTTCGTCAACAAAGTCCCATCCAGGTCGGTCACGAATAAAGTTTTCATAATAAACCCTTTTTGGTAAACACAGTGATCGCATTCTAATTTTCTTTTTTATTATAGCATAATTTACGAATGATTTTCACAAAAAAACAGAGAAAATTCGACAAACTCGGAAATTGATAATAGCTGACAAAAAACGAATACAATCAAACAATAGCAAGAAAATTTTGACACCGTTAATTAGAAACGGAAATATTTTGAAAAGACATTTTTTTAGAAAAATCAGGAAAGACGCATAAAATCGATTGACAATATTTCCAAACTTTGATAGAATGTACAAGCGTTGATGATGCGGGTGTAGTTCAGTGGTAGAATCCCAGCCTTCCAAGCTGGTCGCGTGGGT
>CAZFPP010000002.1:0-63887 GCA_964521125.1 uncultured Clostridia bacterium
ACCAATATATCTTTTAGGGCGACTTTGATTTCTTCCAATAAATTTTCTGTCTCTATTCTTTCGTTCTCGTCCATAAATTTCTCCTGATTTTATTTTGACATTCAGTAAATGTCACATGAAGGATTGTATCATCATATAATTCATTTGTCAATCACTGAATGCCAAAAAAGAGGAAGCTATGTTCAAAAATAAAACTTCTGAGAACAGAAATAATCTTTGCGGAAGGAAGGTTTATGCGTTAAGAAAGAGCGACCCGCGAGGAATGTCGCAAAGGGAACTTGCCTCTGCTCTGCAACTCGAAGGCGTCGACGTTGATAAAAACGCAGTACAGAGAATTGAAAGCGGACAGCGTTTCGTAACGGATATCGAATTGAAAGCGCTGAGCAAAGTGTTGCATGTTTCTTGCGACGAATTGCTTTCATGAAATAAGAATAACGCAAATATAACAACCGCAAGCGTTTTTGAAAAACGCTTGCGGCTGTTGCTTTACGAAAAAAATTATTAGATATCGCAATAACGCTCATTTCCTCACGAAAATTTCGTGAACTGTTTTGTGAATTTAGAAGAATCCCTCTACAAACTGTTCGGCGTCGAAGGGCGCGATATCGTCTATCTGTTCTCCTACGCAGGCAAACACAACGGGCACATGCAGCTCGCCGCAAAGCGAAAAAACAAAACCCCCTTTTGCCGTGCCGTCCAATTTTGTCAGCACGATTCCGTCTAAATCGACGGTTTCCCCGAAGATACGCGCCTGCGAAAACGCGTTCTGACCCGTGGTTGCGTCCAGCACGAGAAATTTATAAAACGCCGCTTCGGGAAATTCGCGCGTGACGACGCGATCCATTTTTTGCAGCTCTTTCATAAGGTTGTCCTTCACCTGCAACCGTCCCGCCGTGTCGATGAGCACAACGTCCGTGCCGCGCGCTTTTGCCGAGGAGACTGCGTCGAAGATGACCGCCGATGGATCGCTCCCGTCCTCGTGTTTGACGATTCGCACCTTCGCCCGATCCGCCCAGACCGCAAGCTGATCGATCGCCGCTGCGCGGAAGGTATCCGCCGCCGCCACCGTGACGCTCTTGCCGCGGGAAACAAACCAATTCGCCACTTTCCCGATGGAAGTCGTCTTTCCCGCGCCGTTCACGCCGACAAACATGATGACGCAAGGATATTCGAATTCGGGTACGGGCGCTTCGTTGAGCGTATCTTCCAAAATATCCTTTAAAAGGTCTGTGACGAACTGTTCGTCTTTGACCTTATTGCCGATCGCCTCTTCCCGCACTTGATCGACGACGTCTTCCGCCGTACGCACGGAGACGTCCGAAGAAATGAGAATTTCTTCCAGCTCGTCGTAAAACTCGTTCCCGAGCTTATTCTTTGCAAACAGGAGGCGCATTTTGGTAGAAACGCCTTCTTTCGTCTTTTTTAACGCGTCTTTGATTTTTCCGAATATGCCCATTCTCTCCCCCTTACGCCACAACCGTATCGCCGCCGAGCTTCTCCTCGACTTCGGAAAGTTTGACGGAAACGATCTTGCTGACGCCCTTTTCTTCCATCGTCACGCCGAAAAGGGTATCCGCCTTGTTCATGGTGGGCTTTCTGTGCGTGATGACGATGAATTGCGTCTCCTGCGAAAATTTTTTGAGATAGCTCGCAAAGCGGTCTACGTTCGCCTCGTCGAGCGCCGCCTCGATTTCGTCGAGAATACAGAACGGCATGGGACGCGATTTCAAAATCGCAAACAAAATCGCGATCGCCGTGAATGCGCGCTCGCCGCCCGAAAGAAGGGAAATTTTGGTGAGTTTTTTCCCGGGCGGGCAGGCGATGATCTCCACGCCCGCGTTTAAAGGATCGTCGCAATCGGTGTAATCGAGCTGCATTTCCGCTTTGCCGCCTCCGAACAGCTCTTTGAAGATTTTCGTAAAATTCGCGTTGATCTCGTTAAACCCTTCGTCAAACTGCTTTTGCATGGCTTCCTTTAAGTCCGAAAGCACGGTGTTGAGATCGAAGATCCCCTTTTCGAGATCGGTTTTCTGCGTCTGCATTTCGGTATAACGGGCAAAGAGATTGTCGTAATCTTCTTCCGCGTTCTGGTTGACGGGACCGAGCGCTCCGATTTTACGCTTTAAGCTGTTGATATTCGTATAAGACTGCGAAACGTCGTACTGTTCGTCGCGAAGGGACTGTGCGCTTTCATAGGTGAGCCCGTACTCCTCGTCAATACGCTGTTTCATATTTTCGAGGCTGGCTTCCGCACGCGAAATTTCCAGCTCGCTCTCATGCTTTTTGTCGCCGAGATTCTGCTGTTCGGCAAGAAGAGCGCGTTTTTGTCCCGCAAGGCGGGTCTGTTCTTCGTCCGTCTCCCGTTTTTCCCGCTCGGTTGCGGCTATCTCCGCGCGAATGGACGCAACCGCCTTTTGTTCTTCCTCGGTAAGCGCAACCTTTTCCTCGTCCCGTTTAAGCTGACGAATGAGATTTTCCGTACCCGCAATGGAAGCGCGCGTTTCTTCTACCTTTTTGAGGAGAGATTGCTTTTCTTCCAAAAGTCTTTTCGTATTTTCCTCCGACGCTTCCTGCGCCGACGCAAGCGTCGCGCTTTCTATGCGAAGCGCGTTGAGCTCGTCGCGGAGCTTGTCGCGCTCCTCTTTGAGTCCCGAAACTTCCTGCGCACGCGCCGCCGCTTCCGCCGCCGCCTCGCTACGGATCCTGTTGAGCACGTCCTCGCTTTCGGAGGTGGAGAGAACCTCGTTTTCCAGATCGCCTACGCGTTTTTCCAGCGTCCCAAGCAGTTTTTTATATTCCGAAAGATCGCGTTCCGCCTCGGAAATGAGATCGCAAAGGGTAAGTTCTTTTTGGGCGAGCGCGGCAAAAGACGCCGTCTCTTCCTGCACTTTCATGCGGAACTGTTCGTACTCCTTCTCCGCCTCTTCGCGCGAAATATCGCACTGTTCAATGGCGGTCTTCAGCTTTTCCGCCGTCGTTTTTTTACGTCTGATCCCATCTTCGCACTCTTTGATATGCCGCTCTCCCGCAAGCAGATTGCCGCTCTCCCGCCGTTTGGAACCGCCCGTCATCGCGCCGCTCGTGGCGATGATATCGCCGTCTAACGTGACGATACGGAAGGAACGGGGGTATTTTTTAGCAATCGCAGTCGCGTTTGCAATGGTGTCGCAGACAAGCGTGTTCCCGAGCAGATTCCCGATGACGTTCTCGTAATATGCGTCGTAATGCACAAGCTCGCCGGCAAGTCCCATCGCGCCGCGTTCGTTTAATGCGCGCTTGATCTCGGCGCCGTTCCCGCGCGAACGCATTGCTTCGACGGGGAGAAAGGTGACGATTCCGCCGCCCGTGCGCTTTAAATATTCGATGAGATAACGCGCGTCGTCTGCCGTGGAGGTGACGAGATTTTGCATTGCCGCGCCGAACGCCGTCTCGATAGCGACTTCATACTGTCGGTCGGTGGAGACGATATCGGCGATCGCCCCCTTGATTTTGCTCCCGATTTCGGGATTCTTCTTTGCCGTAAGCTGTAAATTGCGCACCGAATCGCGATAGCCGTCGAAACGGTTTTTAAGATTGGTGTAAAATTCAAGATTGTTGTTCAAATTGGCGATAGCGGTATTGCAATCGGTCAGCTCCTGCATGAGCTTTTGGCTCGACCGCGCCAAATCGCGCAGATCTTCCTGTATTTCCTCTTCACGCTGCGCTTTGGCGTTTAAAAACGCCTCGCACGCCGCTTTTTGTTTGCGACAATCGGAAAGCTGCGCGCCGTATTCCGTCTTTCTCGTTTCCGCTTTCCCGATCGCCCCTCTCACCTCTTCGATCCGTTCGCTCGCCGCCGTCTTTTGCGCGGAAAGACTCCCCGCGTTCGCCCGCACGTCGGCAAGGTTTTCCACCGAAGAAAGCTCGCTCGCCCGCTTTTCGTCGGAAATTCTTTCGTATTGCGCAAGTCTGAGATCCGTATCTTCCGCCTTTTTCGCAAGATCCGAGATACGTCCCGCAAGGAACGCGGCGCGTTTTTTCTCCTCAACCGCGCGCTTCTCGCTCTGTAAGTTGAGCGAGTCGATCTCTTTGGAACGGCGGAGAGAATATTCCACGTCCTCCGTCGCCGTAGCAAGCTGCCGCTTGTAAGAGGCGATTCTCTCGCCGATGAGCCGCGCCTCGCCGCTCTTGTGCTCGATTCCCACTTCGAAAGCGCGCAATTTTTCGTTGAGCGTGCGCAGCGTCTCGTCTGCCGAACTTATCTTCTCCCGCGCGGCGGTTTCTTGCGTGTCGAGCGTGGTAAGCTCCTCTTCGATTCCCGATAGCCGCTCGCCTGCGCGCGCAATGACGGCGCGGTGCTTGTCCGTCTCTTTGGCAAAATTATCGCAACGAATCAGATAAGTATTGACTTCCTCATATTTAAGCTGTTCGGAATACTCACGATATTTTTTCGCCGTTTCCGCCTGCTTTTCAAGCGGTTTCAGCTGTCGCTCCGCCTCGTCCATTCTCTGAACAAAGACCGTCATGTTGTCCTTCGCGTTCAGTAACTTCCGTTCGATCTCCCCTTTCTGGGTTTTGAACTTCATAACGCCCGTAGCTTCTTCGAAAATAGCGCGTCTGTCCTCCGGCTTGGCGTTCATAATCTGTTCCACCTTACCCTGACCGATAATGGAATACCCCTCTTTCCCGATTCCCACGCCGTGCAATAGCGCGACGATATCTTTCAGGCGGCAGGGCTGTTTATTGAGCAGATATTCGCTCTCGCCCGAACGGTAGAGACGGCGCGTCATGGCGACTTCATCATATTCGATATCGAACATGCGTTTCGAATTGTCGAACACGAGCGTCACTTCGCAATAAGAGAGGGCGCGACGCGTTTGCGTACCGCTGAAAATAACGTCCTGCATGTTGGAACCGCGCAACGACTTTGCCGACTGCTCGCCGAGAACCCAGCGCACGGCGTCGGCAACGTTGCTCTTGCCGCACCCATTGGGACCTACAATGCAGGTTACGCCGTCTTCGAATTTAATAGAGGTCTTATCGGCAAACGACTTGAACCCCGCAAGTTGTATTTCTTTAAAATTCAATTTTCCTTCCCCTTGAAAAGAATTCGGCAGAGTTTCTTCGCCGCCTCGGTTTCGGCGGACTTTTTGCTCTCTCCCTCGCCGCAGGCTTTCTTCCCGAGCGCGCTCACGCTGCAAACGTATTTCCCATTCCGTTCGCTCACAAGGTAAACGGGCGTTTTTTTCGTGCGTTCCTGCACATATTCCTGCAAGACCGTTTTGTAGTTTTCCGATTCGGATATAGAAAGATAACGCGTTAAAAATGCGCGCACTTCTTCTATCCCGCCGTCGAGATAGATCGCGCCGACGACCGCCTCAAACAAATTTGACGCCGTCTTGCCGCTCACGTTGTTTTCGCCGCCCGAGAACCGCAGAAAGCGTTTCAATCCCGCGCGTTCCTCCGCGCGTTCCAGCGCGGTTTGCGAAACATATTGCTGGCGCAATTCCGTGAGCCGCCCTTCGTTGAGCGGACTGCTCTTATAAAGCGCCTCCGTCACGCACAGTTCCAGCACGGCGTCGCCCAAAAATTCCAAACGCTCGTTGTCCTCGCCTCCGCGCGCGTTGGAATATGATTTATGCGTAAAACACGTTTTTAACAACCCCACGTCGTGAAAGCGGTATCCTATGGCGTTCTGCGCCGCAACAAGATCGCTCTCCTTCCAGGATTCGCCGTTACGCATTCTCTTCTCCCATCGTCAAAGCAAGCATTTCCCCGATTGTTTCAACCAGACGATTGTTATATGCGTCCACCGCCTGCACAACGGTGGGACATACGGTATTCGCTTTCGCGCTGCCGTGCGTCTTAATAACCACTTTTTTCAGCCCGAGAAAGACGGAACCGCCCAGCTTGGAATAATCGAGCATGTCGCGCAATTTGTTAATTTGTTTCCTCGCGCAAAGATAGGCGAGCTTGGAACCGAGGTTACGCTTAAACTCCTGTTTGAGCACGGCGGAAACCGTCTTTCCGCAGCCCTCCACCGATTTTAAGGCGATATTTCCCGAGAACCCGTCTGCAACGGCGATATCCACATCGCCGTACATCAAATCTCTCCCTTCGATATTTCCAACGAAATGAATCCCTTTCGTCTCTTTCAGCAATTTATGCGCCTCTTGATGGAGAGGATCGCCCTTATGATCCTC
This sequence comes from uncultured Clostridia bacterium, assembly GCA_964521125.1. Lineage (GTDB taxonomy): Bacteria > Bacillota > Clostridia > Christensenellales > Borkfalkiaceae > Gallimonas. The sequence goes on from CAZFPP010000002.1 coordinate 6,183, forward strand.
CGTTCCGTTGGTGAGAAGCCCTACTCTGGGATTTTCCATTCCGAAAGCCGCCTTTCCGTAAGCCGTCGCCATCACGCCGAATTGCGCAAGATATTCGGGTTTGCACTCCGCGTTTGCGCCGCAATCGCATAAGAGCGTCCGCGTGCCGCGTACGTTCGGTACACCCGGGCAGAGCGCGGGACGGAGCACGCCCTTCATGCGCCCGATGAGTAAGATTCCGCCCGTGAGCACCGCTCCCGTAGAACCCGCCGAAACAAAACCTCCCGCGTCTTCGTCCTCTTTGAGAAGCTTCAAGCCGACGACAAGGGAGCTGTCCTTTTTCGTGCGGATCGCCTGCGTCGGCACGTCGTCGTTGGTGATGACCTCGCTGCAATGCACGGTTTCTACGCGCTTTTCGTCATAAGAATATTTGGCGAGTTCGGCTTTGATCGCCGCTTCGTCTCCCGTAAATACGATTTGAAAGTTTTCACGTTCCTTTAAGGCGAGCAACGCGCCTTTTACAATCTCGGCGGGCGCATGATCCCCGCCCATTGCGTCTACGATAATTTTCAACTTCATTCCCTCCGCCGTTTGACGATAACCGTTCCTGTTCATTATACCATTTTCTTTGAAAAAACACAATAAAATAACGCCCTCTTTGCAAAAAAGAGAACGTTAGGCTTGCCGCCCGTATGTCCGATTCGGAAAAATGCCGCAATTTTTATCGGCTGCCGATCTGCCCCGAACGCATACGCCGATCCCGCCTCCCGTCAACGACGGCAAACGAATCTTCGTTTGCGATTGACAAAGCGCATGCTCCCTCATTCCCGTTCGATCGTGACAACGGGTTCGTAATCCCCTAAAACGCGGACGGCGCGCATGATATCGTTGCGGAGTTCGCTCTCCTTCGCCTTGCAGGAAAAGGGAATGCCGACTTCGAACACTACCTTTGTTTTCGCTCCGCGCACGATACGGAAATCGTGCACGTCCATGTTTTCTACCATGCCCTCTATCGCCGCGCGCACGCGTTGCTCCAACTCGCACGCTTCTTCGTCCTTCAAATCGACGGGATCGAGATGCGCCGTAAGCTCCACGCCGAACTTTTCCCGAACCGCGCGTTCTATCCCATCGAGCGTCGCGTGGGCGGCAAGCGAAGGAATACGCGCGTCCATTTCGATATGCACCGTTGCAAATATGTTGTTTTTTCCGTAGTTGTAAATGCGCAGATCGTGCAATCCCAGTATATTTTTGTCCGCAAGAATGTAACTTTTTATATTATCGACAAATCCTTTATCGGGCGCCTGCCCCAAAAGTTTGGAACCCGCCTCGCGTAAAATACCAACCCCTTCCCAAACGATAAAGAGCGCGACGAGAATACCCGCCCATCCGTCTGCGGCAAAGCCCGTATAACGGGCAACGATCAGCCCGACAACGACGGCAAGCGTGGCAAGGCAGTCGCACGCGCTGTCAACAGAGGCGGCTTTCAGCGGATCGGAACCGATTTTTTTTGCAACGATACGGTAATAGATAAAAAGAAACATTTTAACGGCAATCGAAACGCCGAGCAACGCAAAGACGACCGCGCCGCCTTTTGAAAGCGCTCCCGAAAGAATGGCGTCTAAAGAATCCCGTAAGAGCTGTACGGCAAGCGTGAGAATAAGAAAGGCAATGAGCATGGAGGCGACGTATTCCGCACGCTGATGCCCGTAAGGATGCTCTTTATCCGCCGGCTTTTCGGCAATGCGGAAGGAGATCAGCGAAACGATACCGCTACCGCAATCGCTTAGGTTATTGACGCCGTCCGCCGTAACAGATATCAACCCGGTAACAATTCCCAAGGCGATTTTGGCGCACGCAAGTATCAAATTAAGCGCAAGACCGATTGTGCTTGCGACAATCCCTTTCTGCCGACGTTTCCCTTTCCGAGGTTTCATAATTTTATTATACACGAAAAAATGTGATTTGTCACCTTTCGAAAACAATTCCGCAGTATAAAATTCAAACGGGAAGTCGAAAATATCAACAACGAAACGGGTGAGCAAAACAACGCTCCGTTACATAAAATGAAATGGAGTTGATTTGTTCACAAAAGAAGGAACGCTATGAACGTAAAACGCGGAGAACTATATTATGCCGATCTCTCCCCCGTTGTAGGGAGCGAACAGGGCGGCGTGCGCCCCGTTTTGGTCGTGCAGAACGACACGGGCAATAAATATTCTCCTACCGTGATCGCCGCCGCGGTAACAAGCAAAATCCACAAAGCGCGGCTGCCCACGCATATAGAGCTTCCGCACGCTTACGGGCTTGCCAAGGATTCCGTGATTCTGTTGGAGCAAATCCGCACCATCGATAAAAAACGGCTGATGACGCGAATCGGCGAACTGCCGCCCGCGACGATGAACCTCGTGAATAAGGCGATTCTAATCAGTTTGGGCTTCGGCGAAAGATAATCGAGTCAGTTGCAAAATTAAGATAGCGCCACGGGGCTTCTGCCCCGCGGCGCTATTTCTACTTTATCCAAATACTTTACTATTCCCTCGAGGACGCATAACCCGAGCGGGATTGCCATACGCAACTGCATCTTGGGGAATGTCCTCGACGACCGTTGACCCCATACCTATGACCGATTGCGTTCCGATCTTTATCCCTTCTCGAATACAGACATTCAGCCCAATAAACGTTTCCTCACCGATTTCGCAGTGCCCCGCGAGTACGGCGTGCGGAGAAATCTGACTGTGACTGTGCACTACCGTGTCGTGACTTACCGTAACACCTATCCCCACGCCCACGTTATCCTCAATGACAACATCCGTCGATACGGTAACACCCGCTTTTAACGTAATACCATTCCCCAATTTTGCCGTATTGCTCACCTTGGCCGTCGGGTGAATGACATTTACGAGTTTATATCCCGCAATCATGACTTTATGATAGACCGCATGTCTGTATTGCGGTTCACCTAATGCGATGACTATTCCCGATTCGAAAGGTGTGTATTTTGCTTGAAACGCAGAAAATGGCATGCGTTTACAACCTTGAAATTCTCCCGTTTCTACTGTGTCGTCAATAAATATAATCTCCGTCCATGCGCTGACCGCTTCTGCGCTTTCCTTGACCTCCCGCCCCTCTCCGCCGGAACCGTAAATCCCCAATATCATCTTTGCCCCCATTTATTGATACACTAAATGTATCAATTTCCATAAATTATACATATTCTGTATCATTATGTCAAGGATTATCGAGAAGAATTTTATGGAAGAAATCAAACAAATCGTTGGCAGAAAATTAAAAGAACGTCGGGAACAATTAAAAATGACGCAAAGGCAGGTTGCTGCAGCTTTGGAAATAGCGCAACCTGTCTACCAGCGTTTCGAAAAAGGTATATTTGAGTGCAACTATTCACAACTTGTTGCCATCTGCAAGTTGTTTGATATTTCAGCCGACTACCTTTTAGGTCTCACCGATTATTAAAGCTACAGCTCCGCGGGGATTCGGCGATGCGCCAAGCAGAACATAAAGAAATCATATGCGCCCGCAAACTTTTGTCTGCGGGCGCATTTTATTCTCTTATTTTCGTTACATTTTTTCGAGAAGCTTGAAGTCAATTCCCTTCTCGCCGATCTTGATGATCTCTACCTTTACCGTATCGCCGACGGAGAGCACGTCCTCTACCTTATCTACGTGGTGCGGCGCAAGTTTGGAAATGTGGATCATACCGTCTTTGCCGGGCGCAAACTCTACGAACGCACCCATAGTGGACAGAATTCTTACTACGTTGCCAATGAACATATCGCCGACTTCGGGATCGTGCGCAATACTCTGAACGATCGCCTTTGCGCGCTGCGCCGCTTCGGGATCGCCGTAGGAAGCAATGCAAACGGTGCCGTCCTCCTCGATATCGATCTTGGTGCCCGTTTCGGCAATGATCGAATTGATGACCTTACCCTGCTTGCCGACCACATCGCCGATCTTCTCGGGATCGATCTTGAAGGAAATGATTCGGGGCGCATACTGCGAAAGTTCCGCGGAGACTTCGGGCACGCATTCCAGCATTTTGGAAAGAATAAACTGTCTGCCCTCGTTCGCCTGTTCGATTGCGGCGTGCATGATCTCTTCGGAAATGCCCTTGATTTTGATATCCATCTGAATGGCGGTAATGCCGTTCTTTGTTCCCGCAACCTTAAAGTCCATATCGCCGAGGAAATCTTCCAAGCCCTGAATATCGGTCAACACGCGGAATTCGCCCGTTTCCTGATTCTTGATAAGCCCCATTGCAACGCCCGCGACGGGAGCTTTAATGGGCACGCCCGCATCCATGAGCGCCATGGTAGAGCCGCAGACGGAAGCCATAGACGAAGATCCGTTGGAAGAAAGAATATCGTTTACCACGCGGATTGCATAAGGGAAATCCTCCTCGGAGGGAATGACGGGTTCCAAAGCGCGCTCCGCCAATGCACCGTGACCGATTTCGCGGCGGCCGGGGCTGCGAAGCGCCTTTGCCTCGCCCGTGCAATAACCGGGAAAGTTATATTGGTGCATATAACGTTTGGAAGTCTCGTCGTCCAGACCTTCCAGCTTCTGCGCGTCGCCGAGCATTCCTAGCGTGCAGGAAGTGAGCGTCTGCGTCTGCCCTCTCGTGAACACGGCGGAACCGTGCACGCGGGGAAGAACATGCCGCTCGCACCAGATGGGACGAACGTCTTTTAACCCTCTGCCGTCGGGACGAATCCCTTTATCGAAGATCTTCGCGCGTACTTTCTCTTTGGTAAGATAGTAGAGGCTGTCTTTGATCTCGCGCTTGTTTTCGGGATAAATTTCCGCAAAGTGGTCAAGCGTTTCCGCTTCCACCTGAGCCTGCCTCTCTTCGCGTTCCTGACGGTTGAACGTCTCGATTGCCCAATCTACCTTTTCGCCCGCATAGGCGCGCACTTCTTTATCGAGTTCTTCGGGAATATGATAGAGTTCGATTTCCTTTTTGGGTTTACCTACTGCGGGAACGATCTCATTTTCGATGAATTCGCAAATCTTTTTAATCTCTTTGTGACCGAACATGATCGCGCCGACCATTTCGTCGTTAGTTACTTCGTTCGCGCCCGCCTCGATCATGAGGATCGCGTCCTTCGTGCCCGCAAGATTGAGGTGAATGGAACTCTTTTCGCGCTGCGCGCAATCGGGGTTGATGACGTACTCGCCGTCTACAAGACCGACTACGACGGATCCCGTGGGACCTGCCCAAGGGATATCGGAAATGGCGATTGCAATGGAAGAACCGATCATCGCAAGAGATTCCGGCGCGATATCCGGTTCCACGGAGAGCGCGCTCGCGACGACGACGACGTCGTTAAACAATCCCTTCGGGAACAAAGGACGGAGAGGACGGTCGATGAGACGGGCCGTTAAAATCGCTTTATCGCTTGCTCTGCCCTCTCTGCGCTTAAATCCGCCCGGGATCTTGCCTACGGAGAACATCTTTTCTTCGTAATCTACCTGCAAGGGAAAGAAATCCATACCCTCTCTGGGAGAGGGAGACATGCAAACCGTTACCAAAACGGCGGTATCTCCGCAACGCACGACGCAGGAACCGTTCGCCTGCTCCGTGTATTTTCCCGTTTCGACGGTAATTTCTCTGCCGCCGACCGTAAAGTGAAATTCTTTGTAATTAGGTGTCATAAATATGTCTGCTCCTTATTTCTTTTTTGTTCTTGGGCCGTGCCGCCGCCCGACGGCAAAGCGTTTACGCTTCGAAATTTTTCGAAACGCAAAAAAAGAGCGGCAAAAACCGCCCCTTGTTTACTTTCTGAGATCAAGCGCGGCGACAACCGCTCTGTAACGCTCGATATCCTTTGCTTTCAGATAATCCAACAGACCGCGCCGTCTGCCAACCATTTTCAACAGACCGCGGCGGGAATGGTTATCGTGCTTGTGCACTTTGAGATGCTCGTTGAGATGGTTGATGCGCTCGGTTAAAAGCGCGATCTGCACCTCGGGCGAGCCGGTGTCCCCTTCGTGCTGAGCAAATTTTGCAATAATTTCGTTCTTTTCCATTTGCGTTTATCCTCCTTATGGAATTGCCCGTTCGGGCTGACGCGTGTCGCCAAGAGAAGCGTGGAGTTTCGCTTTTCCTCGCGCACGTCTTGATAAGAATATCATATTTCTTTCCCCTTGTCAAAGGTTTTTAAGCAAATTTTACCGAACGGTTTCAAAAATCTTTTTGTCCGCATGCTCTTAAGCCGCAACTCAATCCCGATCGCTATCCTCTTGAAGAAACTTCGATTTTACCGTTTGAATTCCTCATATGTATCTCTCCCGATAGACGGTTCCGCTCTTCCGAAAAGCTTGCTTCGCTCTTCTATGATTTTATCTGCTTTTTGCAAATAGGTGGGAATGTCTTTGGGACTTCCCAGCCGTTCTATCCTGTTTTCGGAAAAAAACAGCTTTTTCCCGATCGCATTCGCCCCGACCGCCAAATTATCCGCGCTCTCTTCCATAACGTCGATGTTGTATACCGAGGCGTAGCCCTTCTTCGTCCAACCCACGTTTTCGTGCGCGCCCGCCATATATTTTTGACGGTACAAATAGTAAGGTTCGTACCCTGCCTTAGTCAACGCCGTGCGGGAATAAGAAATCATTTCAGAAAGCTCCCCTTCGCCGAGCGCGTTCACCTCTTCTTTGAGCCGCGCGCCCTTTTTTAAACAGAGCGTGTGCACCGTGATATTTTCAGGGGAGAGCGCTATCGCCTCGTCTACGCTCGCTTGGAACTCTTCGAGACTTTCGCCCGTCAGCCCCGCAATGAGATCGCAGTTGATTGCAAAACCGTAGGGCTTCGTCATTGCAAACGCCTCGCGCACCTGCTGCGCCGTATGTTTTCTACCGATGGCGGCAAGCGTTTTATCGGAAAAACTCTGTGCGTTGATACACAGCCTCGTCACGCCGTACCGCTTGCAAAGCTTTAATTTTTCTTCCGTGAACACGTCGGGACGCCCCGCCTCCACCGTGTATTCGCAGCCGTTCGTCCTAAGCGGCGCAACGGCTTTGAGCACGCGCTCCAGATCTTCGGTATCGAGCGCAAAGGGCGTACCCCCGCCGATATATACCGAGCGCAGATTTCGAACGAGCGGTTTTGCCGCCGCAAGCTCCCGTTCCAGTGCGGAAAGATAGTCGGGAACGTATTGCCTCGTTTTTTCGATGGGCGCGGTAATAAACGAACAGTACACGCATCGCGTGGGGCAAAACGGTAGAGAAACGTATAAATCGCAATTCTCCTCTTTGCGCTCGTAAATGCCCTTCTGCCCCTCTAACACACGTCCGACGAGCGCGATATTTTCTTCCGAAACGCCCATCTTTCGAAAGAGCGGTTCAAACGGGTTTCCCTGTTCCGATTCCGCATAGGCAAGCCGCGTGGGACGAATCCCCGTGAGCGCGCCCCAAGGGAGCGTTTTTTGATATTTTTCGCAGAGAACGCGGTATAAAGCAAGCTTTGCATACCGTTTGGCGAGACTCTTGTAGGTAAGTCCGCTTAGAGCGACCCCTTCGTCGCAAAAGCAAAATTCCCGTCCCTCCAAAGAAAAACGGTTGTAAAATTTTGCGCCGTCATAACGCATTTCATGTGTGATTGTCTGTTCCTTCGCCCCTTCGAACAGACGGACGATATCCATGAGTTCGGGGACAAGAAAAGCGTGATCGGAAGTTATCATTGCCGTATAAAAGCGTTGAATTTTCTCTCTGTTTCCAGCGTAGTGTCCTCGCCGTGCCCCGTATAAACGGTGTAGTCGCCTTCGAGCGCATACAATTTTTTCACGCTGCGCTCCAAATCCGCGCCGTTGCCCGTGGGAAGATCGCATCTTCCCACGCTCCCTTGAAAGAGCGTATCGCCCGTAAACAAACGGTTCCCGATAAGAAAACATGCTCCGCCCGCCGTATGTCCCGGCGTTGCGATTACGGCGACGCCCAAACCGCATAGTTCGAGCGTCTCCCCGTCCGAAAAGGTAAAATCCACCGTAAAAGGCGGAAGGACAAGCCCGTGCTTTTCGGCAAGATTGTCTTTGCCGAGTACGAGCGTTTTTTCCTCATTCAGGCACCCTATCTTAGCGCCCGCCCGCTGTAATTGCGCCGCGCCGCCGATATGATCGAAATGTCCGTGCGTAAAAAGCGCATAGCGAACGGAAAGCCCTCGCCGCGCCGCTTCTTCCGCAATGCGCGGCTGCGCGGGATCGATTGCGACGGCGGTTTTTCCGTCCGCCGTTATCAGATAGCAATTCGCCGCAAACCCCACGGGATATATTTTGTAAACCTGCATATTTCCTCTCCGAAATCAGTTTGTACTTCTTCTTACGTCGAAAATACCCGTATGCGATTTGATTTTTTTCACAAGCACTTCGATATCCTGGCGGTTGGTGAGAACGACCGTCACGTCTACGACCGCGCATTCGTTCTTGTCGTATCTTCCGTTGATGGAAGTAATACTCAATTTCATCTCCGCAACGCTGCCCGAAATCGCCGCAATCGCCGCGCCCTGTTCCGTCGCGGTGACGACAAGTCCCGCTTTGAAACGCGCGCCGCCCTCCTCGTGGATCCATTCCGCCTTTTGCAACCGATCCTCTTCTACCCCTTTCATGTTGGGACAGTCCTTGCGGTGTACAACAACGCCTCTGCCGCGCGTGACAAACCCGACGATATCGTCTCCCGGCACGGGCGAACAACAACCCGCGAACGAAACGAGCAAGCCCGTCATGCCGTTGATGGTGACGGAGCCTTTTTCGATTCGCCCCTTATATGCCTGCGGCTGAATTGTCTGCGGCATTTCCTTGCGGTAATAATCGATAAATTTGAAGATGACCTGATTGACCGTCACAGAGCCGAATCCGATCGCCGAAAACATTTCGTCCTGATTGGAAAATTCCAGCTTTTCGGCAACCTTTTTAAAACTCTCGTCCGTAAGGATATCGCTAAGCGCATACCCCTTGCGTTTTGCCGCTTCCTCCAACATGCTCTTGCCGAGCTTGATGTTGTCCTCTTTCATCACCTTCTTATAGAAGGATTTGATTTTGGCTTTTGCGGACGAAGATTTGATGAACTTCAACCAATCCCGCGAAGGACCTTTGGAATTGGGAGAAGTAATAATCTCTACAACGTCGCCGATTTCAAGGCGCGAGGAGAGCGGAACGATTTTTCCGTTTACTTTCGCCCCCGTACAGTGATTGCCTACTTCGGAGTGAATAGCATAAGCGAAATCAACGGGCGTTGCATCGAGAGGCAGAGAAATGACTTTCCCCTGCGGCGTGAATACAAGCAATTCGTCGCTGAACAGATCGCCCTTGACGGTATCGAGAAATTCCTTGGAATCTTTGAGATCGTTCTGCCATTCCATGACCTCGCGAATCCAAGAGATCCTTTGGTCGAGCGAGGTTTCCTCCTCGCGCTGTTCCTTATATTTCCAATGCGCCGCAATACCGTATTCCGCCGTGCGGTGCATTTCCTCTGTACGAATCTGAATTTCGAACGGCTGCCCGAAATTGGTGACGACCGTGGTGTGCAACGACTGATAGAGATTGGGTTTGGGCGTTGCGATATAGTCCTTGATGCGCCCCGGGACGGGCTTCCATTCCTTGTGGATCTTGCCGAATACCTCATAACATTCGTCTACGGTGGCAACGATGACGCGTACCGCCGTCAAATCGTAAATCTGATCGAGCGACTTATGTTTGGTTTTCATCTTCTTATAGATGGAATAAAAGTGCTTGGGACGGCCGAACACTTCGCCGTGAATCCCGCTCTCCGTGAGAATGCCGTTGATTTCTTCGACGACGGAATCGACGAAACGGTTCCTTTCCTCCAACTTCTGATGAATATTCTCCACAAGATATTCAAACGCCGCGGGATCGAGATATTTAAGGCAAAGATCTTCCAACTCGCATTTGATTTGCGAAATACCGAGTCTGCCCGCAATAGGCGCGTAGATATCCAGCGTCTCCTGCGCCATTTTGCGTTGGCGCTCCGCAGAGAGATAATTGAGCGAACGCATATTATGCAAGCGGTCGGCAAGTTTAATAATGATGACGCGGATGTCCTTCGCCATCGCAATGAAAATTTTACGGAAATTTTCCGCCTCTTCCTCTTCCTGCGATTTAAAGACGATTTTATCGAGTTTGGTTACGCCCGAGACGAGCGAGAGCACTTCCTCGCCGAATTCCCGGCGAATGTCATCTTCCGTTACGGGAGTATCTTCGATCACGTCGTGCAAAAGCGCGGCGGCGACCGTCGTCGTATCCAACCCGAGATCAACGAGGATCTCCGCGACGGCGCACGGGTGAATAAAGTACGGTTCGCCCGAAGCGCGCTTTTGATTGATATGCGCCGCTTTTGCATATTCGTATGCATGCAAAAGCATATCTCGGTTTTCGCCCGTGTAATATTCGTAAATCTTCATTAAAATCGTATCCATATCAACCCCCGCCGAGGAGCTTTTGCGCTCCCGCATAAATCGCCGAAGTATTCAAATCCGTCTTTTTGCCCCGAATAATTTTGACTCTTCCTTCCGAACAGTCCGCAATCCCCAACTCCTCGAATACCGAGAGCGCGAATACGAGCAGTTCGGGTGAAAAGCCGAGCGCGGAACACCGCCTTGCGATTTCCGCATAACTGTCGCCCTCCGCGTTCGCGGCGTTTTTCAGCGCGGAAAACACCTGCAAAAGGCTTTCGCGTGTACAACCCACTTGCGCCAAAGGAGCATAACCGCAGATGTCTTGATTGACATATATCCGCGCGTTTCCCGTACGAAGGGAGACCGCCGCGGGCGTTTCCAAAAACACGACGTCGCGAAAAGCGGAAAGGTCGCAATCAGGCTCCGGCGCAAGCAAAACGGTATTTTGTACGCTTCCCGAAGAGAGCGTAAACACATCTACCGGCATTCCTTCCGTTGAAAGGAATCGGTCAAGCGACGCCTTGTTATAAGCGACCACGCACAACCCGTAGCGGCATTTCCGCTTTTCCCCGATCAACTCGTCAATTGCGGCTTGCGAAAGCCGTTCGCACTCTACAGAGCGTCTGTTTTTGAGTGCGAGAACGCTTTGCTCGAACGCGTCGAGCGAAGTGTCGCCTTCCGCGCCCCGATATACGACCGCGCGGATATACCCTTTCAGATATTCCTTGCCGCGAAACTCCGAAAGATTATATTCGAAAACAAGCGTCTTGGGAACGTCGCTTTTTAAAAGTCTAAGTTCCTTTGCTCCGCCGAAATATATGAAATCCATTCCGTCGCCCCGAACGCTGACATGCGGGGAAAGCGGCTTTAAAGGCGCTGCGCTGAGCCGCCGCGCGCGAGCCGCAAACAGCGGACGGCGGTTTCCGATTCCGAACGGTTCGAGCAGGTTGAGTTCTCTTGCAAGTTTTTCGGGATTTTCTTCTCCCCATTCTCCGCTGACGGTAAGCGTAGGAATAAAGCTCTCCTGCGCATAGTGCGTTCCGAGATATTCGTCGAGCGCGGCTTGTAATTTCGTAAAATTCTCTACCTTAACATTGACGCCCGCCGCCTGCGCGTGTCCGCCGAATTCTTCGATATACTGCGAACATGCTTTGAGCGCTTCGAAAATATTCACCGTTTCGATGCTTCTTGCGCTTCCGCGCAACATATCGCCGTTTTTTACGAACAACAGCGCGGGACGGGAAAACTCCTCCGCAATGCGCGCCGCGGCAATTCCTACAAGCCCCGCATGCCAGTTTTCCCCCATCGCCATCACGATATTCCCGTACGCGCCCCGTTGCGAAATTTCTCTGCGCGCCGCCTCGTACAATTCGTCGCAGAGCTTCTGCCGCTCTGAATTATAGCGGTTGAGTTTTTCCGCCAACGCGTAAATCTCCTCCCCGTCGTCCGTCGTAAACAGACGAAGCGCCGCGCGCGCATCCCCCATTCTTCCCGCGGCATTCACGCGGGGAGCCAGAGTAAACGCGAGCGTCTGCGCCGTAACCTCCTCCGTCTTGGAAAGCAACGCCGCAAATGCGGGACGGGGATTGCTTTGAATGAGTTTGAGTCCTTCCGCTACGATATCGCGGTTCTCGCCAAGCAACGGCACGCTGTCCGCCACCGTGGAAAGCGCGCAGTAATCGAGCAGTTCATACGCTTTCTCGCCGATGAGCGCAACGGCAAGTTTAAACGCCACGCCCGCGCCGCATAAATTATCGTAAGGATAACCGTCGTAAAATTTGGGATTGATACAAATGCAATCGGGAATGGTTTCGGGCAATTCGTGATGATCGGTCACGATTACATAAGCGCCCTGTTCCTTGATATATTCCACTTCCCGCGCGTTGGAAATTCCGCAATCGACCGTCACAAACAGATCGGGCAGAAATTCGTCGAAAATCGTATCGATCGCATGAATACTCAATCCATAGCCTTCGCTTCTCTCCGGAACATAGAGATAGGGCTGAATTCCGTATTCTTTGAGCGCGCGCGACAAAATTGCGCTCGCCCCGATGCCGTCCGCGTCGTAATCTCCGTACACCGCAACGTTCCACCCCTCGTCCCGCGCTTGCTTTAAAAGCGCCAAAGCCTCTTTCATTCCGCTCATGAGCAACGGCGAAAGGAAATGTTTTTTCGAAGGGGTTAAAAATACGCGCATTTTTTCTTCGGTATCCAGTCCGCGCGCATAGAGAATCCCCGCCGTCGTTGCAGTAATGCCGAGACTGCGGGCAAGTCTTTTTATTTCCGCCTCCGCTTCGGGCGGAAAGGCGTTTTCCAAGACAATCCTCTTCACACTTCTCCTTTTGAATGCGTTTTATTCGGTAAAAAACAAAAAACGGCGGTAATTATCCCGCCGTTTCGTATAATTTCATTTAAACTTCCGCTTTTTCCGCCTTCTTTTTGCCTTCATAGCGTTTATGTTTGGATTTGATTTTATCGAACTTCGCCTTGACGGGAACGAAAAGGGAAGTCGCAAACACGAGCGACGAATAAGCGCAGACGGCTACGGGAATAAGCGCGGGAAGCATAAATAGTCTGACGCCTGCCGAAGCTATCGCGCCGAGCGCTACGAGAACCACGGCAAGTACGCCCGTCGCAATCAGCCCCGTCTTATAAGAAGTTCGATAGGACTCTGCCACCGCTTCTTCTGCGGAAAGCGCAACATAAGCGGGATCCTTGAAGTTTTCGCGCCGTTTCATACACTGCAACATCCAGAACAGCAGAGACAAAAGCGCGGCGATCGCCGCAAACAGAAGCGGAGTATACGCATAGAGAGGAAGGCGAACGAGTGCAAGTATCGCAAGCGTCAACAATACGTCGTGCACGCAAGCGACAAGCCCTGTGAGCGCGCTTCCCACGCCGAAACGAATTCCGATATAGACGAGCGCCACCACGGCGCCGACGGCGATTGCGATCGCGCCGCGCCAAACCGCCTCGTAAAAACCGATGTTTTCGGCGGAATGGTTGCTCACCGCAACGTCCGAATAAAGCTCGTTCTGAGAAAGTTGCGCCTTAATCGCCGTAACCGCGGCTTGCAGAGCGTCGTCGGAAGCATTCCCCGAGAAAGTATACGTCAACACCATTTCGCCCGTTTTGGACAGATAAGACGAACTGAGCGAATCGGCAATCTTTTTATCGCTATAAGAAAGTCCGTTTTGGTTAAACGCGCTTTCGCAAACGGTTTGCAAGTCCTCTTCTTTTTCGTTCGTGGTAACGACGGCGTTATAAGTCACTTCAACCGTTTTGTACTCCGAAGAAACATGATTGAATCCCAACAACGCAAACACGATAATTCCCGCAATGACGATAACCGCAGAAATTGCGCACCATACGGGCAGAAGTTTCGCGATACAGAAACGCTTACTCATCGTCGTCCACCTCCGTTCTCTTAAAATGACAGAACTTGCTCTGATTTTTGGCGAAAGGCATCATAATATACCAGAAGAAGCGATTGAGCAGTAACGAGCAGATACCGGAGAACACCGCTCCGAGCGCAAGAACCGCGCCGAATATGCTTAGTTCCGTAAGAGCAATCAAATAAATCAGCAATCCCAAAACAGCAAGTACGATGTGAATATCAAAGATATGCCACATGCATTTTCTGTAACCGGTCTTGATCGAGAACGTCATCGTCTTTCCGCCCTCGTATTCCTTTCTCGCATATTCGTACGAGATCGCATTGCTCAGACAAAGCACGAACGCCGTAATTGCAACCGCGGCAACCGTACCGACGCCGATATACAGCGCGGAGCCCGCCCAAATGCAGAGCGTCATCGCAATGAGAAATACCAGATAAGAATAAATATGCGCGAACGCCAAACGACGGTAACGAATCAGGAAGAACACAATCATGGCAACCGAAATCGCGCCGATGGCAATATAAAGAAGCGTCAACGCATTTTCGCCGAAGCCCGCTTTTTCAAAGCTGATTTCGCTCATATTCAATGCAAGATCGTCCGACTCGCCGCTTTTGATCGCCGTATCGATGAGCGCTGCAATGATTGCAGACGTTTCGGAAGTGAAGCCGCCGCTGATCGCAAGCGAATTTTGATCGATTTGCTCACTGATCGTAAGAGATACCACAACATTGTCTCCTACGTAAAAATAGAGATATCCCGTAGCGTCTGCCGTTGCATCGGCTATGGCCTGTCTTCCTTCGTCGGTCATATTAAAGATGAGATAATCGGTGCCGCCCGAGCTGCGCGCGCTCACACTCTTCACATAATAATCCGCCGTGCGTTTTGTCCCTTTTTGCGAAGGGAAGACGATTTCCGCGCTGTCCTCGTCCGATCCTGCGCGCACGCTGAATTCGCCCGTATAGGTAAACTGCCGGAAAGCCGAGACCGAAGCATCCATGGTGGAAGGAAGAAAGGCGCGAATGGTGTAGTCGTCCCGGATCTGCAATCTCGTGCCTTCCACGTGCAAACTTTCATACCGTTCTTTCATCAGTTCGACAATGCGATTAAAATCTTCGTTAAACGTCTCGCTGACCTCGCTCGTTCCTTCTTCGCATACGACTTCCTTTTCTAAATAGACGGCGCCGTTTGCATACGAGACGTATTTGTCTTGATATTCGTCCAGCTCGTCGCCCGTAAGATCCCTCGACGTTTCCTCGTACTCTCTCGACGAGATCACGCCTTCGGGATAATAGACGACGAAATACCCTCCTCCGACGTAAGCCGTTTCGCCGATGAGGTATCCTCCGAGATCGGCGTCTTTGTCGGCAAGGGAAAGGAGCGAATTATAGTATTGGATCTCCCCGCAAGGAAAAGATACAAAACATACTATACATAAAACGGCGATGACAAGCGTTATGAGTGTCAGACAAATCGCCGATTTTGTTTTGCCCATTTTAGCCTCCTGTTCGTAAGGAATCTTCCGTAAAATCTCTGCGGAAAAATCCCGTCTTTTTCATTATATATGAATCGGGCGCGTCAGTCAAGCCGAATTGCGCCTCTTTTGCGTTTTTTTCCTTTAATTTTCCCGCGCTTTGCGTTCCGCAACGATATGCATTGCGCATTCTATGCGCTTTTTCATCATGGCGCACGTCATTTCATAGGGTTCGTTAATATCACCGTTATAGTGATAATTGTTTGCGCTACAACCGCCCGAACAGATGAATTTTGCGAAACAGTCCCCGCATTTTTTGCGCGTGAACAGATTGTTTTCGGCAAACAGCGCGCGGATTTCCCCGTCAATCTTCCCTTCGAACACGTTGCCCATTTTCCAGCGTTTATCCCCCGCGAATTGATGGCAGGGATAGAGGTCGCCGTTGGGTACGACGGAAAAATATTCGTTTCCCGCGCCGCAAGCGGAAACCCGTTTTTGAAGGCAGGGACCGCCCTCCAAATCGATATTGAAATGGAAAAAGTTGAAGCCTCTCCCCTCCGCCTCGCGCTTTAAATATTCGTCGCAGAGCCGCTCGTACTCTTTTTCGATTAGGGGAAGGTGTTCCTCTTTGATCTGCAAATCGGGAAGATCGGTCACGACGGGCTCCATGGAAATACTGTCGAACCCTTCGTCCGCAAGAAAGAGCACGTCGCTTGCAAAATCGGGATTCTTTGCGGTAAACGTGCCGCGGACGTAATAATGTTTGTCCCCGCGTGATTTTACGAATTTCTTGATTTTTTCAATGACCGCGTCGAAGCTGCCCTTTCCGTTCACCGTCTTCCGCACGGCGTCGTGCACCTCTTTTCTGCCGTCCAGAGAAAGCACAACGTTTTCCATCTCTTCGTTGAAAAAAGATATCGTATCGTCGTCGAGCAAAAGTCCGTTCGTCGTCGTCGTGAACAAAAATTTCTTTCCGCGTTTTGCCCCTTCTTCCTTGGCGTAATACACCGTCGCCTTTACCACATCGAGGTTCATGAGAGGTTCTCCGCCGAAAAAGTCCACTTCGAGCACGCGGCGGTTTCCGCTTTCCCGCAAAAGAAAATCGATTGCCGCTTTCGCCGTCTCCCCGCTCATCACTTCGCGCACGGAATGGTAAGCGCCTTCGTCGGCAAAGCAATATTTACAGCGCAGATTACAGTCGTGCGACACGTGCAGACACAAAGCCTTTATCTCGCTGCTTTTGACGGGACGGGCGGAAGTCTCTTCTTTGTATAACAGTCCCTGCTCTTTCAGCGTCTCGACGTCGGTCATCGCTTCGCGGATTTCTTCGTCCGTCAGCGTTTTCGTATCTCCTTGCAAATAGCGCGCCGTCTTTTCGTCGCACTCGTGCAACGAACCGCTACCCGTATCGTATATGTATCTTTTGTCGTGGTAAGAAAAAACGTGTATCATGTCGTCTCTCGTTCCAAGCGAACGCAATGCGCGTCGCTCCTTTCTCCCAAACGGTTCGGAACAACTCTTTGCCGTGACTTATACCGCGCCGCATAAATGCGTAAAACGGCATGAGGGAGCAACGAGAACGCTGCTCCCAGGATGTCCGATGGCAAACAAACTGAAATACTATTTCCTTTCGATTTTCTGCTCTCTCGTCACGCGCTCGCAGGATTGATTCCCCACCGTACAGCTCGTCTTGCAAGCGGACTGACAGGTACTTCTGCATTCGCCGCAACCCGTAACTTTCTTTTCTGCGGGTTTTGCAACCGTCTTGATCATAACAATCTCCCGTAAATATTTTTTCTTTATTATACCGCTTTACGCAAAAAATAGCAACCGATTTTTTACTCTTTCCGCAATTTCTTCCCGCAAAGCGCGCCCAGTGCGCCGAAAACAACGCCCAAAAGCAATTCCGCAAGAAAAATAACGGTGAGATGAAACCCGCCGATCGCGCCGAACAGCAACATCGTCATGATCCCGGATAACAGTCCCGCCGCCGCGCCTTTGAACAGCGCGCGCTCGCTCCTGATGCAGAGCAGAGAAAAGACGAAAGCGCCGGCGCATTTGATCGCCTGATTCACGATCGTTATCGTCATGTCGGACGGAGCGAAAGCACGTACGAACACCGCTAAAAGCGCGACGGCAAGCAGACAGAATACCGTGCATAAAATTGCCGCCAAAGAAGTTTCAACTACAGCCCGCTTCCAAAATCCTTGCATAAAAAACCTCCGCAACCCTTTGCTATAAGGTATGCGGAGATTGCTTTTTATATGATGAATTATTGATTGTCCGGCTCTTTTACTTCCGCCTGTTCGCTCGCAGCCGGTTCCTCGAGCTGTTCCGTTTGCGACTTTGCAGCAGGCTCCCCGAGCTGTTCCGTTTGCGGCTCTGCAACGGACGCTCCTTCTTTCTTCGCCTGTTTTGCCGCGGCTTTTGCCGCCTCCGCCTGTTCGCGCGCAATTTGCGTGGGTCCCTTCGCATCTGTCTGGGCGATGCACTCTTTGTCCATCTTGCAATAAGATTTCCCCGACTGCTCGCTGCCCGTCTCGATAATGACGGTGTTATCGTCGCAGACTTCCACCACGATTCCGCAGATCCCGCCGATAGTCTTTACCTTATGCCCGGGCGCGATCGCGTCCAACTGTTCGGTATATTCCTTTTGACGCTGTTTCCCCTTCCTGTTAGAAAGCAAAAGCCATACGACAAATACAACGACAATGACAGCCAGTAAAATATAAATCATATATTGATTGCCGGATTGATTGCCGGAGTTCTCATCTGCAAGCATATTCCAAATCATAAATAATTTCTCCTTTCCTATGATAATGATATCTTACCTTGTTCCGCATTTTTTTGCAAGCGTTTTTAAGAAAATTTTTCCGTTTCACGCATATTTTATACTATATCGCCGCAAGTTTCGACAGAGATTCCCTGCTTTTTATAAAATTCTGCGGCAAAATCGCGCACGTAACCGCCGAGAATACTCTCGCGCAATCCTTTCATCAGTTTGTGAAGGTAAGCGATGTTATGCAGAGACAACAGCATAGAGCCGGTCATTTCTCCCACGTTGACCATGTGACGAAGATAGGCTTTTGTATAATGCTTACAGCAGTAACAATCGCACTCGGGGTCGAGCGGCGTGAAATCCTCTTTATATTTCCCGTTCCGAACGACCACCTTCCCCCGTGAGGTAAGCGCCGTGCCGTTGCGGGCAACGCGGGTTGCGAGCACGCAATCGAACATATCGATCCCGCGCAGAACGCCTTCCACAAGGCAATCGGGCGAACCGACCCCCATGAGATAACGCGGCACATCCGTCGGGAGACGGGGCTGTAAATCGTCCATTAGTTCGTACATGAGCGGCTTCGGTTCTCCCACCGAAAGCCCTCCGATCGCGATTCCGTGTTTGACGAAAGGCAGGCAACGCTCCAAACTTTCCCTACGCAGATCTTTATAAAAGTTTCCCTGTACAATGGGAAAGAGCGCTTGCTTGGGGTTGTTGTGCGCCGCATAGCAACGCTCCAACCAATCCGCCGTACGCCTCATGGCGCGTTCCGCCTGATCGTGCGTATATCCGTATTCGGAACACTCATCGAACGCCATCATGATATCCGAGCCGAGATTGTGCTGAATTTCCATCGCCTTTTCGGGCGTAAACATATGATAGCTTCCGTCGACATGAGAAGAAAACCGCACGCCGTCGTCTGTGATATTGTTGAGCTTCGCAAGCGAAAACACCTGAAACCCGCCGCTGTCCGTTAAAATGGGCTTGTTCCAGTTCATGAACTTATGCAAACCCCCCGCCCTCGCGATCAGACCGTCTCCCGGACGCATATAGAGGTGATAGGTATTCGAAAGAATAATTTGCGAGCCGATCTCTTCAAGCGTATCGGGCAAAACGCCCTTGACGGTCGCCTGCGTACCGACGGGCATATAGACGGGCGTTAAAATATCTCCGTGCGGCGTATGAAACACGCCCGCCCGCGCCCCTGTTTCGGGATCGGTTTTTTGTACTTCAAAAGAGAAAAATTCGTTATTCATGATGTTTGAAAAAAATCAGCTTACCCCGTTCGATTTTTAAGTTTTATTTCCACTTATTTGATTGATTCCATTTGGCTGATGAGTTTATCTACAACGCTTTTCACAAGAGCATACTCTATTGCGCAGCTTATAAGATTAATCGCCGTGTTATACGGGAAGCAAGATGGGCTGATTTTAGAAACGGGCAAGAGCAGGAGCGCGCGTAAACGGCGACGGGAGCGTACACAGACGTACACGGACGAGGCAAGACGCAAGTTCGACGCCGTATTGCGACGCTTATACAATCAGCATCGCGTCCCCGAAACTGAAAAATCGGTACCGCTCTTTCACCGCAACCTCGTAAACGCTTAGAATCTCCTCGCGCGAGCAGAGACAGGATACAAGCATTAACAGCGTGCTTTCGGGCAAATGAAAGTTGGTGATCAGCGCGTCGGCGCATTTCATTTTGTAGGGTGGATAGAGGAAGATTTCGGTATCTCCTTTTTCCGCATGAATATAACCGCGTTCGTCCGCCACCGTTTCGAGCGTGCGGATAGAAGTCGTACCCACGGCGACGACTCGCCTTCCCTCTTGCTTTGCACGGTTGACGGTTTGCGCCGCATCTTCGCTCACTTCATAATATTCGGAATGCATTTTATGGTCGGTAATATTTTCCTCTTTCACGGGGCGGAAGGTTCCCAGTCCGACGTGTAGCAAAACCTCAACGATCTCCACGCCCTTTTCGCGTATTTTCGCAAGCAGCTCGGGCGTGAAATGCAAGCCCGCCGTGGGAGCCGCCGCCGAACCGTTCTCTTTGCTGTAAACCGTCTGATAGCGTTCGGGATTTTTGAGTTTTTCGTGAATGTAAGGCGGGAGCGGCATTGTCCCGACGCGGGACAGCACGTCCTCGAACGCGCCCTCGTAAAAAAATTTTACATGTCGCTCTCCCGAAGGAGTGATACCCGTAATTTGCAGAGAAAGTTCTTCGTTGACAATAAGTTTTACGCCGATTTTACATTTTTTCCCCGGTTTCACAAGTGCTTCCCATTCGTCGATCTGTAACCGCTTTAACAGCAGAACTTCCACCTTCCCGCCGTTCTCGGTATGCGCATACAGACGGGCGGGAAGCACGCGCGTGCGGTTGAGCACGAGCACGTCGCCCGCTTTGAGATAATCAACGATATCCCGAAAAATTCTATGCTCGATTCTCTTTTCTTTGCGGTGATAAACGAGAAGCCGCGAGGAATCGCGCGGTTCCGCAGGAGTCTGCGCTATCAGATCTTCGGGTAAATCGTAATAAAAATCGCTTGTTTTTAACGTCTCCGCCATGTCATTCCCCGTCAAAGACGGAAAGCTGCTTTTTCATGCTTTCCGTCATTTTTACGCCCATATGCTCGTACCCCCCTTTCAGGCATACTCTGCCGCGCGGCGTGCGCGCGATAAAGCCGAGTTGCAACAAATACGGCTCATAGACGTCCTCAATCGTATTGACGTCCTCGTTGATGGTCGCCGCGAGCGTTTCAAGCCCCGCGGGACCGCCGCCGAATTTTTCGATGAGCGCGCGGAGATAATTCCTGTCCGTCTCGTCCAGTCCCAATCCGTCGATTTCCATTTTAGAGAGCGCGCTGTCCGCCGAAGCTTTCGTCACCGTTTTACTGCCTGCGACAAGAGAAAAATCGCGCACGCGTTTTAACAGTCTGTTGGCAATTCGCGGGGTTCCGCGGCTGCGGCGGGCAATCTCGTAACTGCCTTCGGCCTCTATGGCGATCCCCAACGTTTTGGCGGAACGCGTTACGATTTTTTGCAATTCCGAAGGCGTGTACATGTCGAGACGGCACAGGATGCCGAACCTGTCCCGCAGCGGAGAAGAGAGCATGCCTGCGCGCGTCGTCGCGCCGATGAGCGTAAATTTTTTTAAGGAAAAACGGATATTGCGCGCCGAAGGTCCCTTCCCCACGATAATATCGAGCGCATAATCTTCCATGGCGGAATATAAAATCTCTTCGACGGTGTGATTGAGACGGTGTATCTCGTCGATAAACAACACGTCGCCCTCGTTGAGGTTGGTAAGAATCGCCGCAAGATCTCCCGAACGCTCGATCGCAGGTCCCGAAGTGAGTTTGATCTGCGTACCCATCGTCGAGGCGATAATATGCGCAAGCGTCGTCTTGCCCAACCCGGGAGGTCCGTACAGCAAGACATGGTCGAGCGATTCCCCTCTCGATTTCGCCGCCGCCATATAGACGGAAAGATTTTCTTTCACCTTCTCCTGCCCGACGTATTCTTCCATCGTGCGGGGGCGGAGAGCGTTTTCCTCCGCGTCGTATTCGCTTTTCGTGCTTGTGAGGAGCCTGTCCTCGCTAAATTCGTCATCGAACATATGTCATTCTCCGTAAATATCCGCATAAGAGACGTTACATGGACTTCAACGCGGCGGAAATAATCTCCTCCACCGTCTTTGCGCCCGCGTTCTTCGCCCGCTCCACGGCGCGCACGCTCTCCTGTTTGGTAAAACCAAGCCCCATGAGCGCGGAAACCGCGTCGTCGTCCTCCTGCGAAAGCGCGGGCGCGGAAACTCTGCCGCCCGAACTTTCGCCGCCGAGCAGCTCGTCCGCCGAAATTTTTCCGTGTAATTCCAAAATGATGCGCTCCGCCGTCTTTTTCCCAAGTCCTTTTACCGCCGAAAGGCGTTTGGAATCTGCCGTAGCGATCGCCTCGGAAAGGTCGGCCGGTCGCATGGAGGAAAGCAGCGCAATCGCCATTTTCGCCCCCACGCCCTGCACGGAAGTAAGTTTTAAAAACAAACTCTTTTCCGAAAGATCGGCAAACCCGAAGAGGGACACGCCGTCCTCCTTGACTTGTAAATAGGTATAGACTTCTCCGTCCTCTCCTTTTTTCACGCCGGAAAGGCGGGAGAACGCCGCGCCCGAACAAATCACTTCATACCCCACGCCGTTCACTTCTAGCAAAACGTATTCCGGCGCAAGATATCTGACTTTTCCCTTTAAATAACCGATCATATTATTTCACTCCGAACATATCCGAAAATCTGTTTGTAAACGCATGGCACAGCGCAACGCCCAGAGCATCCGCCGCGTCATCGGGACGGGGAACGCTGTTCAGGCGTAAATGCGCCTGTACGACGCGCTGCATTTGAATTTTATCCGCTTTGCCGTACCCCGTGAGCGCCTGTTTGATTTGGTTGGGCGTGTATTCGAAAATACGCCCGCACCGTTTACAGCACGTCATGAGAATCACCCCGCGCGCATGCGCGACGGCGATTCCCGTCGTCACGTTTTTAGAGAAAAACAACTCCTCCATCGCCGCCTCTTCGGGCGAAAACTCATCGAAAATGCGGTTGACGCCCTCTTCTAACATGCAAAGGCGTACGGCGAGGTTTTCTCCCGCAGGCGTTTTTACGACGCCGTAATCGACGGCGCGGCAATTTCCGCGCCCGTCTTTTTCAACCACTCCGTATCCCATGGTTCCGTATCCCGGGTCAAGCCCCAAAATAATCATATGTTCATTTTAAACGAAAGTGCGGAGCGTGTCAAGCAAAACGCCGAAAACGCGCCCGAATTCGCCAAAAATTACGCAATCCGCTTGCCTTTCCCTTTAAAATCATGTAAAATAAGCGCATAAACAAAAACAACGGAGTCGCAATATATGAAACTTTGGGAAGGAAGATTTACTTCTTCCATGGCAAAAGACGCAGACGCGTTCAACGAATCTCTCTCGTTCGATAAAAAACTTTACCGCGCGGATATCGCCGCCTCCGTCGCCCATGCGACGATGCTCGGAAAATGCGGGATTCTCTCGGAACAGGAATCCGGGAACATTTGCGCGGGGCTCAAAGACATACTGAAAGAGATTGAAAACGGAACGCTTTTGATGGAAGGCGCGGAGGATATCCATTCCTTTGTGGAGGGAGAGCTTGTAAAACGCATTGGCGATACGGGCAAAAAGCTGCACACCGCGCGTTCGCGCAACGATCAGGTGGCGACGGATATGCGCCTCTATGCCCGCGAAAGCGTGAAAACCGCACAGAATCTTCTAAAAGACCTTATTCAAACGCTGATTGATCTTTCGAAGCAAAATATCGATACTATCATGCCGGGCTTCACTCATCTGCGGAAAGCGCAACCCATTAACGGCGCGCAATATTTTAACGCCTATTCGGAAATGTTTCTGCGCGATCTCGACCGGTTTGCCGCCTGCGGGAAACGCCTGAACGTCATGCCGCTCGGAAGCGCCGCCTTGGCGGGAACCTCTTATCCCATCGACCGCGAACTGACGAAAACGCTACTCGGCTTCGATGAGATCTCTCAGAATTCCCTCGACGCCGTTTCCGACCGCGATTTTGTCGCCGAATATATTTTCTGCGCATCGCTTGCCTTGGCGCATCTTTCCCGCCTCTGCGAGGATACCATATTGTATACTTCCGAAGAATTCGGCTATTGGGAGATCCCCGACGAATATTCGACGGGTTCTTCCATTATGCCGCAGAAGAAAAATCCCGATCTGCCCGAGCTCGTGCGCGGCAAAACGGGACGTGTTTACGGACATCTTACGGCAATCCTTACCGTAATCAAGGGGCTGCCGCTTGCCTACGACAAAGATTTACAAGAGGATAAGGAAGCCTTCTTTGACGCCGAAAAGACGCTCTTTTCCTGCCTCTCCATTTATACCGCGCTGTTGCAAAAGCTGAAATTTCATCCGGACAGAATGATTTCGGAGGCGGGCGGAGGATTTTCCACGGCGACGGACGTTGCCGATTATCTTGCAAAACGCGGCGTTCCCTTTCGCGACGCTCACGCGATCACGGGAAAAATCGTACGCTATTGTTTGCAGCAAAACAAATCTCTCACGCAGCTTTCGCTAGACGAATTCCGTGCCGTGAGCGAAATTTTCGACGAAACGGTGCTTTCCGCCGTGCAAACGCTCTCGTCGGTCGAGGGACGCGCAAGCGTGGGCGGTTCCTCCCGCAAAGCGGCGCAAAACGGAATCTCCTCTATCGAAAATCGGCTTAGAGAGTATGAAAATACCTGATTCATGAATAAATTCTAAAATTTATGGCATTTTTGCATAATTTCATGCAAAAATAACAAAAGACCGTCGCCAAAGGCTTGACAAAGCGACGGTTTTCTTATACAATGAAAAATACTAAATTCGGAGAGAGCAAGATTTATGAAGATGATCGGAGCTGAAATTCTCGTTCAATGTCTCAAAGAACAGAGAGTCACTACCGTGTTCGGTTATCCGGGCGGCGCGGTGCTCGATATTTACGACGCGCTATACCGCGACGGATCGATCAAACACATTATCACGGCGCACGAACAGGGGGCGGCGCACGCCGCGGACGGCTATGCCCGTTCCACGGGAAAGACGGGAGTCGTTATCGCCACGAGCGGACCGGGCGCAACCAACCTCGTTACGGGGCTTGCAACGGCGTTTATGGACTCCGTCCCCGTCGTTGCAATCACGGGAAACGTGGGAATCAATTTTCTGGGGCGCGATTCCTTTCAGGAAATCGATATAACAGGCATCACGATGCCCATCACCAAACACAACTTTATCGTCAAAAACGCGGACGAACTCGCCGACACCATTCGGGAAGCGTTTTTCATTGCGGAATCGGGGAGGAAGGGACCCGTGCTTGTGGATATTCTCAAAAACGTGCAGGTCGCGGAAGCCGAATATACGCAAAAAACGCCCGTAAAGCCCAAACGCAAACCCGTGCCAGAAAGCGCGGTCATATGCGCGGCGGAAGCGATCAATGCGGCAAAACGACCCGTGATCATGCTCGGCGGCGGAGCGATCGCCTCGGAAGCGGCGCAGGAAGTCGTCGCCCTTGCCGAAAAAATTGACGCGCCCGTTGCTTCTACCCTGATGGGGCTGGGCGCATTTCCCGCGTCGCACCCCCTTTTCGTAGGAATGATGGGCATGCACGGTACTGCGACATCGGCTAAACTTGTGCTGGAAAGCGACTGCATTTTCGCCGTGGGCACGCGTTTTTCCGACCGCGTCGCGCTCAACCGCGATAAATTCGCCGCAAACAAGACGGTCGTTCAAATCGATATCGACGAGGCGGAGATCGATAAAAACGTCACGGTGACGCACTCCGTTTTAGGGGACGTGAAAGAGACCTTAAAGACGCTGCTTCCCCTATTAAATGAGGTAAAAGAACGCACTTTTGCCCAAACGGCGCTCCGTTATAAAGCGGAAGAATCCGCAAAAAAGAGCATACCCGAATTCGGAGAGCGCATTATCGCCGAAGCTGCAAAAATCGCAAACGGCAACGCCGTTGTCTGCACGGACGTCGGGCAGCACCAAATGTGGACGGCCCAACAATTTCCCTTCGAGACCCCGCGCACGTTCTTAACGAGCGGCGGGCTTGGAACCATGGGTTACGGGCTGGGCGCGGCAATCGGCGCGGCAGTCGCAACGGGCAAGCACGTTATCCTCGTCACAGGGGACGGCTCGTTCAACATGAATCTCAACGAACTTTCAACGGCGGTGACGCAAAATTTGCCCATCACCATATTGCTTATGAACAACCGCGCGCTCGGCATGGTTCGGCAATGGCAGAAGCTCTTTTACGGAAGCCGCTTTTCGCAGACGATCGTCAATAAGAAAACCGACTATAAATTGCTTGCGGAGAGCTTCGGCGCAAAAGGGCTCGTTCTCGAACGGGAAGATGATCTTCAAAGCGTTTTGCAAGAGGCGCTCTCTACCCCTTCGCCCGTGCTTGTCGATTGCAGAATCAGCGAAGACGAAAACGTTCTGCCCATGATCAAACCGGGACAGACGTACGATACGATTATTACCAAGTGGGAGGATAGATAAGATGAACCGTTACACGATTTCCGCGCTCGTTTCCAATAAGAGCGGCGTTCTCACCCGCGTTGCCGCGCTGTTTGCGCGCAGAGGGTATAACATCGAATCGCTCTCCGTCTGCGCAACGGAGGACAACGCGTTCTCCCGCATGACCATTGTGCTAAACGGCGACGAGTATATTCTCGGTCAAATGATGAAACAGATGGATAAACTCATCGACGTGAAAAAGATAAAACAAGTGGAACAAGATGCCGTCTGCCGAGAACTTTTGCTCGTAAAAGTGAAAACAAACGCCGAAACGCGCAGTCAGATTTACGAAATCAGCCAAATTTTCCGTGCGAACGTGGTAGACGTCTCTCCCGAAGCAACCATTATGGAACTCACGGGAAAATCCACCAAGTTAGACGGGTTTATCACCATGCTCATGCCGTACGGCATCATCGAACTTGCCCGCACAGGCGTGACGGCGATTTCCCGCGGCGCGGTTTGCATTAAAGACGAGAACGATTATAAAGAGAGAATATAAGAGATGTCAAACACATTCACATACGGAAGCAATATGGCGGCGCAGAGATCGCTCCTGCGCGCGCTCGGTTGGACGGAAAGCGAAATACAAAAACCCATTGTGGGCATCATATGCGCGCAAAGCGACATTATCCCGGGACACATGCATCTCGATACGATTGCGCGCGCGGTTTCGGAAGGCGTAACCGCGGCGGGCGGAAAACCCGTCGTCGTCCCCTCTATCGGCGTGTGCGACGGAATTGCAATGGGACACAAAGGAATGAAATATTCCCTTCCCTCGCGCGAGATCATTGCCGACAGCGCAGAAATCCTCGCCACTGCGCACGCATTCGACGCCTGCGTGTTCATCGGAAATTGCGATAAAATTATTCCGGGCATGCTGATGGGCGCGGTGCGCGTGAATATCCCTTCCATCTTCGTCTCGGGCGGTCCCATGCTCGCGGGACATAAAGACGGAAAAAAGCTCTCGCTCTCCTCTATGTTCGAAGCGGTGGGCGCATACACGTCGGGAAAAATCGACGAAGAGGAACTTTCCGCGTTCGAATGCTCCGCCTGCCCTTCGTGCGGGTCGTGCTCCGGCATGTTTACGGCAAATTCCATGAATTGTCTGTTAGAAGCGCTTGGAATGGCGCTCCCCGGGAACGGGACGATTCCCGCCGTCTATTCTGCGCGGCTTGCCCTTGCAAAACGCACGGGCGAAGCGGTGATGAAACTTCTGGAAAATAACGTGCGTCCGCGCGACATTCTCACGCCAACGGCTTTGAAGAACGCAGAACGCGTTGATATGGCGATCGGCGCAAGCTCCAATTCCGTGCTTCATCTGCTTGCGCTCGCAAGCGAGCTGGGCTTTTCCAAAGAACAGCTTTCCATTGATACCATGAACGAGATCTCGGCAAAGACGCCCAATCTTTGCCGTTTAGCCCCCGCGGGAGATTCCTATATCGAAGAATTGGAGGACGCGGGCGGCATTTGCGCCGTCATCCGTACGCTGATCGACGCGAATCTCTTTGACGGCAGCGCGATGACCGTCGCTTCCCTTTCCCAGAACGAACTGACAAAACATGCGCGCGTGAAAAACAGCGATATCATCCGCCCCGTGACCAATCCTTATTCGAACTACGGCGGACTTGCGATTTTAAAAGGCAATCTCGCCCAAGAGGGCGCAGTCGTAAAAAAGAGCGCGGTCGATCCCAAAATGTACAGACATTCGGGTCCCGCGCGCGTGTTCGATTCGGAAGAGGACGCTATGACGGCGATTTCGGGCAACAAAATCAACAAAGGAGACGTAGTCGTCATTCGCTACGAAGGACCGAAGGGCGGCCCCGGAATGCGCGAAATGCTCTCCCCCACTTCTTCCATTATCGGAGCAGGATTGGGCGATACCGTCGCCCTCATTACCGACGGAAGATTTTCGGGTGCGACGAGAGGCGCGGCAATCGGGCACGTCTGTCCCGAAGCGGCGGCGGGCGGCGTGATCGGAATCGTGCAGGAAGGCGATCTCATCGAAATAGATATTGAAAAAGAAGAAATCAATCTCCGCGTTCCCGAAGAGGAGATCGCCGCGCGGCTTGCGACGTTCGTCCCCAAAGAAAAACCCGCGGAAGGCTATTTGAAGCGCTACCGCGCGCTGGTCACTTCCGCCTCGAACGGCGCAGTCTTTCGAAAATTTTAAGATAAACTCCTGCCCGGGCGACAACCGAGCAGGAGTTTTTTCACGGTTCTTTTTCTTCGTTGCGTTCTCCTTCCGAGTGCGTTTTCCCGAACAGTTTTCCGACGAGGTCGAAATTCAAACAGCGTTCAAAGAAGCTCCATTTGCGCAACAGTTTGACGATGAAATATGCCGCAACGCCGCAAATCGCCCCAACGAGAAAGCCGAACAGTACGTCGGAAGCAAAATGCACCTGAAAATAGATCCGCGTAAATCCGATCACGACGGGAACGAACAAATACAGCCATGAAGTTCTTTTGCGGAAACATAAAAACATGGCGACGGCGAACGCGGCGGAAGCCGTCGCGTGTCCCGAAGGGAAAGAATATTCGCTCTCCGTCATACTTCCCGCATCCTGCCAGAACGCGTAGAAAGGAGAGCTTTCGTCTGCATACGGTCTGGGGCGGGCGACGGCGTCTTTTATAATCAGATTGGTACAGACCGCGCCGAGAAGAATTGCGACGATCGCCGTAACGCCCGCTTTTCGCGTACGGCGAAAAAAGAGCATAATCAAAGCGGTAAGAAGGAACGCCCAGCCCATTTCGCCCAAATAGGTGATTACTTTAAAAACAGGAGTACAAAACGCGCCCGCATTGCGGCAAACTGCATTCGCAAATTCGGCGAGCGATAAATCGAAACCGTAAAAAAACTCAAACATATTTGTCTTTCTCGTTTATAATTGCCTTTATGATACCAGATAAATCCCAATCTGTCAATCAGAAAATACTTACATTAAAATTTGACATACCGGCGATATTATGGTATTATTTTATAAAAAGGAGTATAAAAGCCATGAGAATGACGATGACGCAGAAAATTCTCGCCGCACATGCGGGATTGGAAAGCGTAACTGCGGGACAGCTCATCGAAGCGGAGCTCGATTTGGCTCTCGGGAACGATATCACCGCGCCCGTTGCCGTCAAAGAGATGGAAAAAGCGGGCGGTCACGTAAAGTATAAAGACAAAGTCGCCCTTGTAATGGACCACTTTACGCCGAATAAAGATATCAAAGCGGCATGCCAGGTGAAATATACGCGCGAATTTGCAAAAAGAGAATGCGTGGAACATTTCTACGATGTGGGGCGCATGGGCATTGAACACGCGCTCCTGCCCGAGCAAGGACTGGTCGGCGCGGGAGACTGCGTTGTCGGAGCGGATAGCCACACCTGCACGTACGGCGCGCTCGGCGCGTTCTCCACGGGCGTAGGCTCTACCGACCTCGCCTGCGCGATGATGACGGGCAAGCTCTGGTTCAAAGTGCCTGCGGCAATCAGGTTTCAGCTCACGGGGACTCTCCCTCCTTATGTCACGGGGAAAGATCTTATCCTGCACGTCATCGGCTTGATCGGCGTGGACGGCGCGCTCTACCGTTCGATGGAATTCGTTGGAGAAGGGGTGCAATCCCTCTCGATGGACGATCGGTTTACCGTCTGCAACATGGCGATCGAAGCGGGCGCAAAGAACGGTATTTTCCCCGTAGACAAGACCGCGCTCGACTATATGAAGGGACGCTTTCAACGCGAACCGAGAATTTACGAAGCGGACGGCGACGCGGAATACGAACGCACAATCACGATCGATCTATCCGAACTCAAACATACCGTTGCCTTCCCCCATCTGCCCGAAAATACGCATACCGAATGGGACTTTCTCCCCGTTCAACAAGTCGTTATCGGTTCGTGCACGAACGGAAGAATTTCCGATATGCGGCAGGCGGCGGAAATCCTGAACGGCAGAAAAGTTGCCGACAACGTGCGATGCATTGTAATTCCCGCCACGCAGGAAGTGTATTTACAGGCGTTAAAAGAAGGCTTGATTGAAATTTTCGTAAAAGCGGGAGCGATCGTCTCCACCCCAACCTGCGGACCGTGCCTTGGCGGACATATGGGAATTTTGGCAGATCACGAACGCTGCGTTTCAACCACGAACCGCAATTTCGTAGGTCGTATGGGGCACAGCACAAGTGAAATTTATCTTGCTTCGCCTTACGTCGCGGCGGCAAGCGCAGTTTTGGGAAGATTGGCAGTTCCCGGGGAGGTGCTTTAACATGAACATGAATGTGAAAGGCAAAGTGCATAAATACGGCGACAACGTGGATACCGACGTGATTATTCCCGCACGGTATCTTAACACAACTTCGGAAAGCGAGCTTGCCTCCCATTGTATGGAAGATCTCGACAAAACGTTCTCCGCAAAGGTGAAGACGGGCGATATCCTCGTCGCAAAAGACAACTTCGGGTGCGGCTCCTCGCGCGAACACGCCCCTATCGCCATCAAAGCGAGCGGGATTTCCCTCGTGATCGCAAATACGTTTGCGCGCATTTTCTACCGCAATTCCATCAATATCGGTCTGCCGATTTTAGAGTGTCCCGAAGCGGTTGCGGGCATTTCCGACGGCGATACCGTCTCGTGCGATCTCTCTAAGGGAATTATCACGAACGAGACGACGGGAAAAAGTTTTCAGGCGCAGCCCTTCCCCGAATTTATACAGAAAATCATCGACGCAGGCGGATTGATGAAATCAATCAAGGAGTAAATCATGGAAAAACATATTGCGGTTTTATCGGGAGACGGAATCGGTCCCGAAATTACGGACGGCGCGATCGTCGTTTTGAAAAGAGTTGCCGAAAAATTCAAACATGAATTCACTTTCGAACATCTGCTTATGGGTTGCTGCGCCATTGAAAACTGCGGAGAACCCCTTCCCTCTTATACGGTAGAAAAATGCCTTGCCTCCGACAGCGTGCTTTTAGGCGCGGTAGGCGGTACGGTGGGCGACAAACGGTGGGATTCTCTTCCCGCGGAAAAGCGCCCCGAGGCGGGTTTGCTCGGCATCCGCAAGGCGATGGGTTTATATTCCAATATCCGCCCCGCGCGCCTTTGGAAAGCGCTTGCAGACGCTTCGCCTCTCAAAAAATCCCTTGTAGAAAACGGCGTAGAGATCGTCATTGTGCGCGAACTCACGGGCGGAATCTACTTCGGCGAACGCGGAAGATACCAAGACGAAAAAATGGGCGAGACGGCATGGGACACCGAAAAATATTCCGTTGCCGAAATCGAGCGCATTGCGAAAATCGCATGCGAACTCGCCCGAAAACGCAAGAAGAACGTTGTTTCCGTCGATAAAGCAAACGTGCTCGAAAGTTCCCGTCTTTGGCGCAAAACGGTGCACGCTTATGCGGAAAAAAACTATCCCGACGTGACCGTCGAAGATATGCTCGTCGATAACGCGGCGATGCAGATCGTGAAAAATCCCGCGCAATTCGACGTACTGCTCACTTCGAATATGTTCGGCGATATTTTGGCCGACGAAGCGGCGCAGGTCACGGGATCCATCGGCATGCTCGCATCTTCCTCTTTGGGAGACGGCACGCGAGGCTTATACGAACCTATTCACGGCTCCGCGCCCGATATCGCGGGGAAAGATATCGCAAACCCCATTGCGACGATTCTTTCCGCGGCAATGATGCTGCGCGATTCCTTCGGCTTAATCAAAGAATGCGACGCGGTGGAAACCGCCGTCGGAAAAGTCCTCGACGAAGGCTACCGTACGCCCGATATCTATTCGGACGGAATGAAGAAAGTCGGCTGCCGCGAAATGGCGGATTTGATTGCAGAACGGATATGATTGAAGAAAACGTAAAAAATCTGCTCGAAGAAATCAAGGACGGGAATTGCTTCGGCGAAAAAGTAACGATCGTCGCGGCGACGAAAACGCGCACGCCCGAGGAGATCGCCGAGGCGCTTCTCGCGGGCATTCGGGATATCGGCGAGAATAAAGTGCAGGAATTCCGCGATAAATACGACTGGATTCACGGGGGAAACCGCCACTTTATCGGACATTTGCAGACGAATAAGGTAAAGTACCTGATCGGAAAGACCTACCTCATTCACTCGGTAGACAGAGACGAACTTGCGGGAGAAATCGCAGAACGTTCTTTGCGCGCCGGAATCGTAACGGATATTCTCATTCAAATCAATATCGGTTGCGAAGAAAGCAAGGGCGGCTACCCCTTAGAAGAAGGATACGCCGCTTACGAAAGGCTTTCGCAGACGGAGGGTCTGCGCGTACGCGGATTTATGGCGATGTTGCCCCTATCGGGAGATACCGCGCTTTTCACAAAATTATGCGATGAAATGCGCGCCCTCTACGAGCGCGCGAAAGAGAAAGACGGGAACATTACTTATCTTTCGATGGGCATGAGCGGAGACTGGAAGCTCTGCGTGAGCCGCGGCGCGAACATGATCCGCTTAGGTACCGCCATCTTCGGCGAACGGAAATACATAAAATAAAATTTCGGCTTTCGCCGAAATTTTTTCCTTATTTTATTATAAATTGTTATTTTGCGCCCACTGTTTTTCTCTTTGCTTGTGTATAATCATTATAACTATATTTATCAAAAGAAATAAGAAAACAATTATGAAACACACGATAACCGGAATCAAATCTGTTTTAGAAAATAAATCCAAAAAACTTTGAGCCGTCAAATATGACATCATAGCTTTCTCCACGCATAGATTAAGAAGTATTACACAATAGGCGCTCAAACATATGAACGTCAACGCAGATAAAATATTAAATACTATAAATAAATTTCTTGCAGAAGTATCTTCAGAGTAACAAGCAGCTGCTTTCATTCGTATGTAAACGCTCCGAGTTTTTCGATCGTTTGCATCTCGAATGGAGAAAAGGTAATCCCTAAAGTTGATTTTATTTTGTCTAATCCATTTTGCGCAGCGAGAAATAATAAGTGCTTGACAAAAACGGACTCCATAAAAAATTACTTCAACGAACGCCCCTAAAATAATTAAAATTTGACACCATTGGCGCGTGCTTTCATATTTAAAAAGCACGTCCAAAGGATCGGAATTTTTCCATGTAAAGAATAGTATAGCAACGATACCTAATAGCAAGAGGGACGCTAAGGACAAAATATTTCCTGCTATACTCATCCTATTTTGAAGAGTATTATCTGCTGTTATTCGATTTAACAACTCCTTTGAATCGTTTTGCGCGCTTTCCGATTGATTCAAAGCGGTAGCTTGAGGGGCAAATTGATACCCGCATTTTTTGCACATCTGCACACCTTCCGCGTATAATTCTCCGCACTCGGGGCAAACAATAAATCGATATCCGCAGTGTATGCACTTGCCCGCCGTGGAAGAAATTTCTTCCCCGCATTCCGGACATTTGATTAACGACATTTTCAAATTCTCCTTTTGTAAAATCAGATTGCACTTATATAAGTGCAATCTGATTTTAGCATACGGATATAATAAAGTCAAGAAAATGCACTAAATTAAGTGCAAAAATTAAAATAAAAAATCAAGATGAATCAAAAAACCGAAAAACGCGTTGGAAATAATATCAAAAAACTGCGGGAAAAGGCAGGCGTTACGCAGGATTATTTGGCGACAAAGCTACAATTGAACGGCTGCGATATTACGAGAAGCGCGCTTGCGAAAATCGAAGTCGGACAACGGCATTTGTATCCCGACGAAATTATTTTAATTAAACAAATATTAAATGTAGAATACGACGAAATTTTTGAATAAAAAGTTTGTGCGCCGCCCTTTTAGGGCGGCGCACGCTTTTTCTTTTGGAATAAATACAGCCGTTTTCGCAAACAAATTCATCACAATTGGATTTTTCTGTTTTTGAAATAATACTCCCTATCGCGTTCGTTTACTTCCCTTAAAACTTTACATGGATTCCCCGCCGCAACCGTATTCGAAGGAATATCCTTCGTTACCACGCTGCCCGCGCCGATTACAACGTTATCGCCCAGCGTAATTCCCGGCAAAATGATCGCGCCCGCGCCGATCCAACAGTTTTTCCCGATGCGAACGCTTGCGTTATACTGATATCCTTTTTCGCGCAATGCAGGCAATATGGGATGTCCCGCCGTAGCGACGGTCACGTTGGGTCCGAACATGGTAAAATCGCCCACATAGATATGCGTGTCGTCCACCAACGTTAAATTAAAATTTGCGTAAATTTTTTTGCCGAAATGACAATGCTTTCCGCCGAAATTGGCATGAAAGGGCGGCTCTATATAGCATCCCTCTCCGATTTCCGCAAACATTTCTTTTAAAAGAACAGACCTCTTTTCCGACTCCGTCGGTCGGGTGCGATTGAATTCGTAAAGCCGATCCAAACACAGTAACTGTTCCCGCATAATTTCTTCATCGTCCGGAAGATACAACTCTCCCGTGTGCATTTTTTCTTTCTGATTCAACGACTTACTCCTTTCCTTCGCAATCCCGCTTTGAATAGATACACCCGCAATAATTTTGGCGGTACAGGTTGTACTCTGCGGAAAGCTTTACCGATTGCAGATATCCTCCCCGCTTTTTGAAATCGGTAGGAAGATAGTTCACGCCGTATTGCGCTTGCAGCTGAAACCCGATCTCGTTGATAAGCCGCGCGTTTTTCAACGGCGAAACGGTGAGCGTGGTTGCAAAATAGTCGAATCCACCCTCTTGGGCGGCAAGCGCCGTTCTTTCCAAACGCAAACGGAAACACGTTTCGCATCGCGCGCCGCCCTCTTGCTCCTGCTCCAATCCGCGGACTGCATCTTCGTAGTCGCGATGGGAGTAATCGCAATCGAGAAAACCGGCAAGTCCCGTTTCCCGTAAAAAGCGGATCTGCTCGCGTTTTCGCTTCTCGTATTCTTCCTCACAATCGAGATTGGGGTTGTAATAAAACACGGTTACGGAAAGATATTTTGCCGTCTCGGTTAGGCAATAAGAAGAACAGGGCGCGCAACAGCTATGCAATAGCAGCCGTTTGCCGTGCCCCCTTTCAAGTTCTTCCAACATTACTTTGTCGTAATTAACCGCGTTCACTTCGTACCCTTTATCATCTCCAAAAAATATGCGTGAACGCGCAGATCGTCCGTCAGTTCGGGATGAAATGCGGTTGCAAGCATATGTTTCTGCCGTGCGGCGACAATCTTTCCGTCTACCGCCGCAAGAACGTCCGTCCCCTTCCCCGCGCTTTCGATATAAGGCGCACGGATAAAGACGGCGGGAAATTTCCCAATACCCTTTATCTCGGTATCGGCGCGGAAAGAACCGAGCTGCCGCCCGTAGGCATTGCGTTTTACCGTCACGTTCATCGTGCCGAGATAGACGTTTTCATCGTTGCTGATTCGGTTTGCAAGCAATATAAGCCCCGCGCAAGTGCCAAAAACGGGCAAACCGCCCGCAATCGCCTCTTTCACAGGTTGCAGAAGCCCTTCTTCGCGCAATAGTTTACCTTGCACGGTAGACTCGCCGCCCGGGAGAACGATTGCGTCAAGCCCGTCCGAAAAATGGGCGCGGCGGCGAATTTCCACCGTCTCCGCGCCTAACTTTCCGAATGCGAATTCATGCTCGATAAACGCCCCTTGCAGGGCAAAAATTCCGATTTTCATACGACTGTTTCTCATCCGTCATCTTTCATAGAAAGAAAACGTGCGAATTACTTTCCGCGTTCCGCCATTAAGAGTTGAATTTCCTGTTCGTTGATCCCCACCATCGCTTCGCCCAAATCTTCGGAAAGTTCGGCAAGGATCTTGGGATTGTTATAGTTCGTGACCGCCTGCACGATCGCGCGGGCGCGCTTTGCGGGATTGCCGCTCTTGAAGATACCGCTGCCGACAAACACGCCCTCCGCCCCGAGCTGCATCATGAGCGCCGCGTCTGCGGGAGTCGCCACGCCGCCCGCGGCAAAGTTGACGACGGGGAGCTTTCCGTTCTCGTGCACGTATTTTACCAGCTCGTAAGGCACGCGAAGCTGTTTCGCTTCTTCATACAGTTCGTCCTCGCTCATAGAAACGACCTTGCGGATCTCGCTCATCATAAGGCGCATATGGCGTACCGCCTGCACGACGTCGCCCGTGCCCGGCTCGCCTTTGGTTCTGATCATCGCCGCGCCCTCCGCAATTCTTCTGAGCGCTTCGCCGAGATCTCTTGCGCCGCATACGAAGGGAACGTCGAATTTGTTTTTGTCGATATGATAGACGTCGTCTGCGGGAGAAAGCACTTCGCTCTCGTCGATATAATCGATTTCAATGGCTTGCAGAATCTGAGCCTCGGCAATATGCCCGATCCGGCACTTTGCCATGACGGGAATAGAGACGGCATTCTGAATGCCTTTGATCATTTTAGGATCGGACATGCGGGAAACGCCGCCCGCCGCGCGGATATCCGCGGGGATGCGCTCCAACGCCATAACGGCGCATGCGCCCGCCGTCTCCGCGATCTTCGCCTGTTCGGGCGTGGTGACGTCCATAATCACGCCGCCCTTTAACATCTGCGCCAAATTTTTATTAAGTTCCAAGCGTTCATTTGTTGCCATAACGCAATTAACCTCTTTTTAAAAAATTTTCTATCATTATATCACGAGCATAACAAATGGTCAAATAAATCTACAAGGTTTTTTAAAAATCATACTACCCCTATATGATTAAGAATCAATCGTGCGCCTCTTGTGATAGCGGGGAACCGCCGTCCATCGCATTGTTCAATGCGGAGACGAGCGCGCGCACGGAGGACATGATGATATCGGAGTGTTCCCCCGCTCCCCAATAAATCTTACCGTTTTCCTCAACGCCGACGTAAGAAACCGCCTGCGCAAACGAGCCGGAAGTCAACGCGTGCTGTTCATAACCCGTCAGCGTGTAATCTATCTTGAAAAATTGCTTGAACGCATTGGAAACGGCGTCTAATCGCCCGTTCCCCGTTGCCTCCACCGTCGATTTCAAGCCGTTTTGCACGATTTCTACAATTGCCGTTAAACCGTTCACCTGCCTGTAATGCACTTCGCCGATATCGAAATACGACCGCGAAGAAAGAAAACTCTTTTGAAACAATTCGAATAATTCAGGCGCTTTGAGTTCTTTGTGCCGGCTATCGGAAACGCGTTTTACGATTGCGCTCATCGCCTCTTTCATGCGCGCGGGAAGCTTGATTCCGTAACTCTGTTCAAGCACATAGCCCACGCCGCCCTTTCCTGATTGCGAATTGATGCGGATCACGTCGGAATCATATTCTCTGCCTACGTCTTTGGGATCGATGGGAAGATAAGGCACATTCCATTCCGTAATATGATTTTCGCTACGGAAATTCATGCCTTTGGCGATCGCGTCCTGATGGGAACCGGAAAACGCCGCAAAAACCAACTCGCCCGCATACGGCTGACGCGGGGAAATACGCATTCCCGTAAAATTCCGGTAAAGCGCGACGATATACGGCATATTCGAAAAATCAAGCCCGGGATCTACCCCCTGCGAGAACATGTTCATGGCAAGCGCAACGATATCGCAATTCCCCGTGCGCTCGCCGTTGCCGAACAACGTTCCCTCAATGCGGTTCGCCCCTGCGAGCAATCCGAATTCCGCCGCAGCCACGCCGCAACCGCGGTCGTTGTGCGGATGCAGAGAGATAACAACGTTTTCGCGATATCTCATATGTTTGTGCATATATTCTATTTGCTGCGCGTACACATGCGGCATCGCGTTTTCCACCGTGGCGGGAAGATTGATAATCGCTTTCCTCTCCGCCGTCGGTTTCCAAACGTCGAGCACGGCGTTCACCACTTCGAGCGCATATTCCGGCTCCGTTCCCGTAAAGCTTTCGGGAGAATATTCGAAACGGTAGTTTTCGCCCGCCTCCTCCGTAAGCTCTTTTAGCATGACCGCGCCGTCTACCGCGATTTGTTTAATTTCCTCTTTGGATTTTTTGAACACCTGCTCCCGTTGGACAACGGAAGTGGAATTATAGACGTGCACGATCACGTTTTTCGCGCCCTTAATCGCTTCGAACGTGCGTTTGATGATATGCGGACGCGCTTGCGTGAGCACCTGCACCGTCACGTCGTCGGGAATAAGCCCGCGTTCGATAAGCGTACGCATAAATTCATACTCGGTATCGCTTGCGGCAGGGAATCCCACCTCAATTTCTTTAAAGCCGATCTCTACCAAAAGATTAAAAAATTCAAGTTTGGTTTCCAAATTCATCGGCTCGACGAGCGCCTGGTTGCCGTCGCGCAAATCCACGCTGCACCACACGGGCGCACGTTCGACGGCGCTTTTCTCCGCCCAGTCCATACAGCGCTCCTTCGGCAAAATAAATTGTTTCCGATATTTTCCCTTCTCCATTTTACGCCTCCCGATATAATCATAAAAAACGCGCCTCTTGATTTCCAAGAGACGCTTTATAGCGCGGTACCACTCTTATTGCGGGAAACTCCCGCCGCTTAGCGGATACATACATATCCTTTCCCTGTAACGGTGGAACTCCGTTTCTCCTTACTGTCGATTCGGGAGAACCGCTCCGCGGTGAGTTCGCTTATGCCCCGCACCGCCTCGCAGCAAACGGCGGCTCTCTGCAAGCGGGGAAAATAAGATACTATTCCGCGTTCATCGCGTTATCTTTTGATTATATTAACATATTCCGCATAAAAATGCAAGCGTTTTATGCCATTCTTATTTATTTTTCGCGCATAAAAAATCCGTCGCCGGTTCACGCCGGATTTTTTTATTTTTGACTCGTTTCTCTCTTTGTCAAAGTTTATATTTCGCCGTCAGTTTCAGCGCCGATGCAAGAGAGTCGTTGACGATCCCGACTTCTTCCTCCGTCAACTCCTTTCCGCGAAGATCCAGCGTGCGGGATATTTCATCCACTTCCAACCGGTCGCCGGCGGAAAGATCGCATGCGCGTAGCCGTTCGAGAAGGGAAAGCACATAATCGAGCTGTAAGCCGCTTTCCTCCATCCCGACGGCAGACGGAACCTCGCTGTTATCTTCCATTTCGGGCAAATCGAGCCCGACGCGGAATTTTTCGTACATTTCATCCGTTCTGTCCTTACTCTTTTTTCCTGTGCGGAAAGGAATGAGAAAAAACAACCTTACGATTGCACAGAGAACAACGTACAGTCCCGCCCAAGCGATCACCGTCGTAACTTCCGCAACGCAACTCATCAAAAATACGCCCGCACCGCCAAGCGCAACCGCAACCGGAACATACGCCCTGTCTGCATGAAAGACGGCGAGCGACAGTCCGATCACAATTAAAAGTGCGGGACAGATGAGAAGGACCGCCCAATCGGGCAATTGCGCCGCAAGGCGAAGGAACGATAAAAAGATATCCATAATAAAAACTCCCGTAAGATTTTATCCCGCAAGGGGATTGATTTCATAAAATTTTCAGTCGAACTGCGACGGATATCGTCACATTTCTATTTCGTACAATCGTAAAATGTTTAAAAGCCGCGCGCGAATCTTTTCCTCTTCGGTATTCGTGATCTTAGCTACCGCCTTCTTATAAAGCGATAGCTGGGCGCGATAGTTCCCGTCGTTTGCAAGCGCGGTCTGATCGCGCGAGGAATATTTATAATCGAGAATCGTATAGCCGTCCTCCTCCTCGCATAGCAGATCGATCGCTCCCTGTACGACGATTTCATCCTCCGAATCCGTTTGCAGCGCAAGAATTTCCCGCGCCGGAAGACTGACGAGAAAGCTACGCTCACGGTATGTCGTTTTCCCCGCCAACGCCTTCAACGAGGGCATAGCAAGCATACGTTCCAGTTTCTCCCCGTCAAGAAGCGCAAGGCGCTCTTCGGGGACAAGCCCCTCCTCTCTGATTCGGGCAAGTTCCTCTACCGCTCTCCCGCCAAAACGGACGTGCTGTAAAAACGCATGGTAGGCAAGTCCCTCTTCCGCCGTCGCGCTTTCTCCTTTTTCCTCGGAAAACTGTTTTTCCGAGGCTATGTCGTTGTGCTTCATAAATTCCGTCGCCGAACCTTTCACGGGAAGAGATACGCTCTTTTCAAACGGATAAGGGCGGCAATATTCGGCAAGAATGCGATCCTTTGTCTCCCCGTCTGGAGAATAAACAAACGCCTTTCGTTCGAGAGGCGGTAATTCAGCCTCCCCTTCCTCCTCGAAATAATGCGCGCAATCGGAAAAATCCACAAAATCGGAGAATTTTTTCGCAAATGCGGGAGAAAACGAATTTGCCGCATTTTGAAACAGCATATGCAGACGATATTTTGCACGCGTCATGGCAACATAGAAGAGATTGAGTTCTCCTTTCAGTTCTTCCCTGCGCTGCTGCACTGCGGAAGCGCTCCTAAGCACGGTATTGTAATATAGTTTCTTTTCAAAATCGTAACATCTGGGTGCGAATCCGAATTTTTCCGTCCACATAACGTCGTCATGGTCGGCTCCGTGAAAAGGCGCATCTAAGCTTGCCAATATAACGACGGGGTATTCTAACCCCTTTACGGCGTGCATAGTAAGCACTTTTACCGCTTCTTCGCCGCCGCTCTCCGCGCTGTCCACACGGTAAGAAGAAGCTTTCAGCCTCCGCAAAAAGTCGTTCACGCCGCAGTTCTCTCCTTCCGCAAGGAGCCGCCGCACGCGGACAAGCCGCGCGCCGCCGTCCTTTTTCGCCGCGATCTCCGCCCCCAGTCCGTCCGCAAGCAAGAGTCCCATCATCTCCCCCGCCTGTTTGACGCACGCAAGCGCGCGATAATGCTCCGTCTTTTTCACGAATTCCCTGAGTCTTTCGGATAGTTCATCTTCCATTTTCGTGCGATACTGTTCGCATGACGCGCGAAACGTAAAAGGCGAAGGGAAACGCAACCTGATTTTTGCGAGGTCGCTATCCGAAAAGCCGCCGATACGCGAAAGCATCGCACCCGCAAGCGGAATATCCTGCTCTACGTTATCGAGATAAGACAGCCAATCTATCAAAAGACGCGCTTCCCAAAAATCGCACACATTGACCTTTGCCGTTGTCGTCACGGGAATGTTGTGCGCGCTGAGCGCCGAAACAACGCGGCGCGCGTCCTCCGTCTTAGTTTTGCGCACAAGTACCGCGATATCGCCGTAGCCAACGCGTTTTGTCAATCCCGAATCGGCGTCGAACCACTCCGCGCCCACCTCCCGTTCCACAAGTCGCACGATCGCTTCCGCCTGTGCATCGGGAGGTTCCTTCATACTTTGCAACACAGAATAGACGCCGCGCTCCGAAACCGCCTCTTGGGGAACGGCAGGAATGAGATGAAAACACACTTTCCCCGCATGCTCGCCGTAGCGCGATCCGCCCCGCATGACTCCCGTATTTGCATAATCGATATTACAAGTCTCCTGCGTCATGCAACGGGTAAACACACGGTTTACCGCTTCGATGACGGCGGGCGCACTACGAAAATTTTCGCTTAAAACGAGCGAAACGGGAAAATTTTCCGTCTTGTCGACGAAATATTCCGACTGACTGCCCCGAAATCCGTAAATGGATTGTTTTGCATCACCCACGAGAAAAACTTCGTTTCCGCCGACGAACGATAGAATTCTCTCCTGCACGGGATTGACGTCCTGATATTCGTCCACGAACACATAGCGGTATTTTTCGCGCAGATCAGCCTTTACTTTGGCATCCGAAAGGATTTTTAAAGCAAAATGTTCGAGATCGTTATAATCGAGCACACCCGCTTCTCGTTTTAAACGGGCATACGCTTCGTCATATTTTAAAACGAGACGGGCGAGCGAGCGCACCCGTTCCTGTCCGTCTCGATAGCGCGCATATTCCTCGTCGCACGGAGCGTATTTCGCAAGTTCCCTGTAAATCTCTTTGATAAATGCCGAAACGTCCTTTAAAGACAAAAGCTTTCGGCGTTCTTCCCCGACGGCGCGCGTAGTAGGCGGTATAGACGCGATCTTCGGCATTTCCTGTGCGAGAGCGACCATTTGAAAGAAATCGGTTGCGTTTAAAAGCTTTTGCGACGCTTCCATAATATCGGCGCAGACCCGCAACGCCCGTTCGCTGTTTGCGGCGAAAAACGCGCCCATATCTTCCACACTCTCCGCGCAAAACCGCGCCCTGCGGACATATTCTTCGCGTAAAAATGCGCAAACTTCGTCAAAACGGTCGCCGCCCGCATTTTCCAGCACGCTTCTGTAATCGGCAAGTCCGCGCACGTTGTTGTAGAGTGAAAGCACAATCGTACGAAGCTGCGTATCTTTTTTTCTGCGAAAATAAACGGCAAGAAGTCGCTTAAAATCATCGTCGCCGACGGCATATTCCTCCTCGAATACCCCGTTCATCGCACGCAGAGAGAGCGTTTTTCCCTCGGCGTCGTCGGTAGAGATAATACGGAAAGAGGGATCGACGTCCGCAAGATAAAAGTAGGTGCGGATGAGCCGCGCACAAAACGCATGAATGGTACTGATATCCGCAAGAGGCAACGCCGTAAGCTGTTCCTTGAGCCGCTTTCGTCCTTCATCGTCGCTTTCTGAAATTTTGCGCAAAATCGCGGCGCGCAATTTTTCCCGCATTTGCGCCGCCGCCTTATTGGTAAATGTAACCGCAAGCACGCTACGCAGGTCTGCTCCGTTTAATATGAGGGAAACCAGCCGTTCGATCATGACGAACGTTTTGCCGCTCCCCGCAGAAGCGGAAACAATGATTTTTCCCGTTGCGCCGACTGCTTGCTGCTGTTCGGCTGTCAGATTCGGCACGCTCATTGCTCCCCCTTTTCCCTGCGGACGACCGCTACGATATCCGCGCATTTCACGCTTTCTTTCCCGCGCGGCGTTTCCACAAACCCGCACAGCGATTTTAATTTACAGTAACTGCACGCCTCTTCATGCGGAGAAGGCGCAATATTGCCCGCTTTCATTTCGTTCTCAGCTTTTTGGGAAACAAGCAAAGCATAGTCGAGGAAATCCTCGAAGTCCTCCCGTTTCATGCCTTTTTCGGTGTACTTCCCGTTCCGCTTCCCGTCGAACAGGAGACTCTTTTCTCCCTCGGCAAGCGAAACGTCCATGCGGGTGATGACCTCGTCCTCTCCGCAATAAAAACCGCTCATGCGATAACGTACGTCATCCTCCGCCGTAAAATTTTCCGCTGCGGGAAAATAAAAC
Organism: uncultured Clostridia bacterium; assembly: GCA_964521125.1. Taxonomy (GTDB): domain Bacteria; phylum Bacillota; class Clostridia; order Christensenellales; family Borkfalkiaceae; genus Gallimonas. The sequence goes on from CAZFPP010000002.1 coordinate 49,450, forward strand.
GCTCCCGCCGGTTTTTCTCCCTCCGCCGCCGCACGAAGATAGAGTTGCAACTGTAATTTTTTCCCCATATAATAAGCGGACGCGGCGTCCTCTACTTTTCCCGTCTTATAGTCGATAACGCGCACATAGCCGTCCGCCTCGTCAATCCTATCCGTCTTGCCTCTGAGAGAAATCGACGGAACGGCGATATCCGCTTCGACCCCGCGCACACGGAAAGCGGACTGTGAAAGCTGACGAAACGCCGCAACGGTAACTTCCGCCGCTTCCGAAACAAGCCTTTCCCCCGTATATATGCCCTCGTCTGTATCGGATAGCGCGGCAAACCGCGGGCTTTTCAATAATTCTTCGCCCGCATCCCGCGCAAGCGTGCGGCACACATCTTCATCGGCAAGCTCGTTAAATTTTTCCGAAACGCGTTGCAGAACGGCATGCACGAAGGTACCCGCATCGGTATCAAGCACGGTTCGCTCCTCTCTCTCGCGCAATTTAAGCGCCTGCGCCGCAAACCCGGCATAGGGACAGGCAAAATATTTTTCAAGCGTCGTGGGAGAGACCGCTCCCGCAAAATAAAGTTCCTTCGCTTCGGGGACGTTGCGCTTTTTTCCGCCTGAAAACAATTTCTCCACGTCTTCGCCCCGCTCTTTGAGCGCGGCGTACAAAGAAGAGTATTCTTTAAGATCGTTTCTCCTCCCCGTTTCGAACTCATTCTTAAGAGTAAGCAATCTTAGCGCGGCAGGCTGCCGTTCGCAGCAATCAAAAGGAAATAAATCGGGCATAGGCGGCATATCGAACAGCCTCTCCGCATATTGCAGAATTTCCCCGCGGGAAGTCTCTTTTTCCCCGCGCTTTAAAGAATAGCTCAAATACAACGCTTGCGTGAACGCACATACGTTGAGCGCTAAACTCTCTCTTGCGCGGGCGTTCACTTGCGCAATCGCCGGTTCGATTTCCACTTTCAACTTTGCAAGCCGCTCGATTTCTCCGTCCGTAATAACGGCAGTGTCCTCCGACGTGCGGGGAAGCGCATCCGTCAATCCCGTTACAAACAAGACCTTTACCCGCTCGAATTTGCTCTCCGTCGCGTCTCCCACGAAAACGGAATCCACCGACTGCGGAATCATGGCAATCTCTAACGCGTCAAGCGAGCTCTTTAACATAGCGGAAAATTCCCGTGCCGTAAAGAGTCGTTCTCCCGTTATAAGCTCCGTTTCGTTAAGTACGGGTTCAAGCGGAGAAAGTTCCAAAAATTCCTTTTCCGCTCCCGAAAAGGAATTTTGCAGCGTTTGCGTTACCCTCTCTCCCTCTGTCAGCGAAAAAAGGGCTCTCACGCCCGCAGTAAAGATTCTTCCCTTTCCCTTTGCGGGAAAACAGGATAGAATAGCAAGCATCTTTTCGCGGCAAGCGACAAGCGCATCTCGGCTATATCCCTTAATCGTATCGCCTTCTTTAATATTGCGCCGCACTGCGCCGCGGTATCCTCCGAATTTGAGAAGGTAGTTCCGGTATTCGTCTCCCTGTCCGAAATAGACGCTCGAAGCAATCGCATCCGCCTCGTCGGGCAAAACGCCGTCCGAAACCGCCGCAAGTACGTTCAATACAAACGCGCAAAACGGATGTTCGGAAAACGCCCGTTTTTTATCGGCGAAAAAGGGGATTTTATAGGAGGAAAATACCCGTTCCGCAACGGAAAAACTATCCTTATCCGGTACGAGCACGGAAATATCCGCATAACGCAGACCTTCCGCCACGTGTTTTTTAATGAGAGAGGCGACGACGGAAAGTTCTTCCGTCTCGTCCTCCGCCGTAAAACGGCGCACACATGCCGTATCGCTTGCATTGCAGTATTCGGGTGAAAACAGCCCGTCCCGCAAATGCAGCGCGTCTCCCTCCAGAGAACATTTTACCATAGAGACCGCCGTCTCGCCCTGTTCCTCGCATAACTTGCGGAAAATATGCGCGCCTTCGTTGGTATAAAGTCCCGTTCTGCCCGCAAGAAAAATCCCCGTTACGTTTTCGGCCGATTTGAGCGCGGCTACGATCCCCGCCTGCCCCTGCTTGGTAAAGGAGGAAAACGCAAAGAAAAAAATATGCGTATGGGTGAGATCTGTCTCCGCAAGTTTTTCGGGAAGCAGAGCGAGATACCCGTTTTCATCAATCCAATCGTTTTCCCGCAAAAAATCATGATATTTTTCCGACAGAAAAGCCAGATCATGCAATTTACTCTGCAAGATCCCATCCGTTTCGCTTGCCCCGGCAAGCAACAGGTCCGCATCTACGCGGGATGCGGAAAGCTGAGCGATCGTCTCGTAAACCGCCTGCGCCGCCCCTTTGCGGAAACATTGCAACCTGTCCTCATTCTCGGAAATGAGCGCGGAGATCGCCGCTACGGAACCTTGTTTGGAAAGAACGCGTCTCTCGCTCGAAAGAAAGCGGGCAAAAGTAGTAACTTCTGTGGCAAACGTACCGCCAAGCGACTGTAAAACGGCGCGCTCTGCAAGCAGAGTGAGCCTGTCCTCACAAAAGATAAGATTTTTTTCTCCGCGCCGTTCGCTTTCTTCTACGCGTTCGCGAAGTACCGCAAGCGCGTCGTCCAGCGTTGGCGCGCCGACGATCTTTCTCATAACCGTTTCCGTTACATTTTCTTCCATTATAACATACTTTTCATGAAATTTTCTCCTATTTTCGAAGATTTATTTTTACAAACGAAAATTTTTATGTTATAATGAAACCGCTAAGATACTTCAACGGAGTTTTCAATGAAAAAAATTCGAATTACGGGACTGTTGCTTCTCGCGCCGCTTACTTTACTTTGCGCATGTTCCAATGCGTCCCCCCTTTCCTTTACCGCCAATTGGTATAAAAACACCTCGATTTCGACGGTGAGCGATACTTATGAAAAACTCGAATATACGGTTACATTCTCGCCAGCGGAAACCACGGCGCTTTCCGTCGAATACGACGAAGGATCGTATGTCACCGAACTGAAAAACGAAATGCTTACCCTCTCGGACGGAACGGTTGCGGAAGGTTATATTCTTACAAGCGATCTTACCATCTCGGGACGGTATACGCTCAACGGCTTGACGGGGGAAACATTCAACGATTACACGCATTCCGTTGTAAAATTTCTTTCCGCGGGAGAAAAACTGCGCCCCGTGGAAAGCGAAAAAACGGTTCATTCCACCTCCGCGCTTACGGACAATCCCACTTCTTTGGAAAACGCATCGCAACTTTTTTATTACTCGATCGTTACCGAATACGACGCCGCGCTTACAAAAGCGACGCAGACCTTTAACGATCTTTCCAAAACGGACGCCGAACCCGTGATAGAGGAATTCGACGTCTCGGGAAGCGATACTTTCTTAGATAACGAACAAATCGCCTTTGCACTACGCGGGCTTGATTTGAGCGCCGCGCCCTCCTTCCGCACCATCAATACGGTGATGAACAGCGTACAGACCGTCTCTGTAAGCGCAACCGCGGCGACGGAAACAATTCATTTCGAAATGGACGGAACGGCGATTGAAGACACTACGATCACCGTATACGAAGCCTCCGTTTCCTATCAAACCGACCTCTCCGGTTCGGCGCAGAAGGCTGTTTACGCCGCAACGACGAGCGCGGAAAATAATATGTACCGCAATGTTTTGCTACGGTTGCAGGCGCCTGTTCTGCAATCTCTCGGCACATTGACTTATTCTTTGAGCAAAGCGCAATTCGCAACCAAGAACTGACCCCTCTAACAGAAAATTTTCACGGGAGCGCTTTATGGATCATCATACGCAGGACGAAGGCATTACCTTGGGAGAGATTTGCCACATCGTCGGTAAAAAGATTTTATATGTACTCGGAATCGCCGTTCTCGTTACTGTGATTGCCGTCCTTTTGCTCGTCTTTTGCTTGAACCCTTTAACCGCAAAATACAGCTTAGAATTTTCCATTACTTATCCGTCAAGCGATACGCTCAAATACCCGGACGGCACGCCGTTTTATTATCGCGAACTGATCTCGTATTCCGTACTCGAAAAGGCGAAAGAGACCGATTCCCGTTTTTCAAAAATAGACGTAGATAAAATGATTTCCGAAGACGATATTTCCATCGTCGCGGAAACGCAAACCGAAAACGGCGTGACGCAATACACGGGATATTATACAATCACCGTGAAAGGTTCTTATTTCTCCGGAAAAACCGTGGCGGCGGATTTTATCCGCGCTATAGCGGACGTGCCCGTCAACCGCGCCAAAACCATTGCAAGCGAATTGGATTTCCGGTTGGATTACGAAATTTTTGAGGGAGCGTCTTACAGCGACCGTTTGACGTTGCTTGACGCCCAGAAAAAAGAATTACTTGCGCAATTGGACGATCTCATCACACTATATAGTGAAAATTATACGGTTGAAGGGAAAACGTTGAAAAATTACCGCGCGAAAATCGCCGTCTTGTACAGCGACAACGACGGCGGTTTTCGATCGAGATTACAAGAAGAACTTGATCTCAGCGGATACGTTCCCGTAGATTATGCCGAAGCGAGAATTGCAGAATTGAAAAACGAACTTGCTTTGAATGAGAAAACTATCGCGGCGCTAAAAGAAAGTCTTATGGATATATCAAGCCAGACAACCAATCTCACACGCGCCGTAAACAGCGCCTCATCGGCAGATGCAGTCAATCAATCGGAGAGCAGTTCGCAAATTGTTATCGAACAGGAAGAAGCCGATCTCTCGCAAATGCTTGCTCAACTCGTTGAACGGAATATGCAAATCGAATATCAGATTGAGATGTTATCGAATCAAGAAAATATAACGGCATTCGAGGCGCGGTTGAATGCAGAATACGAAAAATTAGCGGACGCTGCGGAAATGACGAACGCCGTCGTCAATGCCGTTTACGGGCAGGAATCTTCGGCAAATTTCACCACTTCCAAAGCCGTGAAAGACGGCGGCGTAAACGTTGTTTTGGGCGGAATCGGAATCTTTATTCTGGTATTCGCAATCGCCTGTATCGTTGTATGCCTGAAAGACTATCCCGCCTACAAAGAAAATCGCAACAAAAACGGTACGGAACAGAATAACGGGGAAGAAAAGAAAAAAAATCTTTAAGCGACCGCCGATTTTGAGTGAACGCTTATGCGTAGACGGTATTTTGCGGAACCGAACTGTCGGCGAAGCGGCAATAGCAAAAACGGACGGACGGGCAAATAAGCCCGTCCGTCCGTTTTTGCCGTATGATTTGTTTATTCAGCCGAAAAATCTTCTTTCCCCACACCGCAGAGCGGACAGGTAAAATCATCGGGCACGTCCTGCCATTTAGTTCCGGGCTCGATGCCGTTATCGGGATCGCCCGCTTCTTCGTCGTAAACGTAACCGCATACGTTACAGATATATTTCGCCATAACCGACCTCCTTATTTATTTTCGTTTTTATGCGTTTTTCACGCTTTCCGCAATGCTCTTCGCCAAAGCGTTAAGCGCTTCTTCCGTCCCCTCTTTTACCGAGGAGAGCACCGTTACTTTTTCGCCGATCTGCTCCATATTTTTCCAGGAGGAAATCTGCGCCTGCATAAGTCCGCCCGCCTGCGGAGACCAGGAGCCGTTCTCAACAATCGCATATCTGCGGTTTTGGAAGTTGTGCGCTTTCAAATCGTTAAGCAAATTCTCCATCGTGAGGAAGATTCCGTTATTATAGGTGGACGAGGCAAACACGAGATGGGAATAGCGGAACGCTTCGGAAAGCAGCTCGGAAATATGAGTCTGCGAGACGTCGTAAACCTTTACGTTCGTCGCGCCCTCTTGCGCGATCTTCGCGGCGAGGATCTCCGCCGCGTTTGCCGTGTGTCCGTAAACGGACGCGTAAAATACCGCGACTCCCTTTTCTTCCGGCTCATATGCGCTCCAAGTCATATATTTGCCGATATACCAACCGATATCTTTTCTCCAAACGGGTCCGTGCAACGGACAAATCATCTTAATCTCCAACCCCGCCGTTTTTTTGAGCGCATTCTGCACCTGTACGCCGTATTTTCCAACGATATTGAAATAATATCTTCTCGCGTCGTCGAGAAAATCGCGTTCGAAGTACACTTCGTCGGCAAAAATACTGCCGCCGAGCGCGCCCCAAGCGCCGAATGCGTCGGCAGAGAACAGCGTGCCCGTCGCCGTATCGAATGTGAACATGACTTCGGGCCAATGAACCATGGGCGCGAACACAAACTGTAACGTATGTTTTCCCGTTGCGAGCGTATCTCCTTCCTGCACGATCTTCACGCACCCGTTATCGAACGGGAAGAAGTTGGATAGCATTTGCGCAACTTTGCGATTCGTTACAACAGTCGCCTCGGGATAGAGTTCGATAAGACGTTGAAAGGTAGCCGAATGGTCCGGCTCCATATGATGAACGACGAGATAATCGAGCTTCCTTCCGTCCAGAGCATAAGCGACATTCTCTAAAAAGAGGTCGCCTATCGCCTTATCCACGGTATCAAACAGCACGGTCTTTTCATCGCGCAGAAGATAAGAATTATACGAAGTGCCGCGCGGCACGGGAAACGCGCTTTCGAACAGCGAGAGCGTTCTGTCGCTTCCCCCGACGTAGACGAGATCTTCGGTAATGTTGATCGTATTATGCATGATTTTCTCCTGTTCTATGATTTTTTCGAAACGGTTCTTCTTCGTAATCCGCAAGCTCCGCTTTCAAATCGCGCAAAAGGCGCTCCTCGCTGTCATAGATACCGCCGCCCCCGTCGGGTTCCCAAAAGCCGTATTCGGAAAAAATCTCTCGCTCCGCCTCATCGGCGATCGTCAATCTCTCTCGACAATAAGTCAGAAATCCGTCGGCGCGGTTTAAGATCAAAATGCGACGTTTTCCGTCCTTTCGAAAAAAGATACGTTGAATCGCGTCTTCGCGACGGGAAAGTCCTTCCCACTGCAATAAAACAATCTTCTCCGATTCGGATATTTCCGGAAGAGACCGTAACGGCTTTCCTTTACGAAAAAACCACATAATTTGACCCTCGGCAGTTATTCTACCATATTTTGCGCAATTTGGCAAGACGTCAACCGCAATCCAATAATTTTTTTCAAAAAAAACGACGCCGAGCATTCGGCGCCGTCACGTTTTCTGTAATTACATAGCGGGTCCCGTCGTCGAAGGCGTGTAAACTCTTGCAAGCAGCTCCTGATTGAGCGCGTACAAGCCCTTTGCGTCGGTACCGTAAAGTTTCATCTTCTTGATGAGATCGTCCGCGTTCTTCTCTTCCTCGCCCTGTTCTTTCACGAACCAATCGAGGAACTGCATGGTCTTGTAGTCTTTTTGCGCGAACGCCTCGGCATAAATGGCGGTAATAAGGGAGGTGACGTACTGTTCATGCTTTGCGCCCGCTTCCAAAGGCGCAAGATGACAGGCAAACTGATTATCGGGTTTTGCAATCGCTTCAAACGAAACCCGAACACCGTTATCGATGAGGTAACGGCGGAGCATAAACGCATGATCGCGCTCCTCCTGAGCCTGTACCTCATACCAATGCGCAAACCCGTCTAATCCCTCGTCGTCATAATAGTTGGCGAAATCAAGGTAGAGATAAGCGGAATAAAATTCTTTATTGATCTGATCGTTGATCATATCGGCAATCTTCTTGTTTAACATAAAATCCTCCGTAATTTTTTCTGTACAGTATTATATACCCCGCCAAGGGAAAAATCAAGCGGTTACGGAAAAAATTTCCGTAAAAAAATCGCCCGATATCGGACGGTTTTATAAGTGCAATTTGCTTTCACCGCGTTTCCAAAAGCGACAACACGAGTTAAACGCAATATCTTACTTTTTTAATTCTTTTCTTTCACCTTCATCATACGCACAAGGGCAGCGCGCTCGTTTTCGGCAAGTTTGTCTTTAATATATTTAATCGTCTCTTCAAGTTGCGGGATCATCACATATTCAAGCGCATTCACCCGCCGCTTGTTGCGTTCGATTTCGTCCGCCAAAAGCCGCACGGCTTTTTCCGTTTCGGCAAGTTCTACAAGTTTAGGCAAAAGCGCCGTTACCATCCCCACCGAATAATCCGCCTCGCTCGTAATTTCGGAATAGGCATACGGTAAACCGCCCGAACGCTTCTCCTCTTTCAGCCCGATCTTCGGTACTTCCACGCCCATGATACTCGCAGTAGAACAATCCGCCTGTACGGCAACGGAGGGCATGGAAAACGCCGTCTCCGCCTGATAGGAAGGCGTAACGGAACGTGCGACGGAAAACTGCCCCAACGTGCGGGAAAGTTCTTCTTCCACTTCATCGCGGAGTAATTTATCCTCCTTGATGATGAGCGTGAAGCGGCGGATCATCTCGTCCGATTTGTCCTTCAAGAGCTTATGTCCGCGAACGGCGGTATTCAGCCGCGCGGTCAGTTTTTTCAGCTCCATTCGGGTGGGATTTACGTTGAGCCTTGCCATTCTTTAACCCTCTGTCTTTTCTGTGTTCAGATACTTTTCGATGTACTCCTGACGGATACGTTTCAACTCGCCTACCGGCAGAATTCTCATAAGTTCCCAACCGAGATCAAGCGTTTCCTCAATAGACCTATCCGTATCGAATCCCTGATTGATATATTTCTTTTCAAATTCCTCGGCAAATTTTGCAAACAGCTTATCGGTATCCGACAGCGCCGCTTCGCCTAATATCGCGGAAAGCTCTTTGCTCTCCTTCCCGCTTGCATACGCCGCGAAGAGTTGGTTCATCGTGTCGGCATGATCCTCTCTCGTCTTGCCTTTGCCGATTCCCTTGTCTTTTAGACGGGAAAGAGAGGGCATAACGTCGATGGGAGGATTGATTCCCTTTTTATACAAATCGCGGGAAAGAATGATCTGCCCTTCGGTAATGTAACCCGTAAGGTCGGGAATGGGGTGCGTTTTATCGTCCTCGGGCATGGTAAGAATGGGAATCTGCGTAATGGAGCCTTCTAAGCCGCGAATCCTTCCCGCACGTTCGTATAAGGACGCAAGGTCGGTGTAGAGGTATCCGGGATAGCCGCGCCGCCCGGGAACTTCGCGCCGCGCCGCCGAGACTTCGCGGAGCGCTTCGGCATAGTTGGTGATATCCGTCATGATGACGAGCACGTGCATGCCGCACTCAAACGCAAGATATTCCGCGCAAGTGAGCGCCATACGCGGCGTGGCGATACGTTCGACGGCGGGGTCGTTCGCAAGATTGGTAAACAGTACCGTCCGTTCGATCGCGCCCGTGCGCTTAAAATCGTCTACGAAATACTGCGCCTCTTCGAACGTGATTCCGATTGCGGCGAATACCACGGCGAATTTACTATCGCCGCCGCGCACCTTTGCCTGACGCGCGATCTGCGCCGCAAGCTCGGCGTGCGGAAGTCCGCTCATGGAGAACACGGGAAGTTTTTGTCCGCGGACAAGGGTATTCAATCCGTCGATCGCGGAAATACCCGTCTGGATAAACTCGTTGGGATAGTCGCGCGCGGCGGGATTGATGGGTTCGCCGTTGATATCCATTTTCTTTTCGGGAATCACGGGCGCGCCGCCGTCGCGGGGGTTGCCCATGCCGTCGAACACACGCCCGAGCATATCGCGCGAAACAGAAAGCTCTTGACTGTGTCCCAAAAAACGCGCCTTTGCCGTGGTGATCTGCAAACCCTGCGAATTTTCAAAGAGCTGTACCACCGCTTTGTCGCGGTTGATTTCCAACACTTTTCCGCGGCGGATCTCGCCGTTTCCGCAGACGATATCCACAAGTTCGTTGTATTTCACGCCCTCTACGCCCTCGACGAGCATCAAGGGACCAACTACTTCGCGAATGGTCTTATATTCCTTAAACATCTTCTCTACCTCCCTGCGCGAGCGCTTTGAGTTCGCCGTTCATGAGCGAAAGAATCTCATCGAACTCCGAAATGTTCTCCTCGGGAATATACTTAGCGCGTCCGATTTTTTCTTTGCATGAACAACCGAGTACTTCGTCGAGGCTTGCATATGCGGCAAGCGCCTCGCCCGCAAGACGGTTGAATTCGTAGATAAGTTTGAGCATTTTAAACTGCTTCTGCATAGAAGTGAAAGTATCCACCTCGTGGAACGCGTTCTGATGCAAATAATCCTCGCGGATCATTTTCGCCGTTTCCATGGTAAGTCTGTCCTTCGACGAAAGCGCGTCCATACCGACGAGACGCACGATCTCGTCGAGTGCCGCTTCTTCCTGCAAAATCGTCATGGCAAACTGGCGGTACTTAAAGAAGTCCTTGCCCACATTTTCATCGTACCAATTTTTCATTTTATCCGCATAGAGAGAATAACTGATGAGCCAATCGATGGCGGGAAAATGCCGCTTGTAGGCAAGCGAAGCGGAAAGTCCCCAGAATACTTTGACGATTCTGAGCGTCGCTTGCGAAACGGGTTCGCTTAAATCTCCTCCGGGAGGGGACACCGCGCCGATGGCGGTGACGGATCCGGTACGATCCTCTTTGCCGAGAAGCTTGACGATTCCCGCACGTTCGTAAAATTCCGCAAGGCGGCTTGCAAGATAGGCGGGATAGCCCTCGTCGCCGGGCATTTCTTCGAGACGTCCGCTCATTTCACGGAGCGCTTCCGCCCAGCGTGAGGTGGAATCCGCCATAATCGCAACGTTATAGCCCATGTCGCGGAAATATTCCGCAATCGTGATTCCCGTGTATATGGACGCCTCGCGCGCCGCCACGGGCATATCCGACGTATTCGCAATGAGCACCGTGCGTTTCATGAGCGGCTCGCCCGTTTTCGGGTCTTTGAGTTCGGGAAACTCATTCAAAACGTCCGTCATTTCGTTGCCGCGTTCGCCGCAGCCGACGTAGACGATGATATCGGCGTCCGCCCACTTCGCAAGTTGGTGTTGCACGACCGTCTTGCCGCTGCCGAAGGGACCGGGAACTGCCGCCACGCCGCCCTTTGCAATGGGAAAAAGCGTATCGATCACCCGCTGTCCCGTAACCATGGGTTGATCGGGCGAAAGCTTTTCACGGTAAGGTCTGCCTTTGCGCACGGGCCACTTACGGAGCATAGAAACAGGCGTTTCACCCTGCTCCGTTTTGACTACGGCAACCGTCTCTTCTATGGTGAAATCCCCCTCCGTAATGGAAAGCAACGTTCCTTTTACGCCGTTGGGCACAAGAATACGGTGTTCGACGATCTCCGTCTCCTGCACGACGCCTAAAATATCGCCCTCTTCCACTTTGTCGCCCGCGTGCGCGCGGGGGGCAAAATGCCAGCGCCGCTCGCGGTCGAGATTATTAACGGATACTCCGCGTGAGATGCGGTTTCCGTACTGAAAATAAAGCGTCGTAAGCGGGCGTTGGATACCGTCAAAGATTCCCGTGATGAGTCCGGGACCGAGTTCTGCGGATAACGGCTCGCCCGTGGAGACGACGTCTTCCCCGGGACCCAAGCCCGAAGTCTCTTCATAGACCTGAATGGAGGCTTTATCTCCACGCAATTCGATAATCTCGCCGATGAGTCCGAGTTTCGAGACGCGCACGACGTCGTACATCTTGCAGTCCGCCATATTCTCGGCAATAATCAAAGGTCCGGATATTTTTACTGTTTTACCTGCCATATTCTAAATCCTCGTTTGCCGTTTCCGGCAGTTCACGCTGTATGCATCCTTTTTATGTTCATTGCGCATGAGCGCATATGCGTTTTACTTAATCTTTGCGAAAAAGTATATCGACGCCCAACGCGCGTTCCATAGCGTTTCTGAGTATCTCCTCGCCGTAGCCGGAGCTTCCGTTTTTTGAAGGAACGCTCAATACGACAGGATACGGTTCTTCGTCAAACCGTTTTAAAAAGTCGGAAAGCGGACGCGCAAGTTCTTCGGTGAGAAAGATAATCTTATACTCCCCCGCGATCCTCCGCAAAGTATCGCGCGCTTTCTTTTCGTCTTCTGCGGGGAAGGTGGCAACGCCCGCCGCCTGAAATACCATGATGCTGTCGCCGTCGCCGACGATCGCCATTTTTCCGAGCATACTCCCCTCCTTATACCGCCCGCAAACGGTTTTTCACATCCTGTTCCTTCATTCCCGCGGCAAGACAGACGAATACCATGCGCACGTTCTCGATCTCCGCCCTGCGGCGGAACACATAATAAAGGAACGGCTGATCTTTTTGCAATTCATATTTGCGCGCCGCAAAGTATTCCGTTTCGAAAGAAGCAAGCTTCCTTTCCCCCTCGGTAAAAGGTTTTCCCTCGCGCTTAGCCTCGAAACAGCTGCGGCAGAACAACGCATAAGGCGAACTTTCAAAGGCTCGCTCCGCTCTTTCGTCCGGAGGAAACAGTTTCGCAAGTTCTTCTTTTTTTAACGATCCTCCCGGAACGAACAGCGTTGCCGCATACTCCGGATCGGGCGCGCGGAACGCCGTTAAAAGGTTGGTCATATCCGCTTTTTGCACGATCATCTTTTTGAGCGTTCTATTGCCTTTGCACACGGATTTCAAATGCGCAAAGAGCGCTCGTTCGAAAATTCCGCCGATCTCTGCGCCGGACACGCTCGTTTCTTCGCTTTTCAGAAGCGCCGCCGCCTCTTCCAGCGCGCCGCCGAGCGCAACTCCAAGCGCGGCATAATTTCCCTCGCGAATGCGCATAGAGATCTGCGAAACGGGAATCAACCCTTCGGGACAGAGCATTTTACTTGCGTCCGAATGCAGATATTCCGCTTTCAAAATCGCTTTTGCGTTGTGAAAATCGCGCGGAGCGAGCAGATATTCCGCTTCCGCTTTTGAAGGCGCATATTCGCGGATAAACCCGTCGAGCAGCTCCTCCTCCTTTGCGACAAGCGGTTCCACGCCTTCCGTGACTTCCGCGCCGCCGCCGAATCCGCTTTCTAAAAGCGCATGAAAAGCCTCCTCCGCGCCCAGCTCGCAAAAGCGGGAGATTTTATCCTTCAAAAGGTCCTTTTCTTTGACGGCGATCACTCCGTTTGTAAAAAGAGAATCGATTCCCATTGCCTTTTAAGTCCTATTGTACACGAAACAGCGCTGCCGCAAGTTCCGCCTGATATTCCTCTCGGTCTGCAACAATAAGCGCCCCGTATGAAACATCGCGATCGGAAGACGCGCTTTTGAGTAAAAATCCGCCGTCGATTTTCGCCCGTTCCAAAGAGAAAACGAGCTTTTTCTCCTTAAAAACGGGAAGCGCCGCCGCTTTTTCGGCGTAAGCGAAATTCTCGGCGAATATCACTTCGTCGCCGTCTCCCGCATATGCTTCCAGCAACTTCTCCGTAAGAGATAAGCTATCTTCCTCGCCGAGCGCAAGTAACTTTTGAAGCGCCCTTTCATAGACGGTATCGATAACGCGACGTTTCTCGCCGAGAAGAATTTTAGCCGAATCCAGCCGCGCCGTCGCCGCTTTTCCTTCCGCGATCGATTTCGCGCGATCTTCACATTCCTTCTTCGTCTCCGCTTTTTGCTCGTTTGCGCGGGTTTCGGCTTTGGATACGACTTCCGCCGCCCTTTTCTCCGCCTCGGCAACGATCGCCTGCGCTTCTGCGTCTGCGTCCGAAAGAATTCTTTCTACGATGGCTTCCTTGCTCATCACGCCACCTTAAACTGTCGCCACGAGGATAATGGAGATAAGCAAACCGAGAATCGCGTAGAATTCGATCATGGCGGGATAGATAATCAACTTACCGCCGAGAGACTCCTGTTTGCCGACCGCATAAATACAGTTGACTGCGGATTTCCCCTGAAAAATGCCCGAAATGAGTCCGGAAATCGCCATCGGGAGAACCGCTCCAAACAGTCCCCAACCCGTCGCAACGGTCATATCCGCCGCAAGCGAACCGGATGCGATTAAGGCAACGATAAAGCCGTAAATGCCTTGCGTTGCGGGAAGCAGCACGAGCACCATGACTTTACCGAATTTTTTGGGATCTTCGCCGAGGACGCCCGCCGCCGCGCTACCCGTCTTATACAAGCCTACGCTTGATCCTACGCCGCAAAGAAGGACGCAGACCGCGATCCCCAGCATTGCGATCGCATAACCGGATTCAAAAAATCCACTCATAAAAATGTAACCTCCGAAATTGTTTCCTAATATTTTATCTGCGAACGCGCAAAGCGCGATCGTAACCATTTATTAAGCGGTCGCCGCCTGAGTTGCCGCCGCAAGTTGTTCGGGAGCCGCCTTGCGCTCGGGCGCGACCCAGACGTATTTGTGCCTGCTGCCGAGCGGAGTAAACAGCTCTCCTTCCCCCACGTAAAATCTGCCGTAAAATTCCACATATTGCAAGCGCGCGTCGTGAATATACGCACCGAGCAAACTGATCGCGAGATTGAACAGATGTCCCACGACCATAAGAACAATACCAAGTATGATGAGCACGACGTTACCGCTCATGATAAATCCGACCGAGCCGTTCGTGCCCGTGACCGCATACTGCGATATGATCTGCGCGATCACCGCGCCCG
>CAZFPP010000003.1:0-57576 GCA_964521125.1 uncultured Clostridia bacterium
ACCGTCGACCTCCAGCGTGACAGGCTGGCGCTCTAACCAACTGAGCTATTGGGCCATCTATTTTTGCGCTTGCGCGAAAACTCGTAAACAGCGCATGATTGCAACATGGTGGGCCTTCACGGACTTGAACCGCGGACCGATCGGTTATGAGCCGACTGCTCTAACCAACTGAGCTAAAGGCCCGCAAGCAAACGCAATTCGCAATGCCCGATTATCATATAATAAATCAAAACAAAAGTCAAGTGATTTTTTACGGGTTTTTACAAAAATTGCAAACTTTTTTTTCGACAATTTTCTTTTATTTTCTCTTTACATTCGTAAAACACGCGCCGTTGCGTTTGATATAATTCGTTTACTTTCCAAACGGAGGCGATTTATGAGCATACAGAGCTGCCGAAAGGGAGATAATCTTTATATCTACCTTACGGGCGAGATCGACGAGCATTCCGTTTCCGAGATTAGAACATCGACAGACCGCCTTATTGACGAGAATACGGGGGTTTCCCGTGCGATTTTTAATCTTGCGGGCGTGCAATTCATGGACTCGACGGGAATCGGTTTTCTCATCGGTCGGTATAAGCGTTTGAAAAAATACGGTATGGGCATGTTTCTTGAAAATCCCAATACGGGAGCAGATAAAATACTGTCATTGAGCGGCGTCTATTCGCTGATGCCCAAGGTTTAGGTGAGTTATGAATAAAATGCAATTGAAATTTTTATCCCGTTCGGAAAATGAGGTTTTTGCGCGCAACGTCGTTGCGGCGTTTGCGTTACCTCTCAATCCCACGCTTTCGGAGCTGTCGGATATCAAGACCGCCGTTTCGGAAGCGGTCACCAACTGCATTGTGCACGGTTACGGAAACGGAGAGGGGTGGATTACGATCGATTGTGCGGCGGAGAACAACCGCTTACATATTACGGTTTCCGACAGCGGGAAAGGGATCGAAAACATCGAGCAGGCGCTCACGCCTTTTTTTACGACGTTGCCGGGAGAGGAGCGTTCGGGAATGGGTTTTACCATAATGCAGACGTTCATGACGGAATTTTCCGTGCAATCGAAGGTCGGCGCGGGCACAACGGTGAATATGAGCAAGAGCTTCGGCGCGAGGGCGGAAGCAGATGCTCGATGAAAAAGATACGCTCTGTTATCTTCGGGCGGCAAAAGAGGGAGACAACGACGCGAAAGAGATACTGTTAACAAACAACGCTTCTCTTTTGAAAAGTATTCTGAAACGTTATCTTGGAAAAGGCGTGGAGTACGATGACTTATACGAGCTTGCCTGCATGGGATTTTTAAAAGCGATCGCGGGGTTTGACGAGAGCTACGGCGTGCGATTTTCCACGTATGCCGTGCCGATGATCGCGGGAGAGATCAAGCGTTTTTTGCGCGACGACGGAAGCGTGAAAGTCTCCCGCGCAATGAAGAAATCGGCGCGGAACATCAATCAATATATCGAACAATATGTGACGGAGCACGGAGAACAGCCTTCCGTAAAGCAAATCGCGCAAACCTTTTGCATGGAAGAAAGCGAGGTCGTGTTCACGCTCGGTTCCGTGCACATGCCCGTTTCTTTATATGAGCAATCCGATTATAAAGATGAGAAGACCGCCACGCTGGAAGAACGGCTTCCCGCCAAAGATACGCAGGAGGAGATGATAGATAGAATGCTTTTGCAATCGGCGATCGAAAAACTTCCCGAGCGCGAACAGAAAATTGTTTATCTGCGCTATTTTCGCGATATGACGCAAAGTGAAGTCGCGCGCGAGATCGGCGTTTCGCAGGTGCAAATTTCCCGCATTGAAACAAAGATTATGATGAAATTCAAAAAGGAACTCGATTCATGGTAATATTTGCTAAATTCATGCGCCGATATCGTGTTTCCCGTGCCCGACCATCCGGTCGGGCACGGATTTTATCTCTTTTTTATAAAAATGTGTTTCGCTTGCATAAAAAATGGGAATGGAGTATTTTCAGCGGAAATTTATACGGAATGATTTGACTTTTAGCAAAAAGCAATGCTATAATAAGTTTGATTACATCGATTACGGAGAAAATCATGACCTATCGGAAATTGCCTGCGGGCGTACAGGACGTTTTGCCGCGGGAATGTCGTCTCCTCAACGACGTTAAACGGCGGCTGGCGCAGAAGTTTACCGTATGCGGGTATCAGCCCGTTCTTTCCGCTACGCTCGAATATTATGATACTTATTCGCAGATCAGCAACGCGATTCCGCAGGAGCGGCTGTTCAAACTCACGGATACCGACGGAAAGCTGCTTGTATTGCGTCCCGATATGACGCTTGCGATTTCGCGTATCGCGGCGACGAAGCTGCCCGAAGACGAGGCGCGGCTCTGCTACTTTGCCGATAAGTGGGATTTGCAGAACGCGGGCGGATTTACCAACCGCGAGATTTATCAGGCGGGCGTGGAATGTCTCGGCGAAGAAGGCGCGTTTTCCGATGCACAGGCGATCGCCTTTGCCGTAGAATGTCTGAAAGAGACGGGTTTGACCGATTTTATTATCGATATAGGACATGTGGGGTATTTTAAAGGAATTTTAGAAGAATGCGGACTTTCCGAAGCGGATTCCGAGGCGGTTCGGGTTTATGTAAACGCCAAAGATTCGCTCAATGCCGAACGCGTTCTTAAAAAAGCGGGGGCGGAAAGCGGACTTCTCAATACGGTATCTGCGCTGCCTACGTTGTTCGGCGGGGCGGAGGTGCTTGAAAGAGCGGAAAAACTCACCGAAAACGTTCGCGCGCGGGCGGCAGTCGCGTATTTGAAAGAAGTATATACACTGCTTGCGAAAATGGGATATGAAAACGCCGTCTGTTTTGATCTCGGCACGGTGAAGCGGCTCTCCTATTATTCGGGGATTGTCTTTTCGGGTTTGGTAAAAGAACTTGGCGTACCTGTGCTCAGTGGCGGCAGGTACGACGATCTTGCCGACGAATTCGGCAAACACATCCCCGCCGTAGGATTTGCAATGGGATTAAAACGTATTCTCGTTGCGTTGGAGCGGCAGAACACGCTCTCCGAAGAAGAACTGCCCGCCGTCGTCGTATGCGAAGACGGGGCGGAAGGGGAAGGATACCGTTTTTTTGAAGAACTTACCCATAAGGGAGTGAAAGCGCGGCTTTCACCGAAGCGCGGCAGAGCGTCTGCGCAATCGGAAGGCGCAGAGAGCGTCGTCTATTATGTGAGCAAAAGCGGGGTGGAAAGAATATGATCGCGTTTGCTTTGGCAAAAGGGCGTTTGACGACGGAAAGCGCGCGGCTGTTGGAAAAATGCGGCGTAGATACCGCCGTTTTACATGAAGAGACGAGAAAGCTTGTGCTTACAAGCGCAGACGGGCGGTTCAGATTTTTTCTCGTAAAACCTTCCGATGTCCCCGTCTATGTAGAGTCGGGCGTTGCCGACCTCGGAATCGCGGGAAAAGACACGTTGCTCGAAGAAAACAGAGAACTATATGAAATGCTCGACCTCAAAATCGGGGAGTGCGATCTCTGTCTTGCAGGCTATCCCGAACGCAAAGACGTTCTTACAAGTCCGCATTTGCGCGTCGCTACCAAGTATGTGAATACGGCGAAACGTCTGTTTGCGGAACGCGGAGAGGACGTGGAAATCATTCCTTTGCACGGTTCCATTGAGTTGGCTCCCGTTACGGGACTTGCGGACGTCATCTTCGACGTAGTGCAGACGGGCTCTACTTTAAAAGCAAACGGACTTGTTGTGCTCGAAGAAGTCTTTACGGGCATTACGGCACGGCTCGTTGTGAATAAAGTCAGTTTAAAAACCAAATCGGATGAAATACTTCCTCTTATCGGGAAGATCAAAGAGGTCGTCTCATGAAAATATATACCAAAGAAACTTGCGCGGAGCTGCTTTCCCGCCCGTTCGGAGCGCGCGAGGCGGAGCTTGCCCGCGTGAAAAGCATTTTGGCGGACGTGCGTGCGCGCGGCGACGAGGCGGTGTTCGAATATGAAAAGAAATTTGACGGAACGACGCTTACCGCCGAAAATTTCCGCGTGAGCGAGGAAGAATTTGCTCAGGCTTACCGCGAAGTGTCTCCCGATCTGCTCTCCTCCCTGCGGAAAGCGATTGAAAATATTTACGAATACCATAAGCGTAGCGGAAGGAGCGACCGCCTCGTAACGGAAAACGGCAGAACGACGGGATATGTTGTGCGTCCCGTCTCGGCGGCGGGAATTTACGTTCCCGCGGGAACGGCTCCGCTCTCCTCCTCCGTTTGTATGGGGGTATTGCCCGCAAAGGCGGCGGGGGTGGAACGCGTCGTTGTGACGACGCCTGCGAAAAACGGAGAAATTCATCCGCTCACGTTGGTAGCGGCAAAGGAATGCGGCGCGGACGAGGTGTATAAAGCGGGAGGCGCGCAGGCGATCGCCGCGCTTGCGTACGGCACGCAGAGCATGAAGAAGGTAGACGTCATCGCGGGTCCCGGCAATATTTACGTTACGCTTGCCAAGAAAGAGGTTTACGGACAGGTCGGGATCGATATGCTTGCAGGGCCCAGCGAGATTCTCATCATTGCGGATCAGTTTGCCAATCCCGATTGCGTGGCGGCAGACGTGCTTTCGCAAGCGGAACACGACGTGCTCTCCCGCGCGATCGTGCTCACGGACGATTTATCGCTTGCGGAAAAAATTGCAAAGCGTACGGAAGATCGTTTAAAGGAGCTTCCGCGCAGGGAGATCGCCGAACGGTCGTTAAGCGACAACGGCGGAATCATATTGGTGGAAAACTTACAAGAGGCGTGCGCGCTCTGCAATGAGGTCGCGCCCGAACATTTGGAACTGTATACGAAAAATCCCGAAGAGTTGCTTCCGCTCATCCGCAATGCGGGCGCGGTGTTCTTGGGCGGCTATACGCCGGAGCCTGTCGGCGATTATTTTGCGGGACCCGATCACATTCTGCCCACGGGCGGGAGCGCGAAATTCTTTCAGGTTCTAAACGAGGACGCGTTTACGCGCAAGATGAGCGTTATCAAATATTCGGAAGAAGCGCTTAAACGGGACGGCGACGATATCGTGCGGCTGGCGCGGAGCGAATCGTTGGAAGCGCATGCGCGCGCGATAATTGCACGGCTTGAAACGGAGGAAAAATAAATGAGAGCGGCTCAAATTAAACGCACAACCAAAGAGACGGACATTTCCCTTTCTCTGAATTTAGACGGAACGGGGACGGCGGACATTCAAAGCGGCGTCGGTTTTTTCAATCATATGCTCGAATTGCTCACGGTGCATTCCGGCGTTGATCTTACGCTTGTCTGCAAGGGAGATACCGAGGTGGATTTTCATCATTCGGTAGAGGACGTCGGAATTGCGCTGGGGGACGCGATCAAAACCGCGCTCGGCGATAAAAAGGGAATTGCGCGCTTTGCGCAAAGGCTCGTTCCCATGGACGAATGCGCCGCGCTCGTCGCCGTCGATTTCAGCGGCAGACCGTTCCTTGCGTTCGAGGACGCGCTTACGGGGAAAGTCGGCGAATTCGATATGGAATTAGTGGAAGAATTCTTCCGCGCGCTTTCCACGCACGCCGGGATCAATCTCTTTGTCAAACTGCTCCGCACGGGCAATAAACATCACGAGGCGGAGGCAATTTTCAAGGCGTTTGCTCTGTGTGTGCGCGACGCGACGAAAGTGATTTCCGACCGAGTGCCTTCTTCCAAGGGGATTCTGGAATGATTGGGATTATCGATTACGGCATGGGAAACTTGCGTTCGGTGCAAAAAGCCGTGGAGTATTTGGGCGGAAGCGCGGTTGTCTCTTTCGAAAAAGAAACGTTGAACGCATGCGAAAAACTCATTCTTCCGGGCGTGGGAAGCTTCGCCGCGGGGATGGAGAATCTCCGAGAGAGCGGGCTTGCCCGCTATTTGCAGGAAAGGACGAAGGATACGCTGCTTCTCGGAATCTGTCTCGGCATGCAATTTCTGCTTGAGGAGAGCGAGGAGGAGGGCGCGCACGCGGGACTTTCCCTTGTCAAAGGGCGCGTTGTCCGTTTTACGCAGGGAAAGGTGCCGCATATGGGCTGGAACGGCGTTTTTCATTTGCGTTCACCGTTGTTTCGGGGTATTTCCGAAGGAACGCAATTCTATTTCGTGCATAGCTATTATGCCGAAACGGAAGAACAGTACGCAGTCGCCCAAACGGAATATATCCGCACGTTTGCTTCGGCGGTGAATGCGGGAAACGTCTACGGCGTGCAGTTTCATCCGGAAAAAAGCGGAGACGCGGGGTTGCAACTGTTGCGCAATTTTATGAGATTATGAAATTATATCCTGCGATAGACATTTTGGAAGGACGCGCCGTGCGCCTGTTGCACGGAAAGCGCGGCGTCGTTACCGATTACGGCGACCCTTTGGACCGCGCAAAAGAATGGCTGGAAAGCGGCGCGGAAGTTCTGCACGTCGTCAATCTTTCCGGCGCGTTCGGCGAAAAGAACGAGTTCGAACGCATTCTCGAAAAAATTGCCGCGCTCGGCATTCCCGTGCAGACGGGCGGAGGGATTCGCTCGCTTGCGGGGATCGAAAGCCGTTTTTCGGCGGGAGCGAGCCGCGTCGTGCTCGGTACGGTTTGCGTGTGTCAGCCGCAGGTATTTTTTGAGGCGGCGGCGCGGTACGGCGAAAAAATCGTGGCGGGGCTGGATGCAAAGGACGGAAAGCTCGCCGTGAAGGGCTGGACGCAGATCGCCGAAAAAAGCGCGTTCGAGTTTGGAAAAGAAGCGTTTTCGCTCGGCGTAAAAGACGCAGTGTTTACCGATATCGGGCGGGACGGCGCGCTTACGGGAGTCAACCTTCCGGAGACGGTGGACATGGCGAAAACGGGACTCAATATCATTGCTTCGGGCGGAATCCGCAGCATAGACGATCTTCTCGCCCTAAAAGAAAGGGGCGTTTACGGCGCGGTTTTGGGGCGGGCTCTCTATGAGGGAAAAATCAATTTGGAACGCGCGATAGAGGAGATGAAATGTTAAGCAAACGGTTGATCCCCTGTCTCGATTTGAAGGACGGGCGGGTCGTAAAGGGCGTGAATTTTGTTCATCTGACGGACGCGGGCGATCCTGTGGAGACGGCGAAGCTGTACAACGCGTTCGGCGCGGACGAGCTCGTTTTTTTGGATATTACGGCGAGCTATCGCGGGGAATCTCCCATGTGGGACGTCATCTCCCGTGCGAGCGAGCAAGTTTTTCTTCCTCTCACCGTAGGCGGCGGCATGAGAACGACGGAGGATTTTCGCAGAATGCTCTCCTGCGGGGCGGACAAAATCGCCGTCAATTCCGCGGCGATCAAGAATCCTTCTCTGATTACGGACGCGGCGATGAAATTCGGGCGGCAATGCGTTGTGCTCGCAGTGGATGCAAAGCGGAACGAACAGGGACGGTACGACGTGTATCTCAACGGCGGAAGGATAAAGACGGAGCTTGACGCGCTCGAATGGGTTGTGAGAGCCGAACGGCTTGGCGCGGGAGAGATTCTGCTCACAAGCATGGATCGGGACGGAACCAAGGAAGGATATGATCTCGAACTGACGCGTCAGGTTTCCGAAGCGGTAAATATTCCCGTGATCGCCTCGGGCGGGGCGGGGAAAATGGGACATTTTTACGACGTGCTGACCGAAGGAAAGGCGGATGCTGCGCTTGCGGCCTCGCTCTTTCATTTCGGGATCATCAATATGCGTGATCTCAAAAAATATCTCGGCGAACGGGGTTTGCGCATCAGAAGAGAGGGGTGAAATGATTACCGAAAATGTGAAATTCGACGAAAAAGGGCTTATTTGCGCCATTGCGCAGGATGCGTACAGCGGAGACGTGCTCATGCAGGCATACATGAACGAAGAAGCGCTTTTAAAAACAGCCGAAACGGGATACGCGCACTATTACAGCCGTTCCCGTCAATGCCTTTGGAAAAAAGGAGAGACGAGCGGTCACGTCCAAAAAGTACTGGGGATGACGTTCGATTGCGACCGCGACTGTCTCCTTTTGCAAATCGAGCAAACGGGCGCGGCGTGTCACACCGGGAGCCGTTCTTGCTTTTTCAATACGGAACGGGAAGACGCGGGCGCGGGCGTACGGTTCCTTGCCGAACTTGAGCGGGTGATCGACGATAGAAAACGCAATCCCGTCGAGGGGTCTTATACGTCTTATCTGTTCGAAAAAGGCGTGGATAAAATCGCGAAAAAGACGGGCGAGGAAGCGGTAGAAACAGTCATTGCCGCCAAAAACGAGAACGAAGAGGAGTTTGTAGGGGAATGTGCCGATCTCGTTTATCATCTTCTCGTGCTTTTGCGTGCAAAGGAAGTGCCGCTTTCTGCGGTATGCACGGAACTCAAACGCAGGCATGGGGAATAATAAGGGGAATAATAATCTGAAAGAAAAGACGCGCGGCATTTGCAGTTTATTCCCCGAAATTTTGTTGACAATAAAAATAGAAAGTGATATGATATGACGTAAATTGCGTAAATTCCCAAAGGAATTTACGTGGTTTTTAAGTTATCATATTTTTACGGAGGTGTTGCGGTTGATTAAAACGCTTGCAAAATGTATCCGCGAATATAAAACGGCGGCGATTCTTTCGCCCATTATCGTTACGCTCGAGGTAATTTTCGAATGCCTGATTCCGCTCGTGATCGTCAATTTAGGCGAAGCGATCGAGAGCGGGATCGTTATGTGGGGTACGGACGGTTCGCTTGGAATCGGACAGTATGCGATTATTCTTTTGGCAATGGCGTTATGTTCTCTTTTATGCGGCGCGGCGGCGGGCGCGTTATGCGCGCGCGCTTCGGCGGGGTTTGCGAAAAACGTCAGAAAAGACATGTATTATAAAATCCAGGAGTTTTCATTCGAAAATATCGATAAATTTTCTACGCCGTCCCTCGTGACGCGTATGACGACGGACGTTACGAACGTGCAGATGTCGTTTATGATGGTCGTCCGCACGGCGTTTCGCTGTCCTGCAATGGTGATTTTTTCCGTCGTTATGGCGTTTTATCTGGGCGGGAATCTCGCTTGGATTTTTATCGCCGTGATTCCGCCGCTTACCGCCGCGCTTTTGGCGATCATGTATAAGACGATGCCCATTTTTCATCGGGTGTTTAAAAAATACGATAATCTGAACGAATCCGTGCAGGAGAACGTGAAAGGGATTCGGGTCGTTAAGGCATTTGTAAGAGAGGACTACGAAAAGCAGAAATTCGACCGCGCCGCAACCGACGTATGCAAGGATTTTACGCGCGCAGAGCGTATCCTCGCTTGGAATAACCCCGTCATGCAGTTTTTCTTTTACGGCGTTCTTTCGTCGGTGTTATTCATCGGAGCTTATATGAGTATGAAGGCGGGAGTCGATAACACTTGGGCGATCTCCCAGCTCATCGTCTACGGAATGCAAATTCTAATGTCGTTGATGATGCTTTCCATGGTGTTCGCGATGATCGTCATGTCTATTGAGAGCGCCCGCCGTATTTGCGAAATTTTAACCGAAAAGAGCACGTTACACAATCCCGAAAACCCTGTGTACGAAGTAAAAGACGGATCGATTGATTTCGAAAACGTGAATTTTGCTTATTCCGCCGAGGCGGAGAAATATGTGCTTTCGGATATCGATTTACATATTAAATCGGGCGAAACGATCGGAATTATCGGCGGCACGGGTTCAAGCAAGACTTCGCTCGTAAATCTGATTTCCCGTCTGTACGACGTAAGCGAAGGTTGCGTTAAAGTGGGCGGCGTAGACGTAAAACAGTACGATCTCGAAACGTTGCGCAATCAAGTGTCCGTCGTGCTGCAAAAGAACGAGCTGTTTTCGGGCACGATCAAAGAAAATCTGCGCTGGGGCAACAAGGACGCGACGGACGAGCAACTGATCGAAGCGTGCCGTCTCGCACAGGCGGACGACTTTATCCGTTCCTTTCCCGACGGCTACGATACGCATATCGAGCAGGGCGGCACGAATGTTTCGGGCGGGCAGAAACAGCGTCTTTGCATTGCGCGCGCCCTTTTGAAAAAACCGAAAATACTTATTTTGGACGATTCGACGAGCGCGGTCGATACGCATACCGACGCGCTCATCCGCAAAGCGTTCCGCGAATATATCCCCGCAACGACGAAGATCGTGATTGCGCAGCGGATCTCTTCCGTAGAGGATGCGGACAGGATTCTCGTGATGGAGAGCGGAAAAATCGTCGCGCTGGGAACGCATGAGGAACTGCTCGAAACGAGTGAGATCTATGCAAGCATCTATCATTCTCAGACGAAGGGAGGAAAGACGGATGAAGAATAAGATTCATGCACCCAAGGGCGTGTTCAAACGCCTCGTCAAGTCGATTTTCCATTATTATCCGAGAATGCTCACGATCGCGCTTTTATGTATTGTCTTTAACGCGGTCATCAGCGCCCTTCCCTCGATCTTTATGGGCGAGGTGTTCACTGCGCTCGAAGATGCAATCATGGCAGGTCAAAGCTGGTCGGAAGCGGGTATCTATGTCATTCGTCCCATGTGCATACTTATCGGTCTTTACGTTGTATCTCTCGTATCCGGCGCAGTCGACAAACAGCTCATGGCGATTATCACGCAGGGATATCTCAAAAAGATGCGGGAACAGATGTTCAACGGCATGGAAGCTCTGCCCATCCGCTATTTCGATACGCACAATCACGGCGATATCATGAGCTATTATACCAACGATATCGATTCGCTGCGTCAGATGATCTCGCAGTCCGTCCCGCAACTCATTACCTCGCTTGTGATGGTAATCACGCTTTTCTTCATTATGCTGTATTACAGCGTCTGGCTCACGCTGATCGTGCTGGCGTTTATCGGTATCATTTTGTTCGTGACGAAAGTCGTCGGCGGCGGCGCAAGCAAATACTTTATCGGTCAGCAGCGCGCTATGGCAAAGACGGAAGGTTTTATCGAAGAAATGATGAACGGACAGAAAGTCGTCAAGGTGTTCTGTCACGAGGAAGAAGCGAAAGCCGACTTCGATAAAGTCAACGATTATCTGTACGATCAGTCCAACCGTGCGAACAGATACGCCAATATGCTGATGCCGATTTTGGGCAATATCGGACATGTGCTGTATGTGCTTATTGCGCTTGTCGGCGGAGTATTTGTGCTCAAAGGAGTTCCCAATTTCAGTTTGTCGGGAAAATGGTTTTTTGCCGAAAACGGGATCGCGCTCATCGTTGCATTTTTGCAGACGACACGTCAGTTCAGCAACAACATCAATCAGGTTTCCAACCAGGTCAACTCTGTCGTCATGGGACTTGCGGGAACGGGTCGTATTATTGCGCTCGTAGACGAACCTGCGGAACCGGACGAGGGATACGTCGAACTCGTGAACGCGAAAGAAGTGGACGGCGAACTTGTGGAATGCGAGGAACACACGGGAATTTGGGCGTGGAAACACCCGCATCAAGCGGACGGTACCGTCACTTACACGCGTTTGCAGGGCGACGTGAGAATGTTCGACGTCGATTTCGGATATAATCCCGATAAGATCGTACTCCATAATATCAGTTTGTATGCGCGCCCCGGGCAGAAGGTGGCGTTCGTCGGCGCGACGGGCGCGGGAAAGACGACGATTACCAATCTGTTCACCCGCTTTTACGACATCGCCGACGGAAAAATCCGTTACGACGGAATCAATATCAACAAAATCAAGAAATCGTCGCTACGCCGTTCGCTCGGCATGGTATTGCAGGATACCAATCTGTTTACGGGTACGGTAATGGATAATATCCGTTACGGAAAGTTGGACGCGACGGACGAGGAATGCATCGCGGCGGCAAAGCTTGCCAACGCCGACGATTTCATCTCCCGTCTGCCGGAAGGCTATCAGACGATGATCGTGCATAACGGCGCCAATCTTTCGCAGGGGCAACGACAGCTCCTTTCTATCGCGCGCGCGGCGGTTGCCGATCCTCCCGTTATGATTTTAGACGAGGCGACAAGTTCCATCGACACCCGTACCGAGGAGATTGTGCAGCAGGGCATGGATAAGCTGATGGAGGGCAGAACGGTTTTTGTAATCGCGCACAGACTTTCTACTGTAAAGAATTCCAACGTGATTATGGTGCTCGATCACGGCAGAATTATCGAGCGCGGCACGCACGAGCAGCTCATCGAGCAGAAAGGGCAGTATTATCAGCTTTACACGGGCGCGTTTGAGTTGGAATAAAGATCTATCATCGAAAAGCGTTCCTTCGGGAGCGCTTTATTCATAGAACAAACCGCCCGCGATCTCCGTTTGCGAAGATTGCGGGCGGTTTTTTAATCGATTTCAACCTATTTTATCACAACTTGATTGCCGCTAAGCGTGATCTCGCTTGCATAAAACGCTTTGAGTCCCTTTTCGAGTTCCAAATAATCGCTCTTTGCCATAGTTTCCACGGCGGAATGCATGGCGAGTTGCGCAAGTCCCAAATCCGCGGATAGAATTGTCGCCTGTCCTAAGCTGATTGTACCTAACGTCCCGCCGCTGCGCATGTCCGAACGGTTATAGAACGTTTGATATTTCACGCCCGCTACGCTAAAAATCTTCTTGATGATCGCGGAGGAGAGCGCGTCCGTCGTATATGCGCCGTTCGCGTGGCTCTTGATCACAATGCCGCCGCCCGTTACGGCGCGGTTGGTGATATCGCACTTCTCGGGACGGTTGGGGTGCAGGGAATGCGCATTGTCCAAAGAGATGAGAAAGGAATTGGATAACATACGGCAATAGTTCTCTCCCGTTACGGAGCGGCTGAAAGCAATGCGTTCGAGTACGCGTTTGAGAAAATCCCCGCCCGCGCCCGCCCGGGTGCGGCTGCCGATCTCTTCGCTATCGAGACACGCTGCTACGCATATGCCGTCAGAGTCCGTTTCCGCAAGCGCGCGTAAAGAGCCGTAAACGCTTGTCAGATTGTCAATCCTCGGCGCGGAGACAAATTCGCCGTTTATCCCGCTTTCGAACGGTTGTTCCGCAGGCGTAACGAATAGATCGTATGAAAGGGGATTTCCAAGGAGCTGCTCGAATTGCGGCTTTTCCATCGAGAGCAGGGGAAGAAGATCGATTTGCGGGTTTGGAGCGAACTTTTCGTTGACGTCCCGTTGCATGTGTATGGCGAGCGAGGGAATGACAAGATTGAAACCGCTTACGAAATTTCCCGAAATCAGCGCGCCGTCTTTTTCGTATACGACGCGTCCCGCAAGTTTTAAGGGACGGTCGAACAGGGAATAATAAATTCCGCCGCCGTAAGGTTCGGCGTTGAGCCGATAAAAAGGCTCCGTCGCCGTTACGGGATGTTCTTTGAGCTTTAAACAGGGCGAGTCGGTATGACTTGCGACGATTTTGAATTTGTCTCCCTTTCCCAAAGTGAACGCGATGACCGAGCTGCCGCCGCGTGAGACGAAGTATTTTCCGCTTTTTTGCAGCGTCCAGGATTGCGATTCGTCAAGTGCGGTAAAACCGTTTGCGACGAGATATTTTTCCGCATTTTCCACCGCCTGATAAGCGGAATAGGAAGTATTCAGAAATTCAAGTAATTCCTTCATGTACCTATCCTTGATGTTTTTGCATATTATAAGCCAATTTTATAAAAAAGGCAAGTATTATTCGGAACTTGAGAGCGATTGACAATACGTTTCCGTTTATGGTATAATCAACCTATGGGGAAACTGACGCAGCATCTTAAAAATTTAGCGGTGAAGATATACGTCAACACAACGGGCAGCAGTTTGAGACAGGGCGAAAATCTCGCGCCCGAAGGGGAGAGCGCGGCGACGCCTGGGATGGCAGAGCTGTTATGCCGTGCGGCGGCAGACGGCGCTGTGCTGTTAAAAAACGACGGAACGCTGCCTTTAACGGGGAAAACCGCTTTTTTCGGCAGAGTGCAGACGGATTCGTTTTACACGGGTTACGGTTCGGGCGGCGACGTAATCAAGCCTTATCGCGTGAGCATATTAGACGGCGCGGAAAGAAACGGGATAAATCTCGACGTTGAGCTCGCCTCGCTTTACCGCGCATGGAGCAAGAAAAACCCCGTCGATCACGGATATTGGGGGAATTGGCCGCGCGCCTTTCCCGAAATGCCGTTGGAGGAGAGTACCGTTATCGGAGCGGCGAAACGCGCAAAAACCGCCGTCGTCGTGATCGGGCGCGCCGCGGGCGAAGACCGAGAAAACGAACTCAAAGAGGGCAGCTATTATTTGACGAAACAAGAAAAAGCGATGCTTTCTGTGGTGACAAAATATTTTTCCGAGACGGTCGTTGTGCTCAATATCGGCAATATCATTGACCTGTCTTGGATAGAAACCTATCAAATTAACGCGGCGCTTCTCGTCTGGCAGGGCGGCATGGAAGCGGGCAATGCCTGTGCGAAACTGTTGAGCGGCGAGATCAACCCTTCCGGGAAACTTTCCTCCGCCGTTGCCGCCGATTATTTTGATTATCCCTCGGCAGATTGTTTCGGCGGCGTGAAATACAACGAATACCGTGAAGATATCTACGTCGGCTACCGCTATTTCGAAACATTTGAGCAAGGGAGCGTCTTGTTTCCTTTCGGGTTCGGATTAAGTTATACGCAATTTCGAATCGACGCGGAGATGACGGATCGTGACGGGATCGTCGTGCGTTACCGCGTAACAAATACGGGAGAGCGCGCGGGAAAAGAAGTCGTTCAGGTATACGTGAAAAAACCGGACGGGCGGTTGGGAACTCCCGCGCGGGAATTGGTCGGGTTCCGCAAAACGGCGCTTTTACAGCCGCATGAGGAAGAACGCGGGGAACTGTCTGTTCCGCGCGAATTGCTTGCCTCCTACGACGAGCAGAATTCTTCTTATGTGTTGCAAGCGGGAGAATACGAATTTTTCGTTGGAAGCGACGTGCGGTCGGCGCGCAAAATTTGCGCGTTTGCCTTGTGCGAAGAAGAGTTGGCGGAACAATGCGCGAAGCGGTGCGCGCCCAAGCAGCCCTTCTCCGTGCTTGCGGCGGGCGGGAAGCGTACCGTTTCCGTTGGCGACCGTTTGAAAGAGAACATGAGAAAATCCGTTCCGCCCGATCTTCCGACGACGGGGGATAAGGGTTATGTGCTTGCCGACGTTAAGCGGGGTAAAGTCACAATGGAAGAATTCGTTGCGCAGCTTTCCCCGCAGGAGTTGGAGGCGATCAGCCGCGGCGATTATGTGATGGACAGTCCCTTGGGGGCAAGCGGCAATGCGGGGGTGTTCGGCGGCGTGTTGCCCTCTCTGCGTGAAAAGGGGATTCCGCCCGTAACGGCGACAGACGGTCCATCGGGTATTCGTTTGAAACGCGCAAGTTCGCTCATACCGATTGGGACGCTGCTTGCGTGTACGTTTGACGAAGCGCTCGTATCCGAGGTGTACGCAGCGGTTGGCAGAGAAATGAAGGAACGCGGAACGGACGTGCTCCTTGCGCCCGGAATGAACATTCACCGCAATCCGCTCTGCGGACGCAATTTCGAATATTTTTCCGAGGATCCGCTTTTAACGGGCAAAACCGCGGCTGCCGCCGTGCGCGGATTGCAAAGTACGGGCGTTTCCGCCTGTCCCAAACATTTTGCCTGCAACAATCAGGAATTCAACCGTAACCATAATGATTCCCGCCTTTCCGAGCGCGCGCTCAGGGAGATTTATTTGAAGCCGTTCGAAATCTGCGTAAAAGAGGGAAAACCGCAGAATATTATGACGTCGTATAACAAGATCAACGGCGTGTGGGCGCATTATCACTTCGATCTCGTGCGGGGGATTTTGCGCGGAGAGTGGGGATATCGCGGAAACGTGATGACGGATTGGTGGATGCGCAAGGCGAAATGTCCCGAGTTTCCTAAATTAAAAGTCAACGCTTATCGCGTGCGCGCGGGGGTGAACGTGCTCATGCCGGGCGGGGGTTTTACGGGAAAGAGAAAACCGGACGGCACGCTCTTGCACTCGCTTGGGAAAAAGGACGGAATCACGCTCGGCGAGTTGCAACGCAACGCCGCCGAAATTCTTACGTTTGTCATGCGTTCCTCCGCTATGGAGAGAGATATCAAACAATAAGAGGTACATTGTATGTGGTTTGACGAAGCTTTGTTTTATCAGATTTATCCGCTCGGATTTTGCGGAGCGGAACGCGAGAACGATTTCAAAGAGACGCGGCACCGTCTTGGAAAGATAGAGGCGGAAATTCCGCGTTTGAAAGAATTGGGCGTGGGCGCCGTTTTGTTTAATCCCTTATTCGAGAGCGAAAAACACGGCTACGATACGGTGGATTTTTATCGGGTAGATCGCCGCCTCGGGACGAATGAAGAGTTTAAGGCTTTGATAAATCGATTCCACGAAGCGGGAATCAGGGTCGTGCTCGACGGAGTGTTCAACCATACGGGGAGAGCGTTTCCGCCCTTTCGGGAAGTGCTGGAAAAGCGGGAAGGAACGGATTACCGCTTTTGGTTCAACATCAATTTCCGGGGCAATTCCCGCTATAACGACGGGTTGGATTACGAGAATTGGGAGGGACATCCCGAACTTGTAAAGTTGCGGCTTGAAAATCCCGACGTGCAGAATTATCTCATGGACGCGGTGCGCTACTGGATTCGCGAATTCGCAATCGACGGGCTGCGTCTCGACGTTTGTTATCTGCTTCCGCCCTGGTTTATGGAACTGTTGCGCCGCACGGTGAACGCCGAAAAGCCCGAGTTCTTCCTTGTGGGAGAAGTGATTCACTGCGGCAATTTTCAAAACAATCTTTCGCCCGAACGCCTGAACTCCATTACCGATTACGAATGTTTTAAAGGCATGATCTCCTCGTTTAACAGCGATAATTTGTTCGAAATCGAATCCTCGCTCACGCGGTTGTTTTCCTCGCAGCCCTGGGCGCTGTATCCGGGCAAGCGTATGCTCAACTTCGTAGATAATCACGACGTGATTCGCGCCTATACCGCGCTCAAAGAAAAACGCAATCTGTGCAACCTCTATACGTTGCTGTTTACTATCCCGGGGATCCCGTGTCTGTATTACGGTTCGGAATTCGGGCAGGAAGGAGATAAGTCCGATTTCGATTATAAACTGCGTCCGCCTATCGACGAGATAGACCGTACCGCTCATCCCGGTTTGACGGAACACATTAAAAAACTCGCCTCAATCCGCCGCGACAGCCGCGCGCTCGTTTACGGAACGTATGCAAAGGCGACGATTCAGAACAGGAATTTTTCTTTTGTTCGCGAATGCGACGGCGAGAAGATCATCGTCGCGATGAATATTTCCGACGGAGATTGTACGATTCGCGTGGAAGAAGCGGAAGGGACCGATCTTCTCACGGGACAGGTGCGGAATTTAAACGATATCTACCTTCCGCCTTTTACGGCGAGTATCTATCGAAAAAACTAATACCGTGTTGCAAAACCTCTTTCACAATAAGCGGGAAGGGGTTTTCGGCGTAATAAGTCTTCGCTTTTCTCTAAAAACGCGCGGCGGAACAGTTTGGAAAAGATGAAACGGCGCGGTAGAATTGCCTCGATTGCGAAAATAAGCCTGTTTCCGCCGTTTTTCCGCTTGACTTCTCTTATGTGTTATTGTATAATGAAACTGTATTGATTTTTTCGTTCGCCCGAAACGGGCGGGGAGGAATTTATTATGCTGACATCAATTTGCGGTATCAATTGGGGAGACGAAGGCAAAGGAAAGATGGTGGATCTGCTCTCTGCCGATTACGATATCGTTTGCCGTTATCAAGGGGGAAATAATGCGGGACATACCGTGATCAACGATCGCGGAAAATTTATTCTCAACCTGCTTCCTTCGGGGATTTTGCGCGAGGGCGTCGTCAACGTGCTCGGCGGCGGTATGGTGATCGATATGAAACACCTTACCGAAGAAATGGGGCGTCTTAGGGAAAAAGGCATTAAAATTACGCCCGAGAATTTGAAAATCAGCGACCGCGCGGTGATCACCATGCCCTATCACGTGCTGTTGGACTGTCTGGAAGAGGAACGCCTTGCCGATAAAAAATTCGGTTCCACGCGTCGCGGAATCGCGCCCGTGTATGCAGACCGCTATATGAAAAAAGTGTTTCATATGGGCGAATTGTTTCACCCGGAAAAACTCTATGCGCGGGCAAAGGATATTGTAGAATGGAAAAATCTCACCGTTGTCGGCGGGTATCATCATGCGCCGATTACGCTTGATGAAGTGATAGACTATTTAAAAACATACGGGGAACCGCTCAAAGAATATATCTGCGATACGGGGCTTTATCTCAACGAGGCGCATAAAGCGGGCAAGAATATCATGTTCGAAGCGCAGCTCGCGGCTCTCCGCGACGTTGATTACGGGATCTGTCCCTATACTTCCAGCTCGTCTACTTTGGCTGCCTATGCGCCCATCGGCGCCGGCGTGCCCAATCTGAAACTCGATAAATCGATTGGGATCATGAAGGCGTATTCCACTTGCGTGGGCGAGGGACCTTTTACGGCGGAATATTTCGGCGAACAGGCGGAAAAATTGCGCGCGGCGGGCGGCGAATACGGCGCGGCAACGGGCAGACCGAGAAGGGTGGGTCCCTTCGACGTCGTGGCGTCCCGCTACGGGATTCGCTGTCAGGGAGCGGACGAAATCGTGCTCACGAAACTCGACATTCTGTCCGTTTACGACGAGATCGAGGTTTGCTCTGCTTACGAGCTGAACGGAACTCTCCTTCACGAATTCCCTTATCCCGATATGTTAGGGGAATGTAAGCCCGTATTCGAAAAGCTGAAAGGCTGGGGATGCGATATTTCGAAGTGCCGCAAAAAGGAAGAATTACCCCGCGAGGCGCTCGATTATATTGCGTATATCGAAGAAAAGTGCGAATGCAATATTACTTACGTTGCCGTGGGCGCAGAGCGCGACGCGGTTGTGAAGCTCAAATAAGCGTTCTATCATTTTATGCTGAAAAAATTCTATAAGTTGCACGGAATCGGAAACGATTATATTTATTTCGATTGCTTCGGGGAAGAGATTGAAAATCCATCGGAGCTTTCGGTGCGTTTATCGGACAGACGGTTTTCCATCGGCGGAGACGGCGTTATTCTCGTGTGTAAAAGTAAGGTCGCCGACGGTAAAATGCGCATGTTTAATGCGGACGGCAGCGAAGGAAAAATGTGCGGAAACGGGATCCGCTGCGTAGGGAAATTTCTCTACGATATCAAAGGAATCAAAAAAGACGTGCTCACGGTGGAAACGCTCTCGGGCGTTAAGACGCTGAAAATGATCGTCCGGGACGGGAAAGCCGTTGCGGCGGAAGTGAATATGGGGCGGGCGGTTTTAACGCCTGCGGAAATTCCCGCGAAATTCGGGGGCGATTGCGCGGTGGACGTTCCGCTTACCGTGGACGGGACAGTTTGGCGCGTGACGTGCGTTTCCATGGGAAACCCGCATTGCGTCGCGTTTGTAGAAGATCCCGATACGGTCAATCTGGAAAAGATCGGTCCGAAATTTGAAAAGCATGACGCGTTCCCCGAACAGGTGAATACCGAATTCGTGCAGGTAATTAAACGCAACGAACTCAGAATGCGCGTATGGGAGCGCGGAAGCGGAGAGACTTGGGCTTGCGGTACGGGCGCGTGCGCCGTCGCCGTGGCTGCGGTTTTGAATGATTATTGCGATAAAGGGGCGGAAATCACCGTTCACCTGCGCGGCGGCGATTTAAAGATCGTCTATACGGAAGACGCCGTGTTCATGACGGGCGGAGCCACCCTCGCGTTCATTGGCGAAGTTGAGATATAACGCAAGTACAGAGGAGAAATGATCATGACGAAGTACATTTTTGTAACGGGAGGCGTTGTCTCCGGACTCGGGAAGGGGATCACGGCGGCGTCTTTGGGCAGACTTCTGAAAATGCGCGGATATAAGGTTGCTTCGCAGAAGCTCGATCCCTATATCAATATCGACCCCGGAACGATGAGTCCTTACCAGCACGGAGAGGTGTTCGTTACCGAAGACGGTGCGGAAACCGATCTCGATTTGGGGCATTACGAGCGGTTTATCGATGAGAATCTCAATCAGTTTTCCAATCTGACGACGGGGAAAGTCTATCATAACGTGCTCACCAAAGAGCGCGCGGGAGAATATTTGGGACAAACGGTGCAGGTTATTCCTCATGTGACCAACGAAATCAAATCGTTTATTTATCAGGTGGGCAAGTCCACGGGCGCGGACATTGTTATCACCGAAATCGGCGGGACGACGGGCGATATCGAGAGTCAGCCTTTCCTTGAAGCGATTCGGCAAGTTCCCCGCGATATCGGGCGGGAAAACTGCTGTTTTATTCACGTTACGCTTGTGCCGTATATTTCCGGTTCCTGCGAGTTTAAGAGTAAACCCACGCAGCATTCCGTGAAAGAGTTACAGGGAATGGGGATCTCGCCCGATATCATCGTCGCGCGCGTAGATGCGCCCATGCCGCAGGATATTCGCGAAAAGATCGCCATGTTCTGCAACGTGAAACCCGAATGCTGCATTGAAAATCTCACCGTGCCCACGCTGTATGAAGCGCCGATGATGCTGGAAAAGAGCAATCTGTCCACGATCGTCTGCAATATACTCCATCTCGATCCCAAAGAGATCGATCTTTCCGAATGGGAAGCAATGCTTGCGCGCATTCACGCACGGAACAAGACGGTGAAAATCGCGCTCTGCGGGAAGTATGTGAAACTGCACGACGCCTATCTATCCGTTGCGGAGGCGTTGGCGCACGGCGGCTATGAGACGGGCGCGAAGGTGGAGATCGACTGGGTGGATACCGAGACAATCACGCCGAAAACCGTGGAGAGCCTTTTAAAAGAAGCGGACGGGATTCTCATTCCGGGAGGTTTTGGAAATAGGGGAATCGAAGGAAAGATCCTCGCCTGCCGATATGCCCGCGAGCATAATGTTCCCTATCTCGGGATCTGCCTCGGCATGCAGGTTGCGGCGATCGAGTTCGCGCGCAACGTATTGGGTTATGCGGACGCCAATTCTTCCGAATTTAATCCCGAAGGAAAACATTCCGTCATCGATCTCATGCCCGACCAGTACGGCGTGAAAATGGGCGGCACCATGCGGTTGGGAGCATATCCCTGCAAGATTTTGGGCGAACAGATGAAATCGGCTTACGGTTGCGATATGATTTATGAACGTCACCGCCACCGCTTCGAATTCAATAACGACTACCGCGAGGAGTTCGAGCGTTCCGGCATGCGCATCGCGGGCGTCTCGCCTGACGGCTCTTTGTGCGAGGCTGTGGAGATCCCCGCAAACGATTTCTTCGTCGGCGTTCAGTTCCATCCCGAATTCAAATCCCGTCCCAATAACGCGCATCCGCTCTTTCGCGAGTTTATCCGCCATGCAGTTGCGTATTCCGAAAAAAATTAAAAGCTGGCAAGTATGAAAATCAACGAACATTTTCTTGCGCTAAAAGACAGTTATCTGTTCGCAACGGTCGGCAGAAAGACTGCCGCATATAAAGAAGCGCACCCCGAAAAGGACGTGATCCGCCTCTCCATCGGCGACGTCACCCGTCCGCTTGCACCCGTCGTCGTCGAGGCGATGAAAAAAGCCGTAGAGGAAATGGCGCATAAAGAGACGTTTAAAGGATACGGACCCGATCAATATTGCTACGGCTACGATGCGCTTATCGATTCGATTAAGGGAAGCTATGCCCGCAAGGGCGTGAGCCTCGGTTCGGAAGAGGTGTTTATCTCGGACGGCGCGAAATCCGATCTCGGCAATATTCTCGATTTGTTTGCAGCGGAAAATACCGTGCTCGTGCCCGATCCCGTCTATCCCGTCTATGTGGATACCAATGTGATGGGCGGCAGGACGATCGTTTATGCAAACGCCAACGAGAGCAACGGCTTTTTGCCCATGCCCGACGACGTGGACGCCGACATCATCTATATTTGTTCTCCCAACAACCCGACGGGCGCGGCGTATTCCAAAGAACAGTTAAAGACTTGGGTGGAATATGCAATAAAACGCGGCGCGGTCATCCTTTACGACGCGGCTTACGAGTATTTCGTTCGGGACGAAAGCCTCGCGCGCAGTATCTTTCAGATAGACGGCGCGAAGGAGTGCGCGATCGAATTTTGTTCCTATTCCAAGACGGCGGGCTTTACGGGAGTGCGTTGCGGTTATACCGTCGTGCCCAAAGAGCTTACGCGCGGCGGGGCGAGCCTCAACCGCCTGTGGGCGAGGAGACAGTCCACTAAGTTCAACGGCGTTTCCTATATCACGCAGATGGGCGCGGCGGCAGTCTTTACCGAAGAAGGGGAGAAGCAGATCGCGGAGAATTTGAACTATTACCGCAACAACGCGAAGATCA
Source organism: uncultured Clostridia bacterium (assembly GCA_964521125.1). Lineage (GTDB taxonomy): Bacteria > Bacillota > Clostridia > Christensenellales > Borkfalkiaceae > Gallimonas. Next base: position 22,333 of record CAZFPP010000003.1, read on the forward strand.
TTTCCGATTGTCTCGATCGCCTCGGTATTTGGTATACGGGCGGGAAAAACTCCCCGTATATCTGGCTGAAATGCCCGAGAGACATGGATAGTTGGACGTTTTTTGATTTGCTGTTGAAAGAAGCGAACGTTGTGGGTACCCCGGGTAGCGGATTCGGCAAAAACGGAGAGGGGTATTTCCGTCTGACGGCGTTCGGCACCGAAGAGAATACTTTAGAGGCATGCCGGCGTATAGAGGCGTTGCTTTCGAAATAATCGAACAGGAGAAAATTTATGGAAACGAAGAGAGCCGCCGGCGTGCTGTGCCATATTTCTTCTTTACCGGGAAAATATGCAATAGGTTCGCTGGGAAAGGAGGCGTATCGCTTTGCCAAATCGTTAGTAAAAAACGGTGTGAAGTATTGGCAGATTTTGCCTCTTGTGCAAACGGGTTACGGGGATTCGCCCTATCAGTCGGTAGCGTGTGATTCGGGAAATCCGTATTTCATCGATTTAGAAGCTTTAAAAGCGCGTAAATTGCTTACGAAAAAAGAGCTGAAAGCGGCACGTCGCACGGGAAGAATAGATTACGGAGCGCTGTATGAGGAACGTTATTCCTTACTCAGGAAAGCTTTTTCCCGTTTTTCTCTTGACGACGAGGATTTCCGCGCCTTTGTTAAAAGCGGCGTAGCCGAAGATTATGCGCTGTTCATGACGGCAAAGACGGTGTTCGGCGGGAGCTTTTGCGATTGGGAAGCGGGCGTTAGAGACCACGAGCCGGAATCGCTTGAAAAATTGAGAACGGATTATCACGAAGAATATCTCTTTTGGGAATTTTTACAATATTGTTTCCGCAAGCAATGGAACGAACTTAAAGCTTATTGCAACGGGTTGGGGTTGCAGATTATCGGAGATATTCCGCTCTATGTCGCTTACGACAGCGCAGACGTTTGGGCTCATTCGCGGCTATTTAAACTTGACGAAAATCTTCGCCCCAAAAAGGTGGCGGGCGTTCCTCCCGACTATTTCTCGGAAACGGGGCAACTTTGGGGTAATCCCGTATTCGATTGGTCGGAACACAAGGCGGATAATTACGCCTGGTGGAAAAAACGGTTACAAAATGCGCTTTCGACATATGATCTGGTGCGGATCGATCATTTCCGCGGGATCGATCGTTATTATGAGATCGACGCAGGAGAGAAAACCGCCGTTCACGGAGAATGGGAAAAGGGTCCCGGGGCGGAGCTCTTTGAAGGACTTGACAAGAATAAGATCATCGCCGAAGATCTTGGCGTGACAGATGAAGGCGTTTCGCAGTTGCTCACAGAAACGGGTTTCCCCGGAATGAAAGTCCTGTTGTTCGCGTTCGACGGCGATCCTGAAAATACGTTTCTGCCGCACAACATCCGCGAAAACAGCGTGGTATATACCGGTACGCACGATAATGATACGGTCGTCGGATATGTGAAATCGCTTACGGCGGAAGAATTTATTTTATTCCGTTCTCGTGTTGCGAAGGAGCTTGACTGCTGCGGACTTGACGTGCCGCTAAGCGAGAAACCGAGCATTTATGCCCGTGCTCTTCGTGAAATGGCGCTTTCAAGTAAGGCTTGGCTGTGCGTTTTACCCGTGCAGGATTTGCTTGAATTAGATAATGCAAGCCGCATGAATTTCCCCGGGTCGGGAGAGGGAAATTGGCAATTCCGTTTGTCGCAGCTCCCTCCTTCCCGTATCATGCATAAATTAAAAAAAGAAATTAAAAAATATAAGAGGTAATGAAATGGCAAAAAAGGAAAAGAAAGGGTTTTGGAAAGAATTTAAAGAATTCATTTCCAGAGGAAACGTTATGGACATGGCTGTCGGCATTATCGTCGGCGGCGCTTTCACGGCAATCATCACCGCGCTTGTCGATAATATTCTGACTCCGCTTTTACAGTGGGTCGGCGTTTCGAGCGACGGGACGGGCGCATTGCAGATCGTGTTACGGGAAGCGGTGGTAGACGCAAGCGGCGCGGTCACATCCGAGGCGATCATTATGGATTTCGGCATCGTTATTTCGGCGATTATCTCCTTCTTATTGACGGCGTTTGTGCTGTTTTTGATTATAAGAGCGATGAATCGCTTCAAAGCGAAAGCGGAAGATTTAAAAGCGAAGAGAGAAGCGGAAGAAGCCGCGGCAGCCGCTGCCGAACAAGCGGCAGAGCCTGTGCCCGAGCCCGCTCCCGAGCCCGCTCCCGAACCTGTTGTTTCCGCGCCTACGACGGAAGAATTGCTCGCCGAGATCCGCGATCTTCTTAAAGCGCAGGAATGTGCAAAATGCGACGCCGTAAAAACGGAGACGCAAGAATAATCGAATCATCTAACCGAGAACCGCGCCTGAAAGCGCGGTTTTTTACTTCCTCGCGCACACAATCCGCTTGTTTGCGATATAATAATCGGGGAGAGTATCATGCGGATTTGTTTTGTCACGAGCGGCGGTTTGAATGAGTTTGAGGGAAAGGAAAACGGCGCGGATATCATTTGTTTTTCCTTCCGCGCGCTCGGAGAAGTAAGTTACGAGCGCGAACTCAAAGGGGAAACCGGCCTTTTCGAGGACGTTGCCATTCTTTCGAAAGCGGGTAAAAATATTGTTATCTGCGGTTGTTATACCAATGCGCGGGGAATGCGGAGGAAGTCGGTCGTCGTTGCGGAGCGCGGCAGGATTCTCGGCGTTTCGGATATGGTCAACCGCATCGACGGGAGCGAATACCGATGCGGCGCCGGAATAAAGATTTTTGATACCGCGGCGGGAAAGCTCGGAATTATCGTTGCGGAAGATCTTTACTTTCCGCAGGTATTGGAAACGATCTCCCAATGCGGCGCGGAAGTTGCATTCAGTATTTTTGAAGAACTCAACGAAAGCCTTGAACAGACGCTGATCCGCGCCGGGGCATTCTTTTACGGCGTTCCCGTTTGTATGTGCGCGGGCGGGTTCGCGCAGATTGCGGACGCAGGCGGAAGATTGCTGTTTTCTTCTCCGCGGAGCCCTTGTTCTTTCAGACTGGAACGGGAACAGGAATTTCACGTAATCGAGACGCGGAAGAAAATCTCTCTCAGACGGAAAAACGAGTTTTAAGCCTTGCTATCGCGAAAAAAGCGTGGTATAATGTCGATATGAGTAATGCGCTTGAATTTATTTCGTGTTATAATATCATAGACGCGCGGTTGCGCGCCCTTTATCAGGGAAAGGGGAACTTGCAGTTTACCGATCTCGTTCGCCGCTGCGCCGAATTGAATAAGACGGTAAAAAAATATGAAGACGAGCTGATGAGTTTTGCCCGTTTAAGGAATGCGATTGTGCATAACAGTACAACGGAGCGGATTATTGCCGAACCGTGCGACGACGTGACCGCGCTCATCCGCCGCATTTCCCAATTGCTTTCCGCTCCGCCGCAGTTGAAACTCATGAAAGAAAAGGGCGCGACGGGCATCTCTGCCGAAGCAACCGTACGCGACGCGATCGTGAAAGCCGCAAAGACGGGATATTCCAATCTTCCCGTATACAGCGGGGAACGAACCGTGGGGATCCTGAATAACCGCCGTTTGGTGCGCGCGATAGGCGAAGCGCTGCAACGGGGCGAACCGATCGAGCAGGTTCTCGGCCTTTCTTGCCAATGCGTATTGAGGGAAGAAGATCTGTTGCGGTATTACAAAATTCTCGGACGGGAGAATACCTTGCAGGAGGCGATCGATGCGTTTGAAGGGAACAGGAAGCTGCTTGCCGTCGTTGTGACGGAGAGGGGAAAGATAAGCGATAAGATCGTAAATATTATCACGCCGTCCGATCTTCCGTCGCTTTTAAAATTATTGGATGCATAACTATCGCGCGCACGTTCGAAACGAACGTGCGCGCGATCTTTTGCGAAACCGCGCGGAAGAATTTTCCGCACAGAGCCGCGCAAACAATGGACGAACGCAAAAAGATATGGTATAATATCAACCGAAGCTAGGGCGCGGCTAAGCAGCCGTATGGCGCCGCGCAATCTTTTTCTTGTTTGGAGTCGAAAATGGCAAAGGATAATCAGTTTGTTTCTCAAATTGCGGATATCGAGACGGATTTTCCGCAATGGTATACCGACGTCGTGCTCAAAACTAAGCTCGTCGATTACGGTCCCGTAAAGGGGACGATGGTCATTCGTCCTTACGGTTATGCGATTTGGGAGAATATACAAAAGGAGCTTGACGCGCGGCTTAAAGCGACGGGACACGAAAACGCGTATTTTCCGTTGCTCATTCCCATGAGCTTTATGACGAAAGAGGCGGAACACGTAGAGGGGTTCGCGCCCGAAGTCGCCGTCGTTACCCATGCCGGCGGCGAGGAGCTTGCCGAGCCTCTTTGCATTCGCCCCACGAGCGAGACCATTATTGGCAATATGTATGGGAAATGGATTCAATCTTACCGGGATTTGCCCGTTTTAATGAACCAATGGTGCAACGTGATGCGTTGGGAAAAAACGACGCGTCCTTTCCTGCGTACCAGCGAATTTTTGTGGCAGGAAGGTCATACCGTTCACGCAAGTGAAGAAGAAGCAATGGAAGAAACGATGAAAATGCTCGGCGTGTACGAGGAATTCGCCAAAAACGTGCTTTCCATGCCCGTTCTTACGGGAAGAAAGACGGAGAAAGAGAAATTTGCGGGCGCGGTTGCAACCTTCGGCATGGAGGCGATGATGCACGACGGCAAGAGCTTGCAGGCGGGAACGACGCACTACCTCGGGCAGAATTTCGCAAAGGCGTTCGAAATTAAATTTCTCGATAAAGACGGCGTGCAGAAGTACGGCTATACGACGTCTTTCGGCGTTTCCACGCGGCTCATCGGCGCGCTCATCATGACGCACGGAGATCAACGCGGACTTGTTCTCCCTCCCGTCGTCGCGCCCGTTCAGGCGGTCATTGTGCCCATCGCGGCGAAGAAAGAGGGCGTTTTGGAAGCGTGCCGCGCGCTGAAAGAAAACTTGCAAAAGGCGGGCGTTCGCACCGTTTTGGACGACAGCGAAAATTCGCCCGGCTGGAAATTCAACGAATGGGAAATGAAGGGCGTGCCCGTGCGCATCGAGCTTGGACCCAGAGACCTTGAAAACGGAAAAATGCTGTGCGCGCGGCGGGACACTTTGGAAAAGAGAGAAGTCGCGCTTTCGGACGCGGAAAACGGCGTGAAGGCGTTGCTTGACGAGATCGCGCGGAATATGTACGATAAGGCGAAGGAGCGCCTGGACAAGCGTATCGTGCGCGCCAATTCCCTGCAAGAACTGTTAGACGGCGTGAACGGCGGAAACTTCGTGCGCGCGGGCTGGTGCGGCTGCCGCGAATGCGAGGATAAAGTGAAGGAATTTGCGCAGGCAACGTCGCGCGTAATGGACGCGGAGAATACCTTTGAATCCTGTGTCGTCTGCGGCAAAAAAGCGAAAAAAACGGTGATTTTTGCGCGGGCTTACTGATTCGATATATATATGACGTACCGTTACGAAACGCATCTCCATACCGCGCTCATAAGCGCGTGTTCGCGCTTTCAGCCGCAGGAGATTGTGGAAAAATATGTGAGGCTGGGTTACGCCGGCGTGTTTGTGACCGATCATTTCCTGAACGGAAATACCGCCGTGCCGCGCGAGCTGCCTTGGAAAGAACGCATTCGGCGCTTTTTTGACGGTTATCGCGCCGTATGCGAGTGCGCAAAAGGTACGCCGTTGAGCGTATTTTCCGGATGGGAATATTCCTATAAAGGGACGGATTTTCTCGTTTACGGACTTGGAGAGGACTGGCTTTTTTTACATCCCGAGATCATGGAGATGAGCGTCTCCCAATTCTGCCCGTTCGCAAGAAGAGAGGGCGGGCTTGTGATTCAGGCGCATCCCTTCCGCGAAGCGTTTTATATTGACCATATCCGTCTGTTTCCTTCCGCGGTGGACGGGTTGGAAACGATAAACGCTTGCCGCGACGAAAGATGCAACCGCCTTGCCGATAATTTGGCAAGGGAATACGGCTTGTGCAAGCTTGCGGGTTCGGATATCCATACCAAGGATCAAAAATTGCTTGCAGGAATGCAATTTCAAACAAAACTTACTTCGGAACTTGATTTTTCCGAACGCATAAAACGGGGCGAGGGCGAGCTTTTTACCCTGATTGACGAAATATAAGGAGACGTTATGAAACATACGGATATTTTCGACGTGTTGACGAAAAAAGAATTGCGGGGCAGCGTTGTAACGGTGTGCGGCTGGGTGAGAACCTTCCGCGAATCCTCGGCGGTTGCCTTTTTGGAACTTGCCGACGGCACAAGCTTTGCGCGCTTGCAAGTTGTGGTGGACAAGAATACGCTGTCGCTCGATCCCGAATGCACGAAAACGGGCGCGTCCGTGTGCGTGAAGGGCGAGGTTGTGAAAGCGTTTAAGGGCGAGGGAAACGAGCTGAACGCGCACGAGGCGACGTTGCTCGGCAAATGTCCGTCCGATTATCCTATTCAGAAAAAACGTACCACGACGGAATTTTTGCGTTCTGTTCCTCATTTGCGGCTGCGAACAAATACGTTTACCGCAGTGTTCCGCGTTCGTTCGGTTGCGGCGCAGGCGATCCACCGCTATTTCCACGAAAACCGCTATTACTATGTGAACACGCCCATTATTACCGCGAGCGATTGCGAGGGCGCGGGCGAAATGTTCCGTGTAACGACGCAGCCGTATAACGCGAAATACGCTTCCGAAGCGGAATACTTTCAAAACGATTTCTTCGGGCAGAAGGCGGGACTTTCCGTCTCGGGGCAGCTGGAAGGGGAGGTTGCGGCAATGGCGTTCTCGAAGATTTATACGTTCGGTCCTTCTTTCCGCGCAGAAAATTCCAATACGACGCGCCATCTTGCCGAATTTTGGCATGTGGAACCGGAAGTGGCTTTTGCAGAGCTACCCGATATCATGGAAATTGCAGAGGAAATGATCAAATATGTGATCCGCGCCGTGATGGAAGAATGCTCCGACGAGATTACCTTCTTCGACAGTTTTGTAGAAAAAGGGCTGAAAGAAAAGTTGCTCAATGTGATGAACAGCAAATTCGGCGTCGTGGAATATACTGATGCAATCGAGATCCTAAAAAAATCGGATGCGAATTTCCAATATCAGGTGGAATGGGGCAGCGATATTCAGACGGAACACGAGCGGTATCTCACCGAGGTTGTCTACAAAAAGCCCGTATTCGTCATCAACTATCCGAAGGAGATCAAATCTTTCTATATGAAACAAAATCCTGACGGCAAGACGGTTGCGGCAACCGATTTGCTCGTTCCGGGAATCGGCGAAATCATCGGTTGCAGCGAGCGCGAAGCGGATTACGATAAGCTGATCGAAGCAATGAAAGCGCGCAACATGGATATGAGCGCTTATCGGCAGTATCTCGATCTGCGCAAATTCGGCAGCGTGCCGCACAGCGGATTCGGGCTCGGGTTCGAGCGGCTTATCATGTACGTGACGGGCATGGAAAATATCCGCGACGTGACCCTGTTCCCGAGAAGCGTGAATAATATCATGTAAAGAGAAAGATTTCCCCTCGGGAACGTTAACGGATGCTTGTTTCCGATGGGGATATACATATTCGTATAGCAATGACAAGCTGACCAAGCGGACGTACAAGAGCGGCAATACGACGACGGAAGAAACGTGCGAATATGACGCAAACGGAAATCCTACGAAATATTTTGGCGCGGTGCTTAGTTGGACGAGAGGACGACTGCTTGCAAGCTATGGAAGCAATACGTATTCATATAATGCGGAAGGAATTCGCTACAAGAAGAATACAACCGAATATATTATAGACGACGATCGTATATTTTCAGCGGTCAGTGTTCGATAATATCCGTTTCGTACGTCCCGGGCAATCGACGGGGAGTGCAAAGCCGCGGAGGTGTAATTGCGTTTTGCCTCTTGAAATTTTCCGGAAACGTGATATAATCAGGGTATGAAACTTATTTTATTTTGCGATTACGGTTTAGACGATGCGGCGGCGACTTGCGACGCGCTTTCCCATGCCGTAGCCGACGGTTATGAAGAGGTTGTTCTCGTTGCCGTGGGAGGGAACGTGCCTGCCGACATCGCGCTTGTCAACGCGAAAAAATTAGTGGCGCATTGCGATTTTTCACTCCCGAACGTGACGATCGTCGATACGACGGCGATCGATCAGCCGTGCGAATATTTAAAAGACATTCACGGCGGAGACGGCATGGGGGATCTGTTTGAGAAAAAAGATCCAATGGGAGTGTCTGTGATCACATTCGAAACATGGTTTAAAGGTTTTTCGGGCGATTACATTTTATTGAGCTTAGGTCCGATGACCTTAGTCCCCGGAATGCTAAAAAGAGGAAATTGCGTCAAATTTGTTTTTATGGGCGGCAATATTTCGGAAGTCCCCAATTTTCACGGTTACGAGTTCAACCATGCGATGAACAGGGCGGCGTTTTCGGAGGCGGTCAAACACAGGCACGTTGCGATCACGATGGATACCTGCCGTCATCCGCTGTTGAATATCCAGCAAAAACCGCTCGAAGAGTGCGGACTGATGCGGAAAATCGTAAATCGCGCGCGGGAGATGACGTTTGTTTCGGGTGAGAAGGGGAGCTATATCTGGGACGATATGGCGGTGAAATATCTGCGTCATCCCGATTGGTTTACGCTTTACGAGGCGAATGACAGGGACGGCAATCTTTTAACGGTTGCCAAATATGTTTACGGCAAAGAGTATGCGGAAATCGTTGATGAGTAACGGGATAGAAAAAAACAGACGCCGTTTATTTTAAATATATGATATGCCCCCAAAAGGATTTAACTTTTGGGGGCATATCATATTTCCGACGGGCTTTTCTTTTATTTTGAATTGATATTTTTTTGTTTTTCGTTTTCGAACGGGGTGTTGTAAAGTTCGTCTTTGTTGAGTTTAAATACGGGAGCGCCGTTTTTGTCGTAAGCGACTTTAAGAACGTGCGCGTGACGGTTATGGTCGTTTAACGGGTCGCCCGAGATGCGTTCGTAATTGCGGAAGTGCAACAGCGTGAGCTGTTCGCCTTCGTCGCCTTTTACAAAGCAATTATGTCCCGGACCGTAAACTTTCAGATCCTCGTCCGTTTCCAAAACGGGATAACGTCCCTTATGCCATGACAGAGGGTCGAGCAGATCGGAATTCTCGTCCGCCCAAGTCATGCCCATGCAATAGCACGCGCCCGTTGCGGAAGCGGAGAACGTACAGTATATTTTGCCCGCGTGTTTTAAAATAGCGGGACCTTCGTTTACCCAAAAACCGCCGTCGCGTTCCCAATCGTAATCGGGCGTGGTAAGCAGCACCTGAACGGTTCGCAACTGGGTGGGGGTTGCGAGTTCGGCGATATACAAATTGGAAATACCGTTCACCGTACCCACTTTCTGCGCCCAAATAGTATACCACTTGCCTAAGTGTTCGAAAACCGTCATATCCAGCGAGAAATCGGTAAACGAATAGGGATCGCCCTCAGCCGCCTGCATCATACCGCCTTCTTCCCATTCGTCTTTCATGGGATCCTCGCCCTTACATATAAGGGTGAAAGGACGGATCTTCCAAATATCGGGCAATTCGCCTGCGGCGAAATAGATTACCCATTTGCCCATGATATAATGAATTTCGGGCGCCCAAATATGGCAAGACATAATGCCGGAGAGGTGCCGTTTCCAAATAACGCGCGGCGTTGCGGTTGCAATGCCGTTTACTGTTTCGGCACAGCGGAGTTCAATACGGTCGTATTGCGGGCAGGTCGCCGTGAAATAATATTTTCCGTTTGTGTGCTTGTAAAGATAAGGATCGGCGCGTTGAAGCGCCAAAGGGGAAAGATATTCAGCCATAAAATTTCACCTTTGAGTATGTGTATTTTTGAATATTGTACTACAACTTCTTTTCGAAGTCAATATCAATTTTTATTTTTTCTTTTTCTCGGGATAAAGACGATATACGCCGTTACAACGCCGACCGCTATGACGCAGAGAACGATGATTAGGCTCATGCGAAGAGCGTTTGAACTGCCCGATTCCAGCATATCGCTTGTAATTTGCGCCGTGTAAACGACGCCGTTTTCGTCGGTATACGCTGCGACGCTCAGATTGTTCTCATTATAAATCTTAACTTGGGTACGTTCCGTAATTGTGATTCTGTCTCCGTTTTCGTTACGGAAAACGATGCCCGAGGCGTTGGCTTTCAGGTAACCGATGGTATATTCGTTTGCTTCGGGCGCGACGGGCGAGCTTTCCGTAAGGTAGGCAAGGGGCACATAACCGTATGCGGTTTCGCCCTTGTCCTCGTAAGAGACGTAGGCAAAACTGTATCCGCCGTCTTTCACCGATATTGTTGCAAGCAGTGAGACTTGAGCCGCTCTGGAAAGCGTCCGGTTCGTCAATTCGTTTGCAAGACAGGGATAATATGAGAGAGAAATTTCGTTGGAGACGTAACGCGTTCCATACGCGGTCTCCGTTTGAGAGGCGACTTCCGTACAGTCCTCGCTGAGATACAGTCCGATTGTATATTTCTGATTGCCGTAGAGCGCAACAAGAGAATATTGATCCGTTTGGGCGAGGAGAATGCCCCTTCCTCCTTCTGAACGGAGATATGTTTGATAGAGGAAATATTCGCTGTCTTGTTCCAGACTGACGCGGATACTTGTAGCGTCTTGGCGAACGTCGATAAAGGAGATGCTCTCCGCGTCGTGAACGGAAAAAACTTCCTGCGTGACAACATTTGCGGGAATTGAGGAAAGCGTGGGGAAGGAAAGTTCCCGATAGACGATGAAATTACCGTATTGGAAATAAACGCCGCCGTCTTCGTAGCCGAGGGCAAAAGAAACGGGAGAGACAGAGGCGGCGTTTGCGCCGCGATAAATCAACGAGCCGCCGTTTACGCTTGCAAGACGGTTTCCGTTGCAATACAACGCGCTTCCCGAAAGGTAATAGAGATTGCCGTCGAAATCGGCGCGAAGAGACATAAATCCCGAAGGGAGAGTCCAATTTTCCGTCATGACCGTTCCGTTTTCGCCGTTGACGAATTGAGATTCCGTATACTTTGTGATGCGGAAATCGGTATCGGCAACATATAGGTTGCCCCAGATATCGCTTGTAATTGCGCACGGCGTGCTGGAACGCGTTACTTCGCCGCTCTTTTCATCTACCACGCCGTAGCTGTGATCGGTGATGTAATAGCATGTTCCGTAAACGAACGTAACGCCCGAAACGGTGGTTCCGTTGACGATCGTCTGCGTTTGATAGGGCGACATATTGCCGTAAGTATAGAGGAATATTGTGTTGCCGACTCCGACGGCAATGTTTTCTCCGTCCGTTGCAACGCATGAAGGCGCGCCGTTTATCGCGATGGAGGAATATGATTTTGTTTGCATATCGTAAAGGAGCACGCGCTCGTTTCCGCGATCGGCTACGGCAAGCAAAGAACCGCCCCGCACCGTTTCTCCCGCATTCGATTCGCGGTTGAACGTATCGGAATTCGAAGAGATCTCATAACCTGTGTACTCTGCTTTATCGTCCGTTATACGCAATTCGCGGATGGTTGCGCCCTTAATGCAGAAGAGAGAATCGTCATAGGACAGTAAACCGGAAAAACCCGATCCCGACATCAGTTTCGTTGCGGAGACGCCGAGGTCGGCGCGGTAAAGACCGTATAATTCGCTGTCCGTACGGCTTCCGCTCGCGGTAAAATAAAATTCGTTCTGAAAAGCAAACAGAGAGGTGAGTCCGGAGATCTCTTTGTCTCCCGCAAGGAAAACGCGCGTTTGCGTGTACGATTCGATTCCGTCGTAAGAAAACTGATAGACGGTATCGTTGATCGCGCAATACAGCGTATTTCCGGAAAACGTCATGCAGGGGGTTTCCGTCGATTCGATTGTGCCTACCTCCGTCGCTTGCGCAAGCGTGAGAGAAGCGTTGTTTGCGGGAATGGGAATGGCGTAAATCGTGGTAGCCAAACCCGCAACCGCCGCCGTATAGAGCGTGCTGTCCGCAATGACGAAATTGGAGCAAGGCACGTTGGATTGAATGGTCGCATCAAGAGAGGAGGAAGTTAGATTACAAAGATACAGTTGGGAGTTATGATCGGAAAAATACAGCCGACCGTCCGTCGTAAAATGAAGCGCGGAGATTCCGCGTTCCGCTCCGTCGGCGCCAAAGTGCGCGTATTGCGTATAAGATCCCGTATTACGGTTGTAAAGGTAGAGTAGATTGCCGTCCGCAACGGCGATGTAATGCTCGTTGATCGCCGCGTCGGTAGGGTGGAGCAAAGGAAGATATTGCTCGTAGGAACCGGGCAGAAAAAGGGACTCTTCCGCCAACGCATCGGCCGATAACGTTTCGCCGCCGCTTGATAGAAGCTCCGCTCCCGCAGCGAAGAAGATTGTTAGACAAAAGAGCGCCAAAATACCGTGTTTCATACGTAGTTTCATATTCCTTATTATATCACATGCATGGCAGAAAGACAACCGCTTGAAAAAATAATTTGTTATTTTTTCAAAAAAATTCGGCATATCGGCGCACGGGTGTCATGTTTTCTGTGTTATGATAAAAACACGAACAAATGTTCGACTTTATTTATTGCCGAGGGCTTATATGGGCGATTACGATTACGTTAAGGTACTTTTATATGTATATCCGAAACTTCAAACCATTGCGGACGCATGCTTTGCAGGGGCAGAGCTCAAAGCGTTGCTCTCTTTCCGTTCCTTTCAGACGTTGGATTGTGCGGTGAAAATTTCGGAAAATATTCTCAACGGCAAAAAGTTACGCGAACTCGACGGCAAAATGCGAGAAGCACTCTCCCTGTTAAACGAGGAGGAAATGTATTTGTTGGAATATAAGTATTTTCGAAGGGCGTCGGAACTATCGGGGAGGTTTGCGGACACAGCGCTTTCTGCTTCGCAGCGCGAATACTACCGCCGCCAGAACGCGCTGTTGAAGAAAGTGGCGTTTCTGCTGCTTGCGCGCGGAATTACGGAAGAGAGCTATTTGAAAGAGTACCATGTTATTTCTCCCTTTTCGCGCATATACCGCGCCGTGAAAGAGGGAAGAGAGCGGCTAGTGATGAAAAAACGCACGAGGTGCGGAATCAATTTTCAGAATTCTGCTTCCTGCGGAACGGACGCTTTCTTGCCGTGTAAGACGAAAAAGCCGATGGCGGCGACGGCGGCGACGGTGAGGCAGACGACGGCGATTTGCAGAGCGGACGGGGTAGAAGAAGCGGCGGGTTCTTCAATGGGCGGATCGACGGGTTCTGCGGCGCCGACGGAAAGATAGTCGGTATTCAGATCGTAGACGATCTCTTCCGAAGCGGGGATATAATCGAAGATTCCGTCCGAATAGACGTAATGAAAACGGGCGGTGCCGAAGCAACTCGTTCCGTAATAGACGAAGGTTTTGGATACGGTGTTGAAGGAGCCGTTTCCCATCGTGACAAAAGAGGTGTTGGCAAGCGTATAAGTCACGGTGAATTCATAGCGAAGATAAGGGCGGGCGGGAATAAAATCGACGAAAGTGAGATCTGCCGTCTTGCAATAGCCCGTTACCGCTCTATACGGCGACGAATCTTCGAGATATTGCACGGAGCAGAAGGTTTCTCCGTAGCGGAGTACGAGAACATAATATGTATATGGAATGACAAACAGCCCGCTCTCTTCGTTTTCTTCGGCGTAAAACCATACGTCTTTCCCGTCGGCAACGGCATATAACGGCGATTCCTCTGCGTTTGCGGCGACAAGCGGCAATCCCGCCGTCGTGCACACGGTGAATAATAACATTGCGGTGAGCAGAAATAGTTTTTTCATAGCTGACATATTAGCGCGGGAAAACGCGCGGGAAATAAATTTTTTCATCGAAAAATGAACGAAATTATAGAAAATATCCGGGCAATCGAACGGGAACAGAAAAAACGTTCGGACGGAGACGCGCTTGCGCGGTATAACAAAGGAAAAATTCATAAAAAGCAGATCGCCTTTCATAAATGTAAAAAACGCAATCGGTGGGTATTCGGGGGAAATCGTTCCGGTAAGACGGAGTGCGGGGCGGCGGAGACCGTTTGGCTCGCTTGCGGCAATCATCCTTACCGAAAAAATAAACCCGACGTGTTCGGCTGGGTGGTTTCGGTGACGACGCAGGTGCAACGCGACGTCGCGCAGAAGAAAGTGCTCGACTATCTTCGTCCCGACAGAATCGCCGATATTGTTATGCTGAGCGGCAGAAAGGACAACCCCCGCCGCGGCGTGATCGATCAGATCGTCGTGAAAAACGCGTTCGGCGGGACTTCCGTCATCGGGTTTAAGAGCTGCGATCAGGGCAGAGAAAAATTTCAGGGCAGTTCGCTCGATTTCGTCTGGTTCGACGAGGAACCGCCCGAAGATATCTATCGGGAATGCCTCATGCGCGTCGTCGATAAGAGGGGGGATATCTTCGGCACGATGACGCCGCTGAAAGGACTGACCTTCGTCTATGACGAAATTTTTCTCAATCGCCGGAACAACCCCGAGGTCTGGTATGAATTCATGGAGTGGGCGGACAATCCCTTCCTTTCGAAAAAAGAGATCGCTCTTCTGGAAAGCACGATGGACGAACAAACGCTGCAGTCTCGCCGATACGGGCGGTTTGCGGCGCGGGAAGGGCTTGTTTATCCGGAATTCGACGAAAACGTGCACGTCATTGCGCCGTTTCCCGTGCCGAAAGAATGGCAGGACTGTCTTTCCATTGACCCCGGACTCAAAAATCCGCTCTCGGCGCATTGGTATGCCGTCGATTACGACGGGAACGTATACGTCGTCGCCGAACATTACGCCGCAGGGAAGGACGTGGATTTCCATGCGCGCGCATTGCACGAAATAAGCGACGCGTTGGGCTGGAAGCGGGACGCAAAGGGGCGGATTGCGGCGTATATCGATTCCGCCGCGGGACAGCGCACGCTCGCTTCGCAGAAGAGCGTTTCCGAACTCTTTTACGAACGGGGGATCCTCGTCAATCCGCGCGTGGATAAGGACGTTTTTAGCGGGATCGCGCAGGTAAAAAGCTATCTCAATGTCAACAACGGATTGCCCGATCTCTATCTTTTTTCCTGTTGCACCAACATGATCCGCGAATTCAAGAGTTATTTCTGGGGGAGCGGGGACTCGCCCGAAAAACGAGACGATCATGCGATGGACGAACTGAGGTATTATCTCATGAACCGTCCGCATGCTGCTTTACAGAGAACGGAAAAGAGCGAGATACAGAAGGATAAGGAACGGCGAATCCGCGCGCTGTCGCACAAAAAAGAGCGATAAGGAGGGTTTGTGAAAAAAAGTATTCAGAAAACAGTGGAAAAACTTGCGCACGGCTATGCCGTGGAAGAAGTGACGGAAGAATACAGCATAGAGGACGGAGAGCTCAGACTCGTGAAACGGCGGGAAGTGACCAAACAAGTTCCGCCCGATTTAAAGGCTGTAAAGTTGCTTGCGGATGCGGAAGACTATGCGGCGTTTTCCGACGAGGAGTTGGAAGCGGAAAAAAACAGGCTGCTCAGACAGTTAAAGGAGACAACGGAATGACGGAAGAACAAGAAAAAGTACAAAAAGACGCACAGGAGAGGCGCAAACGCGCCCTTGTGCGGGAGATCAACGACGACTTTGCCGCGCGGCAGGCGCAGCGCAGACATCTCGAACGCGGTTGGCAGCTCAACATGAATTTCGTAAGCGGGAATCAATATTGCGATATATCGTCTGCGGGAGAGCTGGAAGAAGAGGACGCGGCGTTTTATTGGCAGTCGCGGCGGTGTTTCAATCATATCGCGCCTACCGTCGATACGCGGCTTGCAAGACTTGCCAAAGTGCGGCCCGGTCTCGGCGTGCGCGCGTTCTCCGATTCGGAAAACGATATGAAAACGGCGCGCCTGTGTTCGAATATTTTGCAATCGGCGAAGAACCGCATCGACTTGGATGCGGTGATCTCCCGCGCGACGCTTTGGTCGGAGACGTGCGGCACTTCGTTTTATAAGGTGGTATGGAATTTTGACGACGGAAATCTCATAGGGACGGACGAGACGGGACGCAAGATAAAAGAGGGGGACGTGAACGTTGTCGCGCTGTCGCCCTTTGAAATTTATCCCGATTCGTTGACCGCCGAGAGTATGGCGGAGGTTAGAAGCCTCATTCATGCGAAGGCCGTGCCCGTTTCGGAGATTTTCGAAAAATTTGGCGTGCGCATCGCCGGACGGAAAATCGAGGACTTTTCGCTCGTGCCCTTTTCTGCGGCGGGAGGCTGGAAACGACCTGCGGACGGAGACTTTCGTCCTGCGGGCGAAGAGATGGAAATTCTGATTGAACGGTATACCCGCCCGAACGGAGAGAATCCCGAAGGACGGTTGGAAATAGTGGCGGGAGAGAATCTTTTATACGAAGGTCCGCTCCCTTATCAAAACGGCGAAAAGGGAGAACGCGTGTTCCCGTTCGTCCGTCAGACGTGCTCGTCTTTGGCGGGAGCTTTCTTCGGAATGTCCGTTGTCGATCGCATGATCCCTCTGCAACGGGCGTATAACGCAGTCCGCAACCGCAAACACGAATTTTTGAACCGTCTGTCGATGGGGGTGATCGCAGTGGAGGACGGCTCTCTGGACGCGGAAGAGTTGGCTCAGGACGGGCTTTATCCCGGGAAGGTGCTTGTGTACCGTCAGGGTTCGTCCGCTCCCGATTTTCTCGACTGCGGTTCTCTGCCCGCCGAATTTTCCGAGGAGGAAGAACGCATTTCCCAAGAATTCGTGCTCGTTTCGGGCATGAGCGAGGTGTCGCGTAATTCCGCCAATCCCACGCATGTGACTTCCGCGACGGGCATCCAGCTTTTGCTCGATCAGGATACCAACCGGATGCAGATGAGCGTAGAAAGCGTGGAGCGCGCGGTCAAAGAGGTAGGCAAACAGATTTTGCACTTATACAAACAGTTTGCCTCTGCCAAAAGACTGCTGCGCATGACGGGAACGGGCGGGGATACCGAACTCTTCTATTTTGACGCAAGCGATATTTCGGCGGACGACGTGCAGTTCGAAACGGGATACGATCGTACGGAAGAACAGAAAAAAGAGGATATTCTCTCTCTGCTTTCGCTCGGCTTGCTCAAAGACGGAGAGGGAAATTTCTCGGACGATACGCGCAACAAAGTGCTCGACGCTTTGGGTTACGGCACGTTCGAGAACGCAAGGGACATTTCCCATCTTCACCGAAAAAAGGCGGAGCGGGAAAACGTTCTGCTGGCGCAACGCGATGTGAATGCAGACGAATACGACGATCACGCGCTGCATATCGCCGAACATACGCGCGCCCTGCTTTCGGGCGGGGAACAAGACGAAGCGACGAAGGAGAGGATCGTGCGCCATCTTCAGGACCATCGCCGCAAAAGGAGTGTAACATGACAGAGGAGAACGAAAAAGCAACCGAAAAAAACGAGCAAAAATCTGCGCCCGTTTTGGGAAAATTCGAGAGCGTTGACGCCCTCGCGCGCGCTTACGGGGAACTCGAAGCGGAATTCACCCGTCGCAGTCAACGGCTGAGAGAGCTCGAAAAACGGAGCAAGGAAACATCCGAGCCGCAGGAATGCGGTCAAACGGACGGTCCCTCCGTGCGCGCGCAAAACGAAAGCGACGAACTTTACCGCAGTGTTATGCAGAACGAAGGGGTACGAGCCAGAGTAGTGAGCGATTATCTCGGCTCGCTCAAGGGCGTCCCCTTAATGACGGGCGCAGGGGCGGGAGTGACCGCTCCCGCACAAAAACCTAAGTCGATCGCAGAGGCGGGAAGTCTCGCGCTCGGCTACTTCAAATCAAACAAATAAGGAGAAAATGTTATGGTAACCACACAAACTGCGGACAACGTATTAAAATCGTATTATTTAGACGTAGTAAGCGATCAGCTTGACAAATCGGTGAATCCCTTCCTTGCCGCCGTAAAAAAGACGACGGCGGACGTTTGGGGAAGAGACGTGAGGAAAACGGTGCGCGTCGGCGTGAACGGCGGCGTCGGCGCGGGAACGGAGGAGGGCGATCTGCCCAAGGCGGGTTCCAACCGCTATGCGCAGCTCGTTTCCACGCTCAAAAATTTATACGGTACGATCGAGATCTCCGATAAAGCGATCCGCGCGTCCGCTTCCAACGAAGGCGCGTTCGTAAATCTGTTGAACGACGAAATGGACGGGCTTATCAAGAGTTCTTCCTTCAACTTCGGCAGAATGCTGTTCGGCAACGGGACGGGCACGCTGACAACTTTTGGCGGAGAGACGAAAGACGGCGTTACTACGTTTACCGCACAGTCTCCCAATAATATTGCGGAAGGCATGGTAGTGGACGTCTACGGTTCGACGGTAAAAGTCGCTTCGGGACTTACGATTACGAGTCTTAATCGGAATACGGGCGTATTCACTCTGAGCGGAAACATCACTGCGGGAGATTCTCTCGTCATGCAGAATTCTTACGGACTTGAAATCACGGGATTGGGGGCGATTTTCTCGGATAAGGATATTTACGGATTGACGCGTGCGGAGAATCCTTGGCTTAACCCTTATAAAGCGGAGACCGTTGGAACTCTTGGCGAGGCCGCGTTACAGAAAGCGATTGATACCATAGAGGAGACGGCGGGCGGGAAAATCGATTTCATCGTTTGTTCGCACGGAGTGCGGCGCGCGCTTTTCAATGCGCTTTCCTCTTACCGCAAGACGGAATCGCTCGAACTCGAAGGCGGATTCCGCGCGCTCTCTTTCGACGGGATTCCCGTCGTTGCAGATAGATTCTGCCCCGCGGGAACGATGTATTTACTCAATACGAACGATTTTGCGCTTCATCAGCTCTGTGATTGGCAGTGGCTGGAGGGTGAGGACGGCAAAATCTTAAAGCAGATCGCGGGTAAACCCGTTTATACGGCGACGCTCGTCAAATATGCCGAACTCATGTGCTATCGTCCCTGCGGACAGGGCGTATTGACGGGAATCACCGAGGACTGAGAAAGAAAAAGGGAGATCGAATGAGAGTAAAAGAAGTACTTGCGCTTGCCGCGGCGATGTTGGGACGGGAGGATCTGGCGGCGTCGGTGTACGATCTCGCGGGAGAACCCGCGGGAGAACTCGCCTCCTTGCTCTGCTGCTATAACCTCGTTGAAAATGAGATCGCGCTCGACTACTTCCCGCTTAAATATGAACAGATTTTTGTAGCGGAGAGCGGGTGCGTACCGTATACGCGATTCGATTATGCGCCCGTCTGTGTGAACGCGGTAACGAGCGGGGGAAAACCCGTTGCATTCAAGGAGTTTCCCGATTGTTTGAAAGCGGACGTGAGGCGGGGAGAAAGCGTGAGCGTGATTTACAGCTATTCCCCCGCGCAAAAGGGGTGGGAGGACGACGGCTCTTTTTCGGAGAAGATTTCTCCGCGTTTACTTGCGTTGGGCGTAGCGCACGAATTCTGCCTTTCGCGCGGGCAGTATTCCGAAGCGGCGATGTGGGAGAAAAAATATCGTGAGTCGCTGAAAGCCGCGAATATTATTCGAAGGAAACTTGCCGTGCGTTCAAGGAGATGGGTGTAATATGGGTATGATAACGGAAAAAACGCTTGCGCTTCCTTCCTATACGTCCCGCACAGTGCGGCGCAAATTATCTTTGTTTGCGGATTCCGACAATGCGATTTCCGCTCTCGCTCTGCACTTCCGCCGGGAGGGGGACTGTCTCGTTTGTGCGGAAGGCGCAGAGCGCGTTCAGCCGCTTGCCCCGGGAGCGAAACTTTACCGTTCGGATGGTCACGGAAGAAGCTTGTTCGTTTATGCGGGAGGCACGCTGAAAAATCTGGGAAGCGGGTTGTCGTACTCCCTTTCTGCCGAACCGACCGCCGTTCTGTGTTTCCTCGACGGCGAGAGCGGAACGCTATCGTATTTCGCAGTAACCGAAAACGGCGTATATGCGCTCGCTGCCGCCGGTGCGCAAACAGTTACAAGCGAAGGGGGTGCGTGCGCCGCCGTGCATTACGAACGTATTTTTACGATTTCGGGTTGTCGGGTGCGTTACAGCAAACCGCTTGCGCCCGGTAACTGGACGCAAGCGGTGCAGGATGCGGGATATCTCGATCTTCCCTCGGCGGACGGAGAACCGATAGCGCTTATCTCCTACAAGGAAAAGCTCTATCTGTTTCGCCGCCGTGGCATTACGCAGCTTCGCGCTCTTGGGGATACGCTCAATTTCAAGGCGGTTTCCGTTCCGTATGCGTGCGGAAACATCATGCAAGGTTCGGTGTGCAATTGCGGAGAGAGGATACTCTTTTTAACGGAGAGCGGGCTTTACTCATTCGGCGGTTCTACTTGCGAGCGGATTGACGGAGCGGGGACTTCGCTCATCGATTTTGGCAAACCTCTCAAATCGACGGTATACGACGGGAAATATTATTGCGCCGTACAGCTCCTCGGAGGCGAGAAGTGTATCTTCTGCGCCGATCCCGAGCGAAAAACGGGACATTATATTCGTTTTGCAGCGGAATCCGCGGCGGGAGACGACGCGTTGTACTTTTCGGAAAACGGATATCTTTACCGTCTTACGCCGCGCGGCGTGCCGTCGCAGGCGGATTGCATCGTACGGACGGAACCATCCTTTCTCGGACTTTCGGACGGGAATAAATTTCTCGACTGTATCGCCGTGGAAGGAGAGGGACGTTTTGTCATTGAGGCGCGCTCTGAGCGGGGAGCGGTAAGCTCTGTCTGCGGAAAAGCGGGAGAAAGAGCGCGCTTCCCCCGTCCCGTGCGGGGAAATGCGTTTTCGCTGACGTTGCGTTCGCTTTCGGAAAATGCGAAAATACGGGCGGTTTTATGCGGGCTCAGGGAGGAGAACAGAACATGGTGATCGATATTATCGACCTGACGGACGAGGATTACAGCGACCTTTCTTCGGTACAGCTTGCCATGGTGAACGCCGCGCAGAAAAAGAAAGACGCCATTCTCGCCGAGGCGGAGGTGCAGAAGGGCAATCTGTTCCGACTCATGCTGTCGAATAACGTCGTAAGAAGTTCGGCGTTAAAGGATAAGTACGACGCGATCGACGACGAAGCGTTAAAGGACGTGGAAGTTGTGAAAGCCGACCTTCTCTATCAGATTGCCTATGAATCGCTTTATTCGGAGGGAAACGAAAACGGCGTTTACCGCTATCCAGAGAATCCAAACTACAATTTGACCTATTCGCAGAGATTTCTTGTCGTGAGAAATTATTATATGGACGTGACAAGCGACGCCGAAGCGCGTTTGCAGGCGTATGCGATGGATACGCTGGCGCGTACGTATCTCGGCGAATATTATCAGACGCTTTACGAGTTGTTGGCTTCGTATTGCTGAAAAGAAAGGGGAAACACGGTTCGTGTTTCCCCGAATTTTTTAGTTGTGTTTGGTGTGTGATTTGAAGATGAGCGCCATCAGAAAGGAAAAGATCACGGCGGCGGAAACGCCTGCGCTTGCCGCGACGAGCGGACCCGTTAAAGCGGCGAATAAGCCCTTTTCCGCGCCTTTCATGGC
The DNA here is from genome assembly GCA_964521125.1 of uncultured Clostridia bacterium. GTDB lineage: Bacteria > Bacillota > Clostridia > Christensenellales > Borkfalkiaceae > Gallimonas. The sequence continues at coordinate 43,882 of CAZFPP010000003.1, forward strand.
GCCGTTTGCAAGGAGATAGCCGAATCCCGAGATGGGTACGGTCGCGCCCGCGCCCGCAAAATCGACGAGCGGCTGATACAGCCCAAGCGCCGTAAGCGCGACGCCCGCCAGCATAAAAAGGACGAGGATTTTGCCCGAAGTAAGTTCGGTAAAATTGATGACGATCTGCGCGATTACACAGATGAGTCCGCCTACTGCGAAGGCCTTGATAAACATAAGAAGAATATTGAGGTATTCCATATGTAGGGGAAACGGACAAAAAGTCCGAATTACCGTTCCAGCACAACCGCATGGGCGATGCAGGGAATGCTTTCGCCTTGTCCCGAAGAGACGGGAGAGAGCAATGCGCCCGTTGCAACGAATAAAATTTTACGGAGCTTTCCCGTCATCATTTTCGCGTGAAGATAGGAATTGAGTACGACGGCGGAACAACCCGCGCCGCTGCCGCCTTGAAATTCGTCCTCTATCACGTTGTAGATGATTTCGCCGCAATCAACGTGATTTTTCGAGACGTCGAGTCCCTTTTCCCAGACGAGGTCTTTCAGGATTCGGCTGCCGAGCGCACCCAAATCGCCCGTCACGATAAGATCGTATTCTTCCGGATTTTTTCCGTTTTCTCGGAAGTGCGTGAGTAGCGTGTCCGCTGCGGCGGGAGCCATCGCCGCGCCCATGTTATTTACGTCGGTAATGCCGTAATCGACCACTTTTCCGAGCGTTGCCGAGGTGATTCTGATCCCGTCTCCTTCGCTTGCGATGAGCGCGCCGCCCGCGCCCGTTACCGTCCATTGCGATTGCGGAGGACGAGTGGCGCCGAGTTCGAGCGGATAGCGGTATTGCCGTTCCGCAGAGGCGAAATGACTTCCCGTCGCCGCGACGACGCGTTTACAGAAGCCGCCGTCGATGAACGCCGCCGAGACGGCGAGACTTTCCGCCATCGTCGAACATGCGCCGTATACTCCGAGAAAGGGAACGGAAAAATCGCGCGCGGCAAAGCTCGCAGAAATGATCTGGTTCAAAAGATCGCCCGAGACGATCATATCCACTTCGTCGCGTTTTAGCCCTGCGTTGGAAATTGCGCCGTCGATCACGTGCGAGAGCATTTTGCATTCCGCTTTTTCAAACGTGGATTCGCCGAACATATCGTCGGACAGCGCCGTTTCAACGTATCTGCCTACGATTCCTTCGCATTCTTTTGTTCCCGCGATCGTGCTTACCGCGACAATGCGCGGAGCATGTTGAAAATAAATCGTCTGACTCATAAAAAACCGCCCGATTGCAGTGTTTGCAAAGGGACGGAATTTATGCGTTTCAAGAAGGCGCACTTACTTGTTCTTTTTGATTTCATCTTCTTCCTCCGCAGTGGAAAAAGAAAATCCGATACCCGGCTTTCGCGCCGTTAGAGTTTGAATAAAGTCGTCGTACCACACGGGTTTGACGACGATGACGGCATACTTCGTTTGAAAATCATCGAAGTAGACGGCAAGTTTATTTGCTCCTTGAAAGAGATGTACGGAGTAAATATTTTTGATTTCGTATTTCGTCTTAATAAAGCCGAATTGCAATATGAGCTGTTTTTCGGTGATCACATACTGCGACCGTATGAGCATTGCTATCACCAGCGCGGAGAGAAAGACGCTCACGAAGTACAGGATAATAAACTGGATCCAGCTGTAAATCGAATTTCCGCCTTCGCTCAAAAATACGGTCAATCTCCAGGTAGTGAGCGCAAATCCCGCTACGCAAAGCGCAAGTGCGGCGATAAACAGCGCAATCATAACGGTGGAAAAATGAAACGGATAGCGTTTGACGGGTTCGTTTGTTTGTTCGGGGCGTTCGGAATGTTTCATAACGACAGTATAGAACATTCCGCCCGAAAAAGCAAATCGTTTTGCATGCGGCAAAAAAATTTCATGAAATTTCCTTATCGGTATGTCGTTTACTTGAAATATTTTGCCGAAATTGATATAATAAACGAACATCAATATCATCGGCAGGAGAGTTTTTATGGTAAAGCTGATAAAAAAGGGCGTCTATTATCTCGACGGAAAGCTCATGAAGGAATCTCAGGCGTTTATGACGTCGGATAAAAAGAGCGCGGCGATTACGCATACGATGGCGTATTCCATACTTCGTGCGCACAACAGCGGGGACGAGGAGCATTTGCGGTTGAAATTCGACGCGCTTGCCTCTCACGACATTACCTACGTCGGAATTGTCCAGACGGCGAAGGCGATCGGACTCGAAGCGTTTCCCGTGCCGTATGTGCTCACGAATTGCCATAATTCGCTCTGCGCGGTGGGCGGCACCATCAACGAGGACGATCACGTGTTCGGACTTTCCGCGGCAAAAAAATACGGTGGGGATTACGTGCCCGCGCATCTTGCGGTCATTCACCAATATATGCGCGAGACGGCGGCCAAATGCGGCGCGATGATATTAGGTTCCGATTCCCACACCCGTTACGGCGCGCTCGGCACGCTTGCCGTCGGCGAAGGGGGACCCGAGCTTGTAAAACAGCTTTTAAACCAAACGTATGATATTTCCCGCCCGCAGATCATCGCCGTCTATCTCAAAGGAAAACTGAGAAAGGGCGTGGGTCCGCAGGACGTTGCGCTTGCCCTCGTGAAGGCGACGTTTGCAAGCGGTTTCGTCAAAAATAAGATACTTGAATTTATCGGTCCCGGAATTGCGGGGCTTTCTATGGATTTCCGCAACGGTATCGACGTGATGACGACGGAAACTTCCTGCCTTTCCTCCATCTGGGAGACGGACGAAAAGACGCAGGCGTATTTAGAGGAGCACGGAAGGGGCGGGGATTTTAAAAAGCTTTCTCCCGTTCAGCCCGCCTATTACGACGGCGCGGTCACGATTGATTTAAGCCGCGTCGAGCCGATGATCGCGCTCCCGTTCCATCCTTCCAACGCCTATCCCATTCGCGAACTGCTGGAAAATCCTTACGAGATCCTTAAAAAAGCGGAAGAACAGGGCAGAAAGATCAAGGGAGACGATACGTTCACGCTGACCGATAAAATCAAGGACGGCAAAATATACGTCGATCAGGGCGTGATTGCCGGTTGCGCGGGCGGAATGTACGAAAACATCGCAGAGGCGGCGGAGATTTTACACGATAAAACTGTCGGAAACGGCGCGTTTTCTCTTTCGGTATATCCCTCATCCCAGCCCGTCTGTAAGAGCTTGACGGAGAACGGTTATGTCTCCACGCTCATGGAAGCGGGGGCGATCGTTAAGACGGCGTTCTGCGGTCCCTGTTTCGGCGCGGGCGACGTTCCGCCGAACAACGGACTCTCCATTCGTCACACAACGCGCAATTTTGAAAACCGTGAAGGGAGCAAGCCGCGCGACGGGCAGCTTGCGGCGGTCGCGCTCATGGACGCCCGTTCCATTGCGGCAACGGCGGCAAACGGCGGCGTTCTTACTTCCGCTTTGGATGTCGAGTATACAAAACGTCTGAAAAAATATCATTATGACGGCAGGATTTATGAAAACCGCGTCTATCACGGCGCGGGAAACGCCAAGAAGGAAACGGAACTCGTTTACGGACCTAACATAGCCGACTGGCCCGAACAGATCGCGCTCGGTAAAAATCTTCTCATGAAGGTGGTTACCGTCATCAACGATCCCGTTACGACGACGGACGAACTGATCCCTTCGGGCGAGACGTCTTCCTACCGTTCCAATCCTCTTAAACTTGCTTCTTTTACTCTCTCAAGGAAGGATCCTTCCTATGTGGAACGCGCAAAAGAAGTTCAGCAAGGGGAGTTATTCCGAAGAGAAACCGGCGAGCTGCCGCAAAGCGTAAAACAAGAGCTTGGCGATTTCAAGCCCGAAGAAGGGACGATATACGGCAGCGTGGTCGTTTCCGTAAAGCCGGGCGACGGCTCGGCGCGCGAACAGGCGGCGTCTTGTCAGCGCGTGTTGGGCGGCGTTGCCAATATCTGCAAGGAGTATGCGACGAAGCGCTACCGCTCCAATTTGATCAACTGGGGTATGTTGCCCTTTACTTGCGAAAAGGCGGCGCTCTCGCCCGACGATTACGTTTACATCGCGGGAATAGCCGACGCGGTGAAATGCGGAGAGCAGCGCGTCGTTGCCAAAGTCATTTCCAAAGGCAGAACTCGGGACATTGTTCTAAATATCGGATTTCTTACGGATGAAGAGCGTAAAATATTGCTTGCGGGCTGTCTTATCAATTATAACAAGGAGAGAATTTAATGGGACTTTCGTTGGATGAATATCGTAATTTGATAGATCTTACGCCTTTTCCGCGACCTGCGCTTTTGCATACGGAAGAAGAAAAGAGCGAGGCATGCGAAAAACTGCTTAAATTTCTGCTTCGTGAACGCGGACTGATCGCCGCATTCAGCGCGACTTATGAGCGTAAACGCCAACTTGTACGCAATTATATGAACGAGCGCGCCGCCATACCCGTACCTTCCGACATACTTCAAACGCAGGACGCGCTCTTTTGGACGGAGAGCGTGGAGCGGGGAATCGTCGACGTCGAATCTCTTCCCGAGACGGGGGAAAGAATCGTGCTTTGGGAGGGGAATATTACACGGTTGAATGCGGACGCGATCGTGAACGCGGCGAACAAGTCGTTGCTTGGTTGCTTTTTGCCGGGGCATAACTGCATCGATAATGTGATCCATTCTTATGCGGGAATGCAGATGCGGAGCGATTGCGCGCGTATTATGGCAAATCAAGGTTCCGAGGAGTGCGGAGAGGCGAAGATGACCCGCGCTTATAATCTGCCATCCAAATATGTTTTGCATACCGTGGGTCCCATGGTAGGGCGGGAAGTCACCGTAGAACAAAGGGCGCAGTTGCGTTCCTGCTATACCTCCTGTCTTAATCTCGCAAAGGAGGCGGGACTTTCTTCCGTCGCGTTCTGCTGCGTTGCAACAGGGGTGTTCAATTTCCCTCGCGAAGAGGCGGCGGAGATCGCCGTGGGGTCTTTGATGAATTGGCGGCTCCGCAATCCGGACAGTAAATTGAAAGTCGTCTTCAATACTTTTCTTGCCGAGGATACGGAAATTTATAAGAATATTCTCGGACTGATCGATTGAAGCTCATTTATTTGCATAGTGCTTTGTTAGGCGCAACAGCTTATTTTTCACCCGCATTGGGTGTTTTTTTGTTAAATAAAGGTTTGTGAAATAAATGAATGACCCTTGATATTTTTGCAAAGATATAGTATAATAAAGAAAATCTATTTTTTCGGAGGTTTTGTATGGCAAATTTATTGATTTCAACGGGCGCGGTCGCGGTGATCGTGATTGCGATCGTTGTTGTGTTGTTGGTAATTATTTTAATTGCGTGGTATATCGGTTCTTATAATAAATTGCAAAGACTGAAAAATATCGTGGACGAAGGGTGGTCTACCATCGACGTACAATTGAAAAAACGCTACGATCTCATCCCGAATCTTGTTGAGACGGTAAAGGGATATGCAAAGCATGAGAGCGAAACGTTAGAGGCGGTGATCAAAGCGAGAAACGCGGCAATGACGGCTTCGGGAGACGCCAAGATGACGGCGGAAAACGCGCTCACCGGCACTTTGAAATCGCTTTTTGCGTTGCAGGAAGCTTATCCGGAACTCAAAGCGAATACGAACTTTATCGATTTGCAGAATCAATTGAAGTCGGTTGAAAACGAGATCGCTTCTGCGCGCCGCTACTACAACGGAACGGTAAAAGAACTGAATACCAAGATCGATTTGTTTCCTTCTAACATCGTTGCAAAACGCATGAGATTGGAAAAGCGCAGTTATTTCGAGCTTGACAGCGCGGAAGAACGCAAGACTCCGCAGGTCAAATTCTGAGAAGGATCAAAATATGAAAAAATTGTTTTGCGGCAGAAAAATTCTGCTGCTCGCTCTCGCGCTTATTCTCTGTACGGCGGGAATTTTCGCTTTTTCGCCCGCGTTTGTTTCTGCCGACGCCGCGGGCGCCTACGATTTCAAGATCGAGAAATACGACGTGGAGATGACGGTTGCTTCCGACCGTACCGTTGAGGTGCGGGAGGTGATCACCGCCTCTTTTACGGGATATGATTCGCATGGGATTATACGCGATTTCCCGCTCGGCGACGGAGTTCGATACCGCGATATTACGGCAACCTGCGACAGTACCGATTTCTCGCCCTATACGCAGACGGACGATACTTCTATTCTGTCGCTGTATCTGCGCGGAGACGGGCTGACGAGGGGGGAGAGCCGCACTTATACGCTTGGATTTACGATGATCGTTCCCGCGCTTTCCGAGGAGGGGTATCTCCCGCTTGACGTGATCGGTTTCGGCTGGCAGACGACCGTGAATAACGTAACGGTCAAAGTTACCGTTCCCGAAGGGCTGAGCGGTTTTCAAGTGTTTTCGGGCAAAACGGGCACGAAAGACAATGACTGTTCGGTAGACGGAAAGCGCGAGGGGAACGTGATCACGATCACGGCGGAAACGCTTCCTTATGAAAACGGTATCACGCTTGATTTGAAATTCGGATCGGGTGTGTTGTCGACGTCGTTCGATATGGCGATCGTTTACGCTTTGCTCCTTGGAGCGGCTTTGCTTGTTCTTGCCGTACTCGTAAAGTTGTTTATCTGCCGCCAGCCGATCATGACGACGACGGTCAATTTAGAGGCGCCGGAGCGCATGGATCCTTTAAAAATGGGGAAGCTCATCGATAATTCCGTGGACAGCGAGGATATGGGCGCGCTCATCTTTTACTTTGCCGATCAGGGATATCTTCATATCGATATGACGGAGAGCGAGAAAAATCCCACGCTCTACAAGACGGCGAAAGCATTTCCCTCCGATGCACCCGTTCATTTGCGTGAAATGTACGAGGGATTATTTGACGGTAGGGAAAGCGTCCGCGTCTCCGATTTGAATAATCGCTTTTACCGCACGGCGGAGCGGGTGAAACGGTCTGTCGAGGCGACGTCGGGGAAATTATACGACGGTAAAAGCAAAGTTTTTACGGGCTTGTTTACCGTGCTTGTCATTCTTTTGTTGGGCGGCTTTGCTTGGGTGTATTCCTTCCTCAATGTGTATTCCGGATATATGTATTGGTTTGCGTTCGTAATCTGCGGGTGCGCTTGCATTTTTTCTGCAACGGCGGCGAATATTGCGAAACAGCGGGAGTATAAATGGGGTAAAGGAAAGAAGATCGCTCTCGTAATTGCGGGGATTTTAGGCGGATGTCTTGTCTCCTGTGTTTTTTTCCTGTTGCCGAGCGCGGCGTTCACTAAGACGGCGGGGTTGATTCTCGGAGTGTTCTCTGCGTTAGTCGGGTGCGTTTGCGGCGGTTATTTGTGCCGAACAAAGGAGTATTCTGCGCAGCTTGGACAGATTCTCGGGTTTAAACAGTTTATTCTTTACACCGAACGCGATAAAATCGAGTTTATGCTCAAAGATAATCCCGAATTATACTATCATATTCTGCCTTACGCGCAGGTACTCGGCGTGACCGATGCCTGGACGGATAAGTTCAAAGGGCTGAAAATGCAGCCGCCTGCTTATGCAAGCTATAACACCGCGGATTTTGTGTTCGACTGTATTATGTGGAATGCGCTGTTCCGCTCATTAAACGGAAATCTTGCGCGCAGTATGGTATCTAAACCGTCCTCGTCGAGCGGCGCCGGCGGTCATGGCGGCGGCTTCGGCGGAGGATTCGGAGGCGGCGGCTTCGGCGGCGGAGGCGGACGCGGCTGCTAAAAATAACAAAACAGAGCGTCGGGCAAATTACGGTCATTCCGAGCACAGCGAAGAATGTCGTCGGTTGTTCGGCGCTTTTCGATAAAGGGGAAGTTATGAAATATTTGATCGCTTTGGATGCGGGGACGACGAGCGTTCGCGCAATGCTCTACGACGTGAACGCGGGGAAGTTTATTCATACCGTGCAGCAGGAAGTCGCGCAGAGCTTTCCGAATCCGGGTTGGGTGGAGCAGGACGCAAACGAGATTTACTATAAGGCGGCGTATGTTCTGAATGATTGCGTGCGGATTGCGGGGGCTGAAAACGTTGCGGGGTTAGGAATTGCCAATCAGAGGGAAACGGTTGTTCTTTGGAACAGAGAGACCGGCGAACCCGTTTGCCCCGCGATCGTATGGCAATGTCGCCGCACAAGCGAATATTGCGCTAAGATTCCGAAGGATATCGCTGAGAAAATCCGAAAAAAGACGGGATTGCCTATGGACGCTTATTTTTCGGCGAGTAAGATCCGCTGGATTTTGGATCATGTCCCCGCAGCGCGCGCGCTTGCAAAACAAGGGAAACTATGTGCGGGAACGGTGGATTGTTATCTTATTTTTAAATTGACGGAAGGTCGGCGGTTTGTTACCGATTATACCAACGCCTCCCGCACGATGTTGTTTGATATAAGAGCGTTGGATTGGGATGAAGAGATTCTCTCCTTTTTTGGAATTACGCGGGAAATACTGCCTGATGTGCTGCCGTGTACGTCGCGTTTTGGCGAAACTGTTCTCGGCGGGAGACGAATTCCTATCGCGGGCGTTGCCGGCGACCAGCAGGCGGCGTTGTTCGGACAGGCTTGCCTTAATCAGGGAGACGCGAAGATTACTTACGGAACCGGACTGTTTTTACTTTTCAATACGGGAGAGCATTGCGTGGAGTCGGAGAGCGGTCTCATCACGACGGTCGCCTATTCCGTTGGGAATAGAACGGCGTATGCCTTGGAAGGGAGCGCGTTCAATGCGGGCAGCAGCGTGCAATGGCTGCGAGACGGTCTTAATTTTTTCAAGACAAGTGCGGAAAGCGAGAGGATTGCAGCTTCCGTTCCCGATACGGGCGGCGTATATTTTGTACCCGCGTTTACGGGGCTTGGCGCGCCTTATTGGGATTCAGAAGCGCGCGGATTGCTCTGCGGTGTGACGCGAGGAACGACGAGAGCGCATATCGTTCGCGCCGTTTTGGAAAGCATTGCTTACAGTGCGCGGGAGCTTGTCGAATGTATGGGGCGGGATAGCCATATCTGTTTGCGTGAGATCCGTTGCGACGGGGGTGCGTCGGCAAACAATCTGTTAATGCAGTTTCAGGCGGATGTGCTTGGCGTATGCGTCAACCGCCCCGTTGAAAAGGAGAGCACTGCGCTTGGCGCGGCGCTTTTGTGCGCCTGCTCCCTCGGTCTGTTGGAAGAGGGAAAACTCTCGTCAAGACGGGAGACGGATTGCATTTTTCTCCCTTCCCGTGAAACGGAAAAATTCGATCGGCTGTATCACGGGTATCTCGATGCCGTAAAACGGACGCTATACAAGCCGTAAAATGGAATTTTAACAGTTTAACATAGTATTATGTCACACATAAACGCCTTTTTCTACGGGAGAAGGCGTTTTTTCACGTGTTTTTTGTATCCTGCATAAGATGGCGAGAAAGGAAAACGGGGGTGGAATTTGGGAAAGTATTTTGGGACGGACGGATTTCGCGGTCGGGCGAACGAGACGCTTACAGTCGGGCATGCGCTCAAAGTCGGCAGATATCTCGGCTATGCGTTTTCACAAGAAAAAGGAGAGCGTGCGCGAATCGTGATCGGTAAAGACACGCGCCGTTCGTCTTATATGTTCGAATACGCGTTGGCGGCGGGGATCACGGCCTCGGGTGCGGACGCCTACCTTTTACATGTGACCACAACACCTTCCGTTGCATACGTCGCGCGAACGGAAGCGTTTGACTGCGGCGTGATCATTTCCGCAAGTCATAATCCGTATGAAGATAACGGGATTAAGATCGTCAACGCGAACGGAGAAAAGGCGGAAGAACGTTTGCTTGATCAAGTAGAGAATTATTTGGACGGCAAAGAAGAAATTCCGCTTGCGGTTGGGAGCGCGATCGGGCGGACGGTAGACTATGTTGCGGGCAGAAACCGCTATCTTGCTTATTTGCTGTCTTTGCCGCGCACTTCTTTCCGCGGTCTCCGCGTTGGGCTGGATTGTGCGAACGGCGGCGCGTGGGCAATCTCCAAAGCGGTGTTCGACGCGCTCGGTGCAAAGGTTTTTCTTATTGGGGCGGAGCCGGACGGGACGAATATCAACCGCGGATGCGGGTCTACTTCGATCGGCGCGCTGCAAACGCTTGTGAACGAGCGGGAACTGGACGTCGGGTTCGCTTTCGACGGTGACGCCGACCGCTGTCTCTGCGTCAATGAAAAAGGCGAGGTTGCGGACGGGGACGCGATTTTATACGTCTGTGCGAAATATCTGCGCGATCGGGGAGAGTTGGAGAGCGATGGGGTTGCCGTTACGGAATTAAGTAATTCGGGATTGGTTCAATCGCTTGCCCGGGAGGGGATTTCTTGTTTCCGCACGCAGGTGGGAGACCGTTTCGTCTACGAAGAAATGACAAAGCACGGCTTGTCGCTCGGCGGGGAGCAATCGGGACATATCATTTTTCGTAAGTATGCGACTACGGGCGACGGAATCCTTACTGCTGTAAAGACGGCGGAAATTCTCGCCGAACGAAAATGTCCGCTTTCTTGTTTAACGGAGGGATTGATTCGATTTCCGCAGGCATTTTATAGCGTACGGGTGCGCGAAAAACAAGCGATATTGCGCAACGGTAATGTATGTGCGGCGAAGGCGCGGGCAGAAGCGTTGCTTGGTGAAGGCGGAAGGCTGAGTTTGCGCGCTTCGGGAACGGAACCTGTGATTCGGATCTTTGCCGAAGGCGCGCGGGAAGAGAACTGTCGCGTTGCGGTAAAGATTGTTGAGAGGGCGGTGCGCTCCGCGGAGGGTGAAGTATGTGCGGAATCGTAGGTTATCTTGGGAAAAGGCGTGCCGCGCCCGTACTTTTGGATGGGCTGAGAAAACTCGAATATAGAGGGTACGATTCTGCGGGGATTGCCGTTCTCTGTCAGGGCGGGTTTTCCCTCGTTAGGAAAAAAGGACGTGTGAAAGAGTTGGACTGTGCGCTTGCGCTCGACGGAACGCTTGGAATCGGGCATACGCGTTGGGCCACGCACGGCTCTCCCTCCGAACGAAACGCTCATCCGCATATATTCGGGAAATTTGCCGTTGTTCATAATGGGATCATTGAAAATTATTCGTCGTTGAAAGAGGAATGCGTACAGCGCGGGGATAGCTTTGCTTCCGAGACGGACAGCGAGGTGATTGCGCATTTGCTCGAAGCGGCATATGAAGGCGATTTTTTTCTTGCCGTAAAGAGAGCGACGGAAAAACTGGTTGGTTCGTATGCTTTGGCGGTTCTGTGTTTGGATTTTCCCGATACCATGATTGTTGCGCGCGAAAAAAATCCGCTTGTGGCGGGAAGGGGGAAGGACGGATTTTTTGCGGCGAGCGATATTTCCGCCATTGCGGAAGAAGGAGTAGAGATATACTCGCTCGAAGACGGCGAATTTGCCGTACTTGAAAGAGACAATTTGCGTTTTTACGATAGAATCGGCAATGAAATCGTAAAAACGCAAGTAGAATACGACTGCTGTGCCGATATTCCCGATTTGAACGGTTTCCGACATTATATGCGCAAGGAAATGTCGGAAATTCCGCAATCTGTTCAAAATTCTATTATAGGTTTTGACAATATTCCGCAATTTTCACGATTTTGCGAAGTATTATGTCAGACGCAATATATCCATATCGTGGGGTGCGGCACCGCCTATCACAGCGGGATCGCGGCAAAAGCGGCAATCGAGGCGCTTGCGCGGACGCCTGTGGAAGTCTGTATTGCGAGTGAATATCGTTATCGGAATCCAATCGTTGAAAGCGGGACGCTTGTCATTGCGGTGAGCCAGAGCGGGGAGACCGCCGACACGCTTGCCGCTGCGGAACGCGCAAAAGCAAAGGGAGCCGCGCTCGTCGCGCTCACCAACGCGCCCTATTCTTCGCTCACGCGGATCGCGGACTTTACGATCGAGACGCATGCGGGTCGGGAGATTGCCGTCGCCGCGACAAAGAGTTATAACGCGCAACTTGCAACGCTCTATTCGATTGCCGTTGCTCTTGCGCGCGGAAAGGGGAAAGACGTAGATTTTTCCAAACTCGGCGAGCTTCCGCGGCTTTGTGAAAACACGCTGCAAATAAGCGAAGGCGTGCGCGGTTGGACGTCGTATTTTACGAGCGCAAAGAGTGTGTATTTTCTCGGACGGGGCGCGGATTATGTTTCGGCTTTGGAAGGGAGTTTGAAACTCAAAGAGATTTCCTATCTGCCGAGCGAGGGGTACCCCGCGGGCGAGTTGAAACACGGCACGTTGGCGCTCATCGAGCAAGGGACGCCCGTTGTTGCGGTTATCACACAGAGCGCGCTTGCCGAAAAAACGATGAACGCCGTGCATGAGGTGTATGCTCGCGGAGGGAGAGTCTTTTTGGTTACCTCTTTGCTTGAATATTCGCGAGAAAAGGCGGTTACGGCAAGCATTGCGATCCCCAAGTGCGAAGAATTGTTTTCGCCTATTTTATCTGTCATTCCGTTGCAAGCGCTTGCCTATTATGTCTCCCTTGCCCGCGGAAACGATCCCGATAAACCGCGCAATCTCGCAAAAAGCGTCACCGTCGAATAAAATTAAGCCGACCGCAGGGTCGGCTTTTGTACTACCGAAAATCAAATTGTTTTGGATAAAAATAATTCCGTCGCCTGATCGGGAGCCGAAAGCGCACCTTTTTTTCAAATTCGCATTCCGATAAATGGCGGTCGAGCGACATCCAGAACGCCTTGTCTGCTTTTTTAACGGGGCGGATTTCGAACATTACCCGATTCTCCGCACAAACGGGTGATAATCGAGAATGCGTTCGATCTCGTCGAGTACGTCCTGCGCAAGCGCAAACCCGCTCGCCCGTGCGTTTTGTTCTAACTGTGAAGGTCTGCTTGCGCCCGTAATGACGGAGGAAATTTGTTTCTTGCGCAAGATCCAAGATAGGGCGAGTACCGAAAGGGGAATTCCGAGCGATTCTGCGATCGGAATCAACCGTTCTACTTTATCAAGATTTTGCTCGGTGAGAAGATTGTTGATCTGTTTATCCGCCTGCCAGGTTGCGCGCGAACCTGCGGGCAGGGGTTGTCCTTTGCGGTATTTGCCCGTCAAAAGCCCTTGCGCTAAGGGTGAGAAAGGTACGATTCCCACGCCGTTGCGTTCGCAGATGCCGTAGATCTCGTCCTCGATATATCGATCCGTCATATTATATTGCGGCTGAATCACGCTCAAAGGGCGCAGGTGATTTTCTTTGACGATATGAAGCGCCTCGGTGATCTGCACGGGCGACCATTCCGATACGCCGTAGTAAAGAATTTTCCCCGCCGCAACCATGTCGGAAAGGACTTGCATGGTTTCTTCAATCGGGGTGGTGGGATCGAAGCGGTGACAGAAATAAAGGTCGATGTAATCCACTTGCAAATTTTTTAAAGACCGATCGAGTTGCTCCACGATGTGTTTGCGCGAAAGTCCCCAATCGTTGGCGCCTCTCCCCATCGGGAAGAACACTTTCGAGGAGACGACGAATTCGTTTCTCGAATGCTCCTTGAGCGTCTTGCCTAAGAAGCGTTCCGCCGCGCCGCCCGAATAGGCGTCCGCGCAGTCAAAAAAGTTCACGCCCAAATCGAACGCTTTGTTTACGGTTTGTTTGGCTACATCTTCCGCACTCGTGCCCGAAAGATCCGTTACCCAGCTTCCAAGCGCTATTTCGCTCACTTTCAGTCCCCATTTCCCTAAATT
>CAZFPP010000004.1:0-54418 GCA_964521125.1 uncultured Clostridia bacterium
GTCTTGTCGAAAGCGCAGTTATACGTTCTCCTATCGCTCGCATACCATTACGGTGGCGGTGAAGGCGCACACGATGGTTTTGCTGATAGACGGGAAATTCGGGGACGAATTCGGAGGCTCCAATGTTTGGAGCGCGACGCTGAAAGCGACGGTCGAGAATGCGGAAATCAAAGCGCGCGTCCGCCGCAGAGGGTTCTCTTTCGACGTAGAAGTATATGCCGACGGGGAGCTGCTGCCTCTTTTGGGGGTGGGAAAATAAAAATTGGAATAAGAATTGGTAAAATGCGGGACGAAGCCGTATTTTCAAACGTTATCTATATATAGATGATAGATGCGTTTATTTAAAAGACCGAAAGGAGAAAACATGGAAACTATTTTGGAGTGCAGGGGATTATCGAAATCCTACTCTTCTACGCCTGCGTTGACAGAGGTGAACCTAAGCGTGCCGGCGGGCGGCGTAGTCGGTTTGCTCGGTCCCAACGGGAGCGGTAAGACAACGTTTATCAAACTTGCAATGGGAATGTTGCAACCGACGAGCGGAGAAATTTTGATCGACGGCAAAAAGCCGAGTCCTGCGACAAAGGCGATCACGGCGTATTTGCCCGACGCGAATTATCTGTGCGATTGGATGAAGGTGGAACAGCAGATCGATTATTGCGCGGACTTCTTTTCCGATTTCAAGAGAGACAAGGCGCAGGAAATGCTTTCCCGTCTCGGAATTGGAATGAAGCAGAAAATCAAAACGCTTTCTAAGGGCAATAAGGAAAAATTGGGGCTGATCTTGACCATGTCGCGCGACGCGAAACTCTACATTCTCGACGAACCGATCGCGGGTGTGGATCCTGCGGCGCGGGATTTTATCCTCGATATTATCATGTCCCACCGTCCAGAAGGTTCGACGATTTTTCTCTGCACGCATTTGATTGCGGATATCGAACCTATTTTAACGCACGCCGTATTTTTAAATCGCGGGCAGGTTGTGCTGAATGCGCCCGTTCAAGAAGTGAGAGAAAAAGAGGGAAAGAGCCTCGACGAGCTCTTCCGGGAGGTGTTCAAATGGTAGGAAAATTGATGAAACATGAGCTTATCGCGCTCTTCCGTGCGTTGCTTTATGTCGGGGCGATTGTATTGGTCATGGCAATTTTAACGAGGATCGGGATTATAGTTGATTCGAGCGTTTTTGTCGAGATTTCGTCGGTTTTGCTTGTGTTCGGCGTTTTTATACTGCTTGCCTGTGCGTTCATTACAAGTATTGCGCGGTTTTGGTCGTCTTTCTTCACGGGCGAGGGCTATATGACCTTTTCGCTTCCCGCTACGCCTGCGCAAATCCTTATTGCAAAAATGCTTTCTGCGCTTGTCGCAATGTTTTTCGGCGTTATTGTGGCAATTGTAGCCGTTCTTATTGCGACGTTGGGAACGTCTGTTGACATTTTGAGGATAATTGCCGAATTTTCCTGGGAATATATTCAAATGATCGCTTCTTATTTGTCCTCCGATCCGTTGGTTGCAGTAGAGGCTGTTGTGCTTGTGATTAGCGCTATTCCAATGACGCTGTTGTTTTTCTATTTGATTATGTCGATTGGGCAGCTTTTTACAAAGGGGAGAAAAGGTCTTACATTTGTTATGTTTATCGGGGCTTATTGGGTCGTTTCCATATTGGAAATTTTGTTATATGATCCTTTTCTTGAATTTTTGTTGGAAAGCGGCGGACTTCACGCCTGGCTTTGGGTACAAATCGGCGTTAATTTTGCGCTTGATTTTGGAATGTTCTTTATCGTTCGCTATATTCTCCTGCACAAAGTCAATTTGATTATCTGATATGACGTTTGAAGAATATAGAAAATCAGAAGCTTGGAATGAAGCGAAACGTGCTGCGGAACGGCGGCGAACGAGGCGTAACCTGATCGGAGTACTTCTGCTCGTGTTGGATCTATTATTGCTCTTTGCGGACGTTGCGACTGAGTTCATTCCCGAGTCTTGGTATGAAGGAAACGCTTTGCTGCGCGGCGTGATCTGTGCGCTTTCGGTTGCCGCGCTTGCGTTTATGGTTGCACTTTGGGCGTTTTCTAAAAAGTTCGAGGGAAGCGGTTATATTACGCCGGAATTTTTCGAAGCGCAAAAACTGCTTGCAAAGGAATACGGTTGGAAGTCGTTTTGTCTTGGCGGGGCGTTCGACTTGACGGTGCAATTCGATTTTACGGACGGCGTGTTTGGCGGGAGCGGAGAAAAAGTAAGCGCTTTAAAGTTGATAGGGGTCAACGATGAATATACAATCTCCGTCGGCGAATGGTCTGATCGGTATACGGATGCTTTTTTAATGGGATTTTTGCAAATCGGTATTGTCTCATACCTTTTCGAAAGCAGCGAAAGGGGGGAAGGAGTAAACGTCGCGCAGGTAAAATATTGCGCAGACGGGGAACCGAATGCGGCGGGGAACTTTAAAAAACGCGACGCCGTATTTTATGTAAAGAACGGAGAATTTACGGCAAAAGGGAAACGGATCTATCGCAAGATACAAAAATTAGAACAAGATACAAAAATTAGAAGGGGAAAATGAAAAGATCCCGACCAAACCGAATTGGTCGGGAATTATTTTAAAGAAAAAAGCGCCCGTAAAGGACGCTTTTATTATATATAGTTGGTTAGTCCAATGCGGCGAGGCGTTTTGCAAGCTTCGCTTTTTTGTTTGCGGCGTTATTTTTATGGATAATACCCTTCGTCACGGCGGAATCGATTGCCGAAACCGTTTCGGGATAAAGAGCGGTAGCCGCTTCCTTGTCTCCGGCATTGACAGCAGCAAGGAATTTCTTGATCTGCGTTTTCAAAGCGGATTTAATAGCCTTATTTTGTTGCGTCTTCTTTTCTGTGACAAGGACGCGCTTTTTGGCGGATTTAATGTTTGCCACGGTAGTTCTCCTTCAAATGCATTTCAATACTTCGTTATTTTAGCATAAAATAAAATGCTTGTAAACTGTTTTTGGACGAAATCGGCCAAAAATTCTTTTAATTTTAGAAAAAAAGGGGAAATAAAATGGCAAGTAAATTTCGTATCGGAGTGTTCGATAGCGGGATCGGCGGGCTGACGGTTCTTCATGAGTGTGATCGCGTGACTACCGGCTGCCGCTATTATTACTATGGAGACAATGTCCGCGCGCCGTACGGAAGCAAACCGCGGGAAGAGATTCTCGAATACGTTCGCGGCGCGATGAGGGTTTTCGAGCGGCTTGACGTTGACGCCGTTGTGCTCGCCTGCAATACGGCGACCGCCGTCTGTGCCGAGACGTTGAGAAAGGAGTTCGCTTTCCCGATTATCGGGACGGAACCTGCAATATTGCCCGCCGCGCGTATGTGCAGAAGCGCTCTTGTGCTCGCAACGCCCCGAACTGCGGAAAGCGCTCGTCTGCAAGAGCTTATACGGGCGAATACGCGGTGCCGTTTTACCGTTCACGCCGCCGAAGGGCTTGCGCGAGCGATCGAACGGAAGCTGACGATGGGGGAAAACTTCAATCTTAAAGAGCATCTGCCGAAGGGGGATTTTGAAGGCGTCGTGCTCGGTTGTACACATTACGTCTTTTTAAAAAAAGAAATTGCCGAATTTTATCGACTGCCGATTTTCGACGGAAATGCCGGGGTAGCGCGGAGGCTGCGTTCACTGCTCGATGAAAAGTCTACGGAAATGCGATCGGCTTTGAAAAATATAGGGATAACTGACCACTTCAAGGGGAAAATGACCATGAACAAACGTTTGCAAAAATTCACATGTCTTTACACAAAAAACAGGATTTTTTTTCTTAATGTGACAAAAAAATGCAATAAATTCACATACAAACAAACGTTTGTGTGAGATATTTTAATGGAAAATGACGAAAGTTTTCCTTTTTTTACAAAAAAAAATTACAAAACGGGGAAAAAAGTGGTCAAAAGTGGTTGACAACATAAAAAGGGCGTGTTATAATAAACTCGTCAGTGAATAAAAGGGGACGCAATGGAAACTTTCAGCGGTACGGTCAGCCATCAGCTGGACGGGAAAAACAGAATACGCATTCCTGCCAAGTACCGTGTGAAGCTCGGGAAAGATTACTGCTTCATGGCGCGCCCCGACGGTTGTATCGGCGTTTACTCGAAAGAAGCGAAGGATGCGGTGATTGCGAAAATGAACGATGCCACGACGGGGGATCGCCGCAAACTTCAGGCAAAACGTATGGTGCTCTCTACGATCGACGACGCAAATGAAGACGATCAAGGCAGAGTCGTGCTTTCGGCGTTTTACCGTGAACACGCGCATATCGTGAAAGATATTGTAACCATCGGTATGGGTGATTATCTGGAAATCTGGGCAAAGGAAGCATTCGAGAAACAGAAAGAAGAGATGAGTTTCGACGAAGCGTGCGCAATATTGGATTTCTGATATGGAAGAGTTTTTTCATCTTCCCGTCATGGTGAACGAAGTACTCGAAGGTCTCGATCTCAAAAAAAACGGCGTTTATTTCGACGGTACGGTAGGCGGCGGAGGACATTCTTTTGAAATTCTTTCCCGTGAAGCGACGGCAACGCTGATCGCAACCGATCGGGATCGGGATGCGATAGAGGCGGCTCAAAAACGGTTGAAACCGTTTGAAGGTAGATTTCAATTATATAAATCCGATTATAAAAATTACGGTGATGTTCTCAGTCGGGCGGGCGTGGACAAGCTTGACGGCGTGCTATTGGATTTCGGAATTTCCTCTCATCAGATTGACGACGGAACGAGAGGGTTTTCGTACCTGAAAGCTGCTGCGCCCCTCGACATGAGAATGGACAGAGACTCTTTGTTTACGGCGGAAACAGTCGTCAACGAATATGATGAAGAGAAGTTATACCGTATTATAAAAGATTACGGAGAAGAGAAGTTCGCTTCGATCATCGCGCGCAACCTCGTGCGCGAAAGAGAGAGGGAACCTATCAGAACGTGCGGACAGCTTGCCCGAATCGTCATGGACAGCTATCCCGTGCGCTATCGTTCTCCGGCCTGTGCAAGACAGACGTTTCAAGCGGTTCGCATTGAAGTAAACGGCGAGCTTGTGGGGCTGGGAGAGTGTGTTAAAGGGCTTGTTAAACATTTAAAACAGAACGGAAGAATTTGCATTCTTACTTTTCATTCTCTGGAAGACAGAATTGTCAAGCAGACGTTTGAGGAACTGAATACGGCATGTACTTGTCCGAAAAGATTTCCCGTATGCGTCTGCGGAAATGAGAAAAAAATAGAGATTGTAAATAAAAAACCGATTACGGCAAGCGAGGAAGAGATAAAAACCAATTCGCGCAGCAAATGTGCAAAACTTAGAATCGCAAAAAAAATATAGCATGATTTTTACGAAGAAAGAATAAAGTGTAAGGAGTGAGTTATGGCAGATACGTCGGTGTTGGAAAGAGAATCCGTCGACGAGGCGGAGAGGAAACACAAAGAGCTGATTTCCGATAATTATCAGCGTTATTTTGGGGAACGCGAAGAACAAAACGATTACAATGCCGCGCCGATGAACAGCAATGCTTCTGCTTATAAGGAGACGGTTGGTTATTACGGATCTTCTGCGGCACAGAAATATAAACCTTCCGAATCTCGTTATCCTGCCGAGGATCGTCGTGCGTCCGCTTCGCAATCTCAGATTCCGAGCGCCGCGCAAAGACTTGCCGATTATGTGCCCATCACCGTCGGCATGACGAAATTACAAAGAATCGGCGATATGCCTTCCTATCATGCTGCCGGCGTTGTGAATTATGCGCCTGTTGCTGAACCGGAGAGCAAGGAGGAGGAATCCGCGCATCCGCAGTTGTTTGACGGTTTACTTTACAGGGACGGACGGCTCGTCAACGCAAACGCGCCTGTCGCCGATCCCGTAACGGAACCCGCATATGCGCCCGAACCCGTTCGGGTACCCGAATATGATCCCTCCTATATTCCTTCGGAAGAGGATGCGTTGCCTACGCGCCGCACCATGGAGAGCATTCGTCCCGTTCAGCAGACTATGGAGAAGGAAAACGTTGGCTTTTTCGCTTCGTTATCCGCAAAAACAAAGCTTGCATTGGCGGTTGTTGCAACGGTGCTTGTTCTTATGATTGCGCTTGTCTGCATCAATACCGCGATTATCAATTCGTTGAATGCGAATATCGAGTACCGCGAGGCGATGATTTCGCAGCTTGTTGAAACTTCAAACGGAATCCAGACGGAAATTGCGGAGATCACCGATCCTTCTAACATTGCAAGCTGGGCGCAGGAACAAGGTATGACGCTGGAAAAATAATCCGCGGAGGAACTGAATATAAAACAACAGAACTATTCTTTGTCTGTTTTACGAAAGAGGTTATTTGCCGTTACGATGGCGATAGCCTTTCTTTTTTGTCTTTTTCTCTCCCGGTTCCTCTATGTGCAGGTGATTTGGAAGAACGAGCTCGTCTATCGCGCGCTCGACCAGTGGACGCGCGAAATACCCGTCGTTTCCCGCCGCGGGAATATTTTCGATACCAACGGGGAATTGCTTGCCGGCAACGAAACGGCTTACAGTGTGTATGCGCGCGCAAACGCCGTGGAGGACGCGGAAAACAGCGCGCATGTGCTTTCTGTTCTTCTCGGTTATTCTTATGAGGAGCTATATGCGAAGCTTACCGATAAATCTCATTCGGAGATTACGCTGGTGAAGCAGGCGGAAAAGTCGCTTGTGGAAAAAATTGCGGGGACTAATCTTGCGGGGATCTATTATGCCCGCGATAACAAACGAATCTATCCTTACGGGGAACTTGCCTGTCAGGCGCTGGGATTTACCTCCGCAGATCAATCCGGCACGACGGGAATCGAGCATTATTACGACAAATATCTTGCCGGAAAAAACGGGGAAATTTTGTTTGAGACCGATCTGATCGGCGTCGATCTCGATGGCGCGACTGCCGCTTATCTTCCCGCGACGGACGGTCTCAATATTACGCTTACGCTCGATTATCGCATTCAGGCGCTCTGCGAGGAGACAATGGGGCGCGCGCTCGCGCAAAGCAATGCGGAAGCGGCGCGGTGTATCGTGCTCGATCCCGAAGATTTTTCCGTGCTTGCCATGGTCAATTTGCCTTCGTACGATCTAAACAATGTGCCGCGCGACGACCTTGCCTCTCTTAACGAGCTGTCCCGCAACTGTCTTGTGAGCGACATTTACGAACCGGGATCTACCTTTAAAATCGTGACGGCTGCCGCTAATATTGAAGAATATCTCAAAGGAAATCCGAATGCGTTTTCTACCTCATACGTCTTTTCCAGCAGCCGTACGCGCACGGTGGACGGTTCGACGATCAGATGCTGGAGCGACCACGCCAACGGAAAACATTCCAATCAGACGCTTTCGGATGCGCTCAACAACAGTTGCAACCCTTGTTTTGTGGATATTGCGCTCTCGTTGGGGAAGGAGACTTTTTATAATTATCTGCAAGCGTTCCGCTTCGGCGCGTCTACGGGAATCGATTTTTCGGGAGAGGCGATCGGTATGATGCTGCCCGAAAGCACGGTAAGAGATGGGGATCTCGCGCGCATTGGCTTTGGTCAGACGATCGCCGTTACGCCGTTGCAGCTTGCCTGTGCCGCGGCTTCCGCAGTCAACGGCGGCTATTACTATACGCCGCATATCGTGAAGGAGATTTCATCGGAAGACGGCGCGCTCTATGCAAAAACGGAAAAGTCGCTCCTCGGTCGTACGGTGAGCGGAGAGACTTCCGGAATCCTTTCGGCAATGCTCGAAGGGGTGGTTTCTGAGGGAAGCGGGAAAAAAGCATATATAGAGGGTTATCGCGTGGCGGGGAAAACGGGTACGGCGCAGAAGTACGAAAACGGCGGTATCGCGCAGGGAAAATACGTCTCGTCTTTTATCGGTTATTTTCCCGCAGATCATCCCCGTTATCTTGCGCTCGTTATAATAGACGAACCGCAGGGTTCTTATTACGGAAGTACCGTTGCCGCACCGTGCGCGCAAGAGATCTTTCAAGGGATTATCGATATCATGAAAATAAAACCGTATGTCTGAGGGGGAAATTATGAGATTGAAAAAACTTGCAGCCGAATTACCCGCGATGAAACTGTCTTCGGATGCGGAAGTCAAGGGGCTTTGCGCGGATAGCCGCGTCGCTACGGAGGGAGACGCGTTTTTCTGCTTTCGGGGAACGCGCGGCGATTCCCACGAATATGCCGAAGAAGCCGTGGAGCGAGGCGCGGCGGCAATCGTCTGCGAGCGGGAATTGCCGCTTTCTTGCCCTCAGCTCATCGTGCCGGACGGGCGCGAAGCGATGGCGCGTATATCCGCGGCGTTTTACGGACACCCCGAACGAAATATGAAATGCGTTGGGGTAACGGGAACCAACGGAAAGACGACGATCACGCATATGATTTTCAATATTCTCTCGGGATGCGGCGTAAAAGCGGGGCTTATCGGTACGCTTGGTGCGAAGTACGCGGACCGTGTTATCGCTCCCGCTCTTACCACGCCCGATCCCGTCTTTTTGTTCTCGTTGCTTGCCGATATGAAAAAGGCGGGTACGGAAGTCGTCGTTATGGAAATCTCGGCGCATGCGCTTGCGCTGAAAAAAGAATGTCCCATCGTGTACGACGTCGGCGTGTTTACCAATCTCACGCGCGATCATCTCGATTTTTTCGGCGATATGGAAGCTTACGGTGCGGCGAAGGCAAAAATGTTTGACCGGGGACGGTGCCGTTACGGCGTGTTGAACGCGGACGACATGTTCTCGCGCAGTTTAGAGCGTATCTGCGGGGAATATATCACTTACGGGTTGGAAACGCCCGCCGAGGCTTTCGCCGTTGTCGAACAGGAGAATCTGCGCGGGAGTAAAATCGTGCTCAATGTAAGCGACGAACTGTGCGAGGCGGCGCTTTCCATGACGGGGCGGCATAATGTGAGCAACGCTTTGGCGGCGGCTTGCGCGGCGCGCAGATTGGGGGCGAGCGCAGAGGAGATCGCGCGCGGCTTGGAAGAGACGAAGGGGGTAAACGGGCGTCTCGAATGGGTTTCTTCCTGCCGCGGCGCGGATATTTTCGTCGATTTTGCGCATACGCCCGACGGACTGGAAAAATCGCTTGTCGCGCTCAAAGAACATTGCAGGGGGAGGCTCGTCGTGTTATTCGGCTGTGGCGGAAACCGTGATTCGGGCAAACGTGCCGAGATGGGGGAACGCGCGGCAAAATTGTGCGATTTCGGGATAATCACTTCCGATAATCCCCGTTTTGAGGATCCGTGCGCGATCATGGCGGAAATCGAAAAGGGATATCGCCGCGTTTCCGACAAATACGTCGCCGTCGAACAGCGGGAAAAAGCGACGGAGTATGCCTTGAATATGTTGCAAGAGGGGGACGTTTTACTTGTGGCAGGCAAGGGCGGCGAAACTTATCAGGAGATCATGGGAATAAAATACGACTACAACGACAAAGCTGTGATCGAAAGCATTCTCGGAAGAATCTTATGACGAAGTTATTTTTATTGTGCGTTTTGCTCTCTTTCGCGCTCTCCCTTCTTTTTTGCGCCTTAGAGATTCCGCTATTAAAACGGGTGGGCGCGGGGCAGAATATCCTGCACTATGTAAAGGAGCACGAGAGCAAAGGGGGCACGCCCTCAATGGGCGGGCTTGGGTTTGTTTCGGCGGCATGCGCGGGCGCGTTGCTTTTCTGCGGCGTTTCGGACAAGCCGTTCCTTGTCGCGCTCGCCATTGGATTGGGGTATCTCGCCGTCGGATTTTTAGACGATTATCTCAAAAAGCGCAGGAAGGACAACCTTGGGTTACGTCCCTATCAGAAAATAATTTTTCAGCTTGCCGTCGCGCTCATCGCGTCTTTCTATTGTTGTTTGAACGGGCTTACCGTACTCGAAATTCCGTTTACGGCGTTTTGCTTCGATATCGGTTGGGGTATGTTGCCGCTCGGCGTTTTTGTCTTTCTTGCAACGGTAAACAGCGTTAATCTTACCGATGGGCTGGATGGACTTGCAGGTTCCGTTTGCGCCGTATTCTTTTTAGCGCTTGCTCTGCTTATCGTGTTGCAAGGGGGCGACGAAAACCTTTCTGCACTCTGTTTTTCACTTATGGGCGCGCTTGGGGCATATCTCGTATTTAATACCAATCGCGCAAGCGTGTTCATGGGGGATACGGGTTCCCTCTCTTTGGGCGGATTTGCCGCCGCATGCTCGCTCTTTTCGGGGAACGCGCTCGTCATTCCGATTGCGGGAATCATGTTTGTCCTTTCAAGCATATCTGTCATCCTTCAAGTAATATACTATAAAAAAACGGGAAAACGCATCTTTCTCATGGCGCCTATACACCATCATTTTCAGGAGAAGGGTTATTCCGAGGGGAAGATTACTTACGTCTATGCCGTAGTGACGGCGATTGCGGGCGGATTGCTCTTGTTCCCGTTTATCTGACCGCAAAACCGCGGCGGAAAAGGAGAGGTAATGTTATATTCCAAACAGAAGTTTCTCGTGGCGGGATTGTCCCGTTCGGGTATCTCGGCGGCAGAATTCCTGCTTGCGCGCGGCGCGCGGGTATATTGTTTCGACGACGTGGAGGAGGGCGCAGTCGCTTCGTCGGCTGCCGTACTCAAAGAGAAAGGATGTACGATTGTACATAAAGAAGATCTTTCGGAACGGAGCGAGGAGTGCGATATTCTGGTGTTGAGCCCGGGGATACCCGTCGATCATCCGCTACCCGTCGCGTTTCGCCGCGCAGGAAAGCGCGTGATCGGAGAAGCGGAGCTGGGCGCGCTTGCCCTTCGCTGTCCGGTCGTAGCCGTTACGGGGACGAACGGCAAGACGACGACCGTCACCATGCTCGACGGGATATTCAAGTCGGCGGGCTTCAAAAGCGTTGCGTGCGGAAATATCGGAAAGCCGATCACGTCGTGTACGTCTGAATTGGGAGAGGACGGGATCGCCGTTGCGGAGATCTCTTCCTTTCAACTTGAAACACTCTATTCTCTGCGTCCTCACGTCGCAGTCGTGCTCAACGTGACGGAAGATCATCTCAACCGCCATTATAATATGGAAAATTATATTTATCTGAAATCGCGTATCCTCAAAAACAGCGCGGAGAGCGAATATGCCGTTCTCAATTACGATGATCCGGTTGTGAGGGGGTTTGCCGAAAAAAGTAAAGCGAAATGCATATGGTTTTCCCTGCGCGAGCCGGTGGAAGGCGGTTATCTCTCGGAGGGGTGCCTTTGCTATTTCGGGGAAAAAATTATGCCTGTCTCAGACTTTCCGCTCGAAGGCGAACACAACGCGCAGAACGCGCTGGCGGCGATCTGCGCGGCGAAACTCATGGGGGTAAAGAACGAGGAAATCGCCGCCGCCTTAAAGACTTTCCGCGGCGTGGCTCATCGTCTGCAACGGGTGGGGGAACTCGGCGGCGTGATTTTTATCGACGATTCCAAGGCGACCAACGTCGACTCTGCGATCAAGGCGATCGGAAGCGTGAAGGGCGAGACCGTGCTTTTGCTCGGCGGAAAGGATAAGGGGTATTCCTACGAGCCGCTCTTTGATGCAATTAAAACGTCGGGCGTCGTGCACGTCGTATTGTACGGGGAAAACGCGTTCCGTATTCTCAGCGCCGCGCTCAAAAAAGGGTTTACCGCGGTCACGCTCTGCCGTCCCTTCGACGTCGCCGTACGCGTCGCTTTTCTCACGGCAAAACCCGGGCAGAATCTGCTTTTAAGCCCTGCTTCGGCAAGCTTCGATAGTTTCCGCAACTACGAGGAACGCGGAGAGCGGTTTCGCGAATTGCTCGAACTCTTTGCCGCAGAGCGATCGGGAGAGGAAAGAATGAGAAAGCCCGAAATCGCCGTGGCGACGGAGGATGATTTTGCCGAGTAAAGCGGGCGTATCGCTTGCGCGGGCGCGTTCGGAAAGGACGGAGTGCGGGAAGGGCGATTTGTTCTTTCTCGGCGCCGTTATTTTGCTCTCCGCATACGGACTCGTCTTCGTGTATTCGGCAAGTTGCTATAATGCCGAAGTTCAGTACGGCGACGCGTACTATTTTTTAAAAAAACAGATTGCCGGTTTTGCGTTGGGACTTGCCGCGATGATCGGGCTGTCCTTTCTCGATTATCGGCGCTATCGAAAAACGGGACTTCCCGCTTTGATTGTTTCCGTAATTTTGCTTGCGTTGGTATTTATCCCGGGAGTGGGAAAAAGCAACTACGGGGCAACTCGTTGGATCGGGTTCGGATCGTTTACGATTCAGCCTTCCGAGTTGGCGAAATACGGACTCATTTTGTTCATTTCGGGATATTTTGCAAAAGATCCGGCGCGTATGCGGACGCTCAAAGGCGTTTTTCCCGTATTGGGCGCGGGACTCACGCTCTGCGTACTCATCATGCTGGAACCAAACATGTCGGTTACCATGTGCGTGGGGGCGATCATGCTCGGCATGATTTTCCTTTCCGGAATCTCCCGGAAGGGGATATTCGCAATCTGTATTCCCGTTGTTCTTGCCGTTCCCGCGCTCATTCTCGCCGCGCCTTACCGTCTTCAACGGCTTTCCGCCTTTCTCGATCCGTGGGCTTCCCCGAAAGAGGAGGGGTATCAGCTCATACAATCGCTTTATGCGCTTGCGAACGGGAATTTTTTCGGCGTAGGGCTCTTTCACTCCCGTCAGAAATACCGCTTCCTTCCCTTTTCCGAGAGCGATTTTATTCTCTCTGTCATTGCAGAGGAGACGGGATTTTTCGGCGTCGTCTTGCTGTTTGCGCTCATTGGCTTTATCGTCTGGCGGGGATTTCGTATCGCGCGGCAATGCGATAATTTCTACGGATATATGCTCGTTTCCGGAATCGTACTCGCGTTTGCGGTGCAGGCGAGTTTGAATGCGCTCGTAGTCAGCGGATGCGTCCCGCCTACGGGACTGCCGCTGCCGCTTGTGAGCGCGGGGAACACTTCGCTCGTCGTCACCATGGCGGGTATGGGAATCGTATACGGCGTTTCCCGGCGGAACGCGGGAGGACGTTCTCGTCATAAGATGGTACGATAAGAGAAAAACGTGTGAGCCTGACGGTATCGGGCTTTTCCGTATTTGCGGGCCAACACGGGGAGAGACTTATGGATAAATTTATAATAGAAGGAGGCAGGAGACTGTACGGAAAAGTCGCCGTCTCTTCGGCAAAGAATTCCGTTCTGCCTCTGTTTGCCGCGTCTGTTTTAACGGAGAGACAGGTGACGATCCGCGAAGTGCCGGAAATTTCCGACGCGCTCTGTATGGCTCAGATCTTGCGTGAGTTAGGGGCGTCCGTCGTTTTTCGCGGCGGCGACGTAATAATAGATAGCTCCAATGCGTGCTGTCATGAAATTTCTTCCGCGCTCACCAAAGAACTGCGCTCCTCTATCTTCATGCTCGGTTCGCTTTTAACGCGTTTTCACCGCGCCGTAATTGCGTACCCCGGCGGTTGCGATATCGGATTGCGTCCCATCGATCTTCATCTTTCGGCGCTCAAGCGGTTGGGCGTGCGCATCTGCGAAAGGGAAGGGTTTATCTTCTGCGAATGCGATATTCTGCGCGGCGCGGAGATTTTACTTGACTTTCCAAGCGTCGGCGCGACGGAAAACATTTTGCTCGCCGCTGTCAAAGCGGAGGGAAGGACGGTATTGCAGGGGGCGGCGAAAGAGCCTGAAATTGTCGATTTGCAGCGTTTTCTCAACGCGATGGGCGCAAAGGTGAGAGGCGCGGGAACGGATATCATAGAGATAGAAGGGGTGAAATCGCTTGGCGGGGTGACGTTTTTGCCGATGAAAGACCGTATCGAAGCGGGTACGTTTCTTACCGCTTGCGCTATTTGCGGCGGCGAGATAGAGGTTTGCGGGATCAGAACGGAGAATATCGGGTTACTTTTACATAAATTACGCGAAAACGGTTGCAAAATTCATACAAAAAATGATAAAATAAGATTGGGAAGTTCGGGGCGACTAAAATGCAACCGCAGAATCGAAACGATGCCTTTCCCGGGATTTCCCACCGACCTGCAAGCGCAGATGACTGCGCTCAATTGCGGCGCGGAGGGTTGCGCGCTCATTGTGGAAAATATGTTCGAAACGCGCTTTAAATACGTGCCCGAATTGCGAAAAATGGGCGCGGACGTAGAAGTTCGGGGAAGGAACGCTCTCGTGCGCGGGGTGAAACGCCTGCATGGGGCGTCTTTGCTGGCAGGCGATTTGCGCGGAGGCGCGGCGTTGGCGCTTGCCGCGCTCGGCGCGGAAGGCGATTCGGAAGTGCTTGAACTGTCGCATATCGACAGGGGCTATTCCAATTTACAGGAGAAACTCAAAAAACTCGGGGCAGAGATAAAACGCGTGCGCGTGTAACGCCCGAAAGGAGATACAGATGAAGAAAAAAGTCCTGCTGATGACGGGGATCGCGCTCGTTCTGTTGGTCGCGGTGATCGCTTCCGCCATTAACGCGGTTTTCACGGTGACGAAAGTCGAACTGAGCGCGAGCACATGCTCGGATACGGGTGTGACTGAGTCGATAAAATTGCAGGAAGAACTCAACGAGAATTATCTTGGAAAGAGCACAACGTTTCTTAATCTCGACGACGTAAAGAATACCGTTTTCAACTATAATTGTTTCGAGCTGGTTTCCTGTTCCAAACAGTTTCCGCAGAAAATCGTATTGCAAGTTTCCGAACGCAAGGAAGTTTTTGCGTTTTTGCGCGAAAACGGGACGTATGCCGTACTGGACGGTAACGGCTTATATCTTCATGACAGCGAGAAAAATTCGAACCGTATGGGCGGGCAAAATATTCTTTTGGAAGATTTTGCAATTACTACTTCGTCGGCGGGCGTTGCCGCAACGGGGGAATATCTGAGCGAGGCGTTGGAATTTATCGGCGTATTTATCGAACGGTTGGAGAACGCGCGCGCCAATATTCTTAGCGTTACGCTTTCGGAGCATCCCTACGAGGGAGAGTATTTTCATATTCAAATGCAGGAAGGAGTGTGCGTCGACGTCTATACGCCGTCCGTGCTTACAAGAGCGAAGGCTGAGGCTGCGCTCGATACCTACCTTGCCCTTTCGTACGAAGAAAAAATGTACGGTTATTTCGATCTCATGGCGACGAACGATAATCCGAACGATTTTACAGTCAGTCGGCACTATGCGGAATATCCGGATGTGTAATTTTCTCCTTGAAAGATACCGCAATTTGAACCGAGATAAACGATCAAGATAAACGATCAATTTGAATAACAGGTCAATCAGTTGATTAAAAATGCGGAAAAATAATTTCACGGGGGTGAAAAAATGAAAAGTAAACTGAAAGAAAAGAAATCCCTAATGCTGGATTCTATGATCTTTCAGGACATATCGGTTTTAGCGCAATTATATCGTTAGAGGTTTAATTTGAGAGCTGTAAAAATGAGTGTTATATCCCTCAGTGTTATATTTCTTTTAATGATAACATTTACATGTACTGGGTGTTTTGACAATAAGACTCCTCAAGTAGTCTATTCGATAGGAGAAGAATATGTATTCGATACTACTAATGTAAAGGTAGAGAATGATGAAGAACGCGAGCAATTCATTTTATATTATAATGTTACCGGACAAGAAATATGTAGTCATTATTTTGCTTTTACATTTAGTTATGATACGGAGATACTGAAAAATAGTGAACAATTTGAATATTTTGATGATCTTGATTCTGAAATAGAATTCGATGAAAACGGATATTATGTCTTTGATACGAGTAAAATATTCTATATTTCCTATAAAAATTCAAACACAGAGATTAAGAACATTATAAACAGTAAAGAATGTATACTAGAATTTCCAATAGGAACTTTTGCATTTTCATAGGCAAGGAAATAAATACTTGAATTAGTTTTAAAAAAAGGAACGAACATTGGATTTGCCTCGAAAACAGGACGGAAAGTACGGATAACCAACAAATTACGGGGACAGAACTACGATGCACGGTAACATAGTAAAGTCATACCGAACGGGCGTTGAAAAACGCCCGTTTTAATATTCTTGATCGATACGGCAAAAAAGCCTCATAGGGTAAACCCGCGAAAACGGGCGGAGGGGAAATCACGGCATCATAATTTTTTGCTATATATAATTATCGTTTTGTCGTATAAAATTCCGTTTGACTTATTAAACAAGAACGTTTATAATAATACAAAACGGTGAAAAAATGAGAATTGATCATATTTTACAGCAGAAACGAACGCTTTCTTTCGAGGTGTTCCCTCCGAAAAAGAGCGATACCGAGACGGAACAGCTCTTCCGTACCATCGACGTTTTAAAAACGTTAAAGCCCGATTTTATCAGTGTGACGTACGGCGCAAGCGGGTCGAATGCGCGGAACGCAACGCAAATTTCAGGCTTTATTAAATCCATCGGGGTGGAACCGCTCGCCCATATTACGGGCGGACCTTCCTCGCCCCAAGATATCGACGCTGTTGCTTGCGAACTCGAACGTCTCCATGTTGAAAACGTGCTGGCGCTTCGCGGAGACAAGCCCGTTGGTTCGGATATCGAATATTGCAAACATTTCCCGCACGCGACCGATCTCATGGACTATCTGCACAAATACGGTTTTACGCTCGGCGCGGCGTGTTATCCGGAAGGGCATATCGAATGCGAATCGCTGTATGCCGACCTTGAAAATTTAAAAAAGAAAGAGCAAAGCGGCGCGACCTTTTTTATTTCGCAAATTTTTTACGACAACTCTTATTATTATAGGCTCGTGAACGAGGCGAGGCGCATGGGCATTACTTCGCCGATCATTCCGGGAATCATGCCGCTTTTGAGCGCAAAAAACATTTCGCATATCAAAAATATGTGCGGAAGCGCCATTCCCATTGAATTCCGCAATATGATTGAAGTTTACGGGAGGAGTCCCGTCGTCATGCGGGAGATCGGAATCAATTATGCGGTCTATCAGATTATCGATCTCATTGCAAAAGGCGCTCCCGGCGTACATCTTTACATTATGAACCGCGCCGATACCGCGTTGGAAATCCATCGGAGACTGGAAAACGTATTCCATGAATTATTCTGAACTCAAACCGCAAATTTACGGCTATCTCGGCTTTCGGAAAATGGCGGGAAGCGGGGAGATCGATGCGCTCATCGGGGAATGTTTGAGCGAACTTGAACGCTTGCAACGCTTCCGATATCTCTATGAAACGGTTTTGGATGTTCCCGAGTTTTTAAAAAAGGAGCCGTACGTCTCCTTTTTACGCGGTTGTTCGGGAACCGTTCTCTCCGTAATGACGCTGGGCATAGAAACGGACAGAAGAATCGGATATTTGGGGAAAACCGATTTCACGCGTTCTGTCGTGACGGACGCATGCGCGAGCGCACTGTTGGAACGGCTTTCCGACGAGTACGAAAAAACCATTGCCAAGGAGCTCAATCAAACGCTGACTTATCGCTTCTGTCCCGGGTACGGCGGAAGCGACGTGGACGATCTCCGTTATATTTTCGAACGGCTCAAACCGGAAAAAATCGGAGTCAGCTTGCTCGAAAGCAATTTCATGTTGCCGAGCAAGTCGATGGCGGGCGTGATCGGAATGGGAAAGAACAAAGAGAAATCGTGCGGGAATTGTTTTATGCTGCCGCACTGCGAATATCGGAAAGAGGGCAAGAGATGTTACGGGTCGGAGAGAAAGTAATTATATTCGACGGCGGTATGGGAAGCGAGCTTGAACGGGCGGGGCTGTCCGGTTCGTCGGAAGATTTGAATATCACGCATGCGGAAGCCGTCAAAGCCATTCACCGCGCCTACGCTTCGGCAGACGTGATCACGACGAACACCTTCGGACTTAACCGCATCAAATACAGGGGCGAATATTCCATTGAAGAACTTGCCCTCAAAGCGGTGGAAAACGCGCGCGCAGCCGGTAAAGCCGTTTTCTTCGACGTCGGTCCCACGGGAGCCATGTTACAGCCGATCGGTACGCTTTCTTTCGACGAGGCGTACGAAGCGTTTGCCGAGATTGCCGACCTCACGAAAGATCTGGTAGACGGTTATATCGTGGAAACGTTTTCCGATCTGTATGAGATCAAGGCGTGCGTTTTGGCGTTAAAAGAGCACAGCGACAAACCGATTTTTGCGACGATGACGTTCGATTCCTCCGAAAGGACGCTCACGGGCTCTACGCCCGAAATCGTCGCAAATACGTTGGAAGGGTTGGGCGTAGACGCGCTCGGCGTCAACTGTTCGTTGGGTCCTAAGGAGATGAGCGGCGTGGTGGAGCGGCTTATCGCATGCAGCGGCGTGCCCGTCATCGTACAGCCCAACCGCGGACTTCCCGTTTTGAAGGACGGAAAAGCCTATTACGACCTCGATCTCGGCGAGTTCGAAAAATGGATCGAAGCATTTATTGGAATGGGGGTCAGCGTCGTGGGCGGCTGTTGCGGAACGACGCCCGAATTCATCGACCGCATTGCAAGATTTCGCGGTAGAAAGGTGAACCGTCCCCCCGTCAAGCGTGAGACGGTCGTCAATTCCGCGTCCAAGCTCGTTGTCGTCGACGGCGTAAAAATATGCGGAGAGCGGCTCAATCCGACGGGCAAGAAGAAACTCAAAGAAGCGCTTCTTGCGGGAGATTACGATTACCTCGTAGACGAAGCGGTGCGCCAGCAGGAGGCGGGAGCCGATCTGCTCGATCTCAACGTGGGCGTTCCCAAAATCGACGAGCCGAACGTGATGGAAACCGCATGCCGCAGGATACAGGAATACGTCGACCTGCCTCTCCAAATCGATTCTTCCAATCAAGAGGCGATCGAGCGGGGCGCGCGCTATTATAACGGGATTCCGCTCATCAACAGCGTCAACGGCGAACAGGCGGTCATGGACCGCGTATTTCCCATCGCAAAGAAATACGGGGCGGTCGTGCTCGGGCTTACGCTCGATGAAAACGGGGTTCCCGCGACGGCGCAGGAGCGCTTTGAAATCGCAAAACGGATTATCGCCTGTGCCGAACGCTATGGTATCCCGCGCCATAAAATCATGATCGATACGCTTGTGCTTACGGCTTCGGCAGAGCAAACGCTCGTCAAAGAGACGGCGGAGGCGCTCCGTTTGGTACGTTCTTTGGGCGTTAAGACGGCGCTCGGCGTTTCCAACGTTTCGTTCGGGCTACCCAACCGCGGACTTCTGAACAAGACGTTTCTCACAATGGCGATGACGTGCGGACTGAATATGCCCATCATGAATCCGCTCGACGGCGAGATGACGGGTGCGGTGAAGGCGTTCGCCGTGCTTTCGGGCGAAGACGAGAGCGCGGAGCATTATATCGAACTTTATCGCGACGTACAGAGCGCGACAGGCGTCGCTCCCGCCGCTCCTTCCTCCAAAGCGCAGACGGCGGATTGCCTTTACGACTGTGTGAAAAGGGGACTGAAAAACCAAGCGGCGGCTCTCTGTGAACGGGAACTCGAAACCAAAGAACCCATGGCCGTCGTCAACGAGATTCTGATGAAATCGCTTGAAGAAGTGGGAAGGCTGTTCGACGAGGGGAAACTGTTTCTTCCGCAGCTTGTTTCGGCGGCGGAAGCGGCAAAGATCGCGTTTTCCGTCGTGGGAGAAAAACTTCCCAAGGGCGCGGAAGGGAAGGGCGTCGTCGTGCTTGCGACGGTGAAGGGCGACGTGCACGATATCGGAAAAAATATCGTGAAGATCGTGCTCGAATCTTACGGATATTCCGTCGTCGATCTCGGCAAAGATACTCCCGTGGAAAAAGTGGTCGACGCCTATCTCGAATATCAACCGCTTGCCGTAGGGCTTTCCGCCCTGATGACGACGACGGTCGCGGGAATGGAAGAGACAATCAAAGCGTTGCGGGCGGTAAATTGCAAATCTATGATTTTTGTGGGAGGCGCAGTGCTCAATGCGGAGATCGCAAAGCAGATCGATGCGGATTTTTATACCAAAGACGCTTTGGAATTTGTGAAGGTGTTGGAATCGGAATGCGTTCGAAAAAAAATTAAGGAGATAAATCAATGAAAAAGAAGGTTTTTGCAATCATTACGGCAATCTGTACGCTTGCGGCGTTATGCGCGCTTTCTGCCTGCGATAAGGAGAAGCAAGGCGTCAAACAAGCAAGCGGGAATATCGATATCATCGTGCAGAGCGTGGTATTTACGGCAAGTTCAGATGTTATGACGCTTACCGATTCGACTTCTCTTGCCGATTATATGGACGTGCTTGCGGAGGACGGCGAGCTGGTATTTGATGCCGAGAACGGCGAATACGGATATTATATCGTGTCAATTTACGCGACCAAAGCGGAAGGGAACGCTTATTGGGCGTTGTATACCGATCTTGTGACGGTTGAGGGGGACGACGCGGTTTATTCCAATGCGGAGTATGGCACGTACGAATACGACGGCAAGACGCTTTACAGCGCTTCTTACGGCGCTTCGGGCTTGCCCTGCATAGACGGTTATACATATGCTTGGGTTTATACGACCTATTGATCGAACATGATGAGCGGGAAACAGCATAAGAAACTTTCTCTTTCAAGCGAGATCGCTTATGCCGCGGTGATGTGTGCTCTGCTTATCGGCGGACAGTATTTGTTTTCCTATGTGTCGGGCGTTGAAATCGTCACTGTGCTTTTGCTCTGCTTTTCCGCGGTATTTGGAGCCCGTTGCGGCATTCTTAGCGCAGTGGCGTTTTCGCTGTTGCGCTGTTTGGTGTTCGGATTTTATCCTTCCGTCATCGTGTTGTATCTCATCTATTTTCCGCTGTTTGCGGCGGTATTCGGTTGGCTCGGGCATATTCCAAACAGCGTGTATAAGCAATTTCCGCTTTGGTTTGCGCTTTTGCTGAATTTTCTGCTACTGGGTATAGCTACGGCGTGTATGCTTGCCGTCCGGTTCGATCTCATTAAAATTTCACGCCTTTATAAGACGACGATTACGGTATTTCTTTGGGTAATTGCCGGACTCAGCATACTGTTATGTCTTTTATTCAATGTATTGCTTGCTATGAAAAAGTTCGGGAAAGATACCTCTGACGTACTGAAAACTATTGTTTTTGCCTCTATTGCGGCGGTGTGTACCATTGGGTTTTCGCTTTTGGACGACGTGATCACCCCCTTGTTTTACGGTTATGACGGGAAAGCGGCTCTGGCTTATTTTTATACTTCGTTCACCGCCATGCTGCCGCAGACCGTTTGTACGATTGTTACGGTTTGCACGCTGTTTCTGCCCGTTACCGCGATATTGGAAAAGGTCCGTCTCTTTAAAAAAACAAAATAAAATCGGGCGCTTCCGTGCTTGCACGGAAGCGTTTTCATAAAAGGTAATTTATGCGCAATACTTGCATATAAACGCAAACTAACTCCATTCCATTGAATAATTTCACATAAAGGGGTATGAAAAGGGTTGTTTTTTGCTTGCATTCATTAGCAAGCTATGCTATAATATAAACAAGTGGCATTATCAAATTGCGCCGTTGGGAGGTGTTCATGAGCGGAATTTTTAACGATATCAAAAAGAAATATTTAACCGCTGCAATCGTGATTGGCGCGGTGGGTGGCATTTGTTTTGGTTTATTGCTGGTGGGAATCGTCTTGCTGTCGTTGAAATTGAGCGAGATCGATTTGAATTTCGGTTATTATTTTCTGATTGGTTTCGGTACGGCTGTATTGTTTGGCGTTACGCTTTTTTTGATTTTGCGCCCGACTGATAGGAAAATAGCGAAAAAACTCGATAGAGAGTACGATCTGCATGAAAAAGTGCAAACAATGGTTGCTTACCGTGAACGGGAAGGCGAGGTAATCTCGGTGCAAAGAGAGGACGCTTCCAACCGGCTTGCTTCCCTTCCAAAGAAAAAACCGACCGCCGTTCACATTTTAAAGCTTGCCGCGCTCCCTGTGATCGCGTTTGTAATCTTTTTTTCGGCAGTGTTTATTCCAACGGCGTCTCCGGAGCCTGTTGAAGGCAATACGACGGCGAAGTGGCAAATTGCGGCAGTGTCGCTGTTGATCGACGATGTGAACAAATCCGACTTAAACGATACCTACAAAACGACTACCGTCGGTATTTTACAGAACGTCAAGGACGGTATTACCGAAGAAAAGACCGACGCAGAGTTGAGAGATGCCGCGTTTGCCGCCATAAAAGAAATCGACGACGTCTTTGCCGCCGATTCTTATGCCGCGCTTGCCGCGGCCCTGCACGGGTACGAAAGCACGGAACAGTTCGCTTTGGCGATTGAAAACAGCGTGGAAAGTTACCGTTTGAGCAATCCCATTACGACGTACGAACAAGTAAAATCGCGTGCGCAGGATCTGGAAGAATTAGTCGGCGACACGTTGGACGGGTATGGGGAGGAAATTCTCAAAGAGATGACGAACGAGGACGCCGTGCTTGCGGAGTCTTTGGATGAGCTGACAAGCGCAATCGGCGGCGCGTTGGAAAACAGCGGCGTTGTTCAAAGCGATGCGCTTTATTCGTCGCTGAAAGATTTTCGGGACGCGCTTTCTTCGATTGAGGGAGATGAGACCGATGCGGCGCGCCTTCTGGAAGAGAGTTTAGATACGTTTTTTGCCGCATTAACGAAACAATCGCTCCTCGAACAGACCTATAACCGCATGATGCGCGAATTTGTGCGGGAACGTCTTGCCGAGATTTTTGGAATTGATTCCGCAGAGTTGCCCGGAAACAGTAACGGGAATTCGGGAGGAGAAATCGTCGATAATCCCGGCGAGGGGGAAGGAAACGGCGGCGGTTACGGAAGAGGGGAGATCTTATACGGAAGCGAAAGCGTGATATACGATCCTTATGAAGATGAATTTGTCATATACGGGGAAGTCATCAACGATTACTATGCAATGATGCTCGAACAATTGACAAACGGAACGCTTTCGGAAGAGGAAGAATCGTTGATTTCCGACTATTTCAGTATGCTGTATTCCGGAATAGAGGATGCGGAATAAGAACGGTAACAAATTAAAACATAAAAGGAAAAATCAGGAAGGAATATTTCGACATGGAAAGTATTGAAAAAGTAAAAAATTTCAGCCAATCGATCACGAAATTGAAAGAAGAGATCAAGAAAGACCTGGTTGGACAGGAAGAAGTCGTTGATAACGTGATCACGGCGATTATTGCCGGCGGTAACGTGTTGCTCGAAGGCGTGCCCGGCGTAGGGAAAACCAGACTTGTACGTTCGTTGAGCAAGGCGTTGCAATTGCCGTTTTCCCGTATTCAGTTTACGCCCGACCTCATGCCTTCCGACGTAACGGGAACGAACGTGATTGAAAAGGACGAAAACGGAAACATGAATACCGTTTTTCGCCGCGGTCCCATTTTCGCGAGTTTGATTTTGGCAGATGAAATCAACCGTGCAACGCCCAAAACGCAATCCGCAATGCTGGAAGTTATGCAAGAGCATAAGGTGACCGTGGCGAAACAAACTTACGCATTGGAGGAGCCCTTTTTCGTACTTGCAACGGAGAATCCCATAGAGCAAGACGGTACGTATCCGCTTCCCGAAGCGCAGATGGACCGTTTCATGTTTAAGCTTCTCATGACGTTCCCCGATAAGCGTTCGCTTGTCGATATCGTCAATATGACGCAGGAAACAATGGACGAGACGGCTTCCGCCGTTATCGACGGGAAGACGATTATGGAGATGAGGGAGCTTGCCAAATCTGTTCCCGTGATCGATGAGATCATGGATTATGTTGCGAATCTCGTTTCTTACACCCATCCCGAGATTAAAAATACTTCATCCACGGCAACGAAATATATTAAATACGGCGCGTCGCCCCGTGCGGCGCAGGCGCTTGTTACCTGCGCTAAGGTGCGTGCCCTGATGAACGGAAATTATAATGTGTCTTATGAGGATATCGACGTTCTTGCCTATCCCGTATTGCGCCATAGAATCAAAATCAATTACAGCGCGGTCAACGATCATTTATCTGTTGACGATGTGATCGGGCTACTGATTGCGGAGAACAAGAAATTATCTAAGTAATCAAATGAGTAAATTTGTCATCAACGAAGAGTTTTTGCAACAACTTGATTCTCTGCAAATGCTCATAAAAAACAATATCGCGGGACTGTTCGGCGGAAATCATAAGAGCAGGACATACGGTTCTTCATGCGAATTTGCCGATTACCGCGACTATATTGCGGGCGATGATATCACTAAGATCGATTGGAACGCATACGCGCGTTTTGACAAGCTCTATTTAAAGCTCTTTCTCGACGAGCGGCAAATGCACACGAAAATCTACATCGACGCCAGCCGTTCGATGACGTACGGAAGGGGAAAGAAAGATGAACAGGCATTGAAAATCGCCGCTGCGATTGCATATCTATCTGTCAATCAGATGGATAAGGTCTCAATTTATGTGATCAAGAACAGCCGCGTTGAAGAGATTATCTCTAAAATGCTTGGGAAAGAGGCATTCGTCAATCAAATCGGGAAGCTTAACGATATCACTTTTGAAGGGGATAGCTTTATCAGCGAAGCGATTATGCCCACGAACGTCGGATACGGAGACGGTACATCTGTAATCATTTCCGATTTTCTGACGGATAATAATTACGAGGACGCGATCAATTATCTCGCAGAAAAGCGGCGGGATACATTTTGTTTACAAATTTTATCGAAGGAAGAACTCAAGCCTACGGTACGCGGAAGAGTTCATTTCTTCGATTCGGAAAATGCATCGAAAACTTACCGTAAAGATATCAACCGCGAGATTATTCATGCATATCAACAGGCGCTTGAATATGCGACGGGCAGAATCCGTGAGTATTGTGCGTCACGGGGAGCGGAATATCTGCTTGTCTCGTCAGACGAATCCGTTTATGAAATTTTCTTCGGTAAATTTGTGGATATGGGGGTGTTGAAGTGAGCTTTCTCTATCCTTTGGGATTTCTCGCTCTCATCGGGATTCCCATTCTGATCATCATTTATATCATTAAAAACAAGTATACCGAGCAGGTTGTTACTTCAACTTATCTTTGGACGCTGAGCGATCGTTTCCTCAAGCGCAAAAAACCGATCAGTAAGATTGCCGGCATCATCAGTCTCATTCTGCAAATTCTTGTTGTGATCCTGATTTCGTTCGCGATCGCGCAGCCCGTTTTTTATGCGGGAGAGGCGAATTCCTATTGCTTTATTCTTGACGCTTCGGGTAGCATGAACATGACGCAAAACGGCAAAACGCGGCTGGATATCGGGAAAGAACAGGTTGCGTCTCTTATTCGGAAATCTGCTAACGGAAGTACTTATACGTTGATATATGCGGGCGAACAGACTATCGTTTACGAAACAGACGGCGACAGAGACCGTGCGCTCAATTTGCTCAGCGGGATCTCGGCGGCTCATGTAACCGTTTCCTTGGATAGTGCAATTGGGGCTGCGCAGAAATATTTTGACGCCGATCATGCGCTTCTCACCTATTTGGTAACGGATAAAGATTACGATTCTGTAGAGAACATGACGCTAATCAACGTTTCGGCAGGAGAGGAAAACTATGCCGTTTCAGACGTTGATTATACGCTGACCGATAGACTTACGGTAGAAGGAAACGTGATCTCTTATGCAAGCGACGCCGTCTTAACGGTTGAGTTGTTCATCGATGACGCCGAAGAAGCGGAGCAGACGCTCACGGTAGAAACTTCTAAGTCGGAATCTACCGCATTCCGTTTTGAATGCGATAAAACGGAGTTTGAATATGTAAAGGTTGTCGTTGCAAACGAGGACGCATTGTCGCTCGATAACGAGATTATCGTATACAATGTGACTTATGAAAATTCTTATAAGACGTTGATCGTAAGCGACAGTCCGTTTTTCTTGCAGGCGGCTTTGCTTTCGGCGGGAGCCGATCCCAATCAGTTGGAAATATCCAATATTAGCGAATATAAAGGCGCAAGCGGATATAGCTTGTATATTTTCGACGGAATCGATCCCGAGACGTTGCCGAGCGACGGCGCCGTTTGGATTATCAATCCATCCGGCAGTATCCCCGATTCCGGATTCAGCGTGCAAGGGAAAGTCGAACTTACGAGGGCGGGAAAACTTACCTATTCGACGTCGAGCGCGCAAATGGTAAAAACATTGCTTAACAACGTAATCAAGAGCGACGTGTATGTTGCGAAATATATGAAATGCGGACTTTACCGCACGTTTACCACGCTGTTATCTTACGAAGGGAATCCGTTGATTTTTACGGGGACGAACACATACGGCAACAGGGAAGTGGTATTTGCGTTTGATTTGCACGATTCCAATTTCCCGATGCTTGCCGATTACGTTACGCTGGCGAGCAATCTTCTTGATTATACGTTCCCGACGGTGATAGAAAAGGTTTCCTATGATTGCGGCGATACGATGACGGTCAACGTGATTGCAAATTGCGACAGTATTCGCATTGACAGCCCGCTTGGAAACGTTTCGTATCCCGATATAAGCAGCGCAATCTGCGAATATACGCTGACCGAGGCGGGCATTTATACGATTACAATGATGACGGGGGAGACGGCAAGAACGTTCTACGTCTATTCTTCCCTGCCTGAGGAGGAGCGCATTCCGTCCGTGAGGGAAATTTCAGTCGGTCTGGAAGGGACTGCAGGTTCGGAGACCAAAAAGGGGATCTACGACGATCTTCTCGTTCTGTTCCTTCTGCTCGCCGTGCTTGTTTTGGCGGATTGGATGGTGTATTGTTATGATCAGTATCAACTTCGATAACGCATATTTATTATTGATCGCTATACCTCTTCTTGCGATTTTGGCGGTTCCGTTTTTCCTTGCGGTAAGAAAGGATAACCGGAACGGGCATAATGTTGCTTCCGGAGTGTTGCATGTTGCGATGGCGATTCTCATTGCATTCGCCGCGGCGGGAACAAATCTCGTTACCGTGGTGACAGAGACGGACGTTTACGTTGTAGCAGACGTCTCTTATTCGGCGAACAAAAATTACGATGCGATCGATTCTTATATTAAGAACGTGAAAAAATCTTTGCCGCAAAACGGGAAACTCGGCGTCGTGTGTTTTGGCAAGGATTACGAAGTGCTCACGGGCATGGGGGATCCGATAAAGAGTGTAACGGGTTCGGTTGTAGATAAAAGCGAAACGAATATTGTCGAGGCTTTGGAATATACGGGGTCGTTGTTTAAAAGCGACGTTGTAAAACGCATCGTGCTTATCACCGACGGCGGCATTTCCGATACGAGCGATAAGGACGCGTTGAAACATGCAGTAGAAGCGCTTCGGGCGGAGAAGGTGTATGTAGATGCGATTTATATTGACAGCAATCTACCCGAAGGGGAAAAGGAGGTGCAGGTTTCAAGCGTTGAGGCGACGCAAACCGTCTATCTCAACCATGAAGAAACTGCGCTTGCAACCGTTCAAAGCAATACGGAAGCCAATGTGATTGTATCGTTAAGTCAAAACGGCGTCACAATATCGGAAAAAGCGGTTTCGTTGTCGCTTGGCTTAAACTCCGTGTCTTTCGACCTTGACACGGCAAATGTCGGGACGTTCGAATATGAGATACGCGTAGAGGCGGATGAGGACGGATCGCCTTATAATAACAGTTATTATTTTTCCCAGACGGTGACGGGAACGGTGAGCGTTTTGCTTGTAACCGATCTTGAGGAGGATTATCGGGCGGCGCAGGAATTGTTCGGTGAATCTGCGACGATCGACGCCTATGTCGACAAGAAAGACGTCCCTTATAGCGTGGAGGATCTTTGTAAATACGACGAGATCGTGCTTTCGAACGTCGACGTCAGAACGCTCGCAAATTATACCATGTTAGTGGAAAGTATCAATACAGTGGTATCTATGTTCGGTAAGAGTTTGGTGACGTTCGGAAATCTGAGTATTCAGAATCAGACGGATGAAGTCTTGCAGGAGTTGGATAATATCCTTCCCGTGCGGTTCGGGAATAACAACCAGGATCCCAAACTCTATACGATCGTGATCGATTCTTCGCGCAGTATGTATCAGGTTTCCCGTCTTGCGATTGCCAAACAAGCCGCAACGCAGCTCGTCGAAATGCTCGATGAAAACGACTTTGTCAGCGTTGTAACCTTCTACGGAGACGTCAGAATCGTGCAATCGCCGATAAGGGCGTTGAACAAAGAGGACATAATCGAAAAAATCAACGATCTCGATCCTATGCATGGAACGCTCATCGGGGTCGCTCTGGACGAAGCGTACAACCTCATCAAAGATCTTCCGTTTAGCGACAAGCAGATCATGTTCATCAGCGACGGCGTATCCTATGCGAACGGGATAGAAGGGGAAACGAAAACGCCTTTGGAAATCGTCGACGATATGTATGCCGACGGAATCGCGTTATCCGTTCTCGATGTGGGAAGAAAGAGCTCCAACTATACGCAGGAGGCAATGGCTACGGCGGAAAAACTCCTTCAAGATATGGTGGAGCACGGCGGCGGAAATTATTATTATTGCGACAATCCGGAAGAGCTTACCGACGTCATGTTTGGCGAGGTGGCGGACGATTTGACGGAATCGGTGGTTGTAAAAACGACGCAGGTAGACGTTAACAGACGGTATGATTCCGTGCTTTCGGATATCGATCTGAATTTTGCCGATATCAACGGGTATTACGTGAGCAATGCCAAGGCGAGCGCAAATACTATTTTAACGGTTGATTATCAGAAATCAAACGGCGGTACGGTAACGGTTCCGCTCTATGCTTATTGGAATTACGGAAACGGAAAGGTTTCTACGTTTACAAGTTCGCTTTCCGGCGGTTGGCTGGACGGTTGGAAGGCTTCGGATACGTATGAGCAGTTTTTCCGAAACGTATTTTCGGAGAACACTCCTTCGCAAAAGATAGATTATCCCTATACTATGGATGTAGTTGTAGACGGAAAATATGCAAATATCACATTGACGCCTGTCTCGCTACATGCAGATGCCGCAGCTTCCGTATCGATTACTTTGCCGAACGGGGAGGTGATTACCGATTCGTTTGTTCCCGAGGCTTCTTTGTATGAATATCGGTTCGTTGTTCCCGATACGGGCAAGTATGCGGTTACCGTAACATATTCTTACGGCGGAAACGATTATGTCGCACAGGCGGATTTGATTCTTTCTTATAAAGAGGAGTATAATAGTTTTGCAGTATTCGACGCTTCGATCCTTTACAGGAGCATCGGCGGAGACGGCGTTGTAAGCGAGGACGGGAAACTTTCGTTCGAAAACAATCTTGCAGATGTCGATATGTATACGGCAGACCTTACATTGCCGTTGCTCATTATCTGTGCCGTACTGTTTGTCGCGGATATCATTATCAGGAAACTTAAATGGAGCGATATAAAGAGCCTGTTCGGAAGAGGGAAGAAGTAAAATGAAAATGAAGAAAATTTTAGCGATATTTATCGCTTTGCTTTCAATCATAGGCGTTACGGCTTGCGAATATTCCAAGCCAAATACGCCAATCGTTATCACTCCCGGCGAGGATCCGGATCCTTCCGTCACTCCGCCCGAAGAGAGCGACGAAACGTTTACCGTGAAGCTTGTTCTCGGAGGGGTGATTACTTTTACGCCGAACGAATATCCCGAAATGTTGGATATCACCGTCTATTGGACGGCGGTAGACGGAAGCAATATTTATACCGCCGCCTTTGACGAGGACGGCATTGCCAAAGCTTACGGATTAGACGGCGATTATCGCATATCACTGACCGGTACGCCGGAGGGATATACTTATAATCCCAATATTTATACCGCTACGAACGATGAAAAAGACGTATCGATTGAGTTGTTAATGTTGGGAACGTTTGCGGAAAACAGCGGCGACGGCTCGGGAATGTATACAGACCAATATAACCGGCCGCAATATATCATAGTCACAGAGGCGCGCGCTTACCGCGCGGTCGTCACATCGGCGTTGGCGAAGAACGGAGTTTATTTTTCGTTCGAACCTGCGGTAAACGGAACGTACGCAATAGAGAGCTTGGTTGATACCGCAACGAATGACGTAAATCCCAAGGTTGATATTTATAACGGAACCTTTGCGTTCAGACAGTATTCCCAAACGGTCGACGACGGGGGAGAAAGCTCCACCTATACGAAAAACTTTAAATACAGTTTTTCGCAAGGATCTGAAATGGTTGGGAATACCTATATGTTCGCAATTAAGGCGGACAGCCGCGCGGGGGAATACCCCGTTGTGATTGATTTTGTGATCAGACGCGAGGGATCTTATGAATCGGAATATCCCCCGACGGTATATGTCGAGCCGTTCGGCGGCGACTATGACTGTTTCATCGAGGTGCCCGATTATTCGACTAAGGAATATACTTGGAAAGACGCCGACGATAACAAAATTTTCGACGGCAGATACTATGCGTTCAACGAAGAGGACGGTTATTATTGGCGGATAGATCCTAAAACGGGAAAATTTGTTGCCCGCCTATATGCCAAGATAACTTCCGCCATCACTTGTATGGGAAACGGCACGCCGCTCAATAAAGTGACGGAGCCGTTATCTTCCAACCTCACTATCGATTACGGCGACGTAGTAAAGTGTTATAAATATTTTATTGAGGGCGGCGTGTCTCCGGACGGAGAGTATATTGACGGATACGCCAATCATTGCAATGCGGACGGGGTTTATCCCGTAACGCAGGAA
This sequence comes from uncultured Clostridia bacterium, assembly GCA_964521125.1. GTDB lineage: Bacteria > Bacillota > Clostridia > Christensenellales > Borkfalkiaceae > Gallimonas. The sequence continues at coordinate 30,655 of CAZFPP010000004.1, forward strand.
CTGAAAGACTTCTTGCAGGATTATGCCACGTTAAAAGAATTATTTTTTGCGGACGGGCTCGGCTGGATAGAAGGAAACGGCTACAATACGGCGGAGGGCGATCAATGGCTGTTCGCTTGCGGGTATTATATCAAATCCTCCAATTAAGTTACGGTAGTTAATGCGTTATAAAACGTGATGATTTGTTTGCGATTCCGTTGTTCATCAATCAAATACATTCTGTCAAGACAATTTGTACTGTTTTTCAGAAAAACGCAAAAAAGCCAAACAATGTTGTTTGGCTTTTTTAGTCGGAGCTTTAGCGGAAATAAACCCCGGTTTAGGGTAGTTAGCTTGCGGCGGGCGGCAAGGAAACGTGAATGATTTGTCTGTTGAACGCAGGTTTTTGAACGGAAGAAGTCCGTTTCAGCCTTGGCTTGCGATTTTTACGCGAGGCGTCTAATGAAATCATAAACCGGCAAAGTTCCCTTAACAAGGGAATGAGAGCGAATTTCAATAAAAATCGGCATATTTCCTTTAAAACGGCAATTGATAGCGGTATAATGGATAAGAGAGGGAAATATGAATTTATTGCAGTTATATCAAAGTATTTTAGACGCGGACTATATTCAGCTTTCGGAGAACGCCGCGTCTTATTATGTACAGAAATCGGGTAGCACGCTTTTGCTCTTGTTCGAAAAGAGCAACGGCGCAACAGACTGGAAGAACAACCTTGACTTTCCTGCAAAACTCTACCGCGAAAAAAGAGATGCTTTTTTCGTTCACCGAGGTTTTTTACGGGTGTGGGAGTCTATCCTTCCTAAAATTACAGACGCGGTGACAGATAAGAGCGTACGCTGTATTTTAATCGGAGGATATTCGCACGGCGCCGCGATTGCGGCTCTTTGCCATGAATACTGCGTGTTTCGCCGTTGCGATCTTGCGGATTCGATTTACGGTTACGGTTTCGGGTGTCCCCGCGTCTTTTGGGGATTTCTCAACGCGCGGGTGAAGGCGCGGTTTCGCCGTTTCACCGTCATACGGAATTGCCGCGATCTCGTTACGCATCTACCGCCTTCGATTTTTGGATATCGGCACGTCGGAAACGTCATTCATATCGGCAAAGGGAAATCTTACGGAATGGTAGAATCTCACCGCGCGGAAAATTATCTTGCCGAACTTGCTCTTTCTTGCAAAAGGAAATGAAGTATGTTATAATACGAACGGGGAAAAGAAATGCACGTTATCGCACATATACATACAGATTTTCCGAGCAAATTCGGAATTCCGCGCCAGAGCGGACTTGTTGATACAATGGCTACCATCGTCTTTGAACAGGAGTACCGCAACAAAGACGCGCTGCGCGGAATCGAGGGCTTTTCGTATTTATGGCTTATTTGGAAGTTTTCCGAAGCGGAAAGAAATACTTGGTCGCCCACGATTCGTCCGCCGCGACTGGGCGGAAACGCGCGCATGGGCGTGTTTGCAACGCGTTCGCCGTACCGCCCCAATCCCATCGGACTTTCTTCCGTGAAGTTGGATTTCGTCGAATATGACACCCCGCAGGGCGCGGTGTTGCACATCTCGGGCGCAGATCTTATGGACGGCACGCCCATTTACGACATCAAACCCTATCTTGCCTATACGGACTCCCACCCCGACGCGACGGAAGGGTTTACCGCGCAGCCGTGGAAAACGCTTACCGTATGTTTGGCGCCCGATCTTGCGGAAAAAATCCCTTCCGACAGGCGGGATATTTTGATCAAAATTCTTGAAAAAGATCCGAGACCCGCCTATCAGCACGATCCCGACCGCATTTACGGCTTCCCGTTTGCGGGCTTGGAAATCAAATTCCGGGTAACGGAAGACATTTTGACCGTGCTTTCGGTGGAAAAATATATCAGTGAGTAAAATTTCTTGCATAATCGTTTTATTCTTGTAAATATATTTCGGAGGAGACTTATGAAAAACAACGTTTTTAAATTTGCCGCCGTGGCAATTGTCGGCATATGCGCTTTCAATTTCGCGTCCTGCTCTGCGGGAAACAGCACGCTTTTGGCTAAGCCGAATGCCGCGAATCCGCTTTCCTATCAAGAACGGAAGGAGACGGAGCTTGACGGGCTGGAACAGGGGGCGGCAGAGTTTGCGGCAAAGTTTGCTTCCGCCGTTTATGACGATGCTCAAAAAGAGGAAAATTTCGCGGTGTCGCCCGTCTCCGTTTATATGGCGTTGTCGCTTGCCGCGGAGTGTGCGGCGGGTGAGACGCGGGAAGAAATTTTGTCTGCGCTCGGCGTGCCCTACGATACGCTGCAATCGGAATTCTCCAATTATTACCGATCGTTGATCGCGGAATACGAACACGACAACAAAGTCACGGCGCGGGTGAGTCTCGGCAATTCGATCTGGATCGACGAACGTGCGACGGCGAAAGAGGATTGCACGCAAACGCTTGCCGAAAAGTATTTCTGCTATTCGTATGCGGCGGATTTTCACGGCGACAACGAAAACGCCAACCGCGCGGTGCGTTCCTTCGTAAAAGATCAGACTTACGGACTCATCGATCAGGATTTCGCTCTGTCTTCCGCGACCATGTTTGCGCTTATCAATACGCTGTATCTCAAAGATATCTGGAACGTGGAGGGGGACGATCTGTCTTTTACGGAGCAAACGTACGATTTTACGCAAAAGAACGGGGAAGTCAAACAAACCAAACTTCTACAAGGATATTATGTTTCGGGCAGGGTCTACGAGACGGAGACATTCCGGCATTTCTATACAAAAACTCACCACGGCTATCGGATAAAATTTCTTTTGCCCAAGCAAGGTTATACGTTAGACGACATCTTCACGCAGGAAAATCTCGCGCTTGTCAATTCGCTGACCGATTATCACGCGTATGACGAAGATAATGAAATTTACTATTCCACGCGCTGTCTGTTTCCCGAATTTAAGGCGGAATACAACAATGATATCAAAGAAATTTTGCGCTCCGCGTTCGGAATCGAAGCGCTGTTCGGCGGGGCGTGCGACTTTTCGACTTTGACTGACGACGGCGTTTATTGCGAAAAAGTGCAGCACGAACGAAGCTTTCCGTTGAAAAGAAGGGAATCGAAGGAGCGGCGGTGACGGTTATTGCGATGCCTGAAAACGCCGGTCCTACCGAGTATGCCGAAGTGTATGAAGATTTCATTTTGGACGGCGCATTCGGGTTTATCCTGACTGACCCTTACGGCAATACGCTCTTTTCGGGCGCGGTGAATCAGCTTTAACGGTAAAATAAAACGCCGCGCGGACTTTTAAGAAGTTCGCGCGGCGTTTTTTACAGTATTAAAATTTTACTTTTCGATAAGGCTCTTGCCCGTCATTTCGGCGGGAATGGGAAGCCCCATCACTTCGAGAAGAGTGGGCGCGAGATCGGCAAGCACGCCGTCCTTGCGGAGCGTGACATGCTTATATTTCTCCGAAACGAGCACCACCGGAACGGGATTCGTTGTGTGCGCAGTGAAAGGAGAACCGTCGGTATCCAGCATTTTATCCGCATTGCCGTGGTCTGCCGTGAGCAGCGCCGAACCGCCCATAGAGAGGATCTTGTCGAGTACCTTTTGTATGCATTCGTCCACCGTATGCACGGCTTTCACCGCCGCAGGGATCACGCCCGTGTGCCCGACCATGTCGCAGTTGGCAAAGTTTAAGATCATCGCGTCGTATTCGCCGCTGTCAAGCTCTTGGAGCGCTCTGTCCGTCACTTCGTAAGCGGACATTTCCGGTTGCAGATCATAGGTTGCAACCTTGGGGGAGTTGATGAGCACGCGCACTTCGTTTTTGTTGGGCGTCTCTACGCCGCCGTTGAAGAAGAACGTGACGTGCGCATATTTCTCCGTCTCCGCAATGCGGAGCTGCTTTTTGCCCGTTTTGGCGAGATATTCTCCAAGCGTGTTTGCCATGCTCGTCTTGGGGAACGCGATCTCCACGCCCTCGAACTCCGCATCGTATACGGTAAAGCACACGTAAACAGGGTGCAAAAAACCTGTTTTGCGCTCGAACGCCGTCCCTTTGGGGACGATAAATTCTTTTTGCGAGAACGCACGGGTGATTTCGCGCGCTCTGTCGGGGCGGAAGTTGAAGAAGATGACAGAATCGCCCTCTTCCACCAAAGCGACGGGTTTCCCGTTTTCGCAGATGTTCGTGGGAAGAACGAATTCGTCCGTTACGCCTGCGGCATACGATTCTTCCAGCGCCTTTACGGGATCTTCCGCATGAATACCCGTGCCGAGCGTGAGCATGTCGTAGGATTTTTCCTCACGGTCCCAGTTATTGTCGCGGTCCATGGAGTAGTATCTGCCCGAAAGGGAAGCGATCTTCCCGTAGCCGAGCTTTTTCATTTCGGCAAGCAGCTCTTTTACAAAGTTCACACCCGAAGTAGGGGAGACGTCGCGTCCGTCCATAAAACCGTGCACATAAGTTTGCGGCACACCGCGTTTTTTTGCCATTTCAAGGAGCGCGAACAGGTGCGTGATATGACTGTGCACGCCGCCGTCGGAGAGAAGTCCCCAAAGGTGCAGCTTTTTGCCGTTATTTTTTGCGCTGTCCATCGCCTTGACGAGAGCGGGGTTTTCAAAGAAATCGCCGTCCTGAATGGCTTTCGTGATCTTCGTGAGATCCTGATAGACGATTCTTCCCGCGCCCATATTGAGGTGACCGACTTCCGAATTACCCATCTGCCCGTCGGGAAGTCCTACGGAAAGACCGCTTGCGCCCAGCGTTGCGGAAGGATATTCTTTACGAAGGGCGTTTACGTTTTTGCTGCCGTCTAAATAGATCGCGTTTCCTTCGTGCTCGGGGTTTAGTCCGTAACCGTCCATTATGATGATCGCATAGGGAATTTTTTTCATAAAAGCTCCTTGGAAAGTTTAGGGGCGAAACGATCGTAATTGACGATCGCGGCGAAGTCGGCGGCTTTTAACGAAGCTCCGCCGATGAGACCTCCGTCGATTTCGGGCATTGACATGAGCTGTTTTGCGTTTCCCGCATTCATGGAGCCGCCGTATTGAATCCGTACCTTTGACGCGCATTCGGGACAGAATACTTCGCCTAATTTTTTGCGGATGTAGCCGATGGTCTCGTTCGCCTGTTCGCTCGTAGCGGTTTTGCCCGTACCGATCGCCCAAACGGGCTCGTACGCGATGACGATCTTCGTAATATCTTCGATTCCTTTGAGTCCTTCCGCAATTTGTTTATCGAGTACCGCTTCCGTTTTGCCGTTTTCGCGCTCTTCCAACAGCTCGCCGATACAGACGATGGGAGTGAGACCCGCTTCTAAGGCGGCAAGCGTGCGCTTATTCACGGTTTCATCCGTTTCGCCGAAGTATTGGCGGCGTTCGCTGTGTCCGATGATCACGTATTTCACGCCGTATTCTTTGAGCATAGCGGCGGAAATCTCACCCGTGTAAGCGCCTTTGGGCGCGAAGTGTACGTTCTGCGCGCCGAGGGCAATGTTGCTGCCCTTTAAAGCCTGCGCAACGGCGGGAATGTCGATCGCGGGCACGCATGCGACGACTTCGCAATCTGCGTCTGCCACAAGCGGTTTAATCGCTTCCACAAGGGCGACGCCTTCGCTTGCCGTGTTGTTCATTTTCCAGTTTCCGGCAATAATGGGTTTTCTTGACATAATATCCTCCTGATTGGTTTTTACGATGAAGGGCGGGCATATGCCCGCCCGTGAAATTTTAGTCTTTTTCGTTCAGGCAAGCAATCCCGGGGAGTACTTTTCCTTCGAACAGTTCAAGCGAAGCTCCGCCGCCCGTAGAAATATGCGTGATCTTATCGGCAAAGCCGAGCTGCGTGCAAGCCGCAGCGGAATCTCCGCCGCCGACGATGGTCGTCGCGCCCTTAGCGTCCGCCAAAGCCTGTGCAACCGCGACGGTTCCTTTCGCGAGGGTCGGGTTTTCGAACACACCCATAGGTCCGTTCCAGATAACCGTCTTTGCGTTTTTGATCTTCTCCGCAAAAAGTTCTCTCGTCTTTTCGCCGATATCAAGTCCCATGCTGTCTGCGGGAATGTGTCCTGCGCAAACGGTCTCGGTTTCGATCGGCGCGTCGATGGGGTCGGGGAAGTTCTTTGCGATCACGGTATCGACGGGAAGAATAAGCTCTTTTCCCGTAGATTTCGCTTTTTCGATCATTTCTTTGCAGTAATCGATTTTTTCGTCGTCAACAAGCGATGTGCCGACTTCGCCGCCCTGCGCTTTAATAAAGGTGTAGGCCATTCCGCCGCCGATGATGAGCGTGTCGCATTTTTCAAGCAGGTTGGAGATAACGGCAAGTTTATCCGCTACTTTCGCGCCGCCTAAAATCGCAACGAAGGGGTGCACGGGATGTTCGAGTGAGTCTGCCATGACGGTCAGCTCTTTCTCAATGAGGAAGCCGCAGACGGCGGTCTTTACGAGACCGTATTCGACGATCGCCGCAGTGGAAGCATGCGAACGGTGCGCCGTACCAAATGCGTCGTTTACATAGATATCGCAGTATTGAGCAAGCTTTTTGCAGAATTCAAAATCTTTTTTCTCTTCTTCCCAGTGGAAACGAAGATTTTCGAGGAGCACGCATTCTCCTTCTTTACAAGCGGCAACCTTTGCCTGTGCGTCGGGACCGACGACGTCGTTTGCGAACGTCACTTTGCCGTCCAAAAGCTCGTTCAAACGTTTTGCAACGGGTGCGAGGGTAAGCTTTTTCGGTTCTTCTTTTTTCGCTTTTTCAATGATCGCTTCCGCCGTGGTTTCGCCTTTTTCCACCTTTGCTTTATCCTTCTTGTTGAGCTTCACCTCGTCCGAAAGAATGGAGTGCGGTTTGCCCATGTGCGAGCAAAGAATCACTTTCGCGCCTTTTTCCATCAAATATTGAATGGTGGGAAGCGCGCCGATAATACGGTTTTCGTCGGTGATTACGCCGTCTTTCATGGGAACGTTAAAATCGCAGCGTACGAGAACGCGTTTGCCTCTCAAACATCTGAGATCCTTTACTGTCTTTTTGTTCATAGGAATTTTTTCTCCTCATCAAAATAATTTTTCTGCAAATATCATAAGACTTTTTTCCGATTTTGTCAATACTTTCAAGCGAAAACCCGATGCGTTTTTTCAAATTTAACTGGGACGGTTTCGCGGCAAAAAATCAATTTCCGACGCAATACTTCAAAGTGTTAAAGTGCGCATATGCTATTCTGTCATAAAAAAGGAGTGCATACTATGGCGGAAATGTTGCTTTTGGATAAGCGCACGCAAGGCGTAATAGAAGGATACGTTCCCAAGGGGGAGATTCTTTCTTCTCTCGTACGCTTTTTTTCTATTTTTTCCGATTCTACGCGTCTCAGAATTCTTTCGGCGCTTGCGATCTCGGAAATGTGTGTGACGGATATTTCACGCGTACTGGATATTAACCAGACGACGGTTTCTCATCAGCTCAGGTACTTAAAAGATACGGGCATGGTTCGCACCGACCGACACGGGAAAATCATCTTTTATTCCATTGTAAACGAAATTGTGAATGACGTTTTATTAAAAGGTGTGGAGTTTTTGGGTTACTGAAGAAAAAAATGCGCCAAACCCTTGAAAAACATACAAAAAGTGTGTATAATAAAAGAAAGTTGGCTTATTTTTATGAGCGTCGTACAGGAAAAACTGAAACTGTTGCCGGATCGCCCCGGCGTATATCTTATGTTCGATAAAGACGGGACGATCATCTACGTCGGGAAGGCGCGGGTACTCAAAAACCGTGTGCGGCAGTATTTCCACGCTTCGTCCAAACCGAGCAAAGTACAGGCGATGGTGGAAAACATCGCCGATTTTTCCTATGTCGTTACCCCTTCGGAAGTGGACGCGCTTGCATTAGAAAACACGTTCATTAAAAAGTACAAACCCAAATATAATATTCTCTTAAAAGACGATAAAACGTATCCCTATATCAAGATACATTCCAAAGAAGAATTTCCGCGTATATCGATCACCCGTCGCGTGAAAAAGGACGGAAAGTATTTTGGTCCGTTTATGGGCGGGATCAACTGTAAAGACGTAGTGGATATCGCCGCCAAGGCGTATCATATTCGCACTTGCAATACGACGATCGGCGAAACCCCTAAAAAGCCGTGTTTGAACTATCATCTCGGGCGGTGTAAGGCTCCTTGCGCGCATTTGTGCAGGAAAGAGGAGTACGACGGCTTTGTGGAGAATGCGGTCTCTTTTCTTTCGGGAAACTACGAGGAGACAGAAGCGCTCCTGCGCGAAAAGATGATGCAATTTGCCGAAGCGGAGGAATTCGAGCTTGCAATGGAATACCGAAACCGGATCGCCATGCTGTCGAAGCTCAAACTCAAACGGATCACCTCCATGCCCAAAGATGTGGACGCAGATATCTGGGCGCTCTGTTCCAACGGCCTGTATGCGGCGATAAGCGTCCTCGTTACCCGCAGAGGTATTATGCAGGGCAGCCGCAATTTTCCGCTCGAAGAAGGCGCGGCGGAACGGGAGGAGAGTTTTCTCAGTTTTCTCATTCAGTACTACACCGCGCATGAGTTCCCGCACGAGATCGTAACGGACGAAGAATTCGACGACGGTCTGCTCTGCGAATATGCGTTCCAAAAGACGGGAAAGCGCGTGGAGATTGTGCGCCCTAAACTGGGTATCAAACGTGAACTTGCCGATATGGCGGTGGGAAACGCCAAAGAATATCTCGAAAAATCCGTTTCTGCGATAAAGCATAAGAACGATATGACCGTTCGTGCGTGCGAGCGGCTACAAAGCGTTCTCGGGTTGAATAAATATCCCAAGCGCATGGAATGTTACGATATTTCCAACATTTCGGGCGTAGATAAAGTGGGAAGTATGGTTGTCTTTACAGACGGAGAGGCGGATAAGCTTGCCTATCGCCGTTTTAAAATAAAAACCGTGGAAGGGGCGGACGATTTCGCTTCACTCAAAGAGATGCTTTCCCGCCGTCTTGCAAAACTCGGGACGGAGGAAGAAGATCGGTTTGAAAAGCCGCAACTCATCGTCATCGACGGAGGGAAAGGACAGCTTTCCGCCGTCAAGCAAATATTCGACGAGATGAATATCACGGACATTGATCTCATCTCCCTTGCGAAAAAAGAAGAGGAAGTGTTTACGCTCGACCATGAGGAGAGCGTGCGGCTGGACCGGCGGGATTACGCGTTGCAAATGTTGCAGCGAATCCGCGACGAGGCGCACCGTTTTGCAATCGCTTATTTCCGCAATTTACACTCAAAGCGCAACCTTTCGTCCGTTCTCGGGGAGATCGGGGGGATAGGCAAACGCAAGTGCGCCGCGCTGCTTGAAAAATTCGGTACGATTGATAAGATCATGCGCGCAAGCGAGGAAGAACTCATGCAGACGGACGGCGTAGGAAAAGAACTTGCCGCGAGAATCAAAGAATACTTCGAAAAACTATGAATTATCCTATTTTTCTGTCCGATCTCGACGGAACGCTGTTACGTTCAGACGGCACGATTTCCGATTTTACCAAGAAAATCATTGCGCGCTACCGTGCGGCGGGCGGAATCTTTGCTGTATGCACGGGCAGGGGGTTGCCTTCCGCCTTGCCTCGCGCAAGGGAACTCGGGATAGAGCACGGTCTCGTGATTGCCTCTCAAGGCGCGGTAATCGCAGATATCGCGACGGGCGAATTGCTTCGATGCATCTCTTTCCCCCTTCAAGACGCGCTTGAGGTTATCCGTTTTTTTGAAAAACGCGATCAGCACATTCATGTGTATACGATCAATGATTTTTTTGCAAACCGTCGGGACGATATGCTTGGATCGTATGAAAAGATTTACGGGCGTAAAGCGACGATAGTATCTGAACGGCTTTCGCAAAAGACGGAGCGGGAATCGCTTGCGGTCGTCAAAGCGCTCGTGATGGTGGAACCGGAAAAGCGGGAGGCGCTGTTTCGCGAGGCGCAAGAGGCGTTCGGAGAAAAGTATTTCGTCACCTGTTCTTCCGAATGGCTCATCGAAGTGCTTCCAAAAGGTCAGTCTAAGGCAAAAGCCGTGCAGTTTATTTCACGGTACTACGGTATTCCGACGGAAAAAATCGGGGCGATCGGCGATCAGCTCAACGATTTGCCGATGCTCGAAGCGGCGGGAGGAAGCTTTGCCGTGGGAAACGCCGTGAAAGAACTCAAAGAAAACGCCGTCGTCGTTCCTTCGAACGATGAAGACGGCGTGGCTTATGCAATCGAGAAATACGCAATGGGGGAAAATTATGAATGAAATGATTTTACCGAATGAGGTCGTCATGCTCGATAAATTTGCATCCGATCTCAATCTGGAAATGTTGTATGCGGGGCGCGGGCTTGTGCGGCTTACCAGTATCAGCGTAGACCGTCCCGGACTGCGGCTTGCAGGATTTTTCAGCTATTTCGATACGCAGCGGATCATGATCATCGGGCTTACCGAGCATGAATATCTGCGTTCGTTTTCCGAGGAAGAGAGGAGGGGAAAAATTAAAAAGCTCTTTGATTGCGGAGAAATTCCCTGCATTATTTTTGCCCGCGATTTACCCGTTCTTCCGGAATTTACCGAATACGCGCGGAGTAGCGGAACGCCTATTTTCCGTTCGAGTAAGATGACGACTTCCGTAATGGCAGACTTGTTCGTCTATCTTAATCGACTGCTTGCGCCCGAAACGACCGTGCATGGCGTTTTAATGGACGTGTTCGGTTCGGGAATCCTCATTACGGGAGACAGCGGCGTTGGAAAGAGCGAGACGGCAATGGAACTCATCAAACGCGGACATCGTTTGGTTGCGGACGATTCCGTGCTGATAAAGCGGGTAGAAAACGAAATTTACGGAACGGCGCCCGAGCGGATCCGTTATTTCATGGAGTTGCGCGGGATCGGGATCATCAATGTTAAAAATATGTACGGTTCAGGCTCCATTCTCAATGAGAAGCAGGTAGAGCTTGTTATGGAGCTTGAACATTGGAAACGCGATAAAGAGTATGACCGCATCGGCGGCGAAGAGAATACAGAGGATATTTTGGGCGTGAAAGTTCCCAAACTGATTGTGCCCGTCAGTCCGGGACGAAACCTTTCCATTCTCATTGAAGTCGCGGCCCGGAATCAGCGCTTGAAGAATATGGGTTATGATGCGGCGCAAGAACTGATTGCGCGTACGATCGGAAGATAATACGGAGATACGACTTTGGCTTGTGAAATTCTCGCTCCGGCAGGAGACAGACAGACGGCTGTCACGGCGCTTGATTGCGGCGCGGACGCAATTTATCTCGGTTTGAATGAGTTTTCCGCGCGGGGAAGCGCGGAAAATTTCCGTTTGGACGAGTTGAAACAAATCGTTACATACGCGCATTTGCTCGGCGCGCGGGTGTACGTCTGTTTAAATACGCTCATCAAAGACGATGAGACACATGCGTTTTTTTCTCTTGCGCGCGAGGCGTGGAATATGGGTGCGGACGCGATACTCGTTCAGGATTTGTTCCTTGGCGCGGCGTTGAAAAGGGCGTATCCGGAAATAGAGCTTCACCTCTCTACACAGGCGGGCGTATGTAACGTTTACGGCGCGTCGCTTGCCAAAGAATACGGATATTCCCGCGTTGTGCTTGCGCGCGAAACGCCGCTCTGCGAGATAAATCATATTTCGAAAATAATCGAAACAGAAGCGTTCGTTCAGGGCGCGCTTTGTACCTGTTTTTCGGGACAATGCTATTTTTCGTCCTTTGCAGGGAACAACAGCGGCAACCGCGGGCATTGCAAACAGCCTTGCCGAAAACGGTATACGATCAATCGCGCGGGTTTTGAATCGCCTGCTTATGCGCTTTCTCTTTCCGATCTGTGTGTGGGAGAGCGTGTAAGCGAGCTTTTGCAAGCGGGAGTCGCTTCGCTTAAAATCGAAGGCAGACTGCGCCGCCCCGAATATGTTGCGGCGGCAATCGGGTATTACCGCGGAATTCTGAACGGAAAAGCCGATCATGCGGCGTTTTCCCGTTTGAAACGCGCTTATAACCGCGGAGACTATACGACGGGGCTTGCTTTCGGACAGGACAAGCGCTTTCTTTCCCGCAATGTGCAAGGGCATATCGGGGAGAAGATCGGCGTAGTCTCCTTGCGCGGCGGAAAGTATTTTTGCGAAGGAAAGGCGCGAAGGGGGGACGGTTTCAAAATTTTACGCGACGGAAAGGAAGCGGGTGGCGCGGTATATGCTTATGAAGGGGAAGGCGGATTTTTTCTCGCTTCTTCGCAGAAACTGTTAGCGGGGGACGAGGTACGAATTACGACCGATACGACGGTACGCGAAACGTCGCCCCACAGACGCGAAATTACGCTTTCCCTGCGTTTTGTCGCGGGGGAGCCGTCTTCTGTGAAATGCGGCGAGCTGGAATACAGGGGCGAGACGCCGCTCGACAAAGCAAAAAATGCGCCGCTTTCAAGGGAAGATATCATTGCATGTTTTGAAAAAACAGACGCGCTTCCTTTTTCTGTAAAGTTCGGCGAAATCGTTTTAAAAGAAGCGTTTTTACCGAAATCTGCGCTCAACGCCTTTCGGAGAGAGTTTTATGCCGCTTTGGTACAAGAACTTGCGCCCGCGCGCGCTCCTTTGGAAGAAATAAATTTTCGTGCGGATATTTCCCCGCGCGCGGAAAAGAAAACCGCCGTCATCGCGACCGATCTCGCGGGACTGAAGGCGGATATCCTCATTTTAAAACCGAGCGATTATGCTGCCGTTACAATGCAGGACGTTTCGGTAGGGGAAGGAGAAAAATATTTATATCTTCCGCCCTTGCTTACTTCGCACGACGAAAAAATCGTGGGGCAAATCATTCCCTATTTTGACGGGATCTATTGCGAAGGATATTATGGCGTCGTTCTTTCAAAGAAGTACCGCACGCAACTGTTTGCGGGAACGGGGTTTAATCTCACCAATCGATTTTCTTTACAAGGAGTAAAAAAAGCGGGGGCAAAGTATATTGCGCTCTCCAAAGAGATTGACAGCGATCAGCAACGCGCCCTGGCGCAGGAAGGCGTGTTTGCGCTCTCGTTGGGCGGGATCAAGGTGATGGATCTTTGTTATTGCCCATTCGGGCGAACGTGCGCCTCTTGCGACAAAAAAAAGATTTATACGCTTACCGACGAGGCGGGACGGGCGTTTCCGCTGCGTAGATACCGTGTTAGCGGGGACGCTTGCCGTTTCGAAGTATATAATCTCGCGCCGCTTGCGGCATATAACGGCATGACGGGCGCGCTCGTCGAGTTGACGACGGAAAAGGACGCGGGACTTGTTTTTCTTGCGCGCGATAAGAATGCGTATTTGCATTTAAAAAATTCCACTAAGGGACATTCCGAGAGGAGCATGCTATGAAAAAGAGCGTTCAGGGATTGGAGCTCGATAAAATTCTGGCGGCGGTTTCTTCCTTTGCCGTTTTAGAAGACGGCAGGGAAGCCGTGCTTTCGTTGCAACCCACAGCCGTGCTTTCGGAAGCGAAAAATGCGCTCGACATGACGGAGGAAGCGCTTTTGTTGCTGTTTACGCTGGGCGCGGGAAGATTGGAATATTTTCCGCCGCTCGGCGACATTTTGGAACGCGCGCAAAAGGGAGCGACGCTCTCCTGCGCAGAGCTTACGGACGCGGGCAGACTTCTTCGTTCGGCAAGGGTGTGTTACCGATCCGTGCGTTCTTTCGAAAACGATAAAATTACAAAGCTCCGCGCGCTTTCCGACCGTCTGATTTTCAACGAGCGTCTGGAAGATGTAATCGAAAGGGAAATTATCGGCGACGGACTTGCCGATGACGCAAGCGAGAAATTGTTTTCTATCCGCCGCGAGATCAGAATGTTGGGCGAGAGGATCCGCTCCCGTCTTTCGGAATATCTGATTAGCGAGCGCAGCTATTTGCAGGACGCAGTCATCACCGTGCGCGGGGACAGATACGTTCTGCCCGTGAAAGTGGAATATAAGCGCAACGTAAAAGGGTTTATTCACGACCGTTCCGCAAGCGGGGCGACGGTATTTATCGAGCCGGAGGAAGTGCTGGAACTCAACAACGAATTGCGGTCTTTGCAGCTTGACGAAAAAGAAGAAGAAGAGCGGATTCTTTCCGAGCTTTCTCATGACATAGGACGCATGAGGGAGGATCTTGAACGGGACGAAGCCGTTTTAGCCGAAATAGATTGCTGTTATGCCCGCGCGGAATACGCCTATCGCTTAAAGTGCGTCAAACCGCAGCTCAACGCCAAAGGAATTGTGGAAATCCGTAAGGGACGCCACCCGCTGCTCGAAAGAAAAACCGCCGTTCCCGTTACCGTCTCTGTGGGAGAAGATTACCGTTTTTTGCTTATCAGCGGCGCAAATACGGGCGGGAAAACGGTTACGCTGAAAATGTGCGGGCTTTTTTGCCTCATGGCGGCGTGCGGTTTGTTTGTGCCCGCCGGGGAAGGAACGCGCCTCTCCGTGTTCGACGGCGTATATTGCGATATCGGCGACAGTCAGTCCATCGAAGAAAATCTTTCCACGTTTTCCTCTCACATTCTTAACGTAAAAAGCATTCTCGAACAGGCGGGGGAAAAGAGTTTTGTGCTCATCGACGAGCCGGGCGGCGGGACGGATCCCGAGGAGGGACAGTCGCTTGCCATCGCTATTTTAAAAGATCTCATGGGGAAAGGTTGCCGCGGGATCGTCACCACACACTACTCCGCGCTCAAAGAATTTGCTTACGGCGAGAAAGAGATCGAAAACGGTTGCATGGAATTCGACGCGGAAAGCCTTCGCCCGCTCTACCGTTTGCGGGTGGGACAGCCCGGTTCTTCCAACGCCCTTCTCATCTGCTCCCGCTTAGGACTTCCCGAATCGGTAATATCGGCGGCGAGAGCAGGTCTTTCGGAGGGCGCAAGGGCGTTCGAACACACCGTCCGCGCCGCAGAGGAGAGCCGAATCAAGGCGGACGAAGCGCGCCTGCGCGCACAGGAGTTGGAAAGCGAATGGAAGGTACGAGTCGCCAAGCTCGAACAGGAAGAAGAAAAGTTTCGCAAAGAACGGGAAAAATTTCTTCTGAACGCCAAGGCGGAAGCGCGGCGCATTGTGAACAGCCGTACCGCCGAGGCGGAGGATCTTCTTTCCCAAATTGAGGAACTCTTTCGAAAGGAAAGCCTGACGGAAGCCGATCTCATTCGTGCGCGCACGTTGAAAAACAAGATGGCGTATGCCGATTGCGACGAAGAGCCTGAAACTCACAGTATACCCGTCAATCCTCAAACGCTGAAAGCGGGCGACAGAGTTTTCATAAAGAGCATGGGTGCGGAGGGGGTCGTGCTTTCGGTAAAAAAAGAAAAAAACAGCGCGGAACTGCAATGCGGTTCGTTGCGCGTTATGAGCAAGTTGTCCGATTTATCGCTTTCGCCGAAACGGGAAGATAAGCAGACCGTTCGCGTTGTGCGCGATCTTGCCGAGCGGGAGACGCTTACGCATGAGTGCAACTTGATCGGAATGAACGTCGCGGAAGCCATTCCCGAATTGGAACGTTTTTTGGACGGCGCGATATTACAGAATTTAAGCGAAGTGCGTATCGTGCACGGAGTAGGAACGGGAAAACTGCGCGGCGCCGTGCAGGATTTTCTGCGTAAACACAAACGCGTGAAAGAATTCCGCCTCGGGAAGTACGGGGAAGGAGAATCGGGCGTAACCATTGTAACGTTGAAATAAACCGCGGCGTTCAAAAGAGAGCATAAATTTGCGCGGAAGATTCATACAATGAAGAAGTATGAAAAAGCTTTCTGCCCGTGCGATCGCCGTACTCACGAACAGTTTTCTTGCGTTGGTTGTCCTCGTGATCGGTATTGTGTGTTTTTTCCCTTCTGTATCTGCAGTCTCGGGCGTAGATGAAAGGGTATACTACAAAGGGAATTCTCCAAACGGCGTTTCGCTCATGTTCAACGTCTATTGGGGAACGGACATTGTACGTCGTATTTTAGACGTACTGGATGAATATGATGCGAAAGTCACTTTCTTTATCGGCGGATGTTGGGCGGACGATAATGTGTCCTGTTTGCAGGAAATCGCAGACCGCGGTCACGAATTGGCTTCGCACGGTTATTTTCACCGCGAACACGACAAACTGAATTTACGGGAGAATTTAGAAGAAATCAGAAACAGCGTCGATTTTCTCAACCTTGCAACGGGCGTTGAGATCAAACTGTTTGCGCCTCCTTCCGGCGTCTATTGCGACGCCACGGTAGACGCTGCGGAATCGCTCGGACTCAAAACGATCATGTGGAGCAAAGATACCGTCGATTGGCGGGATAAAGACAGCTCGCTTGTATACCGCCGCGCGACGGAAGGGATTGCGGGCGGCGATCTCATTCTCATGCACCCGATGGAACATACGCTCCAAGCGCTTCCCGATGTGCTTTCGTATTATAAGAACAATGATTTGCGTGTGATTCCCGTCGGGGAAAACATTGCCGGATAAAACCATCTTACATAAGGAGAAATATATGGAAGAAACGTATACAAAAACGCTCAACAACGGCGTGCGCCTCATTGTAAAGCGCATGGAAGGGCTTCTTTCGGTTACTATGGGCGTGCTTGTGGGCACGGGCGCGGCATACGAAACGGACGAAGAGGACGGTATTTCGCATTTTATCGAACACATGCAGTTCAAGGGAACGGATAGGCATACGGCGTTCGAACTTTCCGATGCGTTTGACGCGCTCGGCGCGCAGATCAACGCTTTCACCGGCAAGGATTTAACTTGTTATTACGCAAAAGCGACGAGCGACCATGCGGAGGAGGCGTTTTCGCTGCTTGCCGAGCTCTTTCTCGACAGTACTTTTCCCGAAGAGGAAATGGCGCGGGAAAAGGGCGTCGTCGTTGAGGAAATCAATATGGATGAAGATTCCCCCGAAGATCTCTGTCTCGATCTGTTGTCGCGCGCGGCATTCGGCAACCGCAATTACGGCAGAAATATTCTCGGTCCGGCAGAGAACGTAAAAGGATTTACGCGCGAACAGATCTTCGCTTATAAAAAGGAGCGGTATTGCCCTGAAAACATTGTCGTTTCCTTTGCGGGAAATATCGATATTTCGCTTGCCGAAGATCTTACCGAACGCTATTTTGGTCAAATGACTCGCACGGAGTTTCCCGTTCGGGAGAAACGCATTCTTAAAGTCAACGGAAATCTTTTTAAGAAAAAACCTATCGAACAGGCGCACTTCGCGTTTGGGTTTCCAACCGTCGAACGGGAGAATGCGGCGCTCCCGGCAACGCAGGTAATGAACGCGATCTTAGGCGGCGGAATGAGTTCGCGCCTCTTCAAAAAGGTGCGCGAAGAACTGGGGCTCGCTTATTCCGTTTATTCCTATACGAGCCACTATGAGGAAACGGGTCTGTTTACCGTTTATGCCGGTGTAAATCCGAAAAAAGCGCGGGAAGCTTCCGCCGCCGTAATAGACGTGTTGCGGAAGTTTAAGGACGAGGGCGTTACGGAAGAAGAATTTTTGCGCGGCAGAGAGCAACTCAAATCGGGCAATATTTTTTCGCAGGAGAACACGTCCTCGCAGATGTTGCTGTACGGGAAGCAGATGCTCTACCGGAACGAAATCTACGATTTCGAAAAAAAGATGGATGAGATTTCCGCTCTTACCCGTAGCGACGTGATGGAGGCAATTGCGCAAAATCTCGATTTCAACGAGATTTCAATCGCCGCCGTAGGAAATTTGGAAGGCAAGATCACCGTATGACGAGCGGGTATGCGGAGGGGTTCGCGCCCGTTTACGACGAGAAAAGCCGCGTGCTCATTTTGGGAAGCTTTCCTTCGGTCAAAAGCCGTGAAATCGGGTTTTATTACGGCAATCCCCAAAATAAATTTTGGCGCACCGTGTGCGGATTCTTTGGGGAAGAAGTTCCGCAGACGGTTGGAGAGAAACGCACGTTTTTGCTACGCAGGAAGATTGCGTTATGGGACGTCATTGCATCCTGTGAGATCGTCGGTTCTTCCGACGCTTCTATAAGGAACGAAGTCGTTGCCGATATCGCGGGCGTTCTTGCGGCAAGTAATATTTCCGCTGTGCTTTGCAACGGAAGTAAGTCGTATTCTCTGTTTGCGGAACGCTTTCCGCAGTACATAACCATCGCAAAGAGACTGACCTCAACGTCGCCCGCGAATCCTCGATTTAATGCGGAAGAATGGCGGTCGGCATTAGAAAGCATTTATCGGGAGGAAGATCATGCTCACGTATGAAGAATCGCTTGCGCGTTTACGCGGACAGGGAGATGAAAAGTACCGTGAATTTCATAAGAAGTTACTCAAAAACGATGAGATTGCCGTGATCGGCGTAAGGATGCCTGTTTTACGAAAAATCGCTAAGGAATATAAAGACGAATGGCAGCAGATTCTAACGTTTCCCGACGAGTTTTATGAGATTACCTTTTTGAAATGCGCGGTAGTGGGAATGCTGCCGTTTAAAGAATTTTGCCGCGAGGTTGACGGCGTTGTCGCTTTACTTGATAACTGGGCGACATGCGATTGTTTCGATGCGCCCTGTATCAAAAAACACAGAGCGGAATTTTTGCCCTTTATCGAAAAGTATCTTTTGGATGAACGGGAATTCGTAAAGAGATATGCTCTCGTTACGCTGTTGCGCGGTTATGTGGAGAAGGAATATCTTGATTATCTGTTTTCTTGCGTCTGCCGTTTAAAAGGCGGGCAATACTATGCGGACATGGCGGCGGCGTGGCTGATTGCCGAAATTCTTGTAAAATATTACGACGAGGGCGTTTCTTTTCTCAAAGACAGGAGGATTTCCGTGCAAATCCATAACCGTGCAATACAGAAGGCGCGGGAAAGCTTCCGTTTGAGCAATGAGCAAAAAGAAGAATTGAGATCTCTCAGAATGTAATTTCTCAAAAAAAGGGTTGACTTTTTTTTGGAGTTGATATACAATAGAAAAAAGGTATTCGCTGTCGGCGGATTTACACGGAGGATATTTGAATGTTTGAAAAGGTTTGCAAAATGCTTGCCGAACAACTTGGAATTTCTGCGGAGAGCATTAAAGCGGAACAGGAAGTCGTAAAGGATCTTGGCGCGGATTCTCTTGATGTGGTTGAGCTTATGATGGCGCTTGAAGACGAATACGGTATTACATTGCCGGAGGGCGAAGTAGAAAACGTTAAGACGGTTCAAGATATTGTCGATATGATGAACAAACTGCAAAAATAAGAAAGCGTCCCGAAGCATACTTTATATGGGGAATATAAAAAGCGAAGAACTTTAAAAGTCTTCGCTTTTTATAAAGTTCGGCTATCGATATAAGCGGAGAATACGGAAAGCCAAATCTTTTAAAGAAAAAGAGCGGGAAATCGTAATCAGGTTCTTTTCTTTTTTTGTAAATTATGTTATAATCACATTCAGGGAGGAAAAATCTTATGAAAATCGAAGTTACGGTGGATGAAAACGCCGTTATGCTTTCGCTGTCCGGTTGGCTTGACGCTCTCTCGGTTCATGAACTGAAAGAGGTTGTCGATCGCCTCGATGAAACTGTGACTGATCTTGTTTTTGATTTCGACGGACTGGAGTATATCTCTTCCGCGGGGCTCAGACAAATCGTGCTCACGCAAAAAAAGATGGCGGAAAAGGGTAGTCTTACGCTTATCCGTGTTCCCGAAGATATTATGGATGTGTTCCGCATGACGGGGCTTTCCGAGAGGTTGAATATACTAACATGAATCATCATAAAACCTCCGCGGCTCGCGGGAAATTATTACCGAAATTTATTATTACTTTTATTTCACTGATCATTGCCGCGGTTATTTACGGCGTGATTCGTTATTTTGTCCTCGTCGGCGCGGTGAGCTTTCAGAAGCAGTCGTTGTTTCTGGTATTGTGGGAAGTTATTCCCGCGCTTATTTTACTTACCGCCGCTTTGATTACCGTATGCGTCCTTTATCGTAGACTGTGCGTTGCATTTGTCAAAAAGGTCGCCGCTCAAATCGGCGCCCTTGTTCAGAACAAGAAAAGGGGAGAAGTTTTCAGTCCGATTGAAGCGGGGGATCTCGGCGCGGTGGAGATTGCGTTGGCGCAAATGGACTTATCGCTTGAAGAATATCTGGCGGAACGCGATACGGCGGTTAAAAAAGCCGCGGAAGAGGAGATCGGGTTGGAAATCGCGCATAAACTGCAAAACGATTTCACTCCTGCAAAAAAAACCTATGGAGAACTTGCGCTCGGTATCGGCGCATGCGCGTATATCGCGCCGTCGGTAGGCGGCGATTATTATGACTTTTTCCCGCTCGATCGGCATCGCATTTGCTTTGCAATCGGAGACGTTTGGGGGAAAGGGCTTCCCGCCGCGTTTTTCTTGGCGCGTATAAAAGAATGCGTGCGCGAGTATGTATCTGCGTCGCAGTCGCTAACCGAATCGGTCAAAAAGATTAACGCCGCTTTGGCAGAAAATAATCCCGATATGCTTGCCGTAACGCTCTTTATTGGAATATTTAATCCGGAAAACGGGGAATTGCGTTATCTCAACGCGGGACATGTTCCGCCTCTTCTTGTCGGTGAAAAGGACGAATACCTTTCCGTAAAGGCGGGAACGCCTTTGGGATTATATGACGACGCCTTGTTTGTGGAGGAATTTACCGAAATCAAACCGGGGCGCACGCTTGTCTTTTATACGGACGGCGTCATTTCTGCTTATAACGAAAAGAAAGAATTTTTCGGACGGGAAAGGTTGTTTTCCGCAGTAAGAACCGCGTGGGACAGTTCCCTCGGCGCCGACCATATTGTTGAAAGCGTGAAAGACGCCGTAATTTCATTTTGCGGAGAAAGTGTAGCGGATGATTTTGCCGTGCTCGCTTTGTATTATCCGAACGGGTTGCAAAAGGTGTTCCGTCCCATTCTCTCCGAGCTGGAAGTCATGCGAGATCTGCTATTAGAGTGGTTGAGAAACGATCCCAGACGGAATAAAATTTATCTCGCGTGCGAGGAAATTTTTACCAATATCGTCAATCATTCGGGCGCAAGCAGCGTGCATCTCGGCTGTCAAAAAGAGGGAAACAGTCTTGTTATAAAATTCACCGACGACGGAGAGCCTTTCAATCCGCTTCCCGTTCAAACTCAGGATAAAAACTTTTACGATTTCGGAAACGGCGGCATGGGCATGGCGATTATTCGTCAGATTGCAGGCGAGGTGTTTTATCGCACCAAAGAGAACCGAAACGTTCTTACCGTACGTTTTCCCGCATACGAGGGAATGTGATTCGGGTTTTTATTACAGAGACGAACGGTTTGCCCGATCCTATTGAGGACTTATCTCTTCTCAGCCGCTTCTCTTTCGAACGGCGGGATAAAATTTTGCGTTTAAATACGCCGTCTCTGCGAAAGGAACGCTTTGGTTCGGAATTATTGCTTTTCCGTGTTTTTGAAAGTCACGGAAAATCTCCCGCAGAAATATTCTATGGGAAAAACGGAAAACCGCTTTTAACTGATTTTGAATTTAATGTTTCGCATAGCGGCGGAAAGGCGGCGGCGGCGGTGTCCGATTGTCCTGTCGGCTGCGATTTGGAAAAGCTTCGCCCATATCCTCAGAACGTTGCGAAAAAAATATTGACGGATAGGGAAAGGGGTATTTTAGGAGATTCGGTTGATTGCGATGGGGCATTTTTCCGCATTTGGACGGCAAAAGAGAGTTATTTGAAAATGACGGGGGAGGGGCTTTCTGCGCTTTCATCTGTCGAGATTATCTTTCCGCACGTCTATCGCAACGGAATACGTCAGGACTGCGATTTGCACTGCGTTTCAACGGAAGGTTTCATGCTGTCGGTGTGCGGAACAGGGGAATTTACGTCGGTAGAAGCGATCGATCCGATTCTTCTTTTATAACAAAAATTTCCGCAGAAAAGCGAGCTTGTAAAGTTGCAATTTCATTTGTTATTTGCTATAATATAAACGACACCTGCGGTGTACGGAATTCGGAGAATGCGTAATCCACAAAGTACATTCGGGAGCGCAAGTCAGACGGAATAGGCAAGGTCTGTTTTAACGGAAAGTCTGAGGCCTGTCTGCCGCGCACCCACCTGCGTAAAGCGGGTTAACCTTTTTCGTTTTGCGGCACAGGCGGATGTCTCTTTTTTTTAGAATTTTTTTCGATTTCTGCAAAAAACGGTTGCAAGTTTCGGTAGAATATGATATAATCACTGAGCGTTTGAAGACGGCCTTGTGGTCAAGCGGTTAAGACGGCGCCCTCTCACGGCGCAATCCCGGGTTCGATTCCCGGCAAGGTCACCATCTTTGTAGGATAAAAATACTGTCCTACTAAATACAGCCCGAAAACGAGAGCTTTCGGGCTTTGTAATACTATATATTGTAGTTTTGCTTAAATGCTATCATTTTTGATTTCGACTGTAGTCTTTCACAAATAAATTGAATTGATAGCGTCGATATCCGGTTTTGAAATCAATGAAATAACGGAGGAAACACAATGAGAGCGGACACGAGCGGATTATTGTTTACGCAAAATAACGACGGAAGCATAAGAGTTGAAGTCGTAGATTACGGAGTGGAAGAATTCGGCGGACACGATTGGGAAAGCTGTTATGAATTAAACAAAGAAAACGCCGAAAAGCTTTACACTGAGTTGTCGAAAATACATAGCGGAACATTAGAAGTAATGCTGATTTTAGAATTCGGCAAAGGATTTAACACGTTTGAATTTGAAAGGTTTTGCAACGAACATGACGTCGAATATTCTCACTCGACTTGGTTCTAATAAATCATTCGGATGAAACTCTGTTGGCGTAGTTTAGGATATCCGAAGTATAAATCCGAAGCCGCTTTTTGCGGCATGACGGTGTTCGGATAATTAACGTTTGGGTCACCAAACAAGTTAAAGGCGAACCCGTTTCCATTAGGAGACGGCTTCGCCTTTATCGTATATTTTTAGGGGTTCTACAATAAATGTTGGGGTTTCGGCTTCGGCATTTATTGTAGAACCTTTTCTTCTGCCTCCACCCCAACATTTGACAATGAGCCCGAAAAAATAAGCAGTGCGTACGGTAAAATGTCATTTTCTTGTAAAAATATAGCCCGTTGATAAAATCCTCAAAGGTCGCCTTAAATGGTTTTTCCACCAGAATCAAACCACCGATTTTGTCTCTTTTCGTCATTTTCGAAAAGATCATGTCATGAATTCGGTTTTACTTCTTTTGCAGACAAGTCTCCTACTCTGCATCAATCCGTACATACGTTCCGTCGCTTGATGCGTATCCGCTTCTCGTTTTAATCTTCTTCAACTTAGATAATTAAAAATTCGCTCGCTGATTTTCAATACTATTATATCACAGTTCTTCTGTGAAGTAGAGTTCGAGCGTTAATTTTTTGACGAACCTACATTGCGGGGAATTGGAAACAAAAAAATATTCGGTGTTTCCTTTTCCGTCGGAACGACGCGCCGTCAAACCCTTCTAATGTATTTGATCGAAACGCTCGCAACGGGGATAATATCCATAGCGGTCGGTCTCGCCATAGGCGTCTTATTCGCTTTTTCAAGCTTTCACGCAATCGGCTCTTTTATCGCAAAAACAAGTTACGTTACGCTTTCTCTGACGGTAAGCATGGACGGAACCCATCTTGCCGCCGTCGTTTTGATATCCTTATAAGTCGTATGGTACCCTTTTGGGGTAGTTAGTCTGCGGCGGGCGATAAGAAAACGGAAATGTTACGCCCGCGGAACGCAGAGATTTTTTGAACGGAAGAAGTCCGTTTCAGCCTTGGCT
>CAZFPP010000005.1:0-53575 GCA_964521125.1 uncultured Clostridia bacterium
TCTTATCCGCAATACCCTCAGGCGGGCGTGCAGCCAAACGCCCAACAGCCTTACGCTCAGTACGATCCCTATCGCAACGACGATTATTCACAGTCCTATCAGCAGCCGTATGAGCCGACGGGGAGAGATATTCTTTTTTCGTCCGATCCTGCGGCAAATTATCGCAGTAACTTGATTTTTAACCGCGATTCCGCGTTCAACGCACAGCCTCGCAGAAGCAGCATGCTGCCCGACGATTCGCCGACGCGCAAGACGGATTTCGGAATTCCGTCTGTATATGAACGTCCCGTACAACCGCAGAGACCGCACTTCGATACGTCCGTGTCTCAGTCGTCTTTGTCGCAACCGCCGCAACAGTCTACGCAATTCAATGCGCCTGCGGCGCAACCGCCGCAGAGCTATCGTTCCGCATACGGAGAACAGGCGGAAACGTCGCGCAGCGCCATGCCGCGCAAAATCATAGAGCAGAAACCTTCTCCGGGAGAAGGATATTCTTTGCGTGCGAGCGATCTTAATTATCCGCAGATTCCGTCTTATAAAGCGCCGGAGGCGTCTCCGGAGCGGAAAGACAGGGATTATTATGCCAACGACGTCCCGTTAGAGGATTTTTCGTCGGCTCCGAACGTGACGGATTTGCCTGACGAGCCTTTGAGTGAAAATAAAAGAATTTTTAACGATACATTCTTACGGGAGTCCGGGAAGAAGGCTTCTGAAACGAGAGAAGTCAAGCGCGCGCCCGTTGATCCCGAGCCTGAACCTTTAAAGACCGAGCCGACGCGTACTTTTTCCGAACGCGGCTTGCGAGGGATGGAAGAAACGCGTGAAGATCCGGAGCTGTTTAACCGAAAGGCAGAGCGTTCGGTTGACGGTGAAGAACAGAACGGCTCTTTGGAACGCGACGCATTCGATTTCGGTAGAAGGGATCGCATGGGCGCTATCGAGCGGAAAGCGGAGCCGGATCAGACGATTGTCGGTTTTGGCGGCAGAGGCGGCAGAAACGCCGATGACTTCGGAGAGGATATCGGGGAGACAACCATTGGTTTCGGCAGTCGCGGCGTAACAGGAAAAGCGTTGGATTTCGGCGATGATGAAGACGTTAATGAAAACGTAGATTTAAAAACGCCGTCCTTTCATCGTTCTCCGCGTGTTTCCGATTCCGTCATAGACGACAGCCGCGTGCCCGATATTTTGCGTGAGAGTACGTCTCGCGCGAATATATTCGATGAGACGGACGAACCGGAAGAGATACAGGAACCGCCGTTGTCCTTTTCTCGTTCGGACGGCATACAAAGAGATTACGGGCAGCCCGCGCAGGAAATTCCAAGCGCGCCTGCGCCCAAGCCGCACAAGCACGTCTATAAAAAATACAAAGCTCCTTCCTGGGATCTTTTCCGTCAGTATGACGATACTATTTGCGTTTCGCAAGAGGAAATTATCCGCAATTCGGATATCATTGTAGAGACGCTTTCCGGTTTCCGCGTGGATGCGGAGATCATCAAGGTAACTCCCGGTCCTTCCGTCACGCGGTACGATATCGATATTCCGCGCAATATCTCCGTACGGTCTGTCATCAAACACGACGAAGAGATCGCAATGCGCCTTCATGCGCGCGACGGCGTGAATATTTACTCCAATTCCGAGGTGGGAGCGATCTCCATCGAAGTTCCCAACGCAAAGCGCGCCGTCGTCGGAATCCGTTCCGTCATGCAGGCAGAGGAATTCCGTAACGCGAAACCCGGTTCTTTGATGTTTGCTATCGGCAAAGACGTCGAGGGCAGAAACGTCTGCGGGAATATACCAAAAATGACGCATATCCTGGTTGCGGGCTCTACCAACTCGGGCAAGAGCGTGTGCCTGAACGCCATGCTTGTCAGCCTTGTGTGCAAATATTCCCCCGAAGATCTGCGTCTCATTCTCATCGACCCGAAGAAGGTGGAATTTACGGTTTACGACGGGTTGCCTCATTTGATGATCAATGAGATCATCGCCGACGCGCAAAAGGCGGTTTCCGCGCTCAATTGGGCGATCAAAGAGATGGAGCGGCGGTATGAGCTTTTCGAACAAAAGACGCGATCGGGCACTGCCGTGCGCAATTTAGACGAATATAATTCTGTTCTTTCCGAGGACGAGCAGAAACTTGCTAAGATCGTCATCGTCGTGGACGAGCTTGCGGATCTTATGTCTGTTTCCAAGAAAGATATTGAGGAGCGCATTCAGCGGCTCACGCAGAAAGGGCGCGCGTCGGGCATTCATCTTGTGATTGCAACGCAGCGTCCTTCGGTGGACGTTATCACGGGCGTGATTAAAGGAAATCTTCCCACGCGTATGGCGTTCCGCGTTATTCAGGAAGTGGATTCCCGTACCATTCTCGACGAATCGGGCGCGGAAAAATTGCTTGGAAACGGCGATATGCTGTATAAAACGGGCGGAATGTTCAATTGCTCTCGCGTTCAAGGCGCATTCCTGAGTTCGGAAGAGGTTCAGTCCATTGTCGAAAACATCAAAGCGAACAACGAAGCGTATTTCGATCCCGACGTCGCCGATTATATCAACAAGACGGATTCCGGTGATGGCGGCGTTTCGGACGACGGCGACGCCGACGGCGACAATGTCAATCAGGAATATATCAAAGCGCTTGCTATTTCGGTGAAGTTGGGTACTACGTCCATATCGCTCATTCAGCGCAAATGCTCGGTAGGGTATAACCATGCGGGAAAAATCATTGAATGGATGGAACTGATGGGATATATCACTCCCTTCGACGGAAAAGCGAAAGCGCGCACGGTGTTGCTTACTAAAGAAGAGTTTGAAAGTAAATACGGGAGTCTCGATTGATACATAAAAAATTCGGCATGATTTCCCTCGGGTGCGATAAAAACCGTGTGGACGGCGAGCGTATTCTCGGGGAGATCAGAGCGCACGGCTGTGAAATAACCGATCAAATCGAAGAGGCGGAAGTCCTCGTCGTGAATACTTGCGCGTTCTTGAACGCGGCGCGGAAAGAGGCGATCGAAACGGTTCTCGACGGAAACGGATACAGAAACGGCAAATTGGAAAAAATCGTCGTAACGGGTTGTTTGCCGCAAAAATACGTTGACGAGCTGTTTCCCGCACTCACGGAAGGAGATGTGTTTTTGGGAACGGAGGACGTTTCCGCCCTGTTTCCCGCATTGGAACGCGCCTATGCGGGGGAACGCGTCAACGCCGTCGGGCAGGGGAAAGAGGAGTGGATAGAGCGCGTTGTCACGACGCCCGCGCACGTCAAATATTTAAAAATTTCAGAGGGCTGTTCCAATCACTGCACTTATTGTTTAATTCCTAAAATTCGCGGGAAATACCGCTCCTATCCCATGGATGCGCTCCTTACCGAGGCGAAATCACTGGGAAAAACGCAGGAGCTTGTGCTCGTTGCGCAGGACGTCACACGCTACGGCGAGGACGCGGGCGAGAATTTATTGATAAAATTACTGAAAAAACTTTCCGAACTTGACAATATCTGTCATATCCGTCTGTTATACTGTTATCCGGACAGGTTGACGGACGAGTTGATTGCGGAAATTCGCGACAATCCCAAGATCCTGAAATATTTGGATATCCCTTTGCAGCATTCCGAGGATAGAATTTTAAGACTCATGGGAAGAACGGGATCGCATGCGGAATATCTCGATCTCATTTCCCGTATCCGCACCCGAATTCCCGAAATCGCGCTGCGTACCACGCTGATTACGGGCTTTCCGACGGAGACGGAGGAGGAACACAATGCGCTTGTCGGCTTTTTGTATGAAGCGCGGCTTACGAATTGCGGGATCTTCACCTATTCTCGCGAACCGGAAACGCCCGCTTACCGTATGAAAGGGCAGATTCCCGCGGCGGTAAAAAAGCGGCGGCAGAAGCAGCTATATGCGGCGCAGGCGGAAATTTCTTACGCCTATCTGCAAACATTCGTGGGCAAGACGGTGGAGACGATCTGCGACGGGATCGATTACGAAAAATCCTGTTTTACGGGAAGAACGTATTTTCAAGCTCCTGAAATCGACGGCGCGGTGTATTTTACTTCGCCGAAAGCCACCGAAGGAGAGCGCTATACGGTGCGGATCGACCGCGCCGAAGCTTACGACCTTTACGGACATACCGAGGAAATAACATGAATTTACCCAATAAAATTACACTGACAAGAATTTTTATGATCCCGCTGTTCGTCGTGGTATTTTACCTCGGCTTGCTCTCCGAATGGTGTTATCTTGCCTCTGCGGTCATCTTTGTCGTTGCGGCGGTTACCGATACGTTAGACGGATATATCGCGCGTTCGCGGGGGCTTGTCACCAATCTCGGGAAATTTCTCGATCCCATTGCCGATAAGGTGCTTGTCGCCACGGCGTTCATCGTCATGCTTACAATTCCCACGGCGTTTACGGTGGAACCTTTCGGAAACGGCGGTTTGATTGCGGGGGGCGTGTGCATTGCGGTGATTTTGGCGCGGGAGTTGATCGTGAGCGGATTCCGCATGGTTGCCGCAGGGCAGAACGTTGTGCTTGCCGCCGACAAACTCGGCAAACTAAAGACGATGACGCAGGATATCGCAATCGTTTTTTTGCTCGTCAGTATGACTTTTTTGACGGTCGGGGCAGAAGCGTTTGACGGGGCGATATATTTCGGCAAATTCACTGCCTATTTCGGACTTGCGTGTTTCGCGCTGTGCACGTTTTTCACCGTGCTTTCGGGCGTCAATTACATTGTAAAAAACAGAGAAGTACTCAAAGAAAAATCCAATGGAACAGACTGAGAAACAATACGCGGCGGTCGTGCTTCGGAATAAGAGGAGTTCGGTGTCCGCCGTGCGGTATGCGCCCGTGACGGACGTTCTCCTTTCGGGCGGCGTGGAACTTCACGAAATCGTTTTGCTTTCGTATGAAGATTCCGCAACGGTCATCTCCGCGCTCAACCGTCTTTCTTCTTCCTACGACGGCGTTTTTCTCATCTGCGACAGAGTGCTCCTCTCTATCGCTCGGGATGCGATCGCGCGAGCGGCTGGCAAGGCGTTTCCGGGCGATTATATTTTAGAAACGCCCCGGTGTCTTTTCGCCGTTCTTCCCGCGGGAGAGAAAGGAAAAGAGATTGCCCGGGAAGCGCTTGTTCCGGCTGTCGATAGACGGAGAGGGGAACGGTTCAGCAGCGTTGTGATACGCACGGTTTCCGCTCCGACGGAGGAGATCGTCTCCGCCGTCGCAGCCGCGCAGGAAGCGGCGGACGGGGCGCTCAACATTCACACGAGCGAGGAATACGGTTGCGTGCGGATCGAGGTCGTCTACAACCAGACGACGCCGAAAATGATTACGGATGAAGTCGTGCGTATTCTTGCAAGCAGGCTCAAAGAATTCGTCTATGCGCTTGAGGACGTCACCATTGCCGAGCGGCTTGCGGAAGTGCTCTTGTTGCACCGCTACCGGATTGCCACGGCGGAGTCGTTTACGGGCGGCGGCGTGGGAAAAGCGCTCGTAGAGATCCCGGGTGCAAGCAAATTTTTTTATGAGGGCGTGAACGCCTATGACAACGAGGCGAAAAAGCGGCGTTTCGGCGTAGCGGAGTATACGTTAAAGGAAAAGGGCGCGGTTTCCAACGAGACGGCGTACGAAATGGCGGCGGGGCTGCTCAAAGAGGGAAAATGCGATATTGCAATTTCCACGACGGGGATCGCCGGTCCCCAATCGGACGGCACCGATAAGCCCGTGGGTTTGTGCTATATTGCGGTGGGGACTCCGGACCGCGTGCGGGTGTTCGAATACCGTTTGGAAGGTTCGCGGGAAACGATTACCAAAACGGCAATCAATCTTGCTCTCTTCCTTGCTTATAAAGAGATCAATATCAAAATCAATTAGGGAAAAACCAAGGAGACGTTTATGAACGAAGAAAAACTCAAAGCGTTGGACGCCGTTTTGGCGCAGATTGAAAAAACGTACGGAAAAGGCGCGATCATGAAGCTCGGGCAGGAGGCGGGAAATACCGATATCGAAACCATTCCCACCGGGTGTCTTTCGCTTGATCTTGCGCTTGGGATCGGCGGACTTCCGCGCGGCAGAATGGTGGAAATCTACGGACCCGAATCCTCGGGGAAAACGACAGTTGCGCTTCACGCCGTCGCGCAAGCGCAGAAAGCGGGCGGTATCGCGGCGTTTATCGACGCCGAGCATGCGCTCGATCCCGTGTATGCTAAACATTTAGGGGTGAATTTAGACGATCTGTACGTCTCTCAGCCGGATACGGGGGAACAGGCGCTCGATATCGTGGATTCCCTCGTGCGCTCCTCGGCGGTAGATATCATTGTCATCGATTCCGTGGCGGCGCTCACGCCAAAAGCGGAAATCGAGGGCGACATGGGGGATTCCCACGTCGGACTGCAAGCGCGGCTCATGAGTCAGGCTCTCAGAAAACTGACGGCGATCGTCAACAAAAGCAAGACATGCGTTGTTTTCATTAACCAGCTCCGCGAAAAGGTTGGCGTAATGTTCGGCAATCCCGAAGTCACTCCGGGCGGTAAAGCGTTAAAATTCTACGCGTCGGTACGAATCGACGTGCGAAAGACGGATATTCTCAAAGATACCGACGGCGCGGCGGGAAACCGTACCCGCGCGAAAGTCGTAAAGAACAAACTTGCGCCTCCCTTCCGCCAGGCCGAATTTGATATTATGTACGGCGAGGGAATCTCGCAAGAGGGTTGTCTCATCGATTTGGGCGTGCAGTATGATATCATCAAAAAGAGCGGCGCATGGTTCAGCTATAACGACAATAAAGTTGCCAACGGCAAGGAGAAAATGCGGCAGTTTTTAAAGGACAATCCCGAGCTTGCAGAGGAAATCGAAGCGAAGATCCGCGTAGCGGCAAAGGGAAACAGCAACGCGGCGGAAATCGCCGGCGGCGAAGAATAAGCCGAAATACTTATGAAATACTCGTTTTTGAAAGTGCGCGCGGCGTCTCCCGCACTTAAAGTAGGGGACGTAAAATACAATACCGAACAAATTGCGGGAGAGGTGGAGAAAGCGGCCGAGGCGGGGATTGAACTCCTCGTTTTTCCCGAACTCTGCCTCTCGGGCTATACCTGCGGCGATCTTTTTTTGCAGAAGGCGCTGTTAAACGGCGCGGAACAGGCGCTGTTTGAACTCGCGTCGCGTTCAAAAGGAAAGGAAACGCTCTTTTTTGTCGGCTTACCGTTCGCCGTGGGCGCGAATACCTATAATTGCGCGGCGGCGGTTCAGGACGGTAAAATTTTAGCGCTCATTCCCAAAACCCATCTGCCCAATTATAACGAATTCTACGAGGAGCGACACTTCACCGAAGGGAAGCGGGCTGCGGAAACCGTGACGGTTTGCTCGCAAGCCGTTCCTTTCGGCACGGATATTTTACTCAGATGTAAAGAAAATCCCGCATTCTGCATCGCTTGTGAGATTTGCGAGGACTTATGGGCGGCGCAATCGCCTTCCGAACGTCATGCCTTGGCGGGGGCAAATATCATTGTCAATCTTTCCGCAAGCAATGAACTGATCGGAAAGATGGAATACCGAAAATTGTTGCTGCGTTCGCAGTCGGGTAAACTTTGCTGCGGTTACGTTTATGCCGATGCGGGCAAGGACGAGTCTACTTCCGATATGGTGTTTGCCGGGCATAACCTCGTTGCGGAAAACGGCGTAATTTTAAACGAGAGCATTCCGTTTTCGGGGGGATATGCCGAAAGCGAGATCGACGTGGAGCTGCTGGAAAACGAACGCCGCCATCTGACGACGTTTCAACAGAATACCGAAGGCTACACCGTCGTCGAATTTTCCGTGGCGGAGCGGGGGTGCAAGCTGACGCGGAAAGTGGACGCGTTCCCCTTTGTTCCGCAGGGCAAAGAGCTGGAAAAACGTTGCGGACTTATTCTTTCCATGCAATCGAGCGCGCTTGCGCGTCGGTTACGGCACACCAATTCCAAAACGGCGGTCGTCGGTGTTTCGGGCGGGCTGGATTCTGCGCTTGCATTGCTTGTAACGGCGCGCGCGTTTGATCTGCTGGGCAAAGAGCGGGAGAATATCATCGCCGTTTCCATGCCCGGATTCGGCACGACGTTAAAGACGAAGAATAATGCTTTGTCACTCATGCAGGCAATCGGTGCGACGGTAAAGACCGTGAATATCGGCGGCGCGGTGACGAGACATTTTAAAGATATCGATCACGATCCCGGGAATCAAAACACCGCCTATGAAAACGCGCAGGCGCGTTACCGGACGATGGTGCTCATGGATATTGCCAACGATACGAACGGGCTTGTGATCGGCACGGGAGATCTTTCCGAGCTCGCGCTCGGGTGGTGTACCTACAACGGCGATCATATGAGTATGTACGCCGTCAATTGTTCGGTGCCCAAAACGCTTGTGAAGTCGCTCGTCTTTTATGAGGGAAAGCGCGCGGGCGGCAGGTTGGAAGTCGTGTTAAAGAGTATTCTGAATACGGAAATTTCTCCCGAATTGCTTCCGCCCGACGAAAAAGGGAATATCGCGCAAAAGACGGAAGATATCGTCGGACCCTATGAATTACACGATTTTTATTTATATAACTTTATGCGTCGCGGATTTTCTCCCGAAAAGACTTTGTTTTTGGCAGAATACGCTTTTGCGGACAAATACGATAGGATAACTTTAAAAAAGTGGTTGGTAAATTTTTATAAACGGTTCTTTGCGCAGCAATTCAAGCGTAATTGCATGCCGGACGGCGTGAAAGTCGGCTCTGTCTCGCTTTCTCCCCGTGCCGATTGGCGTATGCCGTCGGATGCGTCGGGCGCGCTCTGGATCGAGGAAGCGGAAAGATTATAAAGAAATCGGAGGATATTATGAGTTTCGGTAAAAATTTTGCCTGGGGTGTTGCGACGGCGGCTTACCAGGTCGAAGGCGGCGCTTACGAAGCGGACAAGGGTTTAAACGGCTGGGACGTCGGTTCCGCTACGGAAGGGCGCATCTTTGAGGGACAGAAAGGGGACGTCGGGTGCGACCATTATCATCACATGAAAGAGGACGTCGCCCTCATGAAAGAGCTTGGAATTAAGGCGTATCGTTTTTCCGTCAACTGGGCGCGGCTCATGCCCGAAGGAACGGGCAGAATCAGCGAGGACGGAAAACGGTTTTATCTCGAATTACTCGCGGAGCTGAAAAAAGCGGAAATCGAGCCGTGGATGACGCTGTTCCATTGGGATTATCCTTATGCGCTTTACTTAAAGGGCGGCTGGCTCAATCCCGAAAGTCCGAAATGGTTTGAAGAATACGCGGGCGTTTGCGCCGAGCTGTTCGGGGATTATGTAGACCACTTCATTCTCATCAACGAGCCGCAGTGCTTTATCGGACTCGGACATTGGGAAGGCGTGCACGCGCCGTTTTTGAAGTTGCCCACCTCGGAAGTAATGAAGTGCGCGCATAACGTATTGCTCGGTTGCGGTCTTGCGGAAAAGAAGATTCGTAGAATCTGTAAAAATCCCGTAAAAATCGGCACGGCTCAGGCGTATTGGCCGTCGTTGCCCGTGCGGGAAGAAGATTACGAACTCGCCAAAAAGGATACGTTCGGCTGCCATAAAAATTTCGGGGCTGTCAATTATTGGACGGATCCGCTCATTTTCGGAAAGTATCCCGAAGAATTTCTTCCTTGGATGAAGGAAAATGCGTTCGAGCCTTCGGAAGAAGATATGAAGATCATTAAAAGCCGGATTGATTTTTACGGCGTAAATACTTATACGGGCAATTATGTAACGGAAAAAGACGGCGAAATTGTGCGCCCCGCGCCCTCGCCTTCCGATCCCAGAACGGATACGCGTTGGACGGTTTATCCAGACGCTCTCTATTATCCCCCGAAATATATTTATGAGCGGTACGGACTTCCCATCGTTTATACGGAAAACGGAGTCGCTCTTACGGAATGGAAAGATTTGAACGGAGAGATCAACGACGACAGCAGGATCGACTTTTTAAAACGGTATCTGCGCGCTCTGCACCGCGCGGCGCAGGAAGTGCCGATCGAGGGATATTTTTATTGGTCGTTTATCGATAATTTCGAATGGGCGGAAGGTTTTTCCAAGAAGTTCGGACTTGTGCATATCGATTACGATACGCTGGAGCGTACGCCCAAAAAGAGCGCATATTTCTATAAAAAGGTCATTGAAACAAACGGAGAAGCGGCATTAAAGTAAATGGAAAATGCGGTAAAAGGAGAGCGTTTCGCTCTCCTTTTTGGTGTGTTTTGCGTGAAAAATATTTTTTCGTCTGTTCGCTTTGCGTCTGTGAATTTGTTGACAAGCACATAAAATTATAGTATAATTTATTCGACAATGTGTAAGTATGCCCTTTTTTTGAGGGCGGTTTGCAGATAAAAGTCAAATTTTATATCCAAGGAGGCTGTAAATGTCTACACTATTCAGCCTGCTCCTTGATGTTAGCAACGGTGTTGCGGGCACGTTCTTTATATTGCTTCCTATCGTGGGATTAGCATTGGGCGGCTTCGCGACGTGGCTGTATCTAAAACGAGTTTCCAAAAAGAAGTCCGAACGCAAGCTTGATGAAACAGAAAAACGTGTTCAAGAAATGCTTGATTCGGCAAAATCGGAATGTAAACAACTAAAAAAGGAAGCCATCTTAGAATCCAAGGAACAGGATCTCAAACGAAGAAACGAATTTGAACAAGAGATGAAGGAGAAACGCGCCGAACAGCAACGCACGGAATCCCGTCTCGCCCGTCAGGAAGATTTACTTGAAAAAAAGGAAAACGACCTGAACAAAAAAACCGATAGTCTCGAGCAACAGAAAAATAATCTTGCAAAACGGTTGGAGGAAGTGGAAAAGACGAGGGAGCAGGTCTCCCGCCAGCACGAGCTCATGATTGCCGAGCTGGAGCGTGTTTCGCAGCTTACCAAAGAGGAGGCGAAAAAGCAGCTCACCGACGAGATTTTAGACGAGACCCGCCGCGACTGCGCGGTGCAAGTACGAAATTTGGAACAGCAGGCAAAGGATGAAGCGGATCTCAACGCCAAGAATATCATTTCGCTTGCCATTCAGCGCTGTGCGTCCGATCATGCATCGGAAACAACGGTTTCCGTTGTTCCTCTGCCCAACGACGATATGAAAGCGCGTCTTATCGGGCGCGAGGGCAGAAATATCCGCGCCATCGAACAGACAACGGGTATCGAACTTATTATCGACGATACGCCCGAAGTGGTTATTTTGTCGGGCTTCGATCCCGTTCGGCGGGAAATTGCGCGCCTTACTCTCGAACGGCTCATCGCAGACGGCAGAATTCATCCCGCCCGCATTGAAGAGACGGTAGAGAAAGTAACAAAAGAGCTTGATCAACAGATCAAAGCCGCGGGCGAAAACGCCATGTTCGAAGTGGGAATTTTCGGACTTCATCCCGAGTTGATCAAACTGATCGGACGGTTGAAATTCCGTACCAGTTACGGGCAGAACGTCTATCGTCATTCCATCGAAGTTGCGCAGCTTGCGGGTCTCATGGCGCAGGAATTGGGATTGGACGTCAACTTTGCAAAACGCGCGGGACTTTTGCACGATATCGGTAAAGCGGTAGATCACGAGCAGGAGGGTACGCATATCCAACTCGGCGCCGATCTTGCGAAGAAATATAAAGAAAACGCGATGATTGTGAACGCCATCATGGCGCACCACGGCGACGTGGAACCCAAAACCATCGAGGCGGTACTTGTGCAGGCGGCAGACGCCGTTTCGGGCGCGCGACCCGGAGCAAGAAGGGAGACGGGTTCCAACTATGTCAAGCGTTTGGAAAAGTTGGAAGAAATTGCGTCGGGATTCGCGGGCGTGGAAAAGACTTACGCCATTCAAGCGGGCAGAGAAGTCCGCGTCATGGTCAAGCCCGATCAGATTGACGACAGCAAGGCGCTCTTCCTCGCGAAAGATATTGCCAAAAAGATCGAGGCGGAACTCGAATATCCCGGGCAGATCAAAGTAAACGTTATTCGCGAATTCCGCAGCGTCGAATACGCGAAGTGACAGTTTGTAAAGAAATCAAAGAATGCGCGTCCGTTACGGATTGCGCATTCTTTTTGTCGTTCCGTTTGTTCACGCAAAAAAGTTATTGAACATACACTGTATTACGGCATATGCCGAATTTTCACCTAAGAGGTTCAACATATGTGTAATTCTTGTAACTCCTGCGGATGTGTTTCTTGCAACTCTTGCAATGCCTGCGGTTGCAGCTCGCTTGCTCGTGCGCTCGATAATCTTTTTTCACTGAATCGGAACTCATGTAACAACTGTTCAAACGGCAATTTCCGTAACAGATGCGGATGCGGTTTGTCGTTTGATCTTAGTTCTTTTACAAATTGCGGTTGTAATAACGATATCTATTTTGCGCGGCAGTTTGGGCTATCGGCTTTCTCTTCCGAAGGATTCAGTCCCTGCGACGATCGCGGGTGCAACAATTGCAACAATTGCAACGGTTGTAGCAGTTGTAGCAGTTGCAACGGTTGTAATTCCTGTAATTCTTGCGGGTCGAGTGTTATCTTTTTCTAAGGCGTTCAAAAACGGCTTCCGTGCGGTTTCGTACGGGAGCCGTTTTTATAGGCAGAAAAAATTCGCATAAATACAAGAAAACCGCTTGCATGCATCGGGAAGAAGCGTTATAATATAAGAAGAATGCGCTTTGAAACGTAAGCGGGTTTCAGCCATTCCGTAACGGGAGATGAGGTTCTAATATGAAATACCAATTGAAAAAACCTACGAAGAGACAGGTTAAGCGGTTTTTGTTGCATGCCTTTATCATCGTTTTGGGCAACGCTATCGCCTCGGCAGCATCTGCTTTCTTTATCGTTCCCAACGGGTTTGTTATGGGCGGAACGACCGGTTTGGGTATTTTCATCCGGAATATGCTTTCGAATGCGGGGAAGACGGGCGATTGGACGGAATGGGTGGTAACGGTTACCGTTTATATTGCGAATATTATTCTTTTTATCATCGGCGCGGTTCTGCTCGGAAAGAAGTTTGCCGTTGCAACGTTTGCGGGAACGATTCTTTATCCTTCATTTTTAAGTTTATGGACGCCCGTCAACGATTTCTATATGACCGCAACCGGTCATGCAATCGCTTCAGACAATCCGTTGTTAGCCGTTATTTTCGGCGCTTTGCTATTCGGATTAGGAATCGGCATTGTCGTGAGAATCGGCGCAAGCACGGGCGGCACAGATATCCCGCCCATGATCTTTCATAAATATTTTAATATCCCGGTAGGCATGGGTATGTGGGCGCTCGATCTTACCATCGTCCTGATCGAAGTGTTTGCGGGCGTGTCGCTTGAAATGATCTTATACGGCGTTCTCATTACCTTGTTGGCGTCGTTCGTGA
Organism: uncultured Clostridia bacterium; assembly: GCA_964521125.1. Taxonomy (GTDB): domain Bacteria; phylum Bacillota; class Clostridia; order Christensenellales; family Borkfalkiaceae; genus Gallimonas. The sequence continues at coordinate 13,380 of CAZFPP010000005.1, forward strand.
TCGATAAAGTTTCACCGATCGGCATGAAAAAAACGCAGGTGCAGATCATCAGCAAGAAGTATAAAGAAATTCGCGAAATGATTTTAAACAAAATGAATCGCGGCGTGACGATGCTCAACGCAAAAACAGGTTTCTTGCAAGATAAGTGTTATGTGCTTTTAACGGTTGTCTCTAACCGCGATGTGGTAAAACTCAAAAACGAGATACAGGCGATCGATCCCGAAGCGTTTTTAATGGTGAGCGTGATCTCCGAAGTGGCGGGAAGGGGATTTTCTTCCGATAAAATTCCGTTGCCGCGTTGGGAAGAATCGGAACTTTCGGAAGACGATGTTTCGACTGAAAAGTGAAATTCGTTTACGAATTTGTGAGAAAGCAACAATTTTGTTATAATAAAAAAAAGATACTTGACATCATCATACGGGCATGTTAAAATATGCCGTGCCGAGTGGCGGAAAGCGTAAATCCAGGAAGGGATTTGCGCTTTTTTTATATTCGGCGGAAACGATTTTATGACGGAGAGGTGATTTGAATGAAATCGGAATCGACAGCAAAACATGATAAGCTTAGGACGCAGTCTGTTTGGAAACTTTTGCTCGTAATGGGAATCCCTATGATTCTTTCTATGATGTTGCAGGCGCTTTATAATATTGTAGACAGCGCGTTTGTATCCAACATGCCGGGAGGACAGGGCGACGCGGCGTTCACCGCGCTTACTATTGCATTTCCCGTGCAAATGCTCATTATTGCCATCTCAATCGGAACGGGCGTGGGCGTCAACGTGCTGTTATCCCGTTATTTGGGAGAGGGCGACCGCGAGAAAGCGAGTCAAACCGCGGGAAACGGCGTTTTTCTGGCGGCATGTATTTACATTGTCTTTCTTCTATTCGGATTGTTTGGAGCGAATTTATATGTCTCTTCCCAAACGACGAATGCGGAAGTGCGGGATATGGCAGTCGGATATTTGAAAATATGCTGTATTTTCTCGTTCGGGAATTCATTTTTCGCTATATACGAAAAACTTTTACAGGCTACGGGAAGATCGACGTTTTCCACTACGGGACAAATCGTAGGCGCGGTTGCGAATATTATCCTCGATCCGATTTTTATTTATGAAAAGGGCTACGGAATCGGATTATTCGGACTCGGCGTTGAAGGAGCCGCATGGGCAACGATCATCGGGCAGATTCTGTCCTTTCTTCTCGATATGGTTTTCCATTTCGTGTTCAATAAGGAAGTATCCAACAATATAAAATATCTGAAACCTTCGGGGAGACTCATCGGGCGCATATATGCGATAGGTCTGCCCGCGATCATCGCGCAAGCGCTAATGTCTGTCATGACGTACGGTATGAACATTATTCTCGGGGGAGTCGATAGGCATTTCTATCCCGACGGGGAAATCAGTCCTTATGTGAATGCATACGGTCTGTATTATAAGATTCAGCAGTTTATCCTGTTTGCCGCATTCGGTTTGCGAGACGCGATCACGCCCATTGTATCCTATGCTTACGGTATGGGGAGCAAACAGCGCGTGAGAGACGGGATCAAGTACGGAATGCTATATACGGCGGTTGTCATGATTGTTGGAACGGTCTTGCTGGAAACATGCGCGTCGCCGCTGCAAAACGTATTCGGAGGGCTTTCCGGCGAGGCGCAGGAATTATGCATCGGCGCAATGCGTATTATTTCGATCAGCTTCCTGTTTGCGGGGGCATGCGTCGCTTTGCAGGGCGTCTTTCAGGCAACGGGCGGCAATTTACAATCGCTTGTGATTTCCGTACTCCGTCAAGCGATATTGGTTCTTCCCATCGCTTACGGGTTTGCTTGCATCGTAAAAGCGGGTACGGCAGGCGGTCGGCTTATTTGGTGCACCTTTATCATAGCGGAATTTGTCACGGCGATTGTGGGATTTATTCTTCTTTGGCTGCTTTATAAAAAGCGTATTTCTTGTTTAAAAGAGAAATGTGAGGAAGCGGCAGCGCAAGCGGATATCGCCAAATGCATTCAGCCGGAGCAGGTTTGTGAAACAACGCCCGCAGCCGTACAGGAAGATGCCGTGCCCGTGGAAGCCGATAATACGGAAAATTCCGATCAAGCGCATTCATAATATAAAAAGTTCTCATTTCATTCTCAGCGCGGGGAATCTTTTTTCGCCGCTCTCGGCGTAGGCGTAAGCCAAAGCGTGAGAATTCCAAATGGCTTTTCGGAAATAAAAAATTTCTTTACATTTTTCCAACGGTATGATATAATAAAGAAAAGCGTTCAAACATTGCAGAATAAAATCGTAATGAGGAAGGGAGCTTATGCGCTGTTTGTTTTGTAACTGTACGGAAAATAAGGTGATTGATTCCCGCTCTGCGGATGACGACAGGGCGATTCGCCGTCGCCGCGAATGTCTCGGTTGCGGAAGGCGGTTTACGACGTACGAAACCATCGAGATTGCGCCCGTTCTCGTCGTCAAATCAGACGGCAACCGCCAGTCATTCGACGTGGGCAAGATCAAACGCGGGATCATCAAGGCGTGCGAAAAGCGCCCCGTTGCCATTGAAGATATCGACGCGCTCGCCGAAGATATCTCCAAACGCGTGTATAATTCCATGGAACGGGAAATTTCTTCCAAAGCTATCGGCGAAATGGTCATGGAAGGCTTGAAAAAGTTAGACGAAGTCGCTTATGTGCGTTATGCGTCCGTTTACCGTTCTTTTAAGGATATCAATTCTTTCATGTCTGAATTGCAAAAAATGATGGAGAATAAATCGGATAAGCGGTAATGCCGAAAAAACAGGTAACAATCGGGTCGGTTACGCTGGGCGGCGGGAAAATAGCCGTACAGAGCATGACGACGGAAAAGACGGGCGACGTAGGAAAAAGCGTCGCTCAAATATTGCGCCTTCAAGAGGCGGGTTGCGATATCGCGCGGGTTGCGGTACTCGACGAGGACGACGCGCGCGCCATTGCAAAGATCAAGGAGCGCGTTTCTCTGCCCATCGTTGCGGATATTCACTTTTCCGCGCGGCTTGCCGTGCTTGCGGTGCAGTCGGGCGCGGATAAATTGCGGATCAATCCGGGGAATATCGGCGGAGAGGGGGAAATCGCGCTCGTTGCCGATTGTCTGAAAGAATATCGCATACCCGTGCGGGTTGGAGCGAACACGGGAAGCATCGAACCGCATTTTTTGCAAAAATACGGCAGAAGCGCAACCGCCCTTGTGGAAAGCGCGCTTTCCAACGTGTCCGTTCTCGAAAAGCATGGGATAGAAGATATCGTTATCTCGGTGAAAGCCTCTTCCGTGCCGCTTACCGTGGAAGCGTACACGCAATTGTCGCAGCGTACGGAATATCCTCTCCATCTCGGTGTGACCGAGGCGGGCACGGAGCGTAGCGGCATTGTCAAGAGCAGCGTAGGGATCGGTTCCCTGCTTTTGAGAGGGATCGGCGATACGATCCGCGTTTCTCTCACGGCAGATCCCGTAAAAGAGGTGATTGCGGGGCATGAGATTCTTCGCGCCTGCGGATTGGAAACAGATTATGTGGAAGTTGTTTCCTGTCCCACTTGCGGACGGTGCGAATACGACTGTATGCAACTTGCCGAAAAGGTCAACGCGCGCGTGGGCGCTGTAAAAAAGCGGTTAAAAATCGCCGTCATGGGCTGCGTTGTCAACGGTCCCGGAGAGGCGAAAGCGTGCGATCTCGGAATCGCCGGCGGGCGCGATTATTGCATGATTTTCCGAAAGGACGGAAAGATGGAACGCGTCGCCGCAGAAGACGCGGAGAGGGCGTTTTTTGCCCGTTTGGAAGAATTACTCAGATGAGAACGTCGGAAACCTATTTAAGCGAAATCAGGCAGGCTGCGGGACTTAGCCGCGCCGTGCTCAGAAAAATTACGGTCAGCGAAAAGAACATCGTGTTCTATTTGGTGACCGATTTGTCTTATTCTCAAGACGATTGTGCGTATGCGGACGGCGTCTCTCAGAAATACGTTCCCGAAGGGTATACCGCCGAAGCGAATATCATGAAATCGGTACCGAGCGAGGAAGGAGTGCGCAAAGAACTTGCCGAAGTTCTTAAAACGCGTTTTCCGTCTGCGGCGGCGTTTATTTCCCCCGGGGATATCGGGGTGGAAATCGGCTCGGGTAGCGGACGGTTCGTTATTGGGATCGACGAAGCGGAGCGCTGTCAGTTTGACCGCGCGAACGTTCTCAATACGCTTACCGAAGAAGTAAACCGCCGTTTTTGCGGCGTATGGTGCGGCGGATTTTGTACCGTAGAAAAGGAGACGGGAGAAATCGAAGAGGAAGCTCTCCCGCCTGCCGAAGCGGTATTTGCTCCCCGTGTGTTTTCCATAGAAAATTATGCGCCCATCGACGACGCAAAACCCTCCGTCGCAGTCTATATTGCCGATCTTGTGGGCGAACAGCAGGATGTTTCCGTGTGCGGCGCGCTTACCTATGCGGAAGAACGTGTGACCAAGAACGGAAAACCGTACTTTATCTTTACGGTGTCGGACGGAAGCGGCAGATTGCGCGTTTCTTATTTTACGCGAAAAGCGACGCTGGAAAAGGTGCGCGCCCTCAAAGCGGGAGACAGCGTCTGTATCACGGGAAGTAACGAGCTGTTTAACGGAGCGTTGAGTTTTCACGCGCGGTTTATCGATTACGGCACGCCGCCGTCCGGGTTTGTGCCCGAGCCGCGTCCTTCCCGTCCCGTTCCCGCGCAGTATGCGGCTGTTTTTCCCGAACCCGTTTCGGATTTTGTGCAGAGCGCGCTGTTCGGCGAAAAGAAACTTCCGCAGTCCTTTCTCGAAAGGGAGTTCGTCGTTTTCGATCTGGAAACCACGGGACTTAACAGTACGCCTGCGGGCGGCGTGATGGACCGCATCATCGAGATCGGCGCGGTGAAGATTAAAGGCGGCGCGATCTGCGAAAAATTCTCGTCTTTCGTCGCTTGCCCCGTGAAACTGAGCAAAGAAATCGTTTCGCTTACGGGGATTACGGATAGTATGCTCGTGGGCGCGCCCGACGTCGGCACGGTGATGGCGGATTTCTTTAAATTCAGCGACGGGTGCTCTCTCGTGGGGCATAACGTGCAGTTCGACTATAATTTTATTCGGTTTTACGGTGAGCGTGAAGGGTATCGCTTTGAATGCAAACAGTATGATACGGTTTCGTTCTCTCAGAAGATGCTGCTCCTTTCTAACTATAAGTTGAATACCGTAGCCGAGCATTTCGGATTTACCTTTCACCATCACCGCGCGTTCGACGACGCGTTCGTCACGGCGAAAATTTTTATCGAGCTGGTTCGTATGAAGGGCGGTTTGCCCGATTGAGCAAAAAAATACTACAAGATAAAAAAATTTAAACGAAACGCTTGATTTTTTCGTTAACTCATGATATAATGATGACGCTTAATCGATGAATCGGAGATTGAGAGCGGATTTTCCGCTCTCAAATTTTTTAGAGGAGAGGGTATCGTTTATGAAAGTAAAGCCTGTTTCGGAGATCATCGAATTTCTTCGCCCCGTTGCAGAAGAGGTCGGCGCTGAGATCGTAGATGCGAAGTGGGATTTGCATAACAAAGCGCTTACCGTTTTTATCGATGCGCCGGGCGGCGTAGATCTTATTCTATGTGAAAAATTTCATCGTGCGATCGATGGTCCGCTCGACGAGCTTGATCCTACTTTCGGGGCGGCTTATACGCTGAACTGTTCTTCGCCGGGGCTTGACCGTCCCTTTCGAACGCAACGGGATTACGAGCGCCATCTTGGGGAGAAAGTAGAAGTGCATCTCTATGCTCCCGTTGACGGTAAAAAATATTACGAGGGCGAGTTGCTCTCGTTCGACGGCGAATGTGTAACGATTAACACGGAAAAGGGGAAAAAAACGTTCTCCGCGGAAAAGACGGCGAAAGTATGTCTGCTCATCGAAGTTTCATAAAAAATAAACGCAACCGCGTAAGCCTTGGCGGTTCGTGATCAAAAGGAAGGAGTAATATGGTAAACAAGGATTTCTTTTCGGCGCTTGCCGATCTGGAACAGGAAAAGGGAATCAATGAAGAAACGTTTATCGAAGCGCTTTCGGGTGCGCTTGCCTCTGCTTATAAAAAGCAGTTTGAAGGCGAAACGGGCGCGGTAAAAGTGGATATCAACCCCGAAAAGGGTTCTATTCGTTTCTTTCTCACGCATATCGTTGTAGACGGTGAAGAAGCTCAAGAGGGAGAAATCTTACTTGAAGACGCGCAATCAATAAGAAAGAGTGCGAAAGTGGGCGATATCCTCTCCGAAGAGTTTGTGCCCAAGGACTTTTCGCGAATCGCGGCGCAAACGGCGAAACAGGTTATTTTACAGAAGATTCACGAAACCGAACGCGACAATACTCTTTCGGAGTTTTCCGATAAAGAAGGCGAGCTCATGACGGGGCTTGTACGCAAGGTGGAGATGAAGAACGTTTATATCGATCTCGGCAAAGGGCAGATCGAAGGTCTGATGTTGCAGCAGGATCAGGTTCCCGGCGAACGGTATCAGGCAGGAGACAGGATTAAGGTTTTCGTGAAACGTGTGCGCAGCGGCGGGAGAAACGCACAGGTGCTTGTATCGCGTTCCGCTCCCGGACTTGTAAAACGGTTATTCGAAGAGGAAGTGCCCGAAATCAAGCAGGGAACGGTACTCATTAAATCGATATCCCGCGAGGCGGGACATCGCACGAAGCTTGCGATCGCCGCAACGGACAGCCGCATTGATCCCGTAGGAGCATGCGTCGGGAATAAGGGCGCGCGCGTCAACGCTGTCGTGCAGGAACTGAACGGGGAGAAGGTAGATATCATTCTTTGGAGCGAAAATCCCCTTGAATTTATTGCGAAAGCGTTGTCGCCGGCAACGGTTGTTTCCGTCACACAGACGGGAGAAAAAGCTGCCGTCGCCGTTGTCCCGGACGATAAACTTTCGCTTGCAATCGGCAGAGACGGGCAGAATGCACGCCTTGCGGCGCGTCTTACCGGTTGGAAGATCGACGTAAGGAGCGAATCCGCGGCGGAGAAACTCGATCTCGCACGGGATAGCGGAAGCGCCGCCGAAGCAGAGAGCGGCGCGGAGGAATAAATGCCTAAGGCAAAAAAAATTCCGCTCAGAATGTGTATTGCGTGTCGGGAAGAAAAGCCGAAAAGAGATATGCTGCGCATTGTGAAGAATGCGGAAGGCGAGATTCGTTTGGATTTTTCGGGAAAGCTTCCGGGGCGCGGAGCCTATATTTGCGGGAATGCCGCCTGTTTCGAAAAGTTGAAAAAATACAAACTTTTGCACAAGACTTTTTCTTGCGACGTGCCGGAAAAAGTGTATGAACAGCTTGGGGAGGAATTTCTTGCAACGAAGTAAATGCGCGTCCTATCTCGGTTTTGCACGGCGGGCGGGGAAACTCACGCTTGGCGTAAACGGAGTGGGAACTCTGAAGAAGGGTGTTTATCTGTTGGTTGCGGACGAAAGCGCGCAGAAAAATTCCCGCAAAGAGATTGAGAAATTACAAAAAAAATTCTCCTGTCCGTTGCTTTTTGTAAGCGGATTGGAAGAGATGGTAGGGAAAGCGGGATGTAAGCTTGCCGCAGTGCGCGACGAAGGGTTTTCCAAAGCTATTTTGGGGGCGCATCCCACCGAGTCAATATGCAGTGACGAGAAAAAACGCGATGAGTAACTTGGAGGATTCATGGCATACGATCATATCGAAAAATTGAATTTACTGTTAGGGGAGAATGAGCTCCGCGCAACGTTGAAAACGGTAGCCGCAGATGAAAAGCGGCTTTCGGATCTGATGCGTCGGCTGACCGAGATGGAAAGTGCGATCGAGGCAAAGCGCGCGGAAGAGGCGGCAAGAAAGGCGGAAGCGCTCCGCGTGCAAACGGAAAAGCCGGCGGAGACGGAAAAGATAGAGGAAATCGAAACGCCGAAGTCTGTTGAAACGGTGGATGAATCGCATGAGCAGACGGAACAGACGCTGTCCGAGGCGCCCAAAACGACGGCAGAGCCTACCTTAGCAAAACCCGTTGCCGCAAAACCGGAGACGGAAGTAAAAACCGCAACGATAGAAAGGTCTGCTTCCGTAGCGAGACCTTCTTCTGCAGCGAGACCTTCTTCCGCAGGGAAAACGCCTGCTACGGGGTCTACTTGGGCCGCAGGCGCGCCGAGAAATCCGTCCGCTAATCGGTCGGGCGACGGTACAAAAGGAATGTATCGCCCCGATAGAAATAATAACCGTTCCGTGCGACCGTCATTCGGGAATAGACCGAATGAGAACGGTTCGACGCGATCCGCGCGTCCGTCTATGTCGCCTCGTCCTACGGGGGGCGGCGTGAGATTTACCGCACCCGCTCCTGCGCCTACGGCTCCCAAGCGGGAATTCTCCGCGCCCAAGAAATTCGAAAAGACGTATGTTGAAAAACGTCCCGTCAACAAACGGGCGTTGCAACGCCAACAGGGGACGACCGTGGGTGACTATGATGAAGATAAGAGCGGATACCGTAAGGCGCGGTTCAATAAGAAGGGTGTGAAAAAAGAGACGCAGACGATCAAGATCGATCATGCGGTCGTAACGTCGCGTGAAATTCCCATCAAGGTATTGTCCGAAAAAATAGGGATTTCCGCAGTGGAAATCACCAAACGGCTGTTTCGCGAGGGGATCATGAAAACAGTCAACGAATCTGTGGATTACGACGATGCGGCGTTTATTGCGCTCGAACTCGGGATTGATCTTGAATATAAACCCGAAAAGACGGCAGAAGACGAATTGCTTGAGCTTTATAACGTTGAAAACGAGGAAAATCTGATTACCCGTGCCCCGGTAGTTACCGTTATGGGTCATGTCGATCACGGTAAGACGTCGCTCTTGGATGCGATTCGCAAGACGAACGTCACGGCGGGCGAGGCGGGCGGCATTACGCAGAGTATTGGCGCGTACACCGTTTCTTTTGGCGACGGGAAGAAGATCACCTTTATCGATACGCCCGGGCATGCGGCGTTTACGGCAATGCGTGCGCGCGGCGCGCAGGTGACGGATATCGTTGTGCTCGTTGTGGCGGCGGACGACGGAATCATGCCGCAGACGGTGGAGGCGATTGACCATGCGAAAGCGGCAGACGTTCCCATTATCGTTGCGATGAACAAGATGGATAAACCGCACGTCGATCCCGACAGAGTGAAACAAGGGCTTACGGAACACGGTCTCGTGCCGGAAGAATGGGGCGGCGACGTCATCGTCGTGCCTGTTTCCGCCAAGACGGGAGAGGGAATCGATACCTTGCTCGAAAATATTTATCTTGTTGCGGAAGTGCAGGAATTGCGCGCCGATCCGAACAGAAACGCCAAGGGCGTGATCATCGAGGCGAAATTGGATAAGGGCAAGGGTCCCGTTGCCAGCGTGCTCGTGCAGAACGGAACGCTTCATACGGGAGACAATCTCATCTCCGGTACGACGATGGGACGTGTGCGCGCAATGATCGACGACAAGGGAAGAACGGTAAAGGAAGCGGGACCTTCCACGGCGGTCTCTGTATTGGGATTAGAGGACGTTCCGAATGCGGGCGACGCGATTTTTGCGGTAGAAGCGAACCTTATGAAACAAGTGCAGGAGGAGCGCAAAAACAAACAGCGCGAATCCATGATCAAGGAGACGACCAAAGTCACGCTCGACGACGTGTTCGCGCAGGTTGCCGACGGCATGATGAAGGAACTCAAAATCATCGTAAAGGCAGACGTGCAGGGTTCCGTGGAAGCGGTGAAAACGTCTTTGGAAAAACTGACGAACGAAGAAGTGCGCGTAAGGGTCATCCATGCGGGCGCGGGCGCGATCAACGAGAGCGATATCATGCTTGCCGATTCCGCAAACGCGATTGTCATCGGTTTTAACGTTCGTCCCGATACCAAGGCAAAGGCGCTTGCCGAACGCAGTAAGGTAGACGTACGCTCTTACCGCATTATCTACGAGCTTCTCGACGATATGGAAGCGGCGCTCAAAGGAATGCTTGCGCCTAAGTATCAAGAGATCTATATGGGCAAAGCGGAAGTCAAGCAGACGTTCAACATCACGGGCGTTGGAACGGTCGCGGGGTGCTTTGTAACGGAAGGGAAGCTTGTCCGCGGCGGAAAGCTGCGCATATATCGCGACGACGTCATGATCGTCGAAGGCGGCGTGAAACAGCTCAAACGCTTTAAGGACGACGCAAAAGAGGTTTCCGGCGGATTCGAATGCGGCTGCGCGATCGAGGGATTCAACGAAATCAAAATCGGCGACTTTATTGAGTGTTATTTGATTGAAGAAATTAAGCAGGCTTAAAAATCAGGGAGGATTTGAGCGATGAAACCTACGCGTACCCAGCGTTTGAACAGCGAATATCAGCGGGAGATCTCGTCCGTCATTTCCGGTACGCTCAAAAACAAAGAGCCCGAGCTTAATGGGATTATCAGCGTAACGGAGGCGGACGTCGCACCCGATTTAAAAACGGCAAAAATATATGTGAGCGTGCTCGCAGGCACGCCCGAAGAAAAACAGCGTACTTTTAATCTTATTCTCAAAAATGCGGGTTTCATCCGTCACGAGCTTTCCAAGGTCATGCAAATGCGCACCGTGCCCCGCCTCACCTTTTTGGAGGACGGGAGTATGGAATACGGATCGAAGATGGACGCCCTGTTCGAGGAGATCAAAAAAGGGGATTCGGAGTGAATACCATTCGGGAAATAGCGGACGTTCTGAAAGGATTACGGAGCGCGGTCATCTTTACCCATACACGTCCCGACGGCGATACGATAGGCGGCGGGCTGGCGCTTTCGCGTGCGCTCACCCTTCTCGGCGTTAAAAATCAAGTGGTAAACGATTGTGAAATTCCCGGGAGTTTTCTCTTTTTAGAGGGGGCAAAGGAGATCTGTTCCTTCCCCACGCTGGATGCGGAGGCGTATATCTGCGTCGATTGCAGCGACGAAAACCGTTTCGGTTTGTTGCAAAAGGTCTTTCTCAAAGGATTAAAGAAAGGAAAAGTCACCGTCAATATCGACCATCATATCTCCAACACGCGGTTTTGCCGCTATAATTTCGTGCGCGGCAGAGCGAGTAACTGTGAAAATATTGCAGATATTATTGCGGAAATGGGTGTTAAGTATGATCGTATGATTGCAAACAGTCTTATGGCGGGTTATATTACCGATTCCGGTAGTTTTTCCCATTCCGACGTTACGGGAGACACTTTTCGGTCTGCCGCGCTTGCGGCAGACGCAGGCGCAGACGTGAGCGGGCTTAACTATCATCTTTATCGCGAGCAAAGTAAATCGCGTGCGCAAATGTATGCATGTGTGATTACAAATCTTCGTTTTTTACTTGACGACAGGCTTTCTGTCGCTTACGTTTCGCAGGAGCTTCTCGAACGTTACCGTCTCAAACAGGACGCAACCTCCGGAATCGTCGATTTCGGGCTTACCATCGATACGGTGGAAGTCAGCGTCTGCCTTATGGAAATCAAGCGGGGACAATATAAAGTTTCTCTGCGTTCCAAAGGGAAAGTGAACGTAAACGAAGTTGCGCGTACGTTCGGCGGCGGCGGTCACGTTCTCGCCTCCGGCTGTATGCTGTTCGGCGAAACGGAAGAAGTGTTGGACAGACTGCGTTATGCGGTCTCTCGGCAGATGGAGGATGCATGACGGGTTTTGTCAACGTATGGAAGGCGGAGGGGGTTTCCTCCGCTTTCGTCGTAAACCGTATTAAACGGCTGATGCAATGTTCGTGCGGGCACATGGGCACGCTCGATCCGCTCGCTTCGGGTGTACTCCCCGTTGGAACGGGAAATGCGACGCGGTTGTTCGATTATTTTCTTTCCAAAAGAAAGGTTTATATCGCCCGTTTCCGTTTCGGCGTGACGACGGAGACGCTTGACCGTGAGAGCGAACTCGTATTCGGCGGCAGAGTGCCCGCCCGTGAAGAGATCGAGAGCGCGTTGGGGGAATTTATCGGTGAAATAAAACAGACGCCGCCCAAATTCAGCGCAATCAGCGTGAACGGAAAGCGCAGTTACGAACTGGCTCGTACGGGAAAAGAAGTGGAACTTGTCCCTAAGACGGTGAGTATTGAGCAATTTCGTCTGATCGAACAGACTGCGCCCGACGAGTTTTCCTTCGAGATCGTTTGCGGCGGAGGAACGTATATCCGTTCGCTTGCACGCGATCTTGCACACGCATTGGGTACGAACGGGTTTATGAGCGGGCTTGTCCGCACGCAAAGCGGCGTGTTCGGCAAGGAGACTTCCGTCTCATTGGATCGTCTCACGCGGGAAAACGTGGAAAAATACGTGATCCCCACCGAAAGCGTTCTGCCCTTTCCTAAGCTGAAAATTATCGACGAGCGGCTCTACCACGGTTTGCAGATCGAATGCGAAGAAAAAGACGGACTTTATAAATTATACGACGGAAATGGATTTTACGGGCTTGCCCGCGTGAGCGGCGGTACGATAAAAACCGAGAAAAAATTATGCTGAAAATACTTTCCAAGGAGCAACAATTTCAGCAGCCATGCGCTCTGCTTTTAGGCGGATTTGACGGATTGCACGCGGGGCATATGACGTTATTTGAGGCGGCGCAAAAGACAAGCTATCCCATTGGGATCATGTCGATTACCGGAGAAAAAAGCGGGGGCGACGTGTTTACGTTTGCCGAGCGCGAGTATATCTATTCCCGTGCGGGGGCGGCGTTTGCGCTTGAAATTCCCTTTACGGAAGAGGTAAAAAATACGTCTGCAGAAGCGTTTGCGCGGGGACTGTTTAAGCGGATCCGTGCGGCGGCAGTATTCTGCGGTGAGGATTTCCGTTTCGGGAAAGACGCTCTCGGTACGCCCGCACTCTTGGAACGTTTCGCTCCATGTCCCGTGTACGTTCTGCCCGTCAAGACGGCGAACGGGAAAAAAGTTGCGGTCTCAACAGTAAAAACGTTACTTTCGGAAGGGAAAATGGAAGCGGTCAACCGTCTGCTTGCGTGTGATTATTTTGTGCAGGGAACCGTAGAACATGGGCGTCGGGTAGGACGGCAATACGGGTTCCCCACGCTCAATCTCTCTTTTCCAGACGAAAAATTCCCCATCAAAGAGGGCGTTTACGGCGGCTATGTCGAAACGGGGATAGGGACTTATCTTTCGATTATCAATTTTGGCGCACGGCCTACGTTCGGCGTTACCGAAAAAAAAGCGGAGGCGTATTTAGACGGTTTTTCGGGCGATTTATACGGCGAAACGGTGCGGTTGTTTCCCACGGAATTTTACCGCCCGATTGCAAAATTTCCGGATACCGATGCATTAAAAGCGCAGCTCGAAAAGGATATACAACGGTTAAAGAGGGGTGTATGATATGATTAAATTCGGACCGAGCGGCAACTCGGAAAGTTTTTATGCGGAGGGTTACGAACACACGGAGGACGCGGCTCTCTTTGTAAAAAACAGGGGACTCGATTGTTTCGAATACTCTTTCGGACGCGGCGTAAGGATGTCCGAGCAAAAAGCGCAGTCCATTTGCGAGGCGTTTGCGCAGGCTGGCGTGGAGATTTCCGTGCATGCGCCCTATTTTATCAATTTTGCCAATCCGGACGACGAAATGGCGGCGAAATCTTACGGATATGTGATCGAAAGCGGAAAAATGTTAAAGCTGCTCGGCGGAAAGCGGTGTGTGTTTCACCCCGCCGCGCAAGGGAAAGACTTGCGCGAGACCGCCGTTTCGCGCACAATGGACCGACTGAAAGTTCTTCGCGATTATCTGTACTTGAATGACTTGCAGGATCTCATGTTTTGTCCGGAGACAATGGGAAAACAGGCACAGATCGGCACGGTAGAGGAGATCACGGCGTTTTGCGAAATCGATCCCGTATTTACACCCTGCGTCGATTTCGGGCATGTGAACGCGCGGGAGCACGGCTCTTTAAAGACGGCGGCAGATTACAGGCGGCTACTCGAATATATGTTGGAGAGACTGGGCTATGAGCGTATGAAACATTTTCATGTTCATTTTTCCAAGATCATGTACGGAGCTAAAGGAGAGATCAAACATTTAACGTTTGCCGATACTGTTTACGGTCCCGAGTTCGAACCGCTTGCAGAGGTGTTGCACGAGCTGAAATTAGAGCCGTATATCGTCTCGGAATCGGACGGCACGCAGATTGAGGACGCCGCCGAAATGAAGCGCGTTTTCGGGAAGTTCGCCTGAATTCGGAGTTTTCGGGGTAGCGCACGGAGAAAAGAGGACTCAACGGACGGAAAGAGGGGAGTCCGGTACGCTTTCTTTTTAAAAACCGTTGACTTGAACGCGCAACTTTGTTATAATATGAATATGCTCAGCGAAAAATTGCGGAAAATTTATCGGGAGACGGGCGCGGATGCGTTGTATCTTGAAACGGATTTTCTCCGCCGCTATGCGACGGGGTTTTATGCGACGGACGGATATGTGATCATCGACGGCGAAACATGCTTTTTCGTCGCCGATCTTCGTTACTTCGAAGCGGCGCAAAAAGCGCTTGCGGGGACTTTCGTCACCGTCGTCGAGGGCGGGTATCAGAAGGCCTTGGAGCTTTCCGCTCCCTATCATACGCTGGGCGTGCCTTATCCCTTTACCGATTTTTCCCGCGCCGAGGCGTTGAAGGCGGAGGGACACGAGCTGAAAGACAGCATGCCCGCTTTCAAGCGCGCTATGACTTTCAAAACGGATAAAGAAATCTGCTTGATTCAGCGGGCTTGCGAGATTGCAGAGGACGGTTTTTTGTTGCTCCTGCCCGAACTCAAAGAGGGCATGACGGAAAACGAAGTTGCGGCTTTGCTCGAATATAACATGAGAAAATTAGGCGCTTCGGGAACGTCATTTGAGACCATCGTGGCGTTCGGGGCGCACGGCAGCGTACCGCACCACGAAACGGGAAACGAAACACTCAAATTCGGCGATCCCGTTCTCATCGATTTCGGCTGTAAGGTGGAAGGATACTGTTCGGATATTACGCGGACGTTCCTCTTTGGCGACGACGGACGGCACGAGGAATTTAAAAAGGCGTATGCGGAAGTATTAAAAGCGCACGAGCTTGTGAAAGAAAAGGTAATCGCCGGAATGACGGGGCGCGAAGCGGACGCGGTTGCGCGCGGAAGTCTTGAAAGAGCGGGGCTTGCCAAATACTTCACCCACTCTTTGGGGCATGGTATCGGGTTGCAGATCCACGAATATCCCGTACTTTCCCCGCGGAGCGAGGAAACGCTTGAAAACGGCATGGTCTTTTCGGACGAGCCGGGAGTATATGTTGCGGGTGAATTTGGTATTCGTATCGAGGACAGCGTGCATATGAGTGACGGCAGAATAAAATCTTTTATGAGCAAAACGGAGAGAAATCTCGTTATTTTGTAATAATTTTGAAACTTAGATAAAAGGAGATCGGAACAAATGGCACAAATTATGGCAGGGGATATCAGAAAGGGCACGACGTTCGAATATAAGAGCGGCGTTTACACCGTAACGGAATTCCAACATGTAAAACCCGGAAAAGGCGCGGCGTTCGTGCGTACCACGCTGAAAAACGTGGTAACGGGACAAGTCCTTTCGGACGAGACGTTTAACCCCACCACAAAACTCGAGACCGCGCAGGTTGAAACGAAGAAAATGACGTACTCTTATAACGACGGGGAATTCTACTACTTCATGGACGACGAATTCAACCTCACGCCGCTCAATTTGAGTCAGGTTGAGGACGCGCTCCGTTATATCCGCGAGAACGATATCGTAACCGTGAAATTCCTTTACGGCAACGCATTCTCCGTGGAGCCCGAAAACTTTGTTGAACTCAAAGTCATCGAGGCGGAGCCGGGCGTGCGCGGAAATACTGCGACAAACGTTACCAAGGCGGCGAAGGTAGAGACGGGCGCGACCTTCCAGGTTCCCATGTTCGTGAACGAGGGAGATACGATTCGTATTGATACCCGCACGGGCGAATATATGGGCAGAGTATAACGCATGAAATTTGTTGCGCAAAGAGTAGCGGGCGCAACCTTGCAAGTAAACGGTCAGCTCGTTTCCGAAATCGGACGCGGGCTTGTCGTTTTTTTCGGGGTAAAGGTCGGCGATACGCAAAAACAGGCGGAAAAATGCGCCGAGAAAATCGCAAATCTCCGCATTTTCGAGGATGACGCCGGAAAAATGAATTTGTCCGTTAAGGACGTTGGGGGAGAAGTTTTGTTCGTGTCGCAATTTACCTTATACGGCGACGCGCGGAAGGGGAACCGCCCGAGTTTTTCGGAAGCCGAACGCCCCGATAAGGCAAACGCTCTTTATGAATATGCGGCGGAAAGCCTTCGGTTGCAGGAGATACCCGTGAAAACGGGTGTGTTCGGCGCCGATATGAAGATCATGCAAATAAACGACGGACCTGTTACGATACTCTATGAGGTATAAGCATGAAAATCATCTATCTCGGAACGGGCGCGGCAGAGGGGATCCCTGCTATTTTCTGCCGCTGCGATTATTGCAACGATGTGAGACAGCGGGGCGGCAGGGAGATTCGTTCGCGTTCGCAAATACTTGTAGACGGGGAGCTTTCCATCGATTTTCCGCCCGATGCGTTCTATCATGCGGCTAAATTCGGGTGCGATCTCTCGGCAATCAGATATTTGTTCGTCACGCACGCCCATATCGATCATTTTTATGCGCAGGACTTTGTACTGCGCGGCTATAAGTATGCGCAAGGGCTTTCTTCGCCCGCATTGGATATCTACGGAAACGCCGAAGTATTAGAGGTTTTTCGGGAGAGTACCCGACGCGAACTTCGCGAGGACGTTGCGAAAAATGTTTGCTTGCACGAATTGAAGGCGTTTGAAGAAGTTACTTTCGGCGGTTGGCGCGTTTGGACGTTAAAAGCCAAGCATTCTTCCAGAGACCCGTTGCTGTTTTTGTTTGAAAAGGACGGAAAACGTATTCTGCATTTGTACGACACGGCGCTGCTTCCCGGGGAAGATTATGCTTTTTTAAGCGAAATTGGCGGGAAGGCGGTTGATTTGGTGACGTTCGACTGTACTTTTCTTTGTGATGAAGTATCGCAAAACGCCCGTCACATGGGTTTGAAAGAAAATCAAGCCGTGTTTGAACGGCTTCAAAAAATCGGTCTTGCGAATGAAAATACGAAGAAGGTCATTACGCATTTTTCGCATAACAACCGTCCGACGTTGGCAAGTCTGCGCCGCGCCGAGGAAGAATACGGCGTAATTGCGGCGTACGACGGCATGGAATTGGAGATATAATTATGGCAGATTTTAGTATACAAGAGATAAAAAACAGGATAAAAGTTTCGATCCTGTTTTTTTCTTTATATTATTCGTTTTGATTCTCATTGTCCGTTGATTGCCGTACTTTTTTAGGAGTACGTTCTAAACGGAAAAGTTTCGTCCGTTCGGGTTTTTTTAAACAAACGATAAGTGTTGGAATAAGAAAGAGAACAGAGCCCAAAAAGTTACAGATCATATCCCACATGGTATCGTGTAGGGCGGAGCCCCGTCTGTCTGAGACGAGATAAGTACCGTCTCCCAGATCTTCTATAACCCCCGCCAACCAACGTTGATTGTCGTATCCGGGGATTACGGAATCCACCGTGTATTCGAACATCTCCCAAACGTAGCCTACGGCAAGCGCGAAAAACAGCGCGATAACGATAAAAGCGACGACTTTACGTTTTCCTGTCGGCTGATCGGCAAGCAACAAGGTTGCAAAGCTGAGCCCTACAATACAAAACAGCGGTCCGCTCAACGCGTGAAGAATCTTATCCCAGACGGGGATGATTACATATAAGTTAAATACCGTGCCTCCGGCAAGAGCGGCGAAAGCAAAAATCGAAAGCGCAAGTTCAAGCCAGAGAGAAAAACGGATGCGGAAGAGTAATTCCACTGCATAGACGGCGGACATCATCACAAGGCAAAGCACGGCGTACCACAGGCGGCGATAGACGTCGCTTTCCTGAATTTTACCCATGTGATAGAGCACGGCGTTTAAGGTGATTCCGGAAACGAGTGCAAGAAAAAGAATGCACCATACGATAATTGCAATTATATTTCGTTTTTTGATAACGATTCCCTTTGATTTTCCTTCCAAAATATTCCTCCGAAGGCGTGCGGCGTCTTTTATTTCATCATAACGAAGAAAAATTTTTTCGTCAACCGTATTGTACGAAATTTCTATTATTTTTTTCTTTTTAGGCGAAACTTTGCGGGTTTCTTTAAAAATCAATCAAAAAACGGGAAAAACACGCAAAGCGGTTTACATTTTAAGCAAAAAAGAGTAAAATAGAAGAAAACCGCCGCAGGCGGGTGTTCGGAGCAAATACGATGGGGTTGCTTGCCCGCCTGAAAGAATTTTTTGCAAAAAAACGCCGTAAAACGGTTAAACTTGGGATTGCATTCGGAAGCGGCGGCGCAAAGGGTATGGCGCACCTTGGAACTCTCAAAGCGTTTGAGGAGGAGGGGATTTGCTTTTCCGTTGTCACGGGGACGTCCATCGGATCGATTGTAGGCGCTCTTTATGCGAAAGGGTATTCCTCTGCGGATATGGTTCGCATTATCGAAAATCTCAACCGCAAAGAGTTTTCCCAAAATCTGCGTCCCTTTGCCGATATGTCCTTTATAGAGGACTTTCTCGATCATTATCTCGAAGGAGAGTTTTCTTCTCTTAACCTTCCTTTTGCGGCTTGGGCAACGGACGGAGAATCGAACGAGGGCGTATTGCTCAAAGAAGGTAAACTTGCGCGCGCGCTAACGGCATCCTCTGCGATTCCGCCTTTTTTCCGCGGCGTGGAAATAGACGGGCATAAGCTATACGACGGCGCGTTTACCAATGCCATTCCGGCAGATGTTTGCAGGGAAATGGGCGCGGATTTCGTCGTCGGGATCGATCTTTCCGCTTACGTCAAACCGAATACGGAAAAGGGAAAAATTTCCCGTTTCTTCGGGTATGCCGTCAATAAAATTTCTCCCGTTCATAATGTAGAAGATAATAAATCGCGCGGGTATGCGGGCGTCGATTTTATGCTCCGCCCCGATCTTACGGGTTTTCATCCGACCGATGTTTCCAAAGAGGCGATGGATATCATGTTCGAACGCGGATATGAAGAAGCGAAAGCGCATATGCAGGAGATCAAAGAGGCGATCGATAAGGTGAAGAAATGCAAATGAAGGGAAGCGATTCTTCTAAACGGCGCGCATTTTTAAAACGGTTTTGTTCTGTTGCGGTCGCCGTGACGTTCGTATCTGCTCTCGCGCTCTTTGAAGCTTTTGTCCCGCTCCGCACGCTGTTGCCGGCATACTCTTTTCCCGATCTTTCGGAAGGGGAGTTGCGAATCCATTTTCTCGACGTCGGGCAGGGAGACTGCTCTATCGTGCAATTTCCGGACGGCGGCGTTCTCGTTATCGACGCGGGCGACGGTTCGTGGGAGAATGAAAATAAACTCGCGCGCTATCTCAAAGGACTTTCCCCCTCGTCTGTTTCCATGCTTGCAACGCATGCCGATTCCGATCATTACGGCGGATTTACGGCTCTTTTAAAGACGTTCGGCGCGGATAAGTTTTATTTGCCTGCAATCAGTTCGGACGCCGTATCCTATCAAAAATTGCTTGAAACGATAGGCAAAATCGGGTGTGAAACGACGACGCTTTCCCGTTACGATACTATCCGGGACGATTCCGGCGCGTACGCCGTTTGCCTTTCCCCTTATTCGTCGGGAGAAACGGACGAAAACGACGCCTCGACTTTGCTCTATTTCGATTACGAAGGGGTTTCCGTTCTTTTCGGCGCGGATATTTCTGCCACGCGCGAGCAAAAACTTGCGCGGGAATACGCGTTGGACAACACGCTGTTTGACAGCGGGGATTTGCGGGTACGCCTTTCCGAAACGACGATCCTCAAAGTTTCCCATCACGGGTCGGCATATTCTTCTTGCGAGGAATGGACGCAACTGTTAAACGCGGAAGTCGCGATTGTTTCTTGCGGACGGGGAAACGACTATGCGTTTCCTTCCGGGGCGGCGCTTTCCCGGCTTTCCCAAAGCGAACTTTACCGCACGGACGAGCTCGGCGATATCGTCGTCTCCGTCTACGGCGGACAGTATACGGTCTATACCGATTTTTAAATATCGCGGTTCAGGAGGTTTTATGTTAAAGATCACAACGGCAGGAGAATCGCACGGCAAAGGCTTGTTTGCCATTGTCGAGGGATTACCTGCGGGTCTTGAAGTGGATATCGACGAAATCAATTTGCAGCTTTCGCTTCGGCAGGAGGGCTACGGCAGAGGCGCGCGGCAGAAAATCGAACGGGATCGCGTGGAAATCCTTTCGGGCGTGCGCAACAAGAGAACGCTCGGCAGTCCCGTAACGCTTGCCGTCTTTAACCGCGATTATGAGAATTGGAAAAATTACATGGCGCCCGAAGGCTGCGACGTTTCCGCACGACGGCTCACAAAAGTGCGTCCGGGACACGCCGATTTGACGGGACTCAGAAAATTCGGCACGGACGATGCGCGCAATATTCTCGAACGCGCTTCTGCGCGGGAAACGACGGCGCGCGTCGCCGCCGGTACGCTTTGCCGCATGCTGCTCAAAGCGTGCGGGATCACGGTTACGGGGTATGTGCGCGCCGTGGGAAGCGTTTCGGATGAAAACGAATATTCCTTCCGCGAGATCGCGACGGGGAAACGCCCTCTTCTGAATATGATGGATGAAAACGCGGAGCGCGCTGCCGTTGCGCTTATCGACGAAGCGATTCAGACGAAAAATACGCTCGGCGGGATCGTCGAATTGCGCGTCGGCGGGCTGAAAAGCGGATTCGGGAGTTGTATGACCTATCGCGAAAAGTTAGACGCACGGCTCTGCTCCGCACTCATGAGCGTACAGGCGATCAAGGGCGTCGAGGTCGGGTTGGGCTTCGGCGCGTCAAGAAAGTTCGGCAGCGAAGTGCACGACGAGATCTTTTATCGCGAAGGTCGCGGCTTCTACCGTACGAGCAACAATGCGGGCGGAATTGAAGGAGGCATGAGCAACGGCGAGGAGATTGTTCTGCGCGCCGCGATGAAACCCATTCCTACGCTGATGCGGGGGTTGAGCACCGTCGATTATGTTACGAAAGAGACGGTGCGTGCGGCGACGGAACGCAGCGACGTCTGTTCGATTGCGGCATGCAACGTCATTTTGGAGAGCGCGCTCTCCGCCGAACTCTGCGCCGTGCTTTTGGAACGGTTGGGGGGAGACACGGTTGCGGAGATCGTAGACCGCTACGGGAGACTTCCGCAATGAAAGAGTTGCATATTTCCACGGAAACGGGCGGGGAAAGCGTCATTTTTTGCGGAAACGGCAGTTTCGAAAGCAAGCTTCCCGCGCTTTTGGCGGATTACCCCGAAAAGATTCTCTTTACCGATAGCAATGTTTTTCCCATTTATAAGGAGAAAATCGCAAAAATTTGTCCTGATATTCCCGTGCACGTCATGCCTGCCGGAGAGGAACATAAAACGCCTGAAACACTGCTTGCTTTGCTCTCGGCAATGGCGCAAGCCGGCTTGCACCGCTCGGGCTGTCTCGTTGCGCTCGGCGGAGGCGTCGTCGGCGATATCGGCGGACTTGCTTCCGCGCTGTATATGCGCGGGATTGCTTGCATTCAGGTTCCCACAACGCTTTTGGCGCAGGTGGATTCCTCGGTCGGCGGAAAAACTGCCGTCGATTTCGCGGGGGTGAAAAATCTCATCGGCGTATTCAAGCAGCCCGAATATGTGATTGCGGACGCGGAGTTTTTAAAAACTCTTCCCGCCCGTGAATTGAGATGCGGCCTCGGCGAGATAATCAAGCATAGCGCGCTTGACGGCGCGCTCTTCGATAAAATATGCGCAGGAGAGAATCATCTTACCGACCTCGCATTTCTTGCAGGGCTTGTTCCCGATAATATTGCGATTAAGGCGTCTGTCGTGGAACAGGACGCCCGTGAAGCGGGACTCAGAAAGTGTCTCAACCTCGGGCACACGACGGCGCATGCGCTGGAACTGACCCATAAAACGCTGTCTCACGGGGAATATGTGCTCATCGGTACGGTTTTCGAAGCGGAATTGGCAAAGCGTCATGTATCTTGCGACGAGGCGTATTTAAACGAACTCGAAAGAATTGCGTTGCGCGCGCTCGGTGAGATGCCGAAACTTCCCGATCCGATGGAAGCGGCAAGGCTCGCTCTGCTTGATAAGAAGAATGTCGCTGCGCGCGAGATAGTGATTACCGCGCCCACGGCAAAAGGAAAATATCGGCTTATTGCGCTCCCGTTTGAAACGTACGCGCGGGAATTGGTTGCGATACAGGAGGCGTTATGTTAAAACTTGCGGTGATTGGAAAGGACGTTTCTCAGTCGCAAAGCCCGTCCATGCATACGTTTATCCTTGAAAAAATGGGCGAAACATGCTCTTATGAGAAAATCTCCGTTGCACCGAACGAATTTGCGGAGCAAGCGGAAAAACTGTTTTCGGTCTATGACGCGTTCAACGTGACGATTCCGTTTAAGACGGAGATTATTCCGTATTTGAACGAAGCGCGCGGCGACGCGGCGGTATTCGGCGCGGTGAACACCGTTCTTACGCGCGAAAGAGCGGGATTTAATACGGATGGCTACGGATTTTTGCTCATGCTGAATAACGCGGGATTGAGCGTAAAGGGGAAAACCGTGCTCGTACTGGGCGCAGGCGGCGTGGGTAGGAGCTGTATCAAAAAACTGACGGAAGAAGGCGCGGAAGTCTACGCTTACGAGCGGTCACAAACGCGACTCAATGAAGTGTTTCAAGAATTCGGCGGTTTTACGCCGTTCAACGTGCTTCCCGTTCGCCCGTTCGACGTGATTTTGAATTGTACGGGAATCGGTATGCACGATACCGTGGGACAGACGCCGTCCGTGCGGACGGAAAACGGAGAACGGCCCGTGGGAGAACAGCTTTTATCGCTCTGCGGAGCTGCGGTCGATCTCATCTATGTGCCTGCGGAAACAGAATTTTTGCGGATCGCGAAAGCCTGCGGAAAGAAAACGCTGAACGGCGCGGCAATGCTGTTTTATCAGGCGTATATGGCGGATTGCATTTATTTGAATAAAACTCCCTGCGCAGAAGAGGCAAAAGCGTTTTGGGAGCAATATCGGGAGGAAAACAAATGAAATTTTTGGTGGTCAACGGCGTAAATCTCTCGCTTACCGGACGGCGTGAAAAAAGCGTTTACGGTACGCAGACCTTGAATGAGATGAATGCGGAAATTGCTGCGTTTTGCGAACAAAACGGACATAGCGTGGAATTTTATCAGTCTGATCTCGAAGGCGAAATTTGTTCCCGTCTTCATGCGGCGGAAGGCGAATACGACGGGATTGTGTTGAATGCAGGCGCATTTACGCACTATTCTTACGCTATTCGCGATGCAATCGCGGCAATTACCGTGCCTGTCGTGGAAGTGCATATGTCTAACGTGCATGCGCGGGAGGAGTTCCGTAAAAAATCGGTGCTCACCGAGGTATGCCGCGGTGAGATCCTCGGATTCGGAAAAAACAGCTATCGGTTGGCATTGGAGAGTTTTTGGCTATGAATATCGTACTCTGCGGCATGATGGGCGTTGGAAAAACGAGCGTAGGGATACGGATATCCGAACTCACGGAGCGGCGTTGGTCGGATACCGATATTGTGATTACCAATCGCTACGGAAGAATTTCCGACATATTTGAATACTACGGCGAGGCGCATTTCCGTACGTTGGAAACGGAAATCGTGAGAGAGCTCGCAAAACAGGAAGGTCTTGTCATTTCGACGGGAGGCGGACTTGTATTAAAACCGGAGAACAGCGAGATGCTCAAAAAAGGAGGAAAAATATTCTTCCTGCGGGCGTCGTTTGAAACGCTGCTTGTTCGTGTGCGTGCAGATGAAAACCGCCCCCTTTTAAAGGACACGGGCAAAACAGCGGAACGGTTAGAAACGCTTTTAAGGGAGCGTACGCCCGTTTATGAACACGTTGCAGACTTTATTGTCGATACGGACGGAAAGTCTGTAGACGAAGTGGCGCGCGAAGTGGTTCAACTTGCGGAGAACGCATCATGAAACATACTCTGGTAACGGGTGGAACGCGCGGGATCGGGCTTGCCGTTTGCAAAAAGTTTGCGCAAGAGGGGTATGAGGTGACCGCACTGTATTCCCACGACGAAGAATCTGCTTGTCGGGCGCGGGAAGCAATGCCTTCCGTACGGTTTCTCCGTGCCGACGTTTCCAACGAGGCGGATGTGAAAGCAGTGTTTTCTTCGCTTTCCGCACTCGACGTGCTTGTGAATAATGCGGGAATCTCACATTTTGCACAGGTACAGGATATTTCGTTTTCCGATTGGGAAAACATCATGTCCGTTAATGCGGGCGGCGTCTTTCTCTGCTGTAAATATGCGGTAAAAAAGCTGTTGGAACGCGGAGAGGGGGCTATCGTAAACATTTCCTCCGTATGGGGGGAGACAGGCGCTAGTTGCGAGAGCGCGTATTCCGCCTCAAAAGGAGCGGTCATTGCCTTTACCAAAGCACTTGCAAAAGAGCTTGCGCCCTCTCGCATAACGGTTAATTGCGTTGCGCCGGGGATAATCGATACGCAGATGAATGCTCGTCTTACACAAGAAGAGAAAAAGATTCTAACGGAAGAGATTCCAATTGGGAGACAGGGAAGAGGAGAGGAGATTGCCGAAGCCGTTTGGTTTCTCGCTACGCAGCAATATATTACGGGGCAAATCCTTGGCGTAAACGGCGGATTTTATATATAGGTGGGAATGTGTGCGAGATGTTTCTGCCGGAGAAGCTGCAAGAAGGCTTTTATTTTTATATTTTCACGGTTTGCATAGTATTATGTTTCACATAACGCGTACTATTTTACACATAAACAAATAGTATGTCAGACATAATATAGAAAGTTTTGAAAAAATTTTACCAAAAAAAGGATTTTTTGCGAGTTTCGTCGAAATAATATCTGAATGCGGCAAAATACATGAAAGAAAAAACTTACGAAAAAGAGAATGCGTTTCTCTCGCCTTATGCCGTGAAATCTTCCGAAAGTAAGGGAAGGCTGCGAGAGGAGCCGCCTTGTTCCATGCGGACGGATTTCCAACGGGATAGGGATAGGATCATCTATTCCAAAGCGTTTCTGCGCCTGAAAAACAAGACGCAGGTCTTTTTTGCGCCCGATGGCGATCATTATATGTCCCGTCTTACGCACACGCTCGACGTCAGCCAGATCGCCCGTTCTCTTGCGCGCTGTCTTTCATTAAACGAAGATTTAACCGAAGCGATCGCGCTCGGGCATGATTTGGGGCATACTCCTTTCGGTCATGTCGGTGAACGCGTTTTGAATGGGCTTTGTCCTACCGGTTTTCGTCACAGCGAACAGTCTTTGCGCGTTGTCGACGTTTTAGAAAAAGACGGGAAGGGGTTAAATCTTACATACGAGGTGCGCGACGGCATCGTAAATCATACGAAGAACGGACATCCCAAAACGCTTGAAGGCGCAGCTGTTTCGCTTGCCGACCGCATTGCCTATATCAATCACGACATCGAAGATTCCGTGCGCGCAGGGTTTCTTAGAGACGAGGAACTTCCCGCTCAGGCGATTCGTGTGTTCGGCAGAGATACTTCGGCGCGAATCAATACTGCCATTTTGGATATCGTTGCGGAATCTAACGGAAAGCCGTTTGTGCGTATGTCCGACGAAAAAGCGCAGGCGCTTGACGAATTACGAAGCTTTATGTTCGAACACGTTTATGAACGGGCAAATAAGCTTATTCAAGAGAGCGCTATGCGAATGTTGCGTGCGCTTTATGAGTATTTTACCCAAACTCCCGACGAGCTGCCGGAGCTTTACCGTAATCTCATTGATTGCGATGGCGTAGAGCGCGCGGTGTGCGACTATCTCTCTTCCATGACGGATAAATATGCGATTTCTGTCTTCAAGAGACTGTTTGTCCCTCGGGAGGGCAGCGTATGAAAACGAACTGGACGGAATTTCTCGCCGAACTCAAAGAAAAAAACGATATCGTTGAAGTTATCGGTTCGTATATCAAACTTGAACGCAAGGGATATAATTATTGGGCGTGCTGTCCTTTCCATCATGAAAAAACGCCCTCGTTTTCCGTCAATGCGGCGGACAAGTATTACCATTGTTTCGGTTGCGGTGTATCGGGCGACGTCATCGGGTTTGTCAAGGAATATGAGAACGTCGATTTTCGTACCGCCGTGCAGATCCTTGCCGCTCGCGCGAAAATGGAAATTCCCGCCTACGACGATCATGCTGCGGAGGAAGCGGCAAACCGCAAACGCAAAAAGGACAGGCTTCTTTCTCTCATGAAAGAGACGGCGCGGTTTTATTTGAACAATCTCTATTCGGGGAAGGCGGACGCTCATCTTTCCTATCTCGATAAGAGAAAGATTGCTCCGTCGCTCATGAAGAAATTCGGGTTGGGCGCGTCGCTTGATTATCAGTCGTTACCGTCTTATTTGCGATTGAAGGGATATACGGCGGAAGAATGTGTGGAGAGCGGGGCTTGCGCGCAGACAAACGGGCGTCTTATCGATGCGCAGGGGGGTAGGCTCGTCATTCCCATCATCAACCACATGGACGAGGTTATCGCGTTCGGCGGAAGAATTATTGTGCAGTCCGACAGCGCAAAATATAAAAATACCCGCGATACCGTTTTGTTCGATAAGAGCAAAAATCTATACAATATCAATCAGATTAAAAAACAAAAGCGTGCGGGAGGACTTTCTTCCCTCATCATGGTAGAAGGGTATATGGACGTGATCTCTCTCTACCAGGCGGGTTTTACAAACGTTGTGGCAAGCATGGGAACGTCTCTCACGAAAGAACAGGCGCGCCTTTGCAAACGGTATTCGGAAAACGTTTTTATCAGTTACGACGGCGATTTTGCGGGGCAGAAAGCCAATTTGCGCGGGCTGGATATCATGAAAGCGGAGGGCGTGAAGGTACGCGTTGTGCCGCTTCCGGAGGGGCTTGATCCCGACGACGTGGTAACAAAATACGGTCACGACGGCTATCAGAAATGTTTGGATGAGGCGATGCCGCTCATTGATTTCCGTATTTACGCCGCGAAAAAGAAGTATGATTTGAGCAAAACGGACGAAAAAAGGGACTATGTGAAAGAGGCGCTTGCCGTTGTGCGGGAAGCGGAGAGCAACACCGAACGCGAGGAGCTACTAAAACGTATTTCTGCCGAAGCCGACGTGAGCTATACGTCGCTTTTGCGCGATTTCGACGAGAAACCTGCGTCCTCAGGAAAGAAGGAAGAGATCATACCGCAGCACAAAGAGGATAATTCCACCGGAAACCGCAAAGCGGAACGGTTTATACTTGCCGCCTGTCTGTTTTCAAAGCCCTATGCAGTCGATTGCGATTTGAACGAGCTTGAATTCGAGGACGAGATTTTGCAAAAGATCGCCGATTATATCGTTCGTGAGCGCGCGGGAGGAAGCGTGCGTCCGAGCGGGCTGTTTGACGAGATCGACTCAGATGCAAAAGAGCTTTCGGAAGTGCTCAATCTCGATTACGGAGACAATTTGAACGGTCCGCAGGCAGAACAGTTTTTTGCGGATAGTTTGAAAGCGATGAAATTTAAATCTTTGAGCGAACAAATTTCGATCTTCCGCAGCGCTTATTCTTCGGCGGAAACCCCGGAAGAACGTGCGGAAATTTTAACGAAACTCGATAAGTTGACCAAACAGCTCAAAAGTTGCCGATAAATTACGGAATGGATACAGGAGATACAGATAATGAATGTGACCGAACAAAAACTTGCGGAAATCATTGAGGAACTTGCTTCCACTTACAATATGAAGGGAAGCGTTTCTACAAATGCGCTTTGCGACGCTTTGGAAAAGTACGAGCTGACCCCGATGCAGATAGAGCAGATCTATAAAGCGCTTCCCGAAATGGGAATACAGATCTTCGATGAGGATGAGAGAGATAAAGAATTATTTGAGCAGACTCTCTCGGATATCGGGTTGGACGATCCCGTAAAAATGTACTTGAAAGATATCGGCAGAGTGCCGCT
This sequence comes from uncultured Clostridia bacterium, assembly GCA_964521125.1. Lineage (GTDB taxonomy): Bacteria > Bacillota > Clostridia > Christensenellales > Borkfalkiaceae > Gallimonas. The sequence goes on from CAZFPP010000005.1 coordinate 41,480, forward strand.
GTTATCAGGCGAGGAAGAGATTGAGCTTGCCCGCAAAATGCAGGAGGGAGACGAGGCGGCGAAACAACGGCTTTCGGAGGCAAATCTACGCCTTGTCGTTTCCATCGCGAAACGCTATGTCGGGCGCGGAATGCTCTTTCTTGATCTGATTCAGGAAGGAAATCTCGGGCTCATGAAGGCGGTGGAGAAATTCGATTACAAAAAGGGATTTAAATTCTCGACGTATGCAACCTGGTGGATCCGTCAGTCTATCACCCGCGCGATTGCAGATCAGGCTAGGACGATCCGAATTCCCGTGCACATGGTGGAAACCATCAACCGCTTAACGCGCGCGTCGCGTATGTTATTGCAGGAAAACGGCAGGGAACCAACGCCCGAGGAGATCGCCGAAGAGATGGGGATCGACGTGGCGAGGGTGCGCGAGATCCAGAAGATCGCGCAGGATCCCGTCTCTTTGGAAACGCCCATCGGCGAGGAAGAGGATTCCCACCTCGGAGACTTCATCGAGGACGATAAAACGCAGACGCCCGGGGATTCCGTTACGTTTATCATGTTGAAAGAACAGCTTTTGAGCGTGTTGGACACGCTTACCCCGCGCGAAGAGAAGGTGCTGCGCCTGCGGTACGGAATCGACGACGGCAAGCCCCGAACGCTCGAAGAAGTGGGGAGAGAATTCAACGTCACCCGCGAGCGGATTCGTCAGATCGAAGCAAAGGCGCTCCGTAAGCTCCGTCACCCTAGTCGCAGCAAAAAGCTCAGAGATTTCCTCGACTGATGACGGAGCGCATCAAAATCATCTGTTCGCATCTGCCGAAAGCGGAACTTTTTGCGGACGTGGGATGCGATCACGGCTATTGTACGCAGTTTATGTTGCGCCGCGGGCTTTGCAGAACCGCTTATATTTCGGATATCAGCAAAGGGAGTTTATCCAAAGCGGAGGAGCTGCTTTTTTGCGAGATCGCGGAAGGGCGGTGCGTTTCCGTATGTGCGGACGGGATGAAGGGACTTCCCGCGCAATGCGATTGCGTGCTTATCGCAGGGTTGGGCGGCGAAGAAATCGTGCGCATTCTCACGGAAGGGTATGTGCCGCGAAAGTTTGTGTTGCAGCCCATGAAAAATTCCGAACGCGTGCGGGCGTTTCTCCTCGAACGGGGCTGCGCGATCGTCAGCGACGATACCTTTTTCGCGGAGGGAAAATATTACGATCTCATCACGGGTGAAAATACGGGAGCAAGCGAGTATTCCGATTGGGAAATAGCGTTCGGGCGGGACAATCTCAAACGAAAATCCCAAGCGTTTTTTGGGAAACTGAAAGGGGAAGAACGCAAACTACGCGCTTACCTTGCTCAAACGGGAATGAGCGAAAAAAGCCGTGACGATGTACTCAGAAGATTATACGAGATGGAGGTGATTACCGATGCGTTTGAAGAAGATCTATGAAATTGCAGACGGACTTGCGCCTTTTTCGCTCAGCCGGGAGTGGTGCGAGCTATATGACGGGTACGATAACAGCGGGATTCTGCTCGATTGCGGGGAGGAAATTTCGAGAATTTTATTTTCGCTTGATTTGTCTCTTGCGGCGATAGAGCGTGCAAAACAGTTTGGCGCACAGCTGATCATGACGCATCACCCCGCTATTTATTCGCCTTTAAAATCGCTTTCGGCAAGCGGCGAGGGTAAAGAAATTCTCGCGTGTGCAAGGGCGGGCATTTCTGTGATTTCCGCTCATCTCAATCTCGATTGCGCGACAGACGGGATAGACGAAAGTTTTATGAAAGGGCTTGGCGGAGAACATGCGCTTTGCGTGATGGAGCGGCTTTCGAGCGGCGCATACGGCAGAGTGTTCGAAGTTGAGGAAACTCCGTTTGACGAATATGTGAAGGCGATGAAAAAGACGTTTCAAACCCAACGCATTACGGTGTACGGCAATCGTCCCGTGAAGAGGGTCGCGTGTTTTTGCGGCGGCGGCATGGACGAAAAGAGCGTTGCGTTCGCGGCGCAAAACGGCGCGGATACGTTCGTCTCGTCGGACGGAAAGCATCATCTTGTCACGGCGGCCGTCGAGAGCGGCATGAACGTGTTGCTTCTCACCCATTATGCGTCGGAAGTTTACGGTTTTCACCGTTATTATGAAAAAATCAAAGAGAAATCGGGCGTTCCGTGTGAATTTTTTACGGACGAACGGTACTTATAAGGAGAATGGTTATGGCAGTATCGCAGGAATTATTGGAGTATCAGAAGGTGGACGCCGAGCTTCGGGAAATCGAAAAGACGCTTTCGGCGAGCGACGAACGGAAAAAATATTTTCAAGCGAAAAAATTCATGGAATCGGCGGCGGAAAAGTTAGAGGCGCAGGATAAGCGCGCACGGGAACTGAAAGGTCTCGCCCAAAAACTTACCGCCGATTTCGAGGAAATCAACAAGGCGATTTCCGAATATTCGGAGTTGGACGAAATGGTGGAAAACGGCGGCGACGTTTCTTTTTATAAAAAGAACGTGCAAACGCTTATCGATCGGCTTCGCATGACGAAGGGAGAACTGAATAAGCTTGTCGCGGACGTGGAAAGCGCGTGCGAAGAATATCAGAAACTCAAAAAGACAACGATATCCATGCAGAAGCAATATAAAGAATATAGCGAAAAATTCAAAGAACTGAAAAATTCGCGCGCGGCGGAAGTGGAAGCCGTCAATAAGCGGCTCGGCGAGATCGGCGCGAAGATTCCGAAGGAGATCCTCGAAAAATACAAGGCGAAACGGAGAGAACGCATATTCCCCGTTGTCGCTCCGCTCACCGGCGGCAGATGTATCTGCGGCATGGATTTTGCTATCGCGCAGCAGGGTGCGCTTTCGGGCGGCGGGATCGTCGAATGCGAGCATTGCCGTCGGTTTATTTATAAAGAGTAAAAACGGGCACGGCGCTTTAAGAAGTTTGCATATAATGAGCTGTGCATAATACTATCGCCGTCGTCTCTTTGAAACAAATACAACAAAATGCAAATCTTGTGAAAAAAAAGGCCGGCGCTCCCCTGATCGCCGTTGTCAAAGACGACGGTTACGGGCACGGCGCGCAGGCAGTCGCTCATGCGCTGGAAGGGAGCGTGAGCGCGTTTGCGGTTGCTTCCGTGCCGGAGGGCGCGGCGCTCAGAACGGCGGGGATCTCGTCAAAAATCCTCGTACTTACGCCGCTTTTGACCCTCGAAGACGCGCTTCGCCTGTCGCGTTACCGCTTAACCGCGACGGTTGCGTCCTTTCCCGCTCTCCGGCTTCTGCAAGAAGCGGCGGAGAAAGGAGAGGAGATAGAGGCGCATCTTTGCGTGAATACGGGGATGAACCGTTACGGATTCCCGCCACGGAACGTTGGAACGGCGTGTAAAAGAGCATGGGGCGTAGTGAAAATCACGGGCGTCTATTCGCATTTTTATGCTCCCGAGGACGAACAGGCGCGCGAAGAACAATGGAAACGTTTTTGCGGAGCGGCGGAAAGAGTGCGGCAGGATTATCCCCAAGCAATACGGCATCTTTCGGCGACGGGCGGAATCCTTTCGGGGCGCAAATATAATTTCGATGCGGTACGCAGCGGAATCGCCCTGTACGGATATTTGCCCGCGGGCTTTCGGGGCGTGCTGAACGTAAAGCCCGCGATGAAAGTGTATGCCGCCGTTTCCCAAAGCGGAACCTTTACGGACGGAGGAGCGGGTTACGGTCGCGCCGAAAGAAAATACGGCGCTTTGCATACGCTGCGTCTTGGGTACGGAGACGGTTTCTTCCGTTCGGGCGGAACGGGAATCGGGAGCCTCTGTATGGACGCGTGCGTGCGGGAAGGCAGGGCAAAGTTCGGCGAATGGAAGTTGGTATTTTCCGATGCGGAAATCTATGCGGAACAACACGGTACGATCGCATATGAAGCGCTTGTGAACGTCGGGGGAAAGGCGGTGAGAATTTACGTCTGAGATTACACGGCAAAAACGCGCTCTGCGCGAATACTATAAAGCAATACGAACTGCACTCGGCTCCAAGGAGAAAGACGCTGAAATCACGCGACGGTTTCTTTCTTCTCCGTATGCGGCGCGTGATAGCTTTTTCGTCTATCTCTCCCACGGAACGGAATTAGATACGAAAGATTTGATAAAGGCGTTGCAAGAGGCCGGGAAGTCGGTTTGTGCGCCGCGCATAACGGGGAAAGGAGAGATGATCTCTCTGCCGCTTAACGGCGTACTCGTTCAAAACCGTTTCGGAATATGGGAACCGGGAGAGGGGAAGGAAAGAACGTGCGCCGTTGCCGTTACGCCGCTGCTTTCTGTGGACAGAGAGGGGTATCGTCTCGGTTACGGCGGGGGTTATTACGATCGCTACTTTGCCCTTCATCCGGAAATATTGCGAGTAGGGATCATGTGTGCGGGACAAGCCGCCAATAAACTTCCGCATGAAAGGTCGGATATTCCGCTGGATGCGGTTGTGACGGAGAACGGTTGGTTTGATTTCCCGTTCGCGCGTAAGTAAGCGTGCGATCGCTTGACAGTGGACCGACAACGTGATATGATAAAAAGAGCTTGAAACAGCCGTTTTTGCGGTACTTGGAGAAAAAATGCTGAACGAAAGGCCTAAAAAACACAAAGAAAAAAACTATGCAAACCCTAACAAATGGCAGCTTTTCTGGCGGATTCAAAAGGAATGTCTGCGCCGGTCGGTTTCTGTTTTTCTGATGTATATGTTTATGAGTATGATCATGCTTGCAACGCAGGCGATCGATGTTGAAAATACGACCTTAATCGAGATCGTGCTCGGTATCGCGTGTATGATCGGAGGAATGGTGTTTAACGGTCATCTGTGTTATCATTTCGGTTCGGATCACTATGATACGTATGTTTCGGGCTGTTTGCATCGCACAAACGCAATGTTTGGAATCGAATCGGGGGGCGACCATCATGTGGAACGCGAATACCGCGTCTGGAAGGGGTTTCTCATCGGCTTTTACGTTGGGATTGTCGTTATGGTTCTCGGCTTGATCGCAGGATTTTTTCCGAAAACGGACGGAGCGGGTTATGCGCTCATGTTTCTTTCCATGTTTGCGGGTTGGTCGATCATTCCCGTGGGCTGGATCATCAATCTCGTAGATCCGAATTTCAGTTATTTTTGGTCGCTTGCGTTTATCATCATCCCCGTACTTGTCAGCGGAATTTTCTATATCGTCGGCGCACATCGTTCGAAGATGAAAAAGGAACAGAAAAATGCGCGGCAGGAAGCCTTAAAAGAAGCGGTGCAACAGGAAAAAGAGGAGCGCGTACAGACAGAGGAGCAGCGCCGTAAAACGTTGCAATCCAAAAAGAAGAAGCGTTAATTATGAGAGTGATAGCGGGAAAACACCGCGGGTGCGTGCTTGCGTCTTTTCAAGGCGAGGATATCCGTCCTACGGCAGATAGGGTGAAGGAATCCGTCTTTCAAATTCTTTCTCCGACTCTTGCGGGCGCGCGCGCACTCGATTTGTTCTGCGGAAGCGGCGCGCTGGGGATCGAATGTCTTTCGCGCGGCGCACGGGAAGTCGTGTTTAACGACGTTTCTCGGGAAAGTCTTGCGCTTCTCGAAAAAAATCTCAAACGCGTAAAAGAAACGGGTATCGTGATCAATCGCAGCTTTACGGCTTGTCTTGCTTCTGTAGGAGGCAAGTTCGATTTTATTTTTTCAGATCCGCCCTATAAAGAAAATTATCTGCCCGAAATTTTAAGAACCGTAGCGGAAAGACGGTTGCTTCGCCAATGCGGGCTGGTAATTCACGAAGGAGAGCGGACGGAAAACGCGCCCGCGGGTTGGCGAAAGGTTGACGAACGGCGTTACGGAAGAACGGTCGTCGGGTTTTTTGCGGAATACGAGGAAGGCACAAGTTTGATATGATAAGAAAATGCGTTTTTGCCGGTACGTTTGACCCGTTCACAAACGGGCATGAAGACACGGTAAGAAAATGTCTGCGTTTGTTCGACGAGGTGATCATTGCGATCGCGCAGAATACGCGCAAGCAATACATGTTCTCCGCCGAGGAGAGAAAAGAAATGATCGGCGCGGTTTATGAGGATGAACCGCGCGTCCGCATACTTGTGTGGGACGGCGTGATCGTCGATCTGCTCAAACGGGAGCAAACGTCCTTCTATGTGCGCGGGTTGCGCAATACGGTGGATTTTGAATATGAAAACGCAGATTTTTTTGCGAGCCGCGATCTTGACAAGGAGATGATCACGCTCTATATCCCTTCCGAACGGGAGAATTTGCATATCAGTTCCACTTTGGTAAAAAATTGCGTCCGTTTCGGGAAACCCTATGAGGGTTACGTTCCCGCCGCAGTATACAAATACATGAGAAACAAGAGAGGTTAATATGTTCGAAAAACAGATCAAAATACCGTCTGCGGAAGAAATTCTTGCCGCGCAGCCGTTGCCGAACAGTCTTGCGTCAATCAAACGGCAACGCGATGAATTGTGTAAAAACGTCATCTCGGGTAAAGAGGATAAGCTACTCGTCATTGTCGGGCCGTGTTCGGCTCATGCGCCTGCACCCGTGCTCGAATACGTAAAACGTTTGGGTAAACTCAACGAACGGGTGAAGGACAAGCTTGTGCTCGTCCCCCGCATATATACCAACAAGCCGCGCAGCAAGGGAGTAGGGTATAAGGGAATGTTTTCCCAGCCCGATTCGGAAAACAAGGAAGATATTCTCCGCGGGATCCGTACGATTCGCGATCTGCACATTCACGCCATCGAAGAATCGGGACTTTCCGCCGCCGACGAAATGCTTTATCCGGAAAATTACGCTTACGTTGAGGATTTGCTCACTTATATTGCCGTGGGCGCGCGTTCGAGCGAAAACCAGATGCACCGTTTAGTATCAAGCGGAATAGAACTTCCCGTCGGCGTTAAAAATCCCACCGGCGGCAGTATCACCGTTTTGCTCAATTCCATTTTTGCGGCGCAGAGCCCGCAGGTGTTCAAATATCATGACTGGCAGGTTTCAACGGGCGGCAATGAATACGCGCACGCGGTTTTACGCGGCATGGAGGACAACAGCGGTATCGATATTCCGAACTACCATTACGAGACGGTCATGCGGATCTTGGAAGGGTATGCGCAACGCCCGGAGCTGAAAAATCCCGCGATCATCATCGATTCCAATCATGCGAATTCCGGAAAACAGTTCCGCCAGCAGATCAGGATCGTCGAAGAAGTTTTGCAAAACAGATTGTACGATAAAGATTTTAAAAAGATCGTAAAGGGATTCATGATCGAAAGTTTTCTCGAAGAGGGATGTCAGAAGCACGACGTCGTATTCGGGAAATCCATTACCGACCCATGCCTCGGTTGGGAGGATACCGAACGGTTGATCTTAGATATTGCGGAAAAAGCGTGACGTTATGAAAGTGAGTTGTCTCGGTCCCGAGGGGAGTTATTCCGAACTCGCGGCAAAAAAAATATTTCCCGAGGGAGAGATTGTCCTCTGTCCCAATTTTTCCGCCGTTACGGCAAAGCTTATTTCGCGCGAAACGGATTATGCCGTTCTTCCCATAGAAAACAGCATTCAAGGCGGAGTTCTGCAAAATCTCGATTTGCTTGCTACTCAGCCGGTGTTTGCGACGGAGGAACTCGTTTTGCGTATCGATCACCGCCTTGCGACCAAGGCGGGTACGTTGTATAGCGATATTACGCGCATATATTCGCATGAACAGGCGATTGGACAGTGTTCGGAGTTTTTAAAAAAGAACTTCCCGCAAGCGCAGATTGTTTTTACCGATTCCACGGCGAAAAGTTTGTCGCTTTTAGACGGGCATTCGGCGGGGATCGTCGGTTCTCATGTCGTGCGGGAGAACGTTGTCGTCTCCGAAGAAAATATAGCGGACGAAAAGAATAATTTTACCCGTTTTCTGTGTCTGACCCGGAGCGATGCGCAGTTGCCTTCCCATAGCGAAAAACTGTTTTTTACCGCCATTTGCACGCATAAGCCCGGATCTTTGGCAGGCATGTTGCAGACGTTCGCCCGCGGAGGCTTTAATCTTACGAGAATCGAGAGCCGTCCCATCAAAGACGTGTTTGGCGAATACCGTTTTTTTATTGAATTTGCGGGAGATATCGGCGACGAACGCGTGCGGCGCGCGTTAGAAGAAGTAAAACAAAACAGTCTGCAATTCAAACTCATTGGCGCATATCGTTAAACGCCAAAGAGGGACGACAAGGCAAGACACAGCCCGAACGCAACGGAGGCCTGTAATAATTTTACGCCGAGGAAAGAAAATATTTTCACGTTTGCGCGGGAGAGATAGGACGCTTGCTGGCATAGAACGCAGACGCCCCCAAAGGTAACAAGAAAGCACGAGAGCGCAAGCGAAACGGGCGTTCTTGCGGCGGAAAGGGAGTTGCAGCCGGTCGTCATTTCCAGAAGTCCGCGGCAAATTCCTTCCGCATAAACCGAACCGCCGAGCAGGGCGGTTATGCCTTTGAAAAAGCCGAGATCGGATAGCATTTGCCCCAAACAATAAAACAGGGTGATAAAGCCGCCTACGCAGAGGATGGAAACGACGGCGTTGTAAAGGTTTTCGTAGAGGGTGTCCGTCTTTTGGAAAGGAGAAGGCAGAGCGGCTTGTACGGGCTTTGCAGTGAAACGCAACAGGAAACATACGAGCCAGACGGCGATCAGGTGCGAACATAGGGCGATCCAACCCGCTTTCGCGCTGCCGTACATGAGACAGCCCACCGTTCCCACCAAAAACACGGGACCGGATGTGGAACACAGACAGGCAAGCCGAAAGGTTTCCGACCGCGCAACCGTATTTTTTCCGTAGAGATCGGCGACAATGCGTGCGCCTACGGGATAGCCGGACAACGCAGAAAGGATTGCCGCGCTTCCGCCTACGCCGGAAATACGGAAGAACTTTCCCGCGGCGGGAGATATTTTTTTTGAAAAGATTGCATATGGATGCAATCCCGTTAAAAGCGCGGTGAGAAAGAGAAAGGGAAAGGTCGCGGGCAGAACGTTGAGCGCCCAAAGCGAGATACCGTCGAGCACGCTTTTTGCATAACGCGCGGGCGCGGACAAAAAAACGGTCATTGCAAACAGTACGACGGCGCAGACGGATGCGGATAAAATTTTTTTGCTTGCGGACATATTCAAATTTACGAGGAAAGGGAGAGTTTTATGCGTAAAAAATTAGGACTGGCTCTCGGCTCCGGCGGAGCGCGGGGCATTGCGCATATCGGATTTTTACAGGCGCTTGAGGAAGTCGGCGTAAAAGCGGATTGCGTGACGGGATGTTCTATGGGGGCGATCGTCGGCGCATGTTATTGCGCGGGCGTTTCTATGGAAAAACTCAAAGAGGTTGCGCTTGCTTTAAAACTTTCGCGGATCGCGGCGCTCAATATCGCGCCCTTGAAGAACAACGGACTTTTCCGCATGACTAAGGCAAAAAGTCTGATGCAGGAAGTTATGGGCGACAAGACGTTCGAAGAACTTCAAATTCCGTTTTGCTGTGTTGCGACCGATCTCGAATCGGGGAAAATCGTAGAACTTACGCAAGGCAATGTGATCGACGCGACGCTTGCTTCGGGATCGTTGCCCGGCGTGTTTACCCCTGCTTCGATCGGCGAACATAAAGCGCTCATCGACGGCGGCGTTCTCGAACGCGTTCCTACAAAGGAGCTGAAAAAAATGGGAGCGGAAGTCATCGTTGCAATCGACGTTCTCGGGGATCTGACGGTCAAGAAAGTCAACGACAATCTCGTCGATACGCTTTTGCGATGCATCGATATCATGGATACGCGCGCAACACAAAGGAAAAAACGGGCGCGTTCCCATTATATCGATTTGTGGTTGGAACCCGATCTCGGCGCAATGGATCAATACAAGGTTAAAAATCTCAAATTTGCCTATGAAAAGGGATATGAGCTTGGCGTTGAAAACCGCGATAAAATAATAGAGCTTATCGGAGAATAATGGATTTATTTGATTTCAATGAAAACGAAGAGAAGGCGAAACCGCTTGCCGAACGGATGCGCGCTTCCACTTTTAAAGATTTTGTCGGACAGGGACATATCGTCTCGGAAGGTTCGCTACTTCGCCGCGCCATTTCGTTGGACCGCTTGGGGAGCTGTATTTTTTGGGGTCCGCCGGGTTGCGGTAAGACGACGCTTGCAAACATTATCGCCGCGCAGACGAACGGGGAATTTTTAAAACTCAACGCCGTCAACGCGGGCGTGGCAGACGTAAAAAAGGCGGTGGATCGGGCGCGTGATAATCTGAAAATGTTCGGAAAACGCACCTATCTGATGCTCGACGAATGTCACCGTTTCAATAAAACGCAGTCCGATTCCCTTCTTCCCGCGGTGGAACAGGGTACGATTGTTTTTATCGGCTCCACGACGGAGAATCCGTATGCATCTATGACGCCGGCAATCGTTTCGCGCTGCCGCGTGTTTGAATTCAAACCGCTTTCCACGGCAGATATCCGCGGCGCTCTTATTCGCGCCCTGAACGATAAACGGAAGGGACTTGGCAATTATTGCGCCAAGGTGGACGGGGACGCGCTCGATCATCTTGCCGCGGCGGCGGGAGGAGATCTGCGTACGGCGTATAACGCGTTGGAACTTGCCGTCCTTACCACGCCGCCCGACGGAGAGGGGAAGATTCGCGTGACCCTTTCGGATGCAGAACAGTCCATTCAACGCAAGGCGCTTTCCTATAACGAGGATCTCTATTACGATATTTTGTCGGCGTTTTGCAAGTCTTTACGCGGAAGCGATTCGGACGCCGCGCTCTATTATGCGATGCGGCTCATCGAGGGCGGTTGCGATCCCTTGCTTGTATTCAGAAGATTGATCGCACATTCGGCGGAGGACGTGGGCATGGCGGATCCCAACGCGCTCGTAGTAGCGACAAGCGCGCTCACCGCGTTTCAGAATATGGGGTATCCCGAAGGGTTGATTCCGCTTGCCGAGGCGATTATCTATGTCTGCGAGGCGGAAAAGAGCTATTCGGTGAAAAGCGCGCTCCTTGCGGCGAAAAAGGATGCGCGGGAAAACCGCGACGACGACGTGCCGCCCTATTTGCGCGATAACTCTTACGGCAGCAAGGAAATGAAAGCGGAGAGCGGGAAATATCTCTTTCCGCACGACTTCGGCGGCTGGGTCAAGCAGCAGTATCTGCCGACTTCGTTAAAAGACAGAGTATATTATCAACCCACCGATTACGGCTATGAAAAGCAAGTAAAAAAGACGAGAGAGCGAAAGGGAAAAGAGTAAACCGCAACGTCCGCGCGCTTTGTTCGGGCGTAAACGTCCCCCCCCCGTGAACGGAGGGGATTTTTTCGGCGCAGCGCGCCGCCTGCCCCCATAGATAGGGGCAGGTAGAGGAAAGAAGACGTCATTTTTCTTACGAAACAGTACTGTTTATTATTTTTCGGTATACTATTTAGACTTCGGGTTTACTCCCGAAAGGTGACGATGAGGCGTAGCAGCGCCTTTTTTTGTTCTTCGTTCAGTTTTCGTATAGCGCGAAAGAGCGTTCTGTCCAATTCGTCGTCCGTCGTTTCGCGGACGGGAGACAGCGGCGTTCTGCCGTACAGCTCGTCGAGCGATACGTGAAGCGCGTTCGCAAGCATGAGCGTGGTCTGTAAGTCGGGTTCGCTCGTACCGTTTTCCCAATTGCTTACGTTGCGCTGGGCGTTACCGATAAGCTTTGCAAGCGATTTTTGCGTTAATTGGAGTTCTTCCCGAAGTTCTTTGATTTTTAATTCCATAGCAATAATATCCGTATTTTCTTCCTACTTTACCAAAAAAATTACTGTAAATGCTTGACATAGAAATCATAATACTCTATAATAAAAATACATAGAAAGAAAATTTCTAAATATTTTATGAGGAGATGCTAGATGAAAAAGATCAAATGCATTCTTGCTGCGGCGGTTGCAGCGGCAATGTGTATGTCGTTTGCTAGCTGCGCCGGTACGCCGGGGGAAACGGGCGCAGACGGAAAATCGGCGTATGATCTTGCCGTGGAAAACGGATATGAAGGAAGCGTGACAGAGTGGCTTGCTTCCTTGGTCGGTGCGGCAGGAAAAGACGGCGT
>CAZFPP010000006.1:0-51870 GCA_964521125.1 uncultured Clostridia bacterium
ATCTTATTATATATCAAACCGTACAAATTTTCAATACCGCCTACAAATTTTCTCCCGATTTTCAAAAATTCTCCCGATTCCGGCAACCGTTCTCTCGTTCTTTATGATATCCGACGCAAATAAGAGACCGCAAAGAGCAGAAAGACAGACGCCGAATCATAAAGCGTTATATAAGCGCGACGCGGTACCGAATACGGTACCGCGCTGTTCGCTTCTTTTCAAAAGCGCCTGCCTATCGGCGTTCTCATGCTTTCCGATTGCCCGCGGGCGCCTTTCGCAACTTTGACCGCGCTTATGAAATATCGGCGGCTCTCGCCCAGATTGCATTCCCCGTATCCGAGGTCGCGGTGATACACAGGATGCCTTCCTTCGTGCCGTAATCGCGCCATCCCGGAACGACAACGCCCTTGTATGCGACGTCGTTCAACGTCAGCGTGACATAATAATTCTGAACCATGCTCCACGTTCCCGCCGCGGTCCCGGAAGAATCCGCGATTGTTCCGTCCGCAGAGAAAGTATATTGCGCGGAAGGGATAATATCCTCAACCGTATCGATAGAATGAACGACAACGTCATAAGCGCCTGCCGCCTGTTCCTGCGTGACAAGTCCCTTCTTTTCGTCTGCAAAACGGCTGGGAGAGAGCACGGGCCAATAATCCTCGTTAAAGAACAGCTGGTGCACTTCGAGATGATGCGCGCCGTTGACGTTGTTTCTCACATGGCAAACCACAAAATATTTACCGTCCTCAACAATGACGGAGTTATGTCCCATAGCGGCTTTGATATTGTCTCCCGCAAATTGGAAATTCCCCGCAAGCTTGTTGCCCTTGCCATCCGCAGTCGCCACGTCGTTTCCCGTGATATCCACATAAGGACCGTCGGGGTTCTTGCTCCGCGCGACGCGCATGTTATATACCGTAGAGAGATCCCCTTCGCTGACCATCAGATAATAATATTCCGTATCTTCGTTATAGAATATGAACGGTCCCTCCACGCCGGCAGAAGCGCCCCTTTGCCATACCATCGTTCCGAATCCGCTTTCAACAGGCAGCCCGTCTTCGTCGAGTTCTTTTACAAAGATCCCTCCGAAGAAAGACCCGTAAACCATCCAGAGCTTTCCGTCTTTATCGTAAAACAATTCGGGGTCGATACAGTTGGGGTCGCTGCTGTTGCTGCCCGTACTGTTGATGATGATTTCTTCGTTGGAATACGGACCCAAAACCGAGGAGGACGAAACTCTCCCTATTACAGATTTGCTGGAACCGAAACCCGATGTCAAGGAATAATACATATAATAGGTATCGTTCAAATAAATCACGTCGGGAGCCCAGGTATTCTGCGTACCCCCAACCAGAGCGTCGCTCCGTGAGAGGACGCTGCGCCAATTAGTCGTTCCGTAGAGAACGTTCGCGCCCCCGTCGCTCACTTCTTGCTTCCACGTTAAAAGATCCGTGGAAGAAGCGACGGCGAAATGCGAGCCAAACGCATAGTATTTGCGCGTTACTTCATCGAAAAACGCAGACGGATCGTGCACTGCGACGTTCGAACCGAGAGTAACGTCAGTAGGCAATTTATAATTCGCCGTAGGCAAATTTTCATCGCCTTTCTCGCCGCAGCCCGCAACCGCAAGACAAGCGGCGGTCGTTAATGCCGTTGCCAACAACAGACACAGCCATTTTTTCGTTTTCATAGTTTCCCCTTCCTGACTTTGATATCTTTATTATAACTCGTTCCGTTTTCGATTTCAATACCTTTCGGAATTTTTCTTTCAAAAAAACGGAGCGAATCCGCTCCGTTTTTTCGGTCTGATTTTATTCCTTGGAGCCCGTAAGCATAAGCGAGCTGATGATTTGTCTCTGGAATATCGCAAACAAAATCATGACGGGCAACACGCACAGCACGGAAGCCGCAATCAAGTCGCCGGAGACGTCTCCGTTCTTCACTTGCAACCAATACATTGCGTGCGGCAGGTTGATCCATTCGCTCTTCGGCGCAATAAAGACGTACGAACCCATGTAGTTGTTCCAGCAACCCATGAAGGACAGAAGTCCTTGCGCCATAATCGCGGGCATTGCGAGCGGGAGAATGAAGCTGCAGAAAATTCTGAAATATCCCGCGCCGTCGATTTTCGCCGCCTCGATAATGGAAGTGGGAAGACCGAACAGGAACTGTCTGATAAAGAACGCCGTCATGATGGAACCGAACATACCGGGAATGGTAAGAACCATCCAGTTGTCCAACCAACCGAACGAGTCGTACAGGGCGTACTGAGAAGCCATGATCGACGCGCCGGGAACCATGATCGCCGCAAGCAGGAACATAAACACGGCGTCTCTGCCAATCCAGTTGATTTTAGAGAACGCGAACGCCGCGGAAGCGGACGTAATCACGCCGACGACAACGGGAACGACCGAGTAGAGCAAATTGTTGATTACGGCGCGCCAGTAACTAAAGTTTTCGTTGAATTCACTCTGGGCGCTCGAACCGTCGAACGCGCGGTTTAAAATATACCAATAGTTATAGAACAGCCCGCCTTTCACGCTCGCCATGCTGGGGACGTTTTCAATCGCCCATAACGTCGTGCGTTCCGGCCACCATATCAGCTTATTCATAAAGCTCAGATACTCCGAGTTGCTGGGCGCATAGGCAAACGAACCTGCGATCATCCACCAGAAGGGATAGACCATAAGGAACGCCCCCGCAAGCAGGACGATATAAACGACGATATCGCCTACAAGTTTCGCGCGCTTTTTGCTCGCGCGATGCGTCTTGGAAGAAAATCCGAAGAACGCAAGCACCGCGCCGAGTCCGTAACGGAACGTGGAGTATTTCATTTGTTCTTGCTCGAACGTATCGACGCCGGCTACTTCGTTTTCAACGGGGCTAACGTCTTCAACGTTTTCAACATTATCAACATTATCAACATTATCAATATTATCCATGTTTCCCCCTCCTTACTCCGCATTCTTCTTATCCAGCCAGAACTGGAACAGGGTGAGCACAAAGATGATAAGCGCAAGGAAGATACCGTAAGCGGAACCTTTGCCGGCATATTTATCGTTCACGCCGTAGCGGTATATCAACGCGACGAAACCGCTCGTCATGGCGTTTTCACCGCTCATCATGATTTCAGGCTCTGCATAGATTTGCAAGCCGCCGATGACCGACGTAACAATGTTATAGAAAATAACGGGATACAAATCGGGCATGGTCACTTTCCAGAAAATCTGCCATCCGTTCGCGCCGTCGATTTGAGCGGCTTCCTTTGTGGAAGCGTTCACGCCCGACAGCCCTGCCAGATACAGAATAATCGTACCGCCCAAGCCCTTCCAAACCGACATGATGACAATGACGCACTTTGTGATAAGCCCTTGGCACCAATATTGGTTTATCATAAATTGAGACGTATACTTCGTCGGATCCAACCCCAGCAGAGTCACCCAAGAGTTGCCGGCGGATGGCGCTACGGGAATCCAGATAAATCCCGAATAGGTGTCCGAAGGCGCGCAGTTAAACAATTGGTTAATCACGCCGTTCACGCCGAAGACGATTTTAAAGGTATAGATAACCGAAACCGTACTTGCAACGCAAGGCAGATAATAGAGAACGCGGAACACGTTGCCGCCTTTAATATCGCGGGACATGCAAACCGCAAAGAATACGGCAAGCACCATACCGATGGGAATGCCGATCATGTAGAACACGGTGTTGAACAGATACGACCCCGTCTCGTTATAGATAAGATCCGACCCGTTAATGGATATATTATATGTAAAAATATTTTTATACCAGGCAAACGGACCTCCGCTTTTGGCGTCCATGATATAAGTGCCGTAATCGCCCAACACGCCCCAAATATTGACGCTCGAACCGGTTTTCCAGCGCGTAAAAGAAATCAGGACAGCCAAAATCAGCGCGATATAGATAAAGAGCACGGTTCCGACGATAAGCGGAATGCAAAACGTCCAGCCCCAAATATTATCCTGTAATTTTTGCTGATTGATGGGTTTTCTCTTTTTCTTCTGAGGAATCACCTCTTCGGAAACGGCGCTATCTTCTACAACTACGCTATCCGCAGTATTTGTAGCGATGTCTCCTTCCATAATACTTCCTCCTTAAATTTCATATTCCGAAAAAGACGACGGTACATATCTCCCGAATGGGAGATATGTCGCCGTAATTTTTCTTAGAAGCCGTACTCTAAATCCTGCTCTTCGGAGTAAAGGGCGATTGCAAGGTTATAAGCAACCAACTGCGACTGTTTCAGGCAGTGAACCGCCGCCGTCTGATAATAAGTCACTGTGCCATTTGCAATCCTCTGCACATAGGATTCGATTCCCTTCGTGGTATCGAGAGGCGCCTGCAGCATATCTTTCAGAGACGAGCCTTCACGCGTGGAAATCTGCTGCGCCCAAGTAATCGTATAGGTGTACATTGTAGCGTCGCGCGCCGAGTTCAAACCGTACTGCATTCTGACTTGAAGGTCGCGGTCCGAAAGCGTATACGTCTGCATATACAGAATCTTCATCGCATAAGCGCGATAAGAATCGCTGTCTTTGGTGAAATCTTTCATTACAACGTCATCGTACTGCGTATCGTAAACAAGCTCGCCGCCGTCGTATGCTTTATAAGCAGACAGAACTTCTTTCACCGTTTTTGTGCTGCTGGCTTGTGCCAATTCATCCATCGCTTTCACGATTTGATAATAGTGGCTCCAGATTTTAGCAGCTTCCGCCGCGCCCGCTGCATTTACCGTATACTCGCCCGTAGTTGCATTGTAATCCCAATAACCGGTATCGTAGAATCCTTCGGGAGTGAGCATCTTCACAAACGCGCCCTCATCGTACGACTTACCTGCGGTACTCCAGTAAGGAGCGTCCGGAATATTGTAGTAGAGGAAATCTTCGCACTGCGTAATGAAGTTGGGAAGCTGCGCGCCGCCGTAGCTGAGCGTAACCTGACCTTCTTCGTTAATGGAGAGCGCCTGCACCAACTCTGCCGCCGCCTCGATCTTCCATTCGTTTTCCGTACCTGCTAACTCTTCGAGCTGAGCGTTTGCGGAATAACCGACGGAGTCCATACGGGCGCCCCATTTATCCTGACGGACAACTTGGTTCGCCTTGATTTCATCCTCGGTGAATACTTTCAGATACGTATCACTGTAATTGATTTTCGTATCTTCAACGATACGCTCATTGTTGTTATCTTTAACAACGTTCTGTCCGTTCCAATACGTCTGATACGTCGTGCCGTTCGAATCAACGTCCTGGCTGATCCAAGCGTAAGTCTGCTGATTGTAGAACGCGTCTTTCACGTGCGAATACAGCGCGTACTTCTCCGCAATCGCGGAAGGCATTGTGGCGAACGTGCAGTATGTCTCGAAATCGGATTCGTTTCTCGCCTGAGCGTCCCAGGTGCCCGAACCGTAGAAGATATTGTTGCCCGCGCGGAACTGAGCCCAAGAGTTGGAGGAGACTTCGTCCACGTCGCCGCAGTTCTCGAGGTTGCCGTTCCAAGTGGAACCGTATTCGATGAACGCGCCGTACATTTCAAGGAAGTTATAACTGTCTACGCCGTAATAAACGTCTACGTTACGGTAATCGCCGTTCAAAGACATCTTCTGGCGGCTTTCGGATACCTGCTGCGAGGTCACGTCAATCATTTTCGCTATGGTGTCGAGATCGCTCGTATCGGTATAGACGTAGTCCTTATACGTCGTGGTACCCTTCACCTCTTTCTTCGCAACGCCGGGGTTGGTAGCTTGCGTAGAAGCTTCGTTAATGAAGTCGGAATCGTTGCCGTACAGCCAAGGAAGAGTATAAAGCATGGGGTTATCGCCCGCTTCGTACTGACCGCAGCCGTAAACGTTCACGCGGGACTTCGCACCCGTCACCATGCCGCCCGTACCGGAAAGCAACAAGCTTGCGTTTCCGTCCGTTCCGTCGGTGTTTCCGTTGTTGGTAGCGTCCCACCAGTTAAACGTATTGCAGAAATACGTTGTAAGCCAGGTAAGAGCGCCGTATTCCGCATAGGTAAATACGGTGTAACCGCGGGTCGTAGCGTAAGGAGCGTCGCCGTCGAGACCGCCCGTCACGTCGTCGTCGCTAACGGTAAACGTATCGCCGGGGAAACCGGGAATGGTCACGATGTATCCCTCGTCGTTCGTATAGGTCATGGTTGCGAGAGCGATGGGATCTCCGCCTGCAACCGCCGAGTAATAGCTGTTGAAACGGTAGAAGTTATAAGGCTTAATGTTCACGGGAACGCCCACCGCGATGAACGGAGCGTCCTCTCCTTTTACCGCCGTTATCTTTTCGCCCGTTACGGTATTGGTATACTCGCCGCTTACGGCATACGTTACAACGCCGCTCTCCCCCGTAAAGGTGAGCTTAGAGGTACGTTCATACGCGCCCTGAACGGTACGCGAGGTGGCGGGACCGTATGTCTGCATCCAATTCTTCATGTTCTCGGTATAATAATTAGCGTTATACGCCATAGCGAAGTTGGAATAGTCTTTCGGCAAACCGTAAAGACCTACTTTCGTCTCGCCGTCGAGCGTATACATGCCCGCGCCGTCCTTGCCGTCCGCGTCGTATTGGATTCGTTCGCCCTGAACGTACGACGCGTCCTCCGAATAGCCGTAGAAACCGACGGAGTCCAGCCAAAGTCCGTTGAGTTTTGCCGCGTTCTCGTCTGTGAGATACTTGGAAATATCGAGCACGCGTCCGTTCTTCGCCCACGTTCTAATGTACTTGGGAGACAGATAGAAAACGTCGGGAGCGGCGTTCTTTTTCGAGAACAGGTTGTCAAGCTGCGTCGAATAAGTGCCGGAGTTGGTCTGATAGGTGAGGTTGACCGTAATATCCGGCTCGTCTTCGCTAAGCTCACCGGACGCCCGAAGCTTCTGCGTATACTCTTCCGCCCATGTGTCGCAAATCTTCTGGTTCGTAGCGGCGTCCGTTGCCGAACAGAAGATGAAGGCGTCCAATTCATATTCCTTGGAGTCTCCACCCGAGCAGGCGGTAGCGGCAAGCGTCGTTCCGCACATGACTGCGGAAAGAGCTACGATAGAAGCTGTTTTCAAAAACTTTTTCTTCTTCATCTTTTACCTCTTTAATTATAGAATCTTACGTGTCAGCTTCTTTTCTCCGACTTTTCCCGTTCGGAATTGCGCCGTTTGGGGGATGGCGCGCGCCCGCGCGGAATACGTTTTCAAAAAGAAGCAAATGCCGGATTTCAGTCGGTATAACGCAAAAGGACATTCGTCAACTTGCCGATCTTCTGATCGCCGCGTTCGGCAAACAAAAAAGAGACCGAAAAATTAACGAATGTTCCTCTGCATCATGACTTTCCCCCCATCGTCATTTTACACTTGACATAACTATAACACACAAAACAGAGTTTGTCAATGTAATTTTGAAATTTTTTTTGTGAAAAATTCATTGTTTTTCACCTTTTTTTTGGATATTTTCACCAAAAACCGTTCCGTTCTTTAATCTTTCCCCCTTTTCGGCGCGTTTGCGACTGCCGTTCGCGCGCGGCTGCACGCTTCCCCCAAAACGTTCTTCGGCATATTGAAAAAGCGTCGGTTTTTCGGCTCGACCGCTTTGTCCGTCTTATCAATCTCACCGCCGTTTTTTATAAAAATTCACAAAAAATTCATCGTTTTTTAAAAAATTTGCAAATTTTATTGTTAATTTGCTTGCAATAAAGCAAAAAGTGTGTTAAAATATGACAAAAGAAGAAATATGGAGGATCATAATGAAAAAAGAACGCATTGAAGAAATTGCAGAACTTTTGGATAAACGCGGAAAACTGACCCTCGAACAGCTTGACGACTTTTTCCCCAACGTATCCCAGATGACGCTTCGGCGCGATTTGTTTCAGTTGGAGCAAGCCGGCCGCATTATCCGCGTAAGGGGCGGCGCAATGTCCGTGAAAGAAGTCCAAAAAGTTTCGGGAGAACCGTACGCCAAAAAAACCGCAATCCATACCGACGAGAAAATCGAAATCGCGCAAAAGGCGGCAAATCTCATTGAGGAAAACACCTCTCTTTTTATGGACGGAGGCACGACGGCGCTCTATCTCGCCAAAGAAATGCCCGATATGTGCATTCACGTGTTTACCAACGGGCTTGCCGTCGCAACCGAGCTTGCGCAGAAAAAGAACGTCAACGTAACCATGGTGGGCGGACAGGTCATGAAAGAAAACCTTTCCACGGCGTCTCCCGTTGCCAAGGCGTACTTCGAAAACACAAATTTCGAACTTGCAATCATATCCGCTTCCGCGTTTACCCCGGAGAACGGCTTTTCCTGCGGCTCGCAAATCGAGGCGGATCTGCTCAAACATACGCGCGAGAAAGCAAAATCGATGTATATGATGCTCGACAGTTCGAAAATCGGCAAAACGATGCCGTATACCTTTGCCCGTCTGGAAGATATCGACGTGCTGATCACCGACGAGAACTTCCCCGCCGAACTCAAAAACCTGTTTGCGCAGAAAAACATCGTCGTAATGTAAAATCATCTCCCGTTTGCAATCCGCAAACGGGAGTTTTTTTATGCCGTAAAAAATCAAACGGCGAAACGCTTCTCCCGCCTTTGCAGAGTTTTATGAGAAAAGTCGATTTCCGTTTGTCATGAAAAACAAACTGGGAAGAAGAAATTGTCATAAAAAACTATGATAATTTAATCCGAATATCTTGACTTTCGTTTTCATATCGCCTATAATGGAACAAAGGAGACAGAATGAACCTTATTACGATATTTCTCATCGCGTTCGGCGCGTTTGCCGTACTTGCGGCGATTTTATATATTCCGAAGCTTATTCAATTCGGCGGATGTTTCAAAAAGCCGCCGCGCAAAACGGCGCAGGAAAAACGCCGTATTTCCCTCGTCGTTCCCGCGCGGGGCGAAAGCCGCGTCATCGGCGACCTTCTCGCTTCCATTGCAAAACAAGATTACGACAATCGGTATTTCGACGTCAATATCATAGTCAAAGAAGAGAACGACCCTACCGTAAGCATCGCGAAAGCGGCGGGCGCAAACGTGTTCGTCGTGCCCGAACAAACCTGCAAGGGCGCCGCGCTCGACGGGTATTTTCAAGCAATCTCCGCCGAGGAGCGCGATTCTTATGCGGCGTTCGCCATTATAGACGCCGACGCCGTGCTCTCCGAGAATTATCTTACCGAGCTGAACAACGCGCTCGAGAACGATTGCCAGATTTTCATGACAAGGAAAAATATCAAAAATTACTTCGGGGACAGAAAGTCGCGCTCTGTTTTCTGCAACTGCGCGGCGCTTATCTATCCCGTTCTCGACGAAATGGGAAGCCGCTACCGCACGAAGCGCAAGATCCCCGTCAACTATTGCGGACAGGGCATGATGGTGCGCGCGGAAGTCATTCGCGAAATCGGCGGCTGGCCCTATCGCACGCTCACCGAGGACTACGAGATGAGAAAAGACAGCATTTTGCGCGGCTTTACTTCCATGTATTATCCCTATGCGGTGATTTACACCGAAGAGGTGATCCGTCACAAGGACTGTTGGTCCCGCCGCTTGCGTTGGGTGATAGGCTATTCGCAATGCGACAACCGGTATAATAAAGCAATCCGCAAAAAGTTTAAAAAGGAAGGCGCAAGTTTTGCTCTGCGGTACGACGTGTTCTTTTCCATCGTTCCGCTCATCATCTTTATTGCGGCGGATATCGTTACCGCGCTTTGCGGAGTAGGACTTACAATTTATTATGCAGCCGTCGGAAGCGCGCTTTGGCTGAACGCGCTGTTGCTTCTTACCGTTATGCCGCTGCTTTTGATGTATTTGCTCGAATTGGGGTATGTATTTCTCACGATGCTCTCCTACCGCGACGCGCTCGAGCCGCTTTCATCGGGCGAAAAGGTTGCGTTGTTGCTGTTTGCGCCCCTCTTTCAATTCGAATATTTCCCCATTTTCATTCACGGACAGCTTTGTTTGCTGTTCCGCAAAAAAACGAACTGGTTGCATACGGCGCGCGTGGAAATTCACAGAGGCGCGGCATTGCAACGCCCTGCGCCGCGTCTCATTCAAAGACGGCGCGCCCGCAAACAAGCCTCCAAGGCAAAAGAACAGGTCATAGAATAACAATAGCGACGCATAAACCGCATCCCCCACAAGAAATCAAAAAAGCGAAGAATTTCAAAATTCTTCGCTTTTTTAATCATCCGAAGCGCCGCCCGTCATTGCGAGCCAACTCGTTATTCTTTGGAAAGATATTCCAGCGGAATGCCGTAATTCTCTTCGTAACAGCGCTTCCACGCCTCCTCCGAACACTCTTTGAGTCTTGCCGTCTCCTGCCTGCGCGGCAGCGACTTATCGACGGGAATGGGCGGCAGTATGTTGATACGAAGCTTTTTTATATGCCCGCGCGCACTCTTTTGAAAGGTACAAAATATAGGCAGAACGGGGACGTCGTTTTTTATCGCATAATAGAACGCGCCCTCCTTCTGCGGTCGGGGTTTTTGATAGTTGACCCACATGGCTTGCTCGGCATAAAAATTGACAATCTTACCTTTTCCCAAGAGCCTTGCAATCTCGTCGTTGAGGTTTCTGGTAGCCGCCAAATTGGGACTGAACGGCAAAATCCCTCCCGCGCGAAGAAATCTACCCGCAAAACCCGTTTTGTTGTTCCAAGGCGCAACGGTGAAATAAGAACGGTATTGCCCGACCGCCGCCCGTATAAACAAATTATCGAGATAAGAAAAATGGTTGCAGATACAGATCGCGCCCTGCTTTTTGAGCGCTTTGATATTTTCCTTACCCGTTACTTTCGCCCCGTAAAGGACTTTGATGACGACATTCGCAATACAAAGAGACAGCGTGCGCACAAACTTTGCATAAAAGCGAAGCCAAAGCGAGCCTCGGTAATCATAGTCTGCCCCGGGAACCTTCCATCTGTTACCGAACGGAATATAATCGTAATCGAAACGGCGGTACCGTTCGAGCGTTTGCTGTATTTTTTCCCGTTTTTCAAGTTTACCGCGCTTCTTTGCCATGTTTTCGCCTCTTTCTCCATTGTATCCCTTCACAGCACGTTTGTCAATCGCTTTGTCATATAATTTTATTACACCGTTCCGACATTTTAAAAATGGACCGCCGCGGGGCATGCGGAGGTCCGAATAACGCTCTAGAGTTATGAAAAATGCTCAATATCTGCTCTGCGTAGTGGGTGCGGCATATAAATCGAATTCACCGTCGAGATCAAAATTCTCCCCCGCATCGAATGCGGCAAGCTTGGAAATAGAAACCTCGTATGCCGTCATCGTTACGATTTCTTCTTCCGAAAGTTTTTTCTGGTATTCGCGGCTTTGGATCCTGCCCGAAAGCGCGATCCTGTCGCCCACTTTCAAATTCTGTACAAAGCGGGCGTTCCGTCCCCAAGCGATACACGGAATGTAATCGGATTTGTTGTAAGCTCGGTTGACGGCAACCAAGAGATCCGCTATCTCGCGGTTGAACGGCGTCGTGCGGTAAACGGGCGGCTTGCAGATGTAACCCGAGAGTACAATGCTGTTGGGATTGCGTGAAGGCACGTTTTCCGCAAGTTCCCGCACAAAAACGGTGAGCATAAGGCGCGACCTTCCGTTTTCCAACTTGTTATAACTGCGGAATTGCCCCAAGGCGCATATCTCGCTGCCGATTTTTAAATCTTTTTGGCGGATGATCCGCTCGGAGATAGTGACGGGCAGAATATCCGCCTGTCCCGATAGCCTCATCACCTTTACATACAGTTCGTAAAATCCCTCGCCGTAAACTTCGTGTGAAAACGTCGCTTCCGACACGATTTCTCCCATAAAGTAGACTTTGTTGTTTTTTTCCGTGTTGTAATCCATATTCGTAACGTACCTCCGTCAAGTATTTCTGTTTACGCGTTTTTGTCGCAGTCTTTATTTCCCGCTGCGACTATGCCGCTCCCTTGGGACATTGCTTCCCCGCACCGTCTATCGAGTAATTCTCTTTGTATATCAACTCGCCGACGGGAACAAATTCATAGCCTTTGGCACGCAGCGTGTCGATGACAATAGGTAATGCTTCCGCCGTATGCAAACCGTTGTTGTGGCAGAGAATAATGGAACCGCTTTGCACGCGTTCGCAAATTCTCGCGGCGATATCCGCCCCGGAGAGGTCTTTCCAGTCCAGCGAATCGACGTCCCATTGAATGGGATACAGCCCCATTGCGTTCGCCGTATCGATGAGCAAATTGTTATAATCGCCGTACGGCGGACGAAAGAGTTTGACTTCCTTGCCCGTAATTGACGAAATCGCCTCCGAAGAACTTTCCAGCTCGGCACGGATCTCCGTTTCGCTTTGTTTGCTCATATACGAATGCGTCGCGCTGTGCGTCCCTATCTCGTGACCCGCCGCATCGATTTTCCGAATAAATTCCGGATACTTTTCCGTCCAGAATTGCACGGCGAAAAAAGTAGCGCGCACGTTGGAATCCGCTAAGCGCTCTAACAATGCGTCTGTATACTCTACGCCCCAGGCGCAATCAAAGGAAATGGCAATTTTGTTGTCGCTGCGATCCACAGAATATATGGGAAGCGAACGCGTCCCGCCCCAATAGACTTCCTGCGCTCCCGCCGCTTTTGCCGTAAACGCCGCTCCCGTCAAAAGAACTGCGAGCGCCGCCGCCGTCAAAACGTACCTCAACCGAATGGTCAGAAATTTCATCTGATTACCTCTCTATGATAAAATATTTCCGAATAAATATTTTGCCGCATTTTGGCGAAACGGCTCTTTGCTTGTCGTTTTGATTCGACCGCGCTCACACCGCCCGAAAGGCCGTTTCCGTTTTTTCTATCCTATGGCTTTGAACGGAAAAATATGCAACTCATAAAAAACTCTGCCCGATCGCAAAAAAAATCCAAAAAAATCAGTCAAATCCGTTTTTTTTTGCAAAAACGCATAAAAAAACAGTTTACAAAAAAAATAATAACTAATATAATTTATTAACCGTTGGGATTTACCTGCGGCAAGCATAAGATTGGGAGGAAAATCATGGTACGCTATATGAAGTGCCCGCGCTGCGAGCTCAATTATATAGACGCCGAAAAACAAGAGTACTGCGACGTCTGCCTGAAAGAAATGAAGGGTATCCGTACCGATGCGGACGAAATCGAAGAAGAGGAAGAGGCGGAACTTCCCACCGAGCTCTGCCCTGTCTGCGGCGAAAACATGATGCGTGCAGGTGAAAAAATGTGCGAAGAGTGCCGTAAAAAGATGGAGAGCGAGCAGGAAGAACCGGACGTTGAAGACGATGACGACGAATGGCGCGAATATCTCGACGACGATGACGAAAACGATCTTGAAGACGTTGAGGAGATCGACGAAACGTTTGACGAAGAATTTGAAGAAGAGACAGAGGAGGACCTTTCGGAAGAATCTTACGACGACGAAGAAGACCTCGACTACGTGACGGGGGATGAGATTTATTCTCTCTCCGGAGACGACGAAGACGACGAGGACGGCGAAGACGGCGAAGACGACGATTTCTAAACGTCATATTTATAAAACCGCTTGACAAATGAAGTCCTTTCTGTTATACTCGTACTTGTTTCCATGCGAGATGCGTTTTCGTAGAGAGAGCGTGTCCATAAAAGTACCGGCGGCGGATGCGGCTCACACACGCGTCCGCCGTTTTTTATCCGAAAGATGAAAGATAAATTCACCAATGTTTTGAAAAAGCTTGCCGCGCGCATAAAACGGTACGACGAGACGCACAATTACACCTGTGATATCTGCGGAAGAGAACTCTTTACGAAGAAACGCGTATGTGAGAAGTGCCGAAATGATTTACCCTGGAACAACGGCGTGATTTGCCCGTTGTGCGGCAGAAAAGAGAAAGAAGAAGGCGTATGCCTCGAATGTAAGCAAAAACCGCTCGGCGTGGAAAAAGCGCGTTCCTGTTTTACCCACGAAGCCGAAGCTTCGCGATTGGTCTTACGCTATAAACGAGGCGCAAAATACTTATATCTCACCCTCGCTGAGCTCGCCCTCCCTTTACTCGCGCAAGAATTTCCCAAAGCGGATACGCTCATCGGAGTCCCTATGACGCGGCTTGCCGAAAAAAGACGGGGTTATAATCAATCGAAATTGCTCGCAGAAGAACTCGCCCGCCGCAGCGGAAGGCGCTTTATCGCTCCTGTCGTCAAACAAAAAGAGACGGAACAGCAAAAGGCGCTCGGCCGACAGGCGCGGGAGGAAAATTTAAAAGGCTGCTTTCACGTTTCCAACCGAAAAGAGGTGAAGGGCGCGCATATTCTCATCGTCGACGATACGATGACAACGGGAGCGACTGCGAGCGAACTTGCCCGTACGCTTAAAGGCGCAGGCGCGGCGGACGTATGGCTTCTGACGATCACAAGCGTGCAAAAACAAAATTTATTTGGAAAACTACCCGAATGAACTTTAAAATACACAAAAAAGGGAACCCGATTGTTCGGGTTCCCTTTTGGTTTTCTGTTTACTCTTCATTCGGAGCGTCCGGATCTTCTTTCCCGGTTTCAGGTTCTTCAGCCGAATCCTCATCCCCGACATCGGACCCTTCGTCGGATTCCGTAGGTTCTTCTGCGTCGCCGGCTTCCGACGTTTCTCCCGCTGCGGGGAACTGCAGAACGCCGTCATCTTCTTCCGGTTCTTTGTTTTCCGCATAGACATCCACGTCCTTGTCATCCGTCGTATCGACATACATGGGTTCATCTTCTTCCTCGTATCCTTCCTCCCGGCGTTTCTTTGCGCGGAGAACAAAGAACACGGAAAGCCCGATTGCAATGACAACAACGCCGATTCCGACGCCGATAAGCGCCCAGCCCCAAGAAGGAATGACCGTCTCTTCCTCGGTTACCGAATAATATTGGAGATAGGTAGACCAGTAGGATTCGTATGCGTCGCGGTCATCCGAGGACATCGCGCCGATTCTCTTTACGAAATAGCTGCGCGTACGGTAAGAAACGCCGTCCCCGTCTACAAAGTCTGCGCTGTCGCCCGTTCCTTCCACATACGCTTTGAAAAGATCCTGCTCCTCTTCGCTATAAAGATAGGTCGTCTTTTTCCCTTCGTCTACCGCGTCTTGAATGTTGGTGTAAAAGAGCGACGTTTCGTAAGTGAGATATCCGCTTGAGAACGAATAATCATCCGTATCCTTATAGAACAGTTCGTCCTGCCCCATGTAGAAATAATACTTGACCGCGTTGGAGAGATTACTGTAATCTTCCGATAACGTTACAAGATATCCCTCGTCGCCGACGATTTCCTCATACATATCGTTGAACGAAGAAAGTTCGACGTTGTTCATGAGCGAACCGTCTGCGTTCGTAAGATCGACGAAGGAAATATAGTTGTAAGAAGTAGAGCTGAACGCCTCGGTATCGGCAAAGAACAACTTTCCGTCAACAATCTCAAAATTATACCAACTGCTCGCATTCTCGATGTCAAGTACTTGCACGGGCTGATAAGCGTCGTTCTGGTCGTAATTGAGAATCTTATAATCTTCTTCCGTACCGTTATATACGACGCGGGAAACAGTATTGCCCGTTGTTCCCGAATTTGTATAATAGACATAGTGATAAACGGAATCGGACGTATTATCGACGGAGACAAGCGTTGCGCCGCTGACTCCGCGTGCAATGAGCGTCGTATCCGCAATGCCGCTGCCGTCCTTTCTTACGTCTGCGCGGAACATGTTCGAACCGTTGATATACAGATAATGATGTCCGTCGTCGATATAAAAAATCGCAGACGAGCTTGCATAGGTCGTGCTTTGCGCAATCGCATCCAGCTGTTCAAGCGCGTTTCCTGTGATGGAATTCCATCCCGAAGAGAGTTTATCCGCTGCGAGATAATAGAGCCATCCCGTTTCGCCAACGGAGCTTGTCGTATCGAGAGCGGAACGGGTAAAATAGATTCCCCCGTTCGTGTAAGACTGTAACGAATAGGTATATCCGGAAGGAGAGAGAGGCGTAACGCTCTCCGTCAGGTCATGCGTAAACTGCGTGGGAGAGTCCGTATAATTTGCGCCGATTCCGTCAAGAACGATCGTACCGAGGTTAATATAGGGTTCCACGCCGTCGTTTGCGTCAAGATAATCCTGATCATACGCGTATCCGTAAGGCGCTTCCGTCACATCGGCTGTAACGCTGTAAATCTGATTATAGCTACGCTCATACGCTCCGTCCGTACTGTCTATATCTACCGTTACGCCCATCGTGTAATAGACTGTGGGATCCGTTTTATCGGTACTGTTGAGGACATATGCGCCCATTCCCGCCGCCAAAACAGTATCCGTTTTCGTTACGGTATTATAAGAATGCAAATCGGAACCGTCTACGTATAAAAGATAAACGACATTGTTTACTTCCACGTAACGATATACGGTGGAATTATCCGAAACGTTGAAGTAATTTTTTACGTCTGAACCGTCAAGTTTCGCGCTCTTGAAATCAAGGTAGCTGTTTTCCACACTGCCCGACGTGTTTTTTACGGTATTGGGCGTAATATAGTAAACCCTGTCGCCGTATACATAGATACCGGACGTATAATCGGCGCCGACAATAAGGGACGGAACAACGATTTCCGCACTGTTCTTCCCATTGTTAAGATCGGTTTTGGCTATACGCATGAGCGCGCCTTTTACGGGTGTGCCGTAGGTGTTATCCGACGTATAGGTTTCCACGCCGTTGATAAAGTAGTAATAATTCCCCTTTTCGACAACGAATCCGCCGTTGGAGTTTACTTCGCCCGACGTATAATCTCCCGAAAGAGGAGTAAACGTAGCGCAGGCGGGAAGAGCGAGAACGCTGAGCGTCATCGCAACCGCGGTACACGCTGTCAATAATTTCTTCGGCAATTTACGCATAAGACTTCCTTGTTTTGTCTGAAATTTCTTGTTCTAAACGATACGTCTTTAATTATATACTAAATTAAGGTTTTTTGCAATCAAAAAGCCGTAAAACTTATACTTTTCTTTAAGAAATTTTGCGATTCGGAGAGTATTTTATGGAAAAATTCGGAATATTCGAATTATTAGATGCGCTTTCCGCCCTTACCGCGCGCGATACAGCCGCCCCAAACGACGAAAAAAACCAACCTTCTCCGGACGATCGTACGTTCCGTCCGCCCGACTACGGACAAACCGCGACAGAGCAAACCGTGCCCCGTCAAACAAACGACGATGCTCTCTCCGCATTTCTCGCCCGACATAGCGCCGTTGCGAAAAAAGCGGATAAAAACAAATGATCAGATATCCCGCACGCAGAAACCGCGCTGTCTCAGCCAGGTAAACGCCAAATCCGGCCATACGGAAGTATGTTCGATTTTAGACAGCCTTGCAGCCGAATCCGTTTCAATCGTCGCAACGCTCACTCCGTGCCAGCCCTTTTCGAAAATGTGCAGCTCAAACGGAACGCCGCATTTTAGATACGCTTCCGCCAACATAAGAGAATTGGACACGGGAACGGCATCGTCTTCTTTGGTGTGCCAAATGAATGCGGGCGCGCTGTCTTTCGTCACGCGCGTTTCAAGCGAAAGCGCCGCTCTCAATTCCGCGTTTCCGCCGGATATCGTCTGCGCCGTGCCCCCGTGCGTGTTTTCGCGCGTCGTGATCACGGCATAGGAAAGAATGACCGCGTCGGGACGGACAGGCTCCGCCCTATCCCCAAGCGCCTTTTTTACATGCTCGTCCGCAAAAAGCGTGGCAAGCATACCCGCCAAGTGTCCGCCTGCGGAAAATCCCGTTGCAACGATCTGTGCGGGATCGATAGAATATTTTTCCGCGTTTTCCCTGATATAAACCATAGCCATGGCAGCTTCGATAAGCGGCACGGGATACGCGGTATTGACCGAATATTCCAACACAAACGCGCCGTACCCTTCCGCAAGAAAACGCATGGCGACGGGCTCGCCTTCCCGTGCCGATATCACTTGATAGCCGCCGCCCGGCACAATCAGCGTCGCCGGGCGAAGCTTGGGTGCTAGCTCGCCCTGCGCTTTCCGAACGTACACCGTGAGATATCCCGCCCGTCCTTTTTTTCTTTCTATTGAAAAATAGCTATACAAATCAACCGTTTCGTAAATCATAATATCTTTCTCCAAAAATACAAAACCGACCGCCGTTGCGCGATCGGTTTGATTTTTTAACGTTTCGAGAACTGAGGCGCTCTGCGTGCCTTTTTGAGACCGTATTTCTTTCTCTCCTTGACGCGGGGATCTCTCGTAAGGAATCCCGCTTTTTTGAGAGCAGGTCTCGTTTCGGGTTCTGCCTGCAACAACGCTCTTGCGATGCCGAGACGGATCGCGCCCGCCTGACCGGTATGTCCGCCGCCGATTACGTTGACGTACACGTCATACTTGCCCTCGGCGCCGACCTCTTTCAAGGGTTGGTTGATGACGTACTGATCGGTACCCATGGGAAAATAATCCTCCACCGAACGATCGTTCACGATGATCGAACCGCTACCGGAGGGAATGAGACGAACACGGGCGATCGCCTTCTTTCTGCGACCCGTGCCCCAATACTGCAATTTTTTCTTTAACGTTGCTTTCGCCATCTCGATACCTCTCCCCTTAGAATAATTTTAAAGTTTCGGGCTTCTGCGCCTCGTGATTGTGCTCGGCGCCCTTATAAACTCTGAGTTTCTTGATCATCTGCCTGCCGAGAGAGTTCTTGGGAAGCATTCCCCTCACCGCTTCATAAACGGCAAGATCGCTTCTCTCTGCCATGAGTCTGCCGTAAGAAATTTCTTTGAGACCGCCGATGTAACCCGTATGATAACGGTAATATTTATCTTCGAGCTTTTTCCCCGTAAGGACGACCTTATCGCTGTTTACGATGATGACGAAATCCCCCGCGTCCACGTTCGGCGTATAGGTAGGTTTATTCTTTCCGCGGAGAATAGACGCCACTTTGGACGCAAGCCTTCCGAGCGGAACTCCCGCCGCATCGACGACGTACCACTTTCTTTCAACCGTCTGCGCGTTTGCCATGTACGTTTTCATTGTTCGCACTCCTTCATTCCTTGTCTATTTGTACCCGCATCGTTTTCTGAAAAACGAGGGTGTGTTGCAAAATACCTCTTCATTATAGGCTATCGGCAAAGTTCCGTCAAGCTGTTTTGAGTTGCGATTTTAAGATTTTTTCGGAAAAAATAAAAAATTACCGCCTTTTTTATAAGGATTTCGGCGGTTTTTTACGGGAAGCATATTCGATTGTTCTTTTTCGGCGCATATCGACCCTCATTCCGCCTTTTTGCGACGTTTTATACGGCAACGGCGCGGAAAGAGCGTTCCGCGCAGAAACGCCTCTTTCCCGTTCGTATTTTGAATGCCGCCGTAAAATTATTCTAAAACCGCCTTAATCCTTCTTACTCCCGCGGAGGAGGACTGCTCTTTTACGATTTTGAACGTTCCCAAAACGCCCGTATGTTCAACGTGAGGTCCGCCGCACATTTCTTTGCTGAATTCCCCGATGGAATACGTTTTTACAACGTCGCCGTATTTGCTGTCGAACACGCCGACGAAATGCTCTGCGCGCGCCTCGTCGAGGCTCATCTCCCGATAAACGACGGGGATATCCTCTTTGATCTTCTCGTTTACAAGCTGTTCCACCGCCGCGATTTCTTCCGCCGTCATGGGGCGGGAAAAATTGAAGTCGAACCGCATGCGTTCGTCCGTAATATTGCTGCCTTTCTGATTGCAATCGGGCGAGAGTACCGTTTTGAGCGCGGCGTTGAGAAGGTGCGTTGCCGTATGGTACTTTATCGCCGTTTCGGAATGACTTTCAAGTCCGCCCTTGTATTGCCCCGCAGAGAGCACGCGACTCTTCTCCTGATGCTCTTTGAACGCGAGATCGAATCCTTTTTTGTCGACCGTAAGCCCCTTTTCCGCCGCCAGCTCCTCGGTAAGTTCAAGCGGAAAGCCGTAAGTATCGTACAGGCGGAACGCCGCCTTGCCGCCGATTTCCGTTTCCGCAACGTAAGCGGGATTGCTTTGCGCCATAAACGTGTTTTTCCGTTCGATTCCCG
Source organism: uncultured Clostridia bacterium (assembly GCA_964521125.1). Classification (GTDB taxonomy): domain Bacteria; phylum Bacillota; class Clostridia; order Christensenellales; family Borkfalkiaceae; genus Gallimonas. Next base: position 20,054 of record CAZFPP010000006.1, read on the forward strand.
CAACGCATTTTTCAAATTCTTTCATACCCTGCGCAAGCGTCGCTTCGAACCGCTCCGCTTCCTTTTTGATCTCTTCGAGAATGTACTCCTCTTTCTCTTTAAGCAGCGGGAACGCCTCGCCGTAGACCGTCTCAATAAAGATCTTCGCAATGGACAAAAGCGCGTCGCTGCCTATGCCGAGCTGTTTGCAATAGCGGATCGCACGGCGCATGATGCGGCGCAGAATATAACCCGCGCCCGTGTTGGACGGAAGAATCCCGTCCCTGTCGCCGATGAGCATGACCGCCGTGCGAGCATGATCGGCGATAATGCGCATTGCCTTGCGCGCCGTCCCGTCCTCCTCGTAATGTTTGCCCGAAATGCGTTCCAACTCGTTGATGACGTCTGAAAACAAGTCGGTTTTGTAACCGTCCGAAAGTCCGTTTAAAAAGAGCAACATTCTATCGAACCCGAAACCGGTGTCCACGTTCTTGTTTTCCAGCGCGGCATATCCGTTTTCCGTCTTCTTGTACTGCATATAGACATCGTTGCCGATTTCCACGTAGTCGTCGGGAAATACGGGGTTCGCCTTTTCGGGGTCAAGCGGATAGAACCATTCGTTATCCGGACCGCACGGCGTTCCGACGGTGCCCTCCAGCTCCCACCAGTTGTCCTCTTTGGGCAGATAAAACACGTGTTCGGGCTTGATACCCAGCCCGATGAGAAGTTGCGCCGTTTCCTCGTCGCGCGGGACGCTCTCGTTCCCTTCGAACACGGTGGAGCAAAGTTTGTCCTTATCCAGCCCGAATACTTCCGTTAAGAGTTCGAACGTCCACGCCGTCTTTTCCTTTTTAAAATAATCGCCCAACGACCAGTTTCCCATCATTTCAAAAAAGGTGAAGTGCGAAGCGTCGCCCACGGAGTCGATATCCACCGTACGGATACAGCCCTGCACGTTGCACAGGCGGGTCTTGCCCGTGGGGTGCGGTTTGCCCAAGAGATAGGGCATTAAAGGTTGCATTCCCGCCACGTTGAACATGACGCCCGTCGAGCCGTCGCCGATAAGAGAGACTGCGCCGATATCGACGTGCCCCCTGCTCTCGTAAAAGGAAATCCATTTTTGTCTGAGTTCTTTTGATGTGATCTTCATATTCCGTTCTCCCGAATTTTGTTTTACTTTCATGAAATCTTTGTCAGTTCGTACCCGTCTTTTCCGTCCTTCACGGCATACCCGAGTTCTTTCAGCTTGTCGCGCAGCTCATCCGACTTCGCCCAGTCCCTGTTCGCCCGCGCGGTTTTGCGTTCCTCGGCGATCTCTTTCACCGCTTCGGGCACGTCCGCTTGCTTCACGTATTCGCCTAAATACGCGCGCGCGTCCTTTTTAAACAGTCCCAAAAGAGAGTATGTCTTTTTGATCTGATTGGTGATCTTCCGCGCCTTGCTGTCGTTTTCCGCAAGCAAGCGAGAAGCTTCCTTAAAATAGCCGAACAGATCGGAAAGCGCAAGCGCAGTGTTGAAATCGTCGCTCATCGCCTCGTCGAATTTTCTGTCGATCTCCTCTGCGCCGCCCTGCTCGTCCGGAAACGCCTCTTCCGCCTTTTCGATGAGTGTGTAAAAGCGAATGAGGTGCGCTTCCGCGTCGGGGAACAGATTGTCCGTAATATTGATATCTCCGCGATAACCCGTAGAAAGCAATGCAAATTTAATCGCTTCGTTGGAATATTCGTTCAGCAAATCTTCGAGCAGTAAACTATTCCCCAAAGATTTACTCATTTTCTGACCGTTGACTTTGATGAGTCCGTTATGCGTCCAGTATTTTGCAAACTGTTTGCCCGTGAGCGCCTCGCTCTGGGCGATTTCGTTTTCGTGGTGAGGAAAAATGAGATCTCTGCCGCCGCCGTGGATGTCGATCTGATCGCCGAACGCCGCGCGGTTCATGGCGGAGCATTCGATATGCCACCCGGGGCGTCCCTTCCCCCAAGGGGAATCCCAACAGATTTCGCCCTCTTTCGCCGCCTTCCAAAGCGCAAAATCGTACGGATTTTTCTTGCAGTCGTCGTTCTCGACGCGCACGCCGTCCAAAGCGTCCTCTTTGTCTCTGCCCGAAAGCTGCCCGTATGCGGGGAAGGTGTCTACGTCGAAGTATACGTCGCCGTTTTCCGCAGCATAGGCATGTCCGCTTTCAATCAGTTTTTCGACAAAGTCGATGATGTTTCCGATATTTTCCGTCGCTTTCAACCAGAGCGTGGGGTCGTCTACGTCTAACTTACGCATGACGTCGTCTATCTTCTTAATCATCATCTTTGCATATTCGTCGGCAGGGATGCCCGTCTCCTTGGAGCGCGCGATGATTTTATCGTCTACGTCGGTATAATTGCGGGCGTAAGTCACGTTATATCCCTGTTTTTCCAAAAATTTGCGAAAGATATCGTAGAGCAACGCCTGAAAGCCGTGCCCGACGTGCGCCTCGCCCGATACGGTGATTCCGCAGGCGTACATTTTTACTTTTCCGTCTTCGAGGGGGATAAATTCCTCCTTTTTCCTTGTCAGCGAATTATAAATTTTCATGGATTCTCCTTTTCTTTCCCGTTATGCGGCGCGTTATCCCGCTTGGCAAACGCTTCTAACCGCTCTTCGAGTTCGTACATGCGTTCGCGCAACGCGCAAACTTCCTGCAAAATAGGGTCTGTTTTCTCGGGAAGAAGATCCTGCACCTTTTCGCCGCCCACGCGCACAACGCGCCCCGGCACGCCGACGACGGTGGCAAAGGGCGGAACTTCCTTTAAGACGACCGCGCCCGCGCCGATTTTTGCGCCTTCGCCGACGGTAAACCCGCCCAGCACCTTCGCCCCGCACGAAATGGTGGCGTTGCGCTTGATCGTGGGATGACGCTTTCCCGTCTGTTTCCCTGTGCCGCCCAACGTAACGCCCTGATAGATGACGACGCCCTCTTCCACTTCCGCAGTTTCGCCGATGACGACGCCCGCGCCGTGATCGATGAACACGCCCGCGGCGATTTTGGCGGCGGGGTGAATTTCGATTCCCGTTCTGAACTTTGCCCATTGCGACGCCATACGCGCCAACAATTTCAAATGCATTCGATAAAGACGGTTGGCGAATCTGTGCCAAGAAAGGGCGTGAACGCCCGAATAGGTGAGCCAGATTTCAAATTTGTTGCGGGCGGCGGGATCGTTCGCTTTCGCCGCCGCGATATCTTTTCTCAGTCTTGCAAAAAACACCGTCTTGCTCCTTGTTTGATTTTTGCGGCATGCGCTTCGCCGCCTATCCTAAAAAATATAAAAAACGCCTTTATCTTCTGCATAAAGACGTCTTCCAACGCGGTTCCACTTTACTTCGGGAGAATCTCCCCTCGTTTGATCCGGTAACGGCGGACTGCCGCGGAAATTACTCCGACCTCAAACGGAACGGGCGCACTTTCTCTTTTTTTTCGCCGAAACTCTCCCAGCCGCGGAGTTTCTCTCTTGGGACGAAAAAGAAGATACTCTTCCCTATCCTCGGTATTTTAAGTTTATGCTATTTTAACGCCGCGCGTGCGAAAAGTCAAGCGTTTTCATCGGATTGTTTTCAAAGTCGGGAATCCGCGCCGTCCTCGCCGTGCTTGATTGGCAAATTTTCGATCTTATACTCCGCAAGACAGTTATCCCTCATCTTCTCGTTGAATATTTTATGATTCAGAAGATATTCCACAACGACGTCTCGCACGTTGTCTTTATTCAGCGTGAACCCGCACACGGCTAAAAGGTTGACGGCGTCCTGCAAGGTCATTCTGCTCGAAAGCGCCAATGCTAAAATCGTGTTTTTTTCGGGATAAAGCTTTCCCTTTACGATTTTTTCCCAAATTTTCGGTTCGATTTCAAGTTTTGCTCCTGCGCTTTGGGGCGTTTCTTCCTGCTTTTTCAGCACAACGGGCAACAGCTTCGCAAACGTGTGCTTGCGAAAGAAGTCCTTTATCCGCTCGGGAAAAGAGACAAAGGAAAATCCAAAAGTAAAAGAAGTATCGCCTAAATTTCCTTTAAAGATTGCAAGCAATTCTGCCGCGTTAGGCTGACGGGAAAGACGCATTAGCTCGTTCTCTTTCCGTGAAACATTACCGTCCTTGCCGATCATAATGAGATCGGGCATACGATAGCCCTCAATTGCGGTAATCGCCGCGTAATCGGAATAATTTTCACAAAAATACTCGTCCAGCGACCGGATATATTCCTCTTCCATGCGTTCCTCCCGTTCTGTTTGCGATTATTCTTCGCGGTCTATGATATCTAAAATTTCACAAATGCGGTCGAGATCGTCGCGCGTATAATAATCGATATAGATTCTGCCCTTTTTATCCGTGCCGATGAGCGAAACCTTCGTCTTGAACGCGCCGCGCATTCTTTCCACAAGGTGCGTGAGTTCTGCGCTGGCGAGAGCGTTCCTTCTCTCCTTTTCCTTAGAAAGCACTTCGGGCGGATTGAGAAATTGTTTGACGGCGCGCTCCATCTCGCGGACGGACCACCCCTCTTTCACGCATTCGCGCGCAAGTTCGCCTTGCTTTTCCGCCGGCACGGGAACGAGCGTACGCGCATGCCCCGAAGAAAGTTTTCCCTCACGTACGAGATCGATCACTTCCGCCGAAAGCGTCAACAACCGCAGCGTATTGGCAATTGCGGGACGCGATTTACCCAATCGTTCCGCCAAAACTTCCTGCGTAAGGCTGTATTCCTCCATGAGCTTCTTCATTCCGTACGCCGCTTCAATCGGGTTGAGATCCTCTCTCTGCAAGTTTTCGATGAGGGAAATTTCCTGTATCTCGCGGTCGTCGAGATCTTTTATGACGGCGGGGATGTTTTCCAATCCTGCGTTTTTCGCCGCACGGTAACGCCGTTCCCCCGCGATGATCATATAAGTTCCGTCGGGATTGCGGTTTACGACGATGGGCGAGATGACGCCGTGTTCCTTTATTGAATTTGTGAGATCTGCAAGCGCGCCTTCGTCAAAAACTTTACGGGGCTGCGCGGGATTGGGATAGACGTTCGCAAGCGCGATTTCCGTCACGCCCGCCGCGCCGCCTTCCTGCGCGTTTTCGTATGCTTCTTCCGTATCGCTGAACAATGCGGAAAGCCCTCTTCCAAGTCCTTTTGCCATGGTTTATTCCCCCTTCCCCTGCGTTTTTTTAAGAAATTCTTCGGTCAGCGCCGCATAAGCCCTCGCCCCCGCGCATTTTGGATCGTGCAACACGATGGGCTTTCCGTGGCTTGGCGCTTCGGAAAGACGGATATTGCGCGGAATTACGATTTCATACAATTTTTTAGTGAAATATTTTTTGATCTCGGTTGCGATCTGCTTGCTGATGAGCGACCTGCCGTCGTACATCGTGAGCACGACGCCTTCCACGCTCAACCCCCTGTTGAGGTGCTGTCGCACGAGAGAGATGGTGTTCATGAGCTGGCTGAGCCCTTCCAGCGCGTAATATTCGCTCTGAATGGGAATGATCACGCTGTCCGCCGCGGTCAGGGCATTGATGGTAACAAGCCCGAGAGAAGGCGGACAATCGATGAGAATATAGTCGTAATCGCCCTTCACTTTATCGAGCGCCGCTTTGAGTACCCGCTCGCGGTTTTTCTTATAGACAAGCTCCACTTCCGCCCCGGCAAGATCGATATTCGCGGGCAGTAAAAAGAGCGTTTTGAGTTCTGTTTCGAGCACGTTGTCCTTCACTTCCTCGTCCTCGATCAACACGTTATAAACGGACTTTTTCAACGTACTCTTGGAAAAGCCCAAACCCGTTGTCGCATTCCCCTGCGGGTCGACGTCGGCGAGAAGAACTTTATGCCCCGCATAGGCGAGATACGCCGCCATATTCACACACGTCGTCGTTTTGCCTACGCCGCCTTTCTGATTGGAAAAGGATATTATTTTGCCCATATGCATATTCTCCCTGAGCCGTCGGTTATGCTTCGTCTGCGCTCTTGCCGCCGAAGGGGTGATCGGGCGCTTCCTTATCGTGATCGGTCATATAATCGAGCACTTCCTGCCAGCCCACACCCTTCATAAGCATATCGACTTCTTCGGTATAAATCGTCTCCCGCTCAACCAGCACGTGCGCCATATTGTCGAGAACGACTCTGTTTTCGGTAAGCAGCTGTTTCGCTTTATCGTACGCTTCCGTGATAATACGTTTGACCTCTTCGTCGATAACGCCCGCCGTCTCCTCGCTGTAAGTGTTGCGCTGTTCGAAATCACGTCCGAGAAATACGGGTCCGTCGCTCGTATACGCTATTGGTCCGAGGCGCTCGCTCATGCCCCATTCCGTCACCATTTTCCGCGCGATCTGCGTCGCCCGCTGGATATCGTTCGACGCGCCCGCGCTGTAATCCTGAATGACGATCTCCTCGGCTATTCTGCCGCCCAATAGAACGCAAAGCTCTCCTTTGAGCTGTTTCACGGTATCCGATCGATTGTCGGTATCGGGACGGGAAAGAGTATACCCCGCCGCCATTCCGCGGGGAATAATGGAAACCTCATGAACATTCTCGTTTTCCGCGCAAAGCTTTGTTAAAATCGCATGACCGGATTCATGATATGCGGTATTCTTTCTATCCGCCTCGGTCACTACGCGGCTCTTTTTCTGAGGTCCCATAATTACTTTGTTAATTCCTTCATAAAGTTCGAGATTGCCGATCATGCTCTTCCCGTTACGCGCGGCAAGGATCGCCGCTTCATTCAAGAGATTTGCAAGATCTGCTCCCGAAAATCCGCTCGTCATACGGGCGATTGTTTTGAAGTTAACATCCGGAGCAAGCGGCTTATTACGCGCGTGCACTTTTAAAATTTGTTCACGTCCCTTAACATCCGGCATGTTGACGTAAATTTGACGGTCGAACCGTCCGGGACGGAGCAGTGCGCTATCGAGGATATCGGCGCGGTTCGTCGCCGCCATTACGATAACTCCCTCGTTAGAATCGAATCCATCCATCTGGACAAGGATCTGGTTAAGCGTTTGCTCTCTCTCGTCGTGTCCGCCTCCAAGACCTGCGCCGCGCTCGCGCCCCACAGCATCGATTTCATCTATAAAGATAATGCAGGGCTGATTTCTTTTTGCCAAATCAAACAAATCGCGAACGCGGGAAGCGCCCACGCCGACGTACATTTCCACAAAGTCCGATCCGCTGACGGAGAAGAAAGGAACGCCCGCCTCGCCCGCTACAGCTTTTGCAAACAATGTTTTACCGGTTCCGGGAGGACCTACCAGCAAAACGCCTTTGGGAATCCTTGCTCCGAGATCGGCAAACTTTTTAGGACTCTTTAAAAATTCGACGATTTCGGCAAGTTCTTCTTTCTCCTCGTCCGCTCCCGCGACGTCGGAAAACCGCACTTTCAAATTGGTAGAAACCTTCGCCTTCGTCTTACCGAAGTTCATTACTTTTCCGCCGCCGCCGCTCGTTGCTCGCAACACAAGAAAGAACGCAACTATGCCGATTACGAGTACGGCAATATAAATAATATTGCTCCAACCGCTTCCGGCGTTAGGATTGGAATACCAAACCTTGATTCCGTATTCTTCCGCCCAAGTACGTATCAACGCACCGTCTTCCCAGGCGTCTGCGCTGTACGCGCTTGCAAAGTTTGCCCAACCCGCATAGTTGCTGCTACCGCGTTTATTGCTGACTTCCGTATAAGCATAGACAACATAGCCGTCCACATAAATCATTTTGAATTGATCGCTTTCCTGCACGTCGCCGTTGGGGTTTTCAATCCGTCTGACAAGTTCATCGGCGGATATTTCTTTGCTGTTTTTATTTAATGCAACCATCATATAATAAATACCTATTCCAAGTACAAGAACCAGAACGATGGCGATGATGGTTTTAACCGTCTTACTCAATTTTTACTCCTTATGATTTATTAACGCAAACAGTATTTGCATTTCACGTGCGATATTGTACCACATAGGCAAGCTTTTTGCAAGTAAAATGAGGCGTTTTTGTTTTATTTTTCAAAAATATCACGAAGCTATCGAATTCTTATCAAAAATTATAAAATTACAGTATGCGTCGGCATATTTTCAACGAAAAAAGTTTCATGTGAAACAATTCTCTCGGTTTTCCCGTGAAATCGTCATGTTTCACGTGAAACATGAAACGCAAAAAGGAGCGACGGCACGTCGCTCCTTTTATAAAATAAACCGCTTAAAATAACCAACCCGCAAGATATTCGCTAAACCACTGTCCCGAAATCGCATAACTTGTTGCACTTTGGAACCATTCGCTGTTGAAGATAGCTCCAACAACCGCACCGGATGAAATGAACTCGTGCAACGCCGCAATCGGAATAAGATTGCAAATCATCAATAACAAGAAAATCGCAAAAACCGCTTCCAGTAAGCCGAACACCCCGCCAAGCGTTTGATCGAGTATCCGCATAGGCGCAACCCTGTCGACAACACACTTTAATCCTTTGCCGATAAGCAACACTCCGAGTTTTATAATTACAATGAGCAATACAAACGCAATTACAATAGATATCCATTTTGCAAGAGCAGATGAAATCAGCATTGCCGTTGTTGTACCCGCAGGAATGATTTCAACATTTTTGAAAGCAAGACCGATTATAAACTGCGTTAATTTCCCGATTCCAATTTCATTCAGCGCCACTGTAATTTCTGCGCCGGGCACACTGGAAGCAAGCCCTATATCATAGCCTTCCTTGCCGGAAAACGCATTTGTCAAGCCGTTTGCGATGGCGCTTGTCATTCCAAACAAATTTTCGAGAAACGTTGCAAATGAAACGCAAAATAAGATCGCAAAAATAATGGCAAATAGAGTGCCTGCAAATTTGCAGATGCTGCGGATAAAACCTTTATATGCGCCAAGCGCAATACCGCCAACCAGAAGAACAAAAAACACAATGTCCAAAATCCAGCCGCCGGACGCCAGAATCAAATATTGCATATATCCCTCCTTAACTTTCTTTTACCTATTATACCATATTTTTGGACTTTTGTCTTTATAAATAAACGATAATCAGTATAAAAAAGAAAAAAAGGGTAAAAATCAAAAAGATTAAGGAGAATTTTATGAATTATGCGTTTCACTGCTGTAACACCATGTCCCGTATCGGGATCATGCAGGCTCTTTCCCGCTTGCTTGACGGTCAAGATCCGCCCGTAATATTATGTGTCGGAAGCGACCTCGCTATCGGAGACAGTCTCGGTCCCGTTACGGGCACGTTATTAAAGAAAAAAGCAAACGGAATCGGCGGATATGTGTACGGAACGCTCAAATCGTCTGTAACGGCAAAGGAAATCAATTATGTGGGAGACTTTTTGAAAAAAACGCACCCGAAATCAAAAATTATTGCGGTTGACGCTGCGCTTGGTGAAGAATCGGAAATCGGATTGATTAAAATCTCCAATGAATCTCTGCGCCCCGGATCCGGAGCAAATAAACAACTTGGAACAATAGGGGACCTTTCTATCCTCGGCATTGTCGCTGATAAGCGCAATTTCTCTTATGAAACGCTCAATCTTACGCGTTTAGGCCTTGTTTATACCATGGCGGAAACAATATCGGCTGCCGTATATGACTTCTGGCAAAAGTATTTAGAAAGAAAAAAACAAGCTATGTAAAATGATATCACAACTTTGTTATTTACGAGCATAATTTACCGGCTCAAAAAAATTTTTTCATATATTTGACGAATTTTTTGAAACCATGTAAAATAAAAGAAAATCGATCAAGGAGAACTAAAATGATCAAGGCAACTAAAACAAAAGTTTTTGATACCGATAAGGCAACGGTTGTAAAAAAGGTAACTTCCGGCGTTTACGGAGATCCTAAGGGATATGAAGAAACAATGTATCAGACCGCCGAAGGAGATTATTTCCTTTACACAAACGGCGGCGCCGAATCCGGAAAGACGGAAAAAATTACGTCCGTTTGCAAAGCAAAAGCTCTTGAATGGATTAAAAACAACTAAAAAAACAAAGGCGAGTTGATCGCCTTGTTTTTTTGTTTTATAATAAACAAATGTTCGTTTTTAATATTATTATAAAAAATTTGCGTAAAAAAAGCGGCGAAACAATTCGCCGTTCTTTTCTTTTAGTAAAAAATTGCTTATTCTTTCGTGCTTTCGGTCTGGGACGACTCACCGTTTCCATCGTCGCGCGAATTTCCCAGATATGTTCCAAAGAAACCGCCGGAGCTTTTCTTATATCCGCCCGAGGTGTGACCCAAGCTTGTTCCGGAAGACTGAGGCGTGCCTTCTGCGGGAAGATCGCGTTTCGGATAAGTTTTTCTCTCATTTTTTTCATAAGGTTTATGATCTTTACCGTAACGATCGTTTTTTCCGTATTTACCTTTTCCGCCATGACCGCCGCGGTCCTTCTTATCGTAAGACCGCATATTTTTGGGTACGATTACTACAAAGCGAGAGGGTTCCGTTCCTTCGCTCTTTGTCGTCACGTCGGGATTGTCTACGAGCGCGGCATGAATGATCCTGCGTTCATAGGGATTCATGGGTTCGAGACGAACTTTCTTTCCGAGACGTACTGCCTTAGCCGCAAATTTTTCCGCAACATGTTTCAGCGTCTCTTCCCGTTCTTCGCGGTAATTGCCGCAATCAACAACAACGCGTTTATAATCGCGCCTTCCCGTGTTTGCAACGGCTCCCGCCAAAATCTGAACGGCGTCGATAATTTCTCCCCGTCTGCCGATAACGTCTTTCGTCGCGCTTGCATTGAGTTCGATCACTATTTTTTCGTCTTCTTCGGTAAGTTCGACGGCAACTTCGGAATGCAATAAATCAAATAAACCGTTTAAAAAAGTTACGGCGCGCTCTCCGTCTGTCTGTTTGATTTTTTCCGTGATTTTGACCTGCGCGGGGACAGATCCGAATATTTTTTTCTTCCCTTCGTCAAGAATTTCGATTTCCGCATCGTCTCGCGACAATCCAAGCTCACTCAATCCCTTTTCAACGGCTTCTTCCACTGTTTTTCCGCTAAATATAGCTTGCTTTTCCATCTTTTTTCTCCTTGAAAACTTATTTTTTACGCTTTTTATTCTTCTGCTCCGACTGCTGCCAGGGAAGGGTACGCGTATATTTCTGTTTGATCTCCGCCTCTTCCTTTTTCTTAAACATTCTGTCGATGATCAAGTTAGAAAGCAACGTCACTAAAATGCTGATAAAACTGCTCACGGCGATATATATGGAAAACGCCGCCGTCCACATGAAACCGGTAATAGCGTAGATAAGGGGAAGAGCGATCATCATGATTTTCTGCGTTTTCGCCCCCTGACCGTCAACCGTTTGATACTGATTGGACTCTTTTTGACTCTTCATCGATACAAATTGCGAAAGAACCATGAGACCGATCGTAAGGACGATCATGATATAATATCCGTTCGCCTGTGACTTTTCTGTTTCGAGATGCGCGGTGAGCAAATTATAATCCGTTTCGCTAATAACGTCGCCGATACTCTTTTCTCCCTCCCAGTTTTCGGAAAGAATCTTCTTGGAAAACGAATTTGTAAACGAAGAATATTCCTGAATCGGGTGGCTGTAAGAAACGTCGGGATACCATACGTTTTTAATCCATAAAAAGCCCGGGTTGTTTTTGTCTTCCCGAAACCATTCCGCCGCGGCTTCCGCGCCAATCTCGTGAAAATATTTCAAGCAGGCGTCTTCTTCACTGTATCCCGCATCGATATATTCTTGAATGGTCTCTTTGATTTCCGTATTCTTTTGGTTTGTGTATACCTTTTCAATATCGATACGATATTCTCTGTTCACGCTCGTTTCTTCCAAAGAATAAACGTAGTAAAGATAAATGTTCTCGTCTTCAGAAGAAACTTGCATACGCATGATACCGTTATTCTCTATTACAGCATAAATAACGCCGTCTACCGCGTAAGGTTCATCGGTATTCCAATCGATCGCGGGACGATCGCTTTCCTGATTGCTTCCGGGAAGACGGTAATCGATCCCGTCTACGGCGTATTCCCGCACCGCCTCATTATAAGCGCACGCCATTTGTTCGTACATTGCGAGATTTGTATATTGGGAAAACGATTGAAACGCCGTTACCGCAACAATGAGAATCACGAGAGAAATAATCATCGGAAGACAGGCGCCGAATACACTGTACCCGTTCTTCTTCTGCAATTCCATCATTTTCATTTGATAGGTCTGCTTATCGTTTGCGTACTGTTTTTGTAACTTTTCGAGATCTCCCCGCATACTGCGCATGATAAGCGTTTGTTTACGCATTTTAATGCGCTGATAGATATCAAAAGGAGTGGTAATGGCCTTCAAAATAAGCGTAAAAACTATGACGCCGATCCCGACGACGCCCACGCCTTCGATGATGATTCTTACAAATTGACCCAACCAATTCAGGTTGATGTAAAAACCCTCGCTTAAAAATGAGAATGCGACCGAAGCCGCGTTAATGAAACTTTCCATTGCGTTACCGTTTAAGACTCATAACAGCCATTTTAACTTATAAGGTTTTTCGGGCGCAGGATCGATTCCTCCCTTAGAAAAGGGATTGCATCGCAAAATCCGCCAGCTCCCCAGCAAAATTCCTATGATTACGCCGAAATTATTAATACACCGTTTGGTATATTCCGAACAAGTCGGCGTATAAAGACAGGTATGACGGGAAAGTTTTTTCTGATAAAATTCGATCATACGGATACATATCGCTTTACCGTACGGTTTAAACGCTTTACGCCGCATATCGTTCAGGTTTGAACCTGCTATCGATCGAAAATTAAGTTTCAACAAGTTTTTCCTTTTTCAGAATATTTCCCAAATCGCGTTTGAACTGTTCGAAAGAATAGCGTTCGGCTACGCGCGGAATTAACAAAAAAGAATAAGAATGATTTATTGTTCCGGTATGATAGGAAAACGCTTCCCTCAACAACCGTTTGATTCTATTTCTTTTTACGCTCTTTCCAAATTTTTTTCCGACGCAAACCGCCATTTCCGTATGCTCGGAAGGAAAATAAACAACGGTCAAAGAACCGCTATACGCGCGCTTACCTGCTTTTAGAATTTTTGTGATTTCTTTCTTTTTTTTCAGACGGAAATATTTCATTCTCTGCCTTTAAGCAGAGATATGCTTTCTGCCCTTATTTCTTCTTCTTTTGAGAACATTCCTTCCGCCGGTGGTCGCCATTCTCTTACGAAAACCGTGCACCTTGCTTCTTTGTCTCTTTTTCGGCTGATAAGTTCTTTTCATAATATTTTACTCCGATAATTGATTTTATTTTTTTTGATTATAAAGTTTTTTCTCTCTTTCGTCAAGCAATTCTTATGCGTTTCTAACGGGCAAAATCAAATACAAACTGTCTCTTTGTTCCTTATTTTGCAGAATAAACGGGGAAACGGGACCGTTAAACGAGAGAACTACTTCATTTTCGCTGAGCGCATTGAGACCGTCAAGCAGATATTTTGCGTTCATTGAGATTGTAAGATCCTTTCCCTCCACATCGGCTTTCACACTTTCGGAAACATTTCCCGCTTCGGAAACGGAAGAAATTTTTACAAGAGATCCGCCAATCTCCAACGTGACGAGATTGTTTTTATCCCCGCGGATAAGAATCGCCGCACGTTCAACGCTTGCAACAAGTTCTTCTTTTTGCAACGTAACCATTGTGGAAAAGTTTTTAGGAAGTACGTTTTCTTTTCGTATAAAATCGCCGAGATAGAGACGGGAGACGATCGTCATACCGTCGGTATTGACAAGCAACATGCCGTTTTGCGTATAAATCGTAATTTCTTCGTCGCCGTCCGTCAAAGAACGAGATATTTCGCTCAGCGTTCTTGCCGGACAGATAATACTTTTTTCTCCCGTTTTATTTATTATTTCCGCCGTGGAGAGCGCCAAGCGGTAACCGTCCAACGCGGTAATTTCCAAATAATCTTTAAAATCGAGCAAACATCCCTTTAATATAGGACGGGAGTCGTCCTGCGCACAGCAAAACGTTGTTTCCGCAATAATACGCTTTAACGCGCTTTTCTTCATAACAAAGCTGTTTTCACCGATTTCAAGGTTTATCTTAGGAAATTCTTCGGCAGAAACAACCTGCATATAACTTCCCGAATCGAGATATTTGATTTCCATTCCTCTCTCTCCGGTTTGAATGGTAATCTCTACGTTAGTCAACTTTCCGATAAAGTCGGAAAATAATTTTCCGGGAACGCAAATTTCTCCTTCTTCGAATACTTCCGCCTTGATTTTCTTTTGAATGGAAAGTTCTCCGTCCGTTGCGAGCAGTACGACTTCGTCGTTTTTCGCACTGAGTTTGATGCACTCCATTATCGGAGAAGTCGTACGGACTGCGCACGCCTTACTTGTTTTTACCACCGCTTCAGAAAGAGTGAGACCGTCGCAAACAAATTTCATGATTTTCTCCCTTGTTGTTTTATTTTTATAATAGTAATTATAATAGTATTAGTAATAGTGAAAGGTAAATTGTGGAAATCTTATTCTCTCGCTCTTTATTATAGACGAAAATGAGGAAAAATTCAAGTAATTTACCTTATTTTTGAAAAATACTTATCTCTGAATGAGATGAAAATTATGTGTATATGATTGTTGAAACCGTGTGGAAGAATGTGGAAAAAACGTAAGAAATTTTTACAGGAAAATTTTAATATAAAAAGTTATTGAGAAGAAGATAATAAAAAAAATACAAATCAAAAATAAAGAGGTACTAAATAAGAATTTTCCACAATGTGGAAAAACAATTCCTCATTTTAACAAGGCGGGTTGATAAACGGCGATTTTTATGATATAATAAGAATCATGGAAAAAGGATGTCCCGATTTTGACAAATACAAAAGACTCGTCGGTGAGGAAGAAAAAGAAAAATTCGATTGTTTTCGTGAACTTTTGTTGGAATATAATGAAAAATTTAATTTAACGGCGATCACGGATGAAAAAGAGATGTTTTATAAACATTTTATCGACAGCGTGAGCGGAGAATGGTGTTTTTCGGAAGGAGCAACGGTATGTGAAGTCGGTTCCGGTGCGGGTTTTCCTTCTATTCCGTTAAAAATTATCAGGGATGATCTTCGGTTTACGCTTGTGGAGAGCACGGGCAAAAAATGTGATTTTTTAAAGATTGCAGCAGATAAACTCGAATTAAAAGGCGTAACGGTCGTATGTGCGCGTGCGGAAGAACTTGCAAAACAGAAAAATTTCCGTGAATCGTTCGACGTCTGTTGCGCTCGCGCCGTTGCGTCGATGAATACGTTAGCGGAATACTGTCTGCCGTTTGTAAAAATCGGCGGAAAAATGATTGCTTATAAGGGAAACTCCTTAGAAGAAACGAACCATGCGGAAAATGCGATTCGTATTCTCGGTGGAAAGAAAGCGGAAATTTTTTCGTATGATTTACCCGAAGGATACGGGGAACGTTCGCTCGTCGTTGTGAAAAAAAAGGAGAAAACGCCGGAAAAATATCCGAGAGGAAACGGGAAAGAAAGGAGCCGTCCTATTTTATGAAAGAACAAAGAGGAAAAGTTTGCGCATTGACGGGACACAGAGATATTTTTCCCGACTTTAATGAAAATATTCTTTATGATACGTTGGAAGAACTAATCGGCGAAGGATACGACTGTTTTCTTTGCGGCATGGCAAAAGGATTTGATCTTATCGCGTTGGAGTGTTTGAAAAATCTCAAAAAAAAATACAGATTGACGATAGAGGCATGCATTCCCTATGAGGGACAGGAAAAGGCGTTTTCCGATGACGAAAGAAAAAAATACCGTGAATTGCTCGACTGGTGCGACCGCAAAACAATATTATATCGCGAGTATCGAAGCGGCTGCTATCTTTCGCGCGACCGTTATATGGTAGATTGCGCCGATATTGTACTTGCCTATTGCAAACGGGAGACGGGCGGAACGGCGTATACCGTAGATTATGCAAACAGAAAGGGAATACCCGTGAGATTTGTCGGTTAAGGGAAGCCGTTTTTTATATCAAACAATAAGCATACAGCAAAAACAAGATCAGGTAATTCACAAGGTAATACAGCGGAACGAGTTTACCCGCCTTAGAAAATTTGGGTTTTCTGCGGTTGTCGAATAGGAGCAGAAAGGGAATTCCGAGGAACATAAACGTGGATTTTCCGATTCCCCAATCGGTTATTCCCGGAATAAACGAAAAAGCAAAATCGATGAGGCTGAGCAAGCCGAGTAAGATGCTGAGAACGAGCGAATAGTTTAGCGCTCCGCGGTTGGATTCGCGGTATTGCTCATACGTCCGTTCGGATAGGCGGTTTCTTTTTTCGTAAATGCGGCTGCGCAAACGGTTATAAATCAGGATACAGCCAAAGAAAAAATATACGACTATTTTTTTATGGGGTAAGAGCGCGCCGACATAGACGTTTAAAAAAATAATTTTACTCTTCGCAAGCCCGTTTATCACAAAGCAGACGAGAATATAGATAATGGGAACCGAGGCGAGACAACGGAACGCTATGAGTTTTTTTCCCTTAAAACGGGGCTCGTAGCAGAGGAAAAAGTAGATGGAAGAACACAGGAATAAATCGATAAAGATATTGATACTTGCAAATTCTCCCAAATATTCCGTGACGATCGAGGAAGAATCGGTTATGATTCCCGTGTAATTTTCAATGAGATCGTTTACGGTGGGAATAATATAGAACGCGATTACAAGCAATTCCGCTCCGTAAAAAATCAAGGTAAACGCGGCGTTCTGGATTACCGCTTTGGGAATTTCCCTGTCCCGCTTCCCCACAATGGAAGAAGTCATAGCAATCAGTAGCAGCGGCATGGAAATTCTGCCCAAATCTTTCACGAAATCCAACGCGTCGAGTACGCCTTCGTATTGTCCGAATCCGGCGGAAAACTCGATTTTGAGTTGTACGAACAGCGCGATTTGCGAAAGCGTCATAAAGAACAGCGCGATATATTTTATGGCGACGGAAGAGAGACGCGGGCTGTATTTAATTTCGGAAAAAAAGAAGTCGTTTTTCATAGGCATGATTCTTTATATAATATAACACAGACGCTTCCTTTTGTAAAGAAAAAGAAATGTGCGGAAAATCGCGGAAATCAGACAACGATTTCCTTTTTTTTCGCCGCCGGGAGAAGTATGCTGTTACTATACGCCAAAGGAGTATTGTTATGGCATATGAAAAGAGACTCTGTATTCTCAAACAGTTAAAAAACGGATTCACAGCGGACGGCGGACCGCTTTCGGGCGCGGTTTATGCGGAACGCATGAACGGGGAGCTTGTTCTCACGCCTCGCATTGCCGGTATAGCGCCCGTTCAAAACGGGCGTTATGCGCTTGCCGTGCAGGTAGAGAAAGCCGAATACTGTCTCGAACTCAAAGGAAACGCCGCGTTGCGCGTTCCTTCTTCTCCGCCGTTGAAAGACGGCTTTGCCGTATTGCTTTGTTTTGTGCGGAATGCGGGCGACGTAGAAGCGATCGCTTACGGCTATTGCGGAAAGGCATCCCACTTGCCGGAATCTCTGCTTTCGGTATTCGACGGCGGTTGCGTTTCGAAAAAGAGGGACGCGCCTTTTGTTCCGCCTATGCCCGCTTCTCCTTTCGAACAGCCTATTCCCACCAATCCGCAGGCGCCGAGAGCTCCCATGCCCGTATTGCCCGGGAACGGTGAAGAACCGTTGCCCGACGGCGAAGACGGCAGCGAGCAAACCGCTTTCAGCGAAGCAATCGGATATGACGACGAGGCTATTGCCGAGGGGAATTATTTTTCACAGCAGCTTCCGGAATGCGATGAAAACGCCGCGGATCTTGAAACGCAAGGGGAGAACGCGGGCAGACCGTCTGCGGACGGCGCAATACACCCGTTCCGTCCTGTCCGCGGCGGACTTACATATTACAACAAAATCAAAGACCGACTGGACGCGGCGATGAAAAAATACCCGCGGGACGATCGCCTGAACGCCGTATTCCCGTATTCCGACTGGGTACGGACGGAAAACGCCCTTCTTGGTATTATCTATGCAGAGGGCATTCCTCGCTATCTCTGCGTGGCAGTAGAAAATGAGGATTCGCCGCCTGCGGCGTTACAGGATGTTTGTGTGTTTGTACCCAAGTCTTATTTTAACGAGGGAGACGGATTTTACATCGTCTTTCAAGATGCCGAAACGGGGGAATATGTTCGAACGATGGAAGCTTAAAAGAATTGATTTTTTCGAAAATAAGGGTGGACGAACCCAACGGCGAGGGTTCTATAATAGAATACAATTTTTTATCAATGAAATAGTTTTTTTAATCAGAAGGTTTACATTGACAACTTTCCGTGGTATAATATTCTCGGACGAAAAGGGCGTTTGTCCTATATTTCAAACGGAATAAATTTTATCGGAGGTCGTTATGACACAAACGGATTGCAAAAACCAAAAAGTACTTGATTTCGTCAAAGAAAGCGCGGAACTTGCTTGTCCCGACGAGATCGTGTGGATCGACGGCAGCGAGAGTCAGCTCGAAGCTCTTCGCCGGGAAGCGGTCGCAACAGGAGAAATGATCAAGCTCAATCAGGAAAAACTTCCCGGTTGCTATTATCACAGAACGGCGGAAAACGACGTCGCCCGCGTTGAAGCGCGCACGTTCATCTGCTGTAAAAATAAAGACGATGCGGGTCCCGTCAACTACTGGATGGATCCCGAGGAAGCGTACGCTCTCTGCCGCTCAATCGCAAAAGGTAAGATGAAGGGAAGAAAGATGTACGTCATTCCCTATTCCATGGGCGTTGTGGGGTCCTCTTTCTCCAAAATCGGCATTGAAGTGACCGACTCCATCTACGTTGTGCTCAACATGGCGATTATGACGCGCGTCGGGCTAAACTGCTACGACGCTTTGGGCGAGAACGGCGACTTTATCAAAGGATTCCATTGCAAATGCGACGTCGATCCCGAAAAACGCTATATCATGCATTTTCCCGAGGACAATACCATTATTTCCGTCAATTCGGCATACGGCGGCAACGTGTTGCTCGGCAAGAAGTGCTTTGCGCTTCGTATTGCTTCCTATCTCGGCAAGACGGAAGGCTGGATGGCGGAGCACATGCTCATTCTCGGCGTAACTTATCCCAACGGCGAGAAAAAATATGTGGCGGCGGCGTTCCCGTCCGCTTGCGGAAAGACCAACCTTGCCATGCTTATTCCCCCTAAACATTATCTCGACATGGGGTATAAAGTCGAGTGCGTGGGGGACGATATCGCCTGGATCCGCGTCGGCAAAGACGGCAGACTTTGGGCGGTCAATCCCGAGAACGGATTCTTCGGCGTTGCGCCCGGGACGAACGCAAAGAGCAATCCCAACGCGCTTGCCGCAACCCAAAAGGGTACGATTTTTACCAACGTCGCCATCAATCCCGCAGACAACACCGTGTGGTGGGAAGGACTTACCAAACCCGCGCCCGATCGTCTTATCGATTGGTTGGGCAACGAATGGACGCCCGAAAGCGGCGTGAAAGCGGCGCACCCCAACTCTCGTTTCACAGCGCCCGCAACCGGCTGTCCTTGTCTCTCGCCCGAATTCAACTCCAAGGAGGGCGTGCCGCTTGACGCGATCATCTTCGGCGGAAGAAGGGCGACCACGACTCCCCTTGTTTATCAGTCCCGCGATTGGAATCACGGCGTGTTTGTCGGCTCGATCATGAGCTCGGAAACGACGGCGGCGGCAACGGGCGCGGTAGGCGTACTCCGTCACGATCCCATGGCAATGAAGCCTTTCTGCGGCTATCATATGGCAGATTATTTCGCACACTGGATCGAAATGGGCAAGAAGGTATCCAATCCTCCCAAGATCTTCAACGTCAACTGGTTCCGCCAGGGTGAGAACGGCGAATTTTTGTGGCCCGGATTCGGCGATAATATGCGCGTGCTCGACTGGATATTGAAACGCTGCGATAACAAGGTGGATGCGAAAGAGACGGCGATCGGTTATGTGCCTTACGCGAAGGATATCGACCTCGAAGGACTTGATATGACCGAACAGGATCTCGAAAACATATTGTATATCGACAAAACGCGTTGGAGCGCCGAAGCGGACGAGATCGCAGAGTATTATAAGCAGTTTGGCGACAGACTTCCCGTAGAACTCAAAGAAAGCCTCGCTACTTTAAAAAAGAATTGTCAGGAATAAAAGAAGCCGAAACCGTCTCGGATGTTCGAGACGGTTCTTTCGCGGGAGATAACAATGACAGATGCGAAAATCGCGGAATATTTTTCTTTTCTTACGCAATGCGGGTTCGCGTTTGAGCGGGATTACAGCAAGGCAACGGATAAGTCGTGCACGCAAATTTACCGTTTGAAAAAGGACGCGGGGAATTATCTCGAATTCCGCGTGCTTTCGGAGCGGGAACATTCCGTATGCGTATGCCGGGGCGGAGAGAAAAGTTTTCCCAATCTCGGGTTACGGTATAAAAAGTTTATCCGGGGGTGGAAACGCAAGCGTCTGTTTTCCCGCGAAAGAAGAGACGGTTGGCGCCTTGCCGCCGCTCTCTGCCGCCATGTATTGGATACGGAAGGCAATTTATTCGGGATTATTGTTTGAGCGATATACGAGAAAGAACGGTTTGCAAAAAGCAAACCGTTCTTTCTCGTATATCGTCGGTAAATTATTTTCGGCTTTTGTTAGAAAGTGGTTTTTTCCAACAGATATGCGGCGAGGGACTCTGTGGAAAGACGAATCTGTTCCATGCTGTCGCGGTCGCGTACCGTCACCGTGCCGTCTTGAAGGGTGTCGAAATCGATTGTCACGCAATACGGCGTGCCGATTTCGTCCTGTCTGCGGTAACGCTTTCCAATCGAGCCTGCGTCGTCGTAAGTGACGGAAAGTGCTTTTTTGAGCGTTGCAAGCAGTTCTTTTGCCTGAGGCGCAAGATTTTTCTGCAAGGGCAAAACCGCCGCCTTATATGCCGCGATCGCGGGGTGGAAACGCATGACGTTTCTCACGTCGCCGCCTTCGAGCGTCTCTTCGTCGTACGCCTCCGAGAGAACCGCGAGCACGAGTCTGTCCGCGCCGATGGAATATTCGATGACGTAGGGAATATACCGGTCGTTTGTAATCGGGTCGATATAGGTAAGGCTCTTGCCCGAATATTCCTGATGCCGCGAAAGATCGTAGTCGGTGCGGTTGTGTATACCGTTTAACTCGCTCCAACCCATGGGGAAGTCATATTGGATATCGCACGCCGCTTTTGCATAATGCGCAAGCTTATCGTGGTCTTTAAAGCGCAAATGTTCGGGGCGGAAGCCCAAATCGAGTAGGAATTGCCATGCTTTTTGTTTGAACTGTTCGTAATATTCGCCGTCGGTTCCCTCTTTGCAGAACCACTGATGTTCCATTTGTTCGAATTCAATGGTACGGAAGATGAAGTTTCCGGGCGTGATCTCGTTTCGGAACGCTTTGCCGATTTGCGCTATGCCAAAGGGAACTTTTGCCCGCGTGGAACGCTGTACGTTGAGAAAGTTGACGAATTCTCCCTGCGCCGTTTCGGGACGGAGGTAAATTTTGTTCTGGCTTTCGTCGGTCACGCCGCGCGAGGTTTCGAACATGAGGTTGAACGTGCGGATTCCCGTCCAGTTGAATTTGCCGCAGATAGGGCAGTTTACGTGATGCTCCTGAATGTAGGCCTCCATCTCCTCGTTGCTCATGAGGTCGGGATTTACCGTTCCCTTACTGTGCGCCTCGATGAGCGTATCTGCGCGGTGACGGCTCTTGCACTCTTTGCAATCCATTTTCGGATCGGAGAAAGAGGTTGTATGTCCGCTCGCTTCCCACACGCGGGAATTCATCAGGATGGCGGCGTCCACGCCGTAAGAGTTTTCGCTCTCCTGCACGAACCGTTTCCACCATGCTTTTTTAATGTTATTTTTTATTTCCACGCCTACGGGACCGTAATCCCAGGTGTTGCCCATGCCGCCGTAAATTTCGCTTCCGGGGAAGATGATGCCTCTGTTTTTGCAAAGCGCGACGAGTTTATCCATCGTGACCGCTCTTTTTTCCATGATAACGCTCCTTCAAAGAAAGTTTCCGTAATATCTTATCATTTTGCGCCGCGTTCGTCAAGCATTCCTGCCGTCCCGCCGAAAATTCCGCGCGGAATCAACAAAAAACCTATGCGAAAAAGTATTCTTTTCGGGCGAAATATGCTATAATATTCGCGATTAACTAAGACGAACGGCGGCGCGGAACAGGAGCCGCAAAGGAGAATTACTATGGCGGAAGCCGCGAACTTTATCGAACAAATTATCGACGAGGATCTTGCCGCGGGTAAGGTAAGCGCGATACAAACACGGTTTCCTCCCGAACCGAACGGTTATCTGCATATCGGGCATGCCAAGAGCATGTTCGTCAATTTCGGTACGGCGGAAAAATATCACGGCAAGTGCAATCTCTTTTTCGACGACACCAATCCTTCCAAGGAAAAGACGGAGTTTGTAGAAGCGATCCGCGCCGATATCCGCTGGTTAGGTTACGAATGGGAGAAAGAGGTATACGCCTCCGACTTTTTCGGCGTCATTTACGAGTATGCCGAACGATTGATTATCGAAGGCAAGGCGTTCGTGTGCGATCTTTCCGCCGAGGAGATCAAAAATACCCGCGGAACGCTCACCGAACCGGGTACGGAGAGTCCTTACAGAAACCGCTCTCCCGAAGAAAATCTCAAATTATTCCGCGAAATGCGGGACGGTAAATACGAGGACGGAACGCGCTGTCTGCGTGCGAAAATCGATATGAGTTCGCCCAACGTCAATCTGCGCGATCCCGTCATTTATCGGATTTTGCACGCAACGCATCACCGCACGGGAGATAAATGGTGCATCTATCCCATGTACGACTATGCGCACCCCATCTGCGACTATTTGCAGGGCGTTACGCATTCCCTTTGCACGTTGGAATTCGAAGACCACCGTCCGCTTTACGATTGGGTGGGAATTTCTCTTGGGTTTCATCCCAAACCCCGTCAGATCGAGTTCGCCCGTTTAAACGTCACGAACCTCGTGATGAGCAAGCGGTATCTCAAAAAGCTTGTCGAGGACGGATCCGTACACGGATGGGACGATCCCCGCATGCCTACGCTCGCGGGACTGAGGAACAGGGGAATCCCCGCAGGGGCGATCCGCGACTTCTGTTCGCGCATCGGTGTCGCCAAAGCCAATTCGGAATGCGAAATCGGTTACTTCGAGGCGGTCGTTCGCGACTGGCTCAACGCGCGCGCCCCCCGAGCCATGGCGGTGGTAAATCCTTTGAAGCTCACCATTACCAACTACGAAGGGAGCGAGGAGGTGGATTTCGAAATCAACCAGACTGATCCCGATGCGGGCACGCGCAAGGTGACGTTCGGCAAGACGCTCTATATCGAACGGAGCGATTTCTCTCTTAACCCGCCGCCCAAATACTACCGCGGCAAGCTTGGCGGATACGTCCGCTTGAAAAACGCCTATATCGTGCGCTGCGACGAGGTGAAAACGGATGAAAACGGTGAAGTTACGGAAGTTTTGTGCACCTATTTCCCCGAGTCGCGAAGCGGAAACGATACGAGCGGGATCAAGGCGAAGGGCGTCGTTCATTGGGTGAACGCCGAGACGTGCGTGGACGCGGTGTTGAAGCAGTACGATCATCTTCTGCGCGACGCGGACTACGCGGGGCAGGATTTCTCCGAACGCATGAATCCGGAGAGCGAGCATATTTTCCCGGCGAAAGCCGAGCCGTATCTTGCGGAAGTCCCCGAAAATACCGACTTCCAGCTCATGCGCACGGGATATTATAAGACATGCCGCGACGGGGGCAAGCTCTGTCTTTCGGAGATCGTTTCGCTCAAAGATAACTTCAACAAATAATCATCCGAACGCATTTCCCGCGCGTTTGCCGCATGAACTTCGCCGAAGAGGGGAATACTGTAAGCGGAGATTTCTATGTTGGACAAACGGACGAGCGCGCTGCTTTTCAAAATCAACGCATTATGCCGGACGGGAAGCTATCAAATCGTCGAGGAGAGCGACCTTCTCTCCTGTTTCCCCGAAAAAACCGCAATGGATACGGACGGCTTGCGGCGCATTCTTTCCTACCTTAAAGAGCGGGGATATATCGATATCCGCTATGCGGAAGACGGGATTTATTGTCTCTGCCCGTTGCCGGACGGCAGGCTGTATTTTGAGAACGCGTTGCGCGAACGGAGCGACAGCGCAAGGCGCAACCGAAGCGTTTTTGCCGTCACCGCGCTCGGCGCGTTTTTGGGAAGTCTGTTCGGCGCGCTTGCGGCGGTGTTGTGCGCGGGCGCGTTTGCGGGGTGAATATGATCAGCGAAACGCTCAACCGCAAAGAAAACGAGGTGATGCGCGCAGTGTTTTCTCTTTCGGACGGAAAGGACAGATATCTTGCGTCTCCGTACGAGCTCATCGCCGTATTGCCCGCTAAGAGCAATTATACCGAGGATTCCCTTGAACGCGTGATGCACGCTTTGGAGCTGGACGGCTATTTCGACTTTATTTTATCCGACCGTAAGGGAGAAAAGACGTATGTGATTCACATGCACGAAGCGGGACTTGCCTATCGGCGTTCGGATATCCGGCGCAAGCGCAGTCTGTGTTTCAAATTAGCCGTTGCTGCGGTCAGCGCAGTAGTTACCTTTTTGGTCGGTATGATTTTGCGGCTCATTTTCAAATAACATGCGTTTTTTCTTGACAAATACAAGGGAATGGCATACAATAGATGCAAACATTCGTTTGTATCTTTTTACTATAATGGGAGGAACGTCATGGAACACATGGAATTCAAACTTCATGCGCCCTTTGCTCCCACGGGAGATCAGCCCGAAGCGATTCAAAAACTCACGGAAGGCGTTTTAGACGGGATCCGCACGCAGGTGCTCGTCGGCGTGACGGGCAGCGGAAAGACGTTTACCATGGCGAACGTGATTCAGAACGTGGGACGACCCGCGCTTGTGATCGCGCACAATAAGACTCTCGCCGCGCAGCTCTGCAACGAGTTTCGCGAATTTTTCCCGGATAACCGCGTGGAATATTTCGTCTCTTATTACGATTATTATCAGCCGGAAAGTTACATTCCGCAGACGGATACTTATATCGAAAAAGATCTCTCCATGAACGACGAGATCGATAAGCTCCGCAACGCCGCGACCTGTTCTTTGGGCGAGCGGGACGACGTTATCGTCGTCTCTTCCGTTTCGTGCATTTACGGATTGGGCGCGCCCGAAGAGTTTTTCCGTTTGGGAATCTCTCTGCGCCCCGGGCAGAGCTTGGAGCGCGACGAGCTGTTGCGCCGTCTGGTGGAAATTCATTATTCGCGCAACGATACCGATTTCAAGCGTTCCACTTTCCGCGTGCGGGGGGACGTAGTGGAAATTTTTCCCGCCTCCAATTCCGAAGTCGCGATTCGCGTGGAATTTTTCGGCGACGAGATCGAAGAACTCGGCGAAGAGGACGTCGTCACGGGGAAGATTGTTTCCCGTCTCAAACACGCCGTCGTCTTTCCCGCCAGCCACTATGCCGTGGGAAGCGAGCGTCTTGCAACCGCGCTTTCCATGATCGAGGAGGACTTGCGCGGCGAGGTGAAGGCGTTCGAGGACGCGGGCAAACTGTTGGAAGCGCAGCGGCTTTCGCAGCGGACGGAGCACGATCTCGAAATGCTGCGGGAGATCGGGTACTGCTCGGGCGTGGAAAATTATTCGCGCTATTTCGACGGCAGAAACCCCGGCGAGCCCTCTTTTACCCTGCTTGATTATTTCCCGAAAAACTTCCTTGTTTTTATTGACGAAAGTCATATGACGATCCCGCAGATCCGCGCCATGTACAACGGAGATCTGGCACGTAAGACCAATCTCGTCGATTACGGGTTCCGCATGCGGTCGGCATACGATAACCGTCCGCTCACGTTCGAAGAATTCGACGCCCGCGTGCCCCAGCTCATCTGCGTTTCGGCTACGCCCGCGCCCTACGAGCTTTCTCAGGCGGGGCAAGTCGTGGAACAGCTCATTCGTCCCACGGGACTTCTGGATCCCCCCGTCACCGTAAAACCGACGAAGGGGCAGATCGACGATCTGCTCTCAGAGATTCATACCGTGGTAAAGGGCGGCGGAAGAGTGCTCGTTACGACGCTCACCAAGCGTATGGCGGAATCTCTCACCGATTATCTCAAAGAGAACAACGTCAAAGTGCGATATATGCACTCGGATATCGACGCGTTGGAGCGTATCGATATTGTGAACGGTTTGCGTTCGGGAGAGTTCGACGTGCTTTGCGGAATCAACTTGCTGCGGGAAGGGCTTGATCTTCCCGAAGTCAAGCTCGTCGCCATTCTCGACGCGGACAAAGAAGGATTTTTGCGGAGCGAAACGTCTCTCGTGCAGACGATCGGCAGGGCGGCGCGCAACGCCGAAGGACGCGTCGTCATGTATGCGGACGAAATGACGGGCAGTATGCGGCGCGCAATCGACGAGACCAACCGCCGCCGCAAAATACAAGACGAATACAATCAGGCGCACGGAATCGTTCCCAAAACCATTGTAAAGGAGGTCAAATCCTCCTTAAAAATCACGGCAAAAACGCGCGCGACAGAGAAAATTCTCGCGAAAGACATTCCCGAAGAGATCGAAAAGCTCAAAGCGCTCATGAAAGTCGCTTCCGCTCAGCTTGATTTCGAACGCGCGATCGAACTGAGAGAAGCGATTGCGGAGCTGAGAAAAAGATTGCGGCAATGACCGACAACACGCAAAAGTGCAAGGGGAAAGCAGCGGCGTGCGATGGCGGAAACGCGATGCGCCGTTCGGGAAATGACAGCAAAACGGCAGAGCGGTCACGGAATATGAAAGCTGCGCCTACGACGGAAAAATCGGGAACGACTTATGAAAATTGCGGTGGATATCGACGACACTTTGAATATTGTAGAGCGCGTGAAATTCGCAAGCGAATATATCGCGCGCAAAAAACTGCCCTATCGGATCAAGGACGAATTTTCCAATATGTTCGTTCAAGTGTACGATTGGGAGATCGACGCCGTGCTTGAATTTATTCACGACGGCGGCGTTGCGGCGTTCACGGAAGCGCAGGCGCGCCCTCACGCGCGGGAAACGCTGGAACATTGGAAAAAACAAGGGCACGAAATTATCGTCTTAACCGCCCGTCAGGAGGATTGGTTCGGCGATCCCGAGGCGGTCAGCCGCGAATGGTTGGACAAAAACGGCATTCCCTATCATAAAATCGTCGCAAACATTTCTAAACGCGCTAAGGGGAAATATTGCGCCGAAAACGGTATTTCCGTCCTCGTTGACGACAACGCGGACAGCTGCCTCGGCGCGCAGGAGCTTGGCGTATATGCCGTTCTCGCGCTCGGCAGACATAACCTCGCGCGGGCGAACGAGATCGCCTTCGGCGGCGGAAATTGGCGGGAAATCGCAAGCGCGGTGGAGGAAATCGCGCGGCTCGTGAAAAGCAAAAACAGGATAACGAAATGAAAGAAGAAATCTTCGTAAAAGGCGCAAAGGAAAACAATCTGAAAAACGTGGACGTGCATATCCCCCGCGGAACGCTCACGGTGTTTACGGGACTTTCGGGCAGCGGCAAGAGCACGCTGGCGTTCGACACTATCTTCGCCGAGGGACAGCGGCGTTATATGGAAAGCCTTTCTTCTTACGCGCGGCAATTCCTCGGCATGATGGAAAAGCCGAACGTCGAAAGCATCGACGGGCTTTCTCCCGCAATTTCAATCGATCAAAAGACGACTTCGCATAACCCGCGTTCGACGGTGGGAACAGTAACGGAGATCTACGATTATCTGCGTCTGCTGTTCGCGCGCGTCGGCATTCCGCACTGCCCCAAATGCGGACGCGAGATCCGCCGTCAAACGGTAGACGAAATCGCCGACCGCGTGATGGAGCTGCCTGCGGGGAGCAAAATTCTCGTCACCGCGCCCGTCGTTCGCGGGAGAAAGGGCGAATATGTCAAAGAGCTGGCAGGTTACCGTAAAAGCGGCTACGCGCGCGTAAAAATTGACGGGATCATATACGATTTACAGGAAGAGATTAAACTCGATAAAAATATAAAACACAATATCGGCGTAGTTGTCGATAGGCTCGTGGTAAAAGAAGGAATCTTAAAACGGTTAACCGAAAGCTTAGAGACGGCTTTAAAGCTTGCGGACGGACTGGTTATAATCGATCGGGACGGCGAGGAAACGCTGTTTTCTTCGCGTTATTCTTGTCCCGATTGCGGTATTTCCATTGAGGAGATCGAACCGCGCCTCTTTTCCTTCAATACCGTGTGGGGCGCGTGTCCCGAATGTTCGGGGCTTGGGTTTCGTCAGGCGGTGGACGCCGATCTCATCTGTCCCGATAAGAACAAGACCATTCGGGAGGGGGCGATCCATGCGGGCGGCTGGATGCTCGATTCCAATGCCACCAACCTGATGTATGTTTCCGCGCTTGCCAAGCATTACGGCTTTTCGCTCGACGTTCCCGTAAAGGATCTTCCTAAGAGCGCGTACGATATAATTATGTACGGCAACGGCGGCGAAGAGATCGATCTCGAATATAATACCCGTACGTTTTCGGGCAGCTATAAGATGAAGTGGGAAGGCTTCGTCAACAACTTACAGCGACGGTATAACCAAACGAATTCCGAAGGCGTGAAATGGGATATCGAACGGTATATGCGCACGTCCGATTGCCCCGCCTGCAAAGGGCGGCGGTTGAAAAAAGAGGCGCTTGCCGTGACGGTCGGCGGAAAAAACATCGCAGAAGTTTGCGAAATGCCCGTCGAAAAACTCGAACGGTTTCTCGAAGAATTAGAACTTTCTCCAACGCAGCACGCCATAGCGGACGTTATTTTGAAGGAGATTAAAAGCCGCATTAACTTTCTTGTGGGCGTGGGGCTCGATTATCTCACGCTTTCGCGCAGCGCGGCAACGCTTTCGGGCGGGGAAAGCCAGCGAATCCGTCTTGCCACGCAAATCGGCAGCGCGCTTTCGGGCGTGTTATACATTCTTGACGAGCCGAGTATCGGGCTTCATCAGCGCGACAACGAAAAATTGCTCGCGTCGTTGAAGGGACTGCGCGACTTGGGGAATACGCTGATCGTCGTCGAACACGACGAAGACACCATGCGGGCGGCGGATTATCTGGTAGACGTCGGTCCCGGGGCGGGCGTACACGGCGGCGAGATCGTCGCGTGCGGGAGTATCGACGACCTCATGAGAGAGCCGCGTTCGATCACGGGCGATTTTTTGGCGGGGCGGCGGAAAATCGAAGTCCCGCCCGAACGCAAACGGCCGGACGGGCGTTGGTTGAAGGTGAAAAACTGTCGCCAAAACAATCTCAAAGGATTCACTGCCGAGATTCCCGCGGGACTTATCACCGCTGTAACGGGTGTGAGCGGATCCGGAAAGTCTTCCCTCGTGAACGAAATTATCTTACCGATTTTGTCCAACAATCTGGGCGGCGCGCGGCTGCCTTTCGGAAAGAGCGGCGAATTTTCGGGGCTGGAATATTTCGATAAAGTGATCGCGATCGACCAATCTCCCATCGGCAGAACGCCGAGGAGCAATCCCGCCACCTATACGGGCGTTTTTACGGCGATCCGCGAACTGTTTGCGCAGACGCAGGACGCCAAGGCGATGGGCTTTAAAGCGGGGCGTTTCTCTTTTAACGTTGCGGGCGGCAGATGCGAAAACTGCTCGGGTGACGGTATCATGAAAATCGAGATGCACTTTCTGCCCGACGTCTATGTGCCGTGCGAGGTGTGCGGCGGGAAACGTTATAACCGCGAGACGCTCGAAGTTCGTTATAAAGGGAAGACGATTGCCGACGTACTCGATATGACGGTAGAAGAAGCTTGTGAATTTTTCAAGCCCGTGCTTCCGATTTACAACAAAATTGCTACGCTCGACGAGGTAGGTTTGGGTTATATTAAATTAGGTCAAAGTTCCACGACGCTTTCGGGGGGCGAGGCGCAGCGCGTTAAACTTGCGACGGAGCTTTCCCGCCGTTCCACGGGGAAGACGGTGTTTATTCTCGACGAGCCGACGACGGGGCTGCACAGCTACGACGTTAATAAACTTGTACAGATTCTGTTAAAATTGCGCGAGGGCGGGAATACCGTTATCGTTATCGAGCATAACCTCGACGTGATAAAAATCGCAGACCATATTATCGATCTCGGACCCGAAGGGGGCGACGGCGGCGGAGAGATTCTTTGCACGGGCACGCCCGAAGAGGTTGCCAAGGTACCGGAGAGCTATACGGGACAATTTTTAAAACGAATTTTGGGCGTCTAAACAACGCCGTGAGGAGAAACTTATGGTAAATAAAATTATGCAAAAACTCGGGGAGGAGCGTTCGGCTATTCGGGAATTGTTCGAGTACGGCAACGCGCGGAAAAGACAAATCGGCGCGGAAAACGTATTTGATTTTTCCCTCGGCAATCCCAGCGTTCCCGCACCCGATTGCGTGCGGGAGACGGCGTTGCGCCTGCTGAAAGAGACGCCTGCGCAAATTCTGCACGGTTATACCTCGGCGGCGGGCGCGCCAGAAGTAAGAGCGGCAGTCGCAAATTACATAAAATCGGCGTTCGGCGCGCCTATGCGCCCCGATCTTATCTACATGACGTGCGGAGCGGCGGCTTCGCTCGCTATCACGCTGGGCGCGTTGTGCGAAAAAGAGGATGAATTCGTTATCGTCGCCCCCTTTTTTCCCGAATATACGGTGTTTATTCAAAGCGCGGGCGGGAAGCCTGTGCCCGTGCGCGCCGACGCGAAGTTTCATCTCGATTTGCCTGCGCTTGAAAGCGCGATCGGCACACATACGAAAGCCGTTCTGCTCAATTCGCCCAACAATCCGACGGGCGCGGTCTATTCCGAAACGGAACTGCATGCGCTTTCCGACTTATTGCGGCGCAAGAGTGCGGAAAAGGGCGAGCCCGTCTTTTTGATCGCCGACGAGCCTTACCGCGAATTGGTATACGGAATAGACGTTCCGTATCTTATGAACGTGTATGAAAATACGATCGTTTGTTATTCCTTTTCCAAATCGCTCTCCTTGGCGGGAGAGAGAATCGGTTATATTGCGGTTAATCCCGCCTGCGGGAGCGCGGAGCAAATTTTTGCCGCCGTTTGCGGTGCGGGCAGAAGTCTCGGCTATGTGTGCGCGCCCGCGCTTTTCCAGCGGGTTTGCGCGGAGAATTTGGGGAAATCGAGCGATATTTCGGCGTATCAAGCTAACCGCGATCTTTTGTACGGCGCGCTTACTTCTTACGGGTTTACCTGTGTAGAGCCGGAGGGAGCGTTCTATCTGTTTATGCAATCGCCCGAACCGGACGCGGAGGCATTTTGTAGGCGAGCGAAAAAATACGAACTTTTGCTTGTGCCGTCCGACTCGTTCGGCGTAGAGGGTTATGTGCGCATTTCCTATTGCGTGGCAAGGGAGACAATCGAACGCAGTCTGCCCGCCTTTGAAAAATTGGCGAAGGAATATGTAACTTTTTGACAATTCATTAAAATTAATGTACGATAAAATCAGGAGGATTAAACATGAAAAAAGCGATTGCGCTGATGGCTTCTTTGGCGTTTATATTGATTGCGTCTGTTTGCGCATGTGAGAGCGGGACTTCGGAGCCGCAAAAAGCGGAGATATCCTATCTCAACGGCGTAAACGATGACGGATCGTCTTATTGTCTCGTATACGGATCCACGCAGAATGCGGGCGTAACGGAGATCGAAATTCCTTCGGAATACGAAGGCGTTCCCGTGATTGGGATTATGAGCGGGGCGTTTGCAGATTTCAAAGGATTGCAACGCGTTACGCTTT
>CAZFPP010000007.1:0-41900 GCA_964521125.1 uncultured Clostridia bacterium
TTCAATTCGTCCATCCCGTTGAATAAGCCGAAGATGACTTTTGCGGAAGAGTTTAACTTTTCGGCTACGGCGTTCGCCGTGACGCATTCCATTCCGCGTTCCCTTACGACTTCGACGGCGGCGGCAGTGATTTCCTCTTTTGTAAATTTGAATTTGGGCGGCATATAAAATCTCCTTTAAAGAATTATGCGTTGCGCAATTATCAATTCCTATTATAGCGTCATGATTATGTTCTGTCAAGCGAATTCAGGCATAAATTTGCATAAAAAACAGTTTGGATTTCGCCTCTCCGAATTTGTTGTATACGCCCGATTTCACAAACGCCGCGATTCCGCTCCGTAAAAAAACAGCGGGGAAAACCCCGCCGCTTTCTTGTATTCTTCTCGTGTGCTTAATAGTTTTCTTGTTTCAGTTGGAAATAAGACTGCGGGTGCGCGCAGACGGGGCAAACGTCGGGCGCTTCGCTCGCTTTTACAATCGCGCCGCAATTCAGGCACTGCCAATATACCTCGCCGTCCTTCACAAACACCCTTCCCTCTTCTACGTTTTTCAACAACGCAAGATAGCGCTCTTCATGCTCCTTTTCAACGGCGGCCACCGCTTCGAACATCCGCGCGATCGACTCGTAACCCTCCTCTCTCGCTATTTTTGCGAATTCGGGATACATGCTCGTCCATTCGTCGTTTTCTCCCGCCGCCGCCGCACGCAGGTTATCCTGCGTAGACCCAATGCCCGCAATAAGCTTAAACCACATTTTTGCGTGCTCCCGCTCGTTGCGCGAAGTCTCTTCGAAAATAGCGGCAATCTGCTGAAACCCGTCTTTCTTTGCCTGCGACGCATAATAAGCATACTTGTTTGTCGCCTCGCTCTCGCCGGCAAACGCCGTCCATAAATTCTGTTCCGTTTTGCTTCCCTTGAGGTCTTTCATTGTGTTTCTCCTTTGTTTACATTTTATTCGCTCAGACTATGTGTTGCGCTGCATTCTCTGCAAATCCCATCGATCTCGGCTTCATACCGTTCCGCGTAGAACCCGTTCTCCATCTCTGAACCGGCAAGACGTTCGAATTCCGGCAAAAAAACATCTTCTATTTTTCCGCATATGCGGCAACGTGCATGTACGTGCGATATGACCGTTGCATCGAAACGGTCGTCACTGCCCAATAAGCATAACCGTTTTGCCCGCCCCGTTTCGGCAAATCTGCCAAGAACACGGAATACCGTTCCTCTGCTGATTGCGGGATGGCGCGCGTGCACATATTCATATACCTCCGTTGCCGTTGGGTGTCCCAACGCATGCAACGCTTCGTATATCGCCTGTTTTTGATATGTATTTCTCTCGGTGCTCATTTTTCTCTTAATGAGATTTATTCTCAATAAAATTGTATCATAAACGCGGGAGTCTGTCAACACCCGCGCCAAAAAAATGATAAAAATTTTTTCATAACAGCGTTAAATTTGCTTTGCTGAACCATGCGTCCATTCGCCAAAGGGCAGCATGCGGTTTAAGCCTCTTCGTCCGGCTCCAGCATTGCCGCCTCGTCGGCGTCTTCCGAATCCTCATATTGGTTGCAGAACTCGGCAAACACCTCGTCTAAAAGCGCGTCGTCTTCAATGGTTTCCAACCGTTCGTCGTCCTCTTCTCCAACGAGATGGAATACCGCCACTTCGTCGCCATCTTCGTCGTCCTCGCTTTCTTCCGTTTTTTCGGGTGTGAAAAAACAATACCATTCGCCCTTGTATTCAATGGTGCCAACGTGCTCGAAACGCTGCGTGTTTCCGTCCTCGTCTACAAGCTCGACGATATTATCTTCGTCCTCGTAATCGTTACGCTCTTCTTTCATGCTCATGTCGTCTTCTCCTTTCTTGCGGTTTGCAAGATATGTTTCGAGAATGTATGCCGCGGAGATCGAATCGACGTTCTTTTTGCGCTTATCTTTTTTCGCGCTTACGCCGGTAAAGACAAGATCGCGCCGCGCCTCCCGCGTTGTATACCGTTCGTCCTCGGTGAATACGGGAAACGGACTTTTGTCCCTCAACATAGCAACAAACCGCGCGGTTTTGCGCGTTTGCACGCTCTCCGTACCGTCGGCGTTGAGCGGCAGACCGCAAACGATCTCTGCCGCGCCCGCTTCCCTCGCGATATTTAAAACCGCTTCTAAATCTTCGAAAAAATTCCCTGTCCGGAAATAGGTTTCACAAGGGATCGCGTATTCGTTGAACGGATCGCTGACGGCAACTCCTATCCGCTTGTCTCCGATATCAAATGCGACGATTCTCGATTCCATGCGGAAAGTATATCATACTTTTTCCCGAAAGTAAACGGTTTTTTGTATTTTAAATATAACAAAAATGGAGGGGTAATCCCTCCACCTTTGTTACTTCTTCTTTTTCTCCGGATCCTGCATACCCTGCGCATCCGAACAACAACTGAGCTTTTCATCTACCATTTCGTTGACTTTCCCCATGAACTCAGCCTGGCTTTTTTTGACAAGCGAGCGCATTTTATAACTGTTGGCAACGATAAGCGCGCCGCCGACTGCGCCGAGCATCAGCCCGAGACAAAACATTTTTTCCATGTTCTCCTCCAATCGGACGTTCCGTCCGTCTTTCTCAGTTTGTGAAACTACTTTCGCGTTATTCCCCTTCCGGATTGCGTAATTTTTCCAATTCTTCTCTCAGTCGCTCGTTTTCTTTTTTTAAGTCTACGGCGATTCGGGCATAAAGCGCGTCGATCTCGCGTTCTAACTTCCGTTGCAAAAAAGATTTTTCTTCGGTTATACCTGCCTCCCGCGCCGCCTGTTGCACGCGTTCCGGTTGCTTTTTCAGTAAATTGCGGTATTTATTCTGCATTCTCAACATCAACCGATCGTCGCCTTGCGAAACGTTCATAATCGCGCGGCGTACCGAATACCCCTTACTCTTTTCTTGCAGAACTTTTTTTAATAATTCATCCGTCTCTTCTTCGGTGAAAGGGCGTATTGTTCCCGCATAAAGATCTTTCCCTTCTAAAATGCGCCCGACGCGCTCGTCGTCCCGCTTTTTCAGCAAAGCGTAATAATAGTTACGCACGCTTCCCTTCGCTCTGCTGTGCTCTTTTCCGTATGTCTCAAACAGATAAGACAACGTCTTTCCCGCATTCTTGCCCGTGTAGATGTACTCGATCAACCCCGTCGCTTCTTCTTCCGTATAACCGTTGATTTTATTCATAATCGCCTCCGTTTCGAAAAAATTGTTGACATAATTTTGTCCTTTTATACATCTAATAAAACTATGCGGGTATATTTTTTGGCGGAGAAAAGCTGTGCGCTGCGCGTGAACGGGATTCATCTCGGACTCGTAGACGGATTCGAACGTTCCACCCGGATACAGCCCTCGGACGACGTATTTTGCGAACTTTTGCCTGCGGACGGTTTTCTGCCCGTCCGTTTTACGTTTAACGAGGCGTTCTTGCTCGATCCGCCGCCGCAAATACGGCTATATTATACCGAAAACGCCGTTGCCGTATATGCTTGCGGTTTTCTGCGCGCCGATCAGACGATGCGCGTCCTATGGCAGAAACGTTTCGCCGATTCCTTACTTACGCTTATGTCGCAGGGGAAAATACAGCTTAACCTGCAAAACGAAACGGGATTTCATCTCATAGAATTGCCCGACGATTTCCAAACATGTTCTGTAAAACCACGCGCAGAGGGTTTTTTATTGGAAACGGAAAACGCCTTCTCGATCATCAAACGGGACGGAACAATTCTCTTGCGCTCGGAAGGGCGTGTGCTTGAAGCGCAGGAAACGCTGAAAGCCGAAATCTCCTTTCACGACAGCGCGGGACATTCCGCCGTCTGCGAATGGAAAAACGGTGAACTGATTTCCTGCGCGATTCGCTCCGCGCGCGAACCGACCGCCGCGACGTTTGCGCTTGCCTTGTTTGAAAGCGCGCTCATCGGCGCGGACGCGCTCCCCTTTCTCTCCCCCGCGCTTGCGGAAAAAGCCGATTCTCTCAAAGAATACCTCGGCGATTACCGCTCCGTCGTTTTAACGGCGGAAAGCGATAAAGTCGGTCTGGTCTATACGCGGAAAGAGCGCGTATTCGACGTACGCTATTTTCGCATAGAAACAGAAAACGGAAAAATATCCAATATCAAACCCATCGACTGACCCGCGCCGCAAAATGAGCGGCTGAACCGTAGGACATACCGAGGAAGTTTAACAGATTGGATTTTGATTTGCCTGTTATCATACAATCGCGACAGGTTTTCATGGTTGAACGGAATTTGTGCATTAAAAAGCTCCCGGGGACCGAGAGCTTTTTCGTTATTTTTGAAAAACCAGATCTACAAGGCGGATATATTCACGGTATGCCGTTGAATCCTTCACATCCTTCAGTTTAGAAGCAATACTTTTATAATACCATTCGTGTTTTGACTTATCTTTTTCATGGAATCTTTCCCAAAGTCTTTCTCCCAAAACCAACTGATCCCGATATATAGAACGAATATTGGATAATTTATCGGACAACACAATGATTTGTTCTTCCCGACTCGCGTGTTCGAGATAGTCCATTGTCTCCTGTTTCCTGAGCATCCAGGTCTCGGATGCGGGTCTGTCCTCACGCTTATTTTCGCTATCGGCTGCTACCAAAGCGGCTATTCTTTCTCCAAAAGCATCTTTTATATCCTGCATCGTCGTTGAAGTATCTTCAACTGTGTCGTGCAGCCCCGCGGCGGCTATCACTTCCGTATCGCTCGTTAAAGTAGAAGCGATTGCCATTACTTCCATGGGGTGAACAATGTAAGGAGTATTACTCCCTTTTCTGAATTGACCGCTATGAGCTTTTACGGCAAATATGATTGCCCGATCTAAAATATCCATAAAAAACCTTCCTGTCGTTTATCGAAAGCTCCCGCGGAATACGGAAGCTTTTTCCTCAATACTTATTTACTTTCACCGATTTGATATAAATCGGTTCAACCGGTACGTTATATGTTGCGGGAATCTTCGCATTACTAATCAGCCCGCCGTTAATCGGATCGTATTGGTTCACGTTTTTAACGGTCAACTCTTCCGTAAACGTCTCCTCTTCTCCGGTTAAATTATTCTCCGTATATTCCGCAATCGCATCCAACAGCTCCTGAAGCGCCGTAAAATCTTTTGTGCAACCGAATACGCTATAAGAGGAATCAAGATCCGTTCTGCTGCCCGTGCCCGTCCAAGTATAGAACAATGACGTAGCGCAATTATATTTATACATACTTCCCGTCTGCTTTGAACCGTCGTCGCTGCGAGTGACATCCACACGCGTCGTATCCGTTCCCTTATCGGTATAATACATAACAAGCGCGCCCGGATAGAGAGTATAGCTGTGAGAATATGTTTGGGAATTCGGCTTGCAACCGTTATCGGAAAATTCTCCGTAGAGAGTATACGTGCCTTCTCCGTCCACAGTGAAGACGGATTGCGTAAACTCGTAATTGTTCTCCTGCTCGTACTCTTTCAGTTCCGACCAGTAATCTTTTTCTACAAGTTTCTTTTCAAGCTCGCTCTGACTGTCATCCCAGGTGTAACCGCCTCCGTAAAGGAAAACGCCGTCGGAAACATAATCGTGAATGATCGTACCGTCGTAATAGCCTGCGTCTGCAAGCTCAATGAAATGGCATACGGTTTGGGGCGCGCCCTTTCTGGACAGAATGTACTCCACCTCATATTCCGTATTGTTAAATTCGTATGTGATCGTAATTTCGGGATGATTGGTTTCACACCCCGTAAACGCCGCGATCGCTGCAACGGAAAGCGCCGTTGCCGATAAAATCGCAAAAAAACGGTGAGACTTTTTCACTTGATGACCTCCAATGATACATCTTTATTTTACCCGTATTTTCGTAATCCGTCAAGTGCTTTTTCCCGTTTCCGTGTGAAATTTGTGTGCGGAACAGTCAATTCATGCGGGATTTTATAAAAAACGTCGACGGAAAATAAAAAGTCCGCTTTTTCTGCAAGCGGACTTTCCTTCGATAACTTATTTGAGTTCTGCGGTTGCGCCGGCTTCTTTCAGCTTTGCAAGAGCCGCTTCCGCGTCTGCCTTGGGAACAGCTTCTTTGATCACGCCAAGACCTTCGACCGCTTTCTTCGCTTCTGCAAGACCGAGTCCGGTGAATTCGCGAACTGCCTTGATAACGGCGATCTTGTTTGCGCCGAAATCTTTGAGGACGATATCGAACTCCGTCTTTTCTTCTTCTGCGGGAGCCGCTTCCGCCGCGCCCGCTGCGCCGCCTGCGACAGCGACGGGAGCCGCCGCGCTTACGCCGAACTCCTCTTCCAATGCCTTTACAAGGTCGTTAAGCTCGACAACCGTCATAGCTTTTACTTCTTCAATCAATTTCTGAACATCCATTTTCTTTAACCTCCGATTTTTTTAGAATGTTACGCTTCTTCTTTGATTTTCGCGATTGCGCCCAAAACGTAAGCGAAATTCGCGATGGGCGATTGCAAGCACCCGAGCATCTTTGCGATCAATACCTCTCTCGAAGGAATTGCCGCGAGTTTCTTGATTCCTGCCGCATCCACATAAGCGCCGCCGACATACGCGCTCTTGGGTACGATTTTCTCTTCCAACGCGGGGTTTTCCTTTACCGCCTTTGCGAGAGTAGAGCATCCGCTCGTCTCGTCGGGACAGAAAATGAAAGCCGTTGCGCCGTTTAAGTCGCTGTCGAAATCGTTTACGCCAAGTTCGTCGAACGCTTTGCGGACGAGGGTATTTTTGTAAACCTTATACTCGCCCGAAGCCGTACGAATCCTGTTGCGGAGATCGGTCACTTCCGCCACGGTCAACCTGTTATAAGAGGCGAGGATAACGGATTTGCTTGCCTGAATCTTCGCTTTAATCTCTTCGACAACTTCTTTTTTTGCTTCTAAATTTGCCGACATTGTTACCTCCTTATGCGCCTTAGGCGCAAGATTAAACGCTCCATACCGCATAGAGGTACAGAGCGTTCCTTAAAAAATCGAAAGGATGAATCTCTGCCTCGACGGGAAATTAAGCCGAAATTTCGGCGCCCGTTGTCTGCGGCTTGAATTTTACTTGAATATTATAGCGCGTCTCCGCCGTAGCTGTCAATCGATTTTAAACGATTTTTCAACCTTTGTTGTAAACAACTTTTACTCCGGGACCCATAGTGCTGGCAAGAGCTACGCTCTTTAAGTACTGTCCCTTTGCAGCGGCGGGCTTCGCCTTTACGATCGCTTCCATGAGGGCGTTAAAATTCTCAACGAGCTTTTCGCTCCCGAAGCTCTTTTTCCCGATGGGGCAGTGAATAATCGCCGTCTTATCAAGACGGTACTCGACTTTACCTGCTTTCACCTCGGCAACCGCACGGGTAACGTCCATCGTGACCGTGCCCGACTTAGGGTTGGGCATAAGTCCCTTAGGTCCGAGGATACGGCCGATACGCCCTACCACGCCCATCATATCGGGCGTTGTGATCATGACGTCGAATCCGAACCAGTTCTCCGTTTGGATCTTCTGGATCATCTCCTCTGCCCCCACGAAGTCTGCGCCCGCAGCCAAAGCCGCGTCTGCGCGTTCGCCTTTCGCAATGACGAGCACTCTCTTCGTCTTGCCCGTTCCGTGAGGAAGAACCAACACGCCGCGAACCTGCTGATCCGCTTGACGGGGGTCGATACCGAGCTTTACGTGCAATTCAATGGTTTCGTCGAATTTTGCTTTTGCGTTTTCAAGAACGATTCCGATAGCCTCTGCGGGATCGTACTGACGGGAACGATCGTAAGATTTGAGGCTTTCCGCGTATTTTTTACCGTATTTCATACCGTTTTACCTCCTTATTCCTCGACCGTGACGCCCATGCTGCGCGCCGTACCCGCGATCATACTCATTGCACTTTCCAAAGACGTGCAATTGAGATCGGGCAACTTCGTCTTTGCAATTTCCTCTACTTGCGCTTTCGTAAGTTTTCCGACCTTCACTTTGTTGGGCGATGCGCTCGCCGTATCGATTCCCAATGCCTTTTTGATAAGCACGGGCGCGGGCGGCGTTTTGAGGACGAACGTAAACGAACGGTCTGCGTAAATCGTCATCACGACGGGAATGATCAAACCTTCCTGTCCTGCCGTTTTCGCGTTGAACTCCTTGGTGAATCCGGGAATGTTGATTCCGTGAGGACCAAGGGTCGATCCGACAGGGGGACCCGGGGTGGCCTTCCCTGCGGGGAGTTGCAATTTGACTACCGCGGTAATCTTTTTTGCCATAAATATACCTCCGTTTCTGTGGTTTTACAAGACGGCGCTATATGGATTTACCGCCTTTCCCACTCTATCGAAAGACCGTATTCGGTCTTATCGCCTTTATTCTTCTCCGTCCGTTGTGTTATCGACAGCCGTTTCGGAAATTTTCTGCATTTGGACGTAATCGACTTCGACTTCCTGCTCTCTGCCGAACATGACGATCTCGACTTTGGAGCGCTGCTGATCATCGTTGACCTTTTTGATGACGCCGAGGAATCCTTCCAAAGGACCGCTCTTGATGGAAACTCTGTCTCCAACGCGGAAGTCGGCGTCCGTCACATAATCTTCAAGGCGCATTTTTCGGATCTCATCCTCTCTCATGGGAATAGGCCGACCCTGCGGTCCGCAAAATCCCGTTACCCCTCTCGTATTCGTAATCAGATACCACAACTGATTGGAATAGATCATCTTAATAAAGACATAGCAAGGCAGAAGCTTGCGCTCGACAACCTTCTTTTTGCCGTTTGCCTTCTCCTCGATGGTCTGCTCGGTCGGGATCTTTACGTCAACGATCACGTCGTTCAGATTGTTATTTTCAATCAGCCGAAGCAGGCTGTCCTTCACCATCGCTTCGTATCCCGAATATGTGTGAAGAATATACCACTTAGGCTCGGTGTCCGTTATCGCCATAGTGTCACCCCAAATCGGTTAGCAATTGCAGAAGCACGGAAAAACCGTAGTTGACCGCCGTCGTAATCACTAAAAAGATGAGAACGATCACAAGCACGACGCCCGTCGATTTCAAAGCCGTGGGCAGAGTAGGCCAGGTAACGCGTTTCAGTTCCAAAAACGTTTCCTTGATCTTTCTGCCAAGCCGCACGAAAATGTTGGGTTTTTTATCGGCTTTCTTCGTCTTTTTTTCAACGGGTTTTTCCGTCTTTTTCCCTTCGACGCTTTTGTTGGACTTTGCCATATTATTTCTCCGAAATTATTTGGATTCTTTGTGCACCGTGTGTTTCTTGCAGACGGGGCAGTACTTTTTCAGTTCGAGACGGTCGGGATCGTTTCTCTTATTCTTGAAACTGTCGTAGTTTCTGTTCTTGCATTCCGTACACTCGAACGTAACCTTCAATCTCGTCGATTTCGTAGCCATGCGTAAAACTCCATACAAAAAAATTACACCCCACTTCGGTGTGTAAGTAGAGTATACCACCTTAGGGAGAGCTTGTCAATCGATTTTAAAAGTTATTTTCCTGTTTTTACAAAGAATTTTAAGTATTTTTTTTCGAAAATTGTTCCCGATTCATATTTGACATTTTTATAATTTCCTGCTATAATTGCAAAAGTCGGTCAGCAATTACAGCGTAAAATCACGACGATTCTGCGCTGTTTTTTTATTGACTTTTTTTAGGAGATCTCATGAAACAAACCGAAAATCCGAAATTTTTAGGCGAAGAAAAACTATCCCGTCTCATGGTCAAGTTTTCGCTTCCGTGTATTCTTTCCCTCCTTGTCAGCGCGCTTTATAATATCGTCGATCAAATTTTCATCGGAAACAGCGAACTGAGCACTTTGGGTAACGCCGCAACGGGCGTTGTTTTCCCCATATTCATCATCGCCCAAGCGTTCGCTTGGTGCTTCGGAGACGGCTGCGCCGCTTATCTGAATATTTGTCAAGGAAAAGACGACACGCAAAACGCGCATAAAACGATTGGAAACGGATTGACTTTTACGCTTCTTATAAGCGTAATCCTTATGGCGGTCTTTTTCCCTGCAAAGCGGCAACTGTTAATGCTGTTCGGCGCTTCGGAAAACAGTATCGACATGGCTGTCGATTATTTTAATATCATTCTTGCATTCTTCCCTGTTTATATGCTTATGAACATGATGAACGCGGTAATCCGCGCCGACGGCAGCCCCGCTTGGTCGATGGCTTCCATGCTGACGGGCGCAATTGTCAATATTATTCTCGACGCAGTATTCATTCTGGCTTTGCATTGGGGAATGAAAGGCGCCGCTTGGGCAACCGTTATCGGTCAATGCGTTTCCTTCCTCATTTCACTCGTTTATTTCTTTCGTACCAAGACATTTAAGCTCAGACTTCGCAGCTTTTTGCCTAATTTACACGCGCTTTCCCGCGCGCTCAAACTGGGCGCTTCCTCTTTTATCACGCAGATGACGATCGTAATCATCTCTCTCGTCTGCAACATTATGCTTGCAAAGTACGGCGCGCTGTCCGAATACGGAGCGGATATCCCCATCGCGGTTATCGGAATCGAAAGCAAAGTCTTTACCGTCGTTGTAAACATCGTTGTAGGTATCGTTCTGGGGTGTCAACCGATCATAGGTTACAATTTGGGCGCCGAAAAATATGACCGCGTAAAAAAACTGTACCGCAATATTTTGCTCAGTACAATCGTGATCGGATTTGCGTTTACGCTCCTTTTTGAGCTTGCTCCGCGGGCAGTCGTAGGCGTCTTCGGCGAGCCGCAGAATCTACCGCCCGAAATCGATCCCGAGCTCTATTGGGTATTCGGGGAAAAAACTTTCCGCATATTTCTGCTACTCGTTACGTTTACCTGCATCATCAAAATGACTTCTATTTTCTTTCAAGCCGTCGGGAAACCCGTCTTTGCGGTGATCGCCTCGCTCATACGCGATATCGTTTGCTTTATTCCGTTGATCATCGTTCTGCCTCTCTTTTTCGAAATCGAAGGAATACTCTGGTCTGCGCCTGCCGCCGACCTCATTGCCATGATCGTCGCGGTAATTCTTACCGTACTCTATTTCCGTTCGTTAAAAACGAAATAATACATTGAAAATGCTTGACAGAATAACAAAAGCAAAATATAATCAAATTGTAATTGAAGAAGCGTAGAATGTACGGCTCGTTAAAAACAACATTCGTTGAAAATCGTGAACACCCCGAAGCCGTACGGCTTCGGGGTTTTTGCGTAAAGGAGAAACCATGAAAAAAACCGAGGAGAAGTTCCCGGAAGAGAAGCTCACACATGGATCGGAAAAGGAAAAAGCGCTTTCTGCGCCCGAGAAAAGAAAACTTTCCGACATGAAATTTTCGGAATGCGACGGCGGCTTGGAGAGATTTAAATGGCTTTTGAACTACGTCTTTATCGACGGCATGAGCGGCATGGCGATGGGTCTGTTTGCAACGCTGA
The DNA here is from genome assembly GCA_964521125.1 of uncultured Clostridia bacterium. Lineage (GTDB taxonomy): Bacteria > Bacillota > Clostridia > Christensenellales > Borkfalkiaceae > Gallimonas. The sequence continues at coordinate 11,409 of CAZFPP010000007.1, forward strand.
TTGCGGGAACTATCCTCTGGCAGCTTGGGAACCTGATCGACAAGGCGGGAAACAACGCCTTCGGGCTCGCCCTCGAAACGGTGGGAAAACTCGCGCAGATCTCTATGGGCGCGGGGATCGGCGTGGGCGTCTGTTTGAAAATGAAACGTTCCAAGCCGCTTGTCGTCGCATCAGCCTGCGCGGCGGGCATGATCGGCTCGTATGCTAAACTCTTTATTTCGGCGATAAGCGGAGCCTTGGAAAACGGAACTCTGACGATTACGCTTGCGGCGGCGGGCGATCCCATGGGCGCGTTTATCGGCGCGTTCGGCGCAATGACGCTTTCCTCTCTCGTGAGCGGAAAGACGAAGATCGACATTCTCGTCACTCCCCTCGTCGGCTTGTGCGGAGGCGCAATTCTCGGCGTTGGAATCGGATATCCCGTCTCGCTTGCGCTTTCGGCGCTCGGCGATTTCATCTCGTGGGCGGCAGGGCTTTCCGCAGTCTCCGCCGCGATCACGGGACTAATCATCGCCGTCATCATGGGAATCTGCCTCACCCTGCCCGTCTCTTCGGCGGCGATCGGGATCTCCGTCGGGCTTTCCGGCGTTGCCGCGGGCGCGGCGGTCGTGGGTTGCTGCTGCCAGATGATGGGTTTTGCCGCCATGAGTTTCCGCGAAAACAGATGGAGCGGACTCGTCGCACAGGGACTGGGAACTTCCATGCTGCAAATTCCCAACGTTTTCAAAAAACCCGTTCTGTTTGTTCCGCCGATTATTTCTTCCGCAATCCTCGGCGTAATCGCCACCCTCTTGCCCAACGGGACTCAAACGCTTGGTTTGTTCGCCACCAAAACGGGAAGCGGCATGGGCACCGCGGGATTGGTCGGTCCCATCGATATGCTCTTTGAAATGCTTTCGCAAGGATGCAATGCGGGACTCACCGTTTTATGGATCGTGCTGTTCTGTCTTATCCTGCCCGCCGTGCTGACGCTTGCGATCTGCGAATTATTCCGCAAGGCAAAAATCGTTCAATACGGAGACCTCAAACTCGATCTCTAATACATATTCCTTCGGGTTTTTATCATTCTTCCCAATCAAGGTGAGTAAAATCATCTTCCGCGCCCGTTTTATTAGTGAGAGGTACAAAAAATGGCTGATCACGGTGCAAGTAGCTACCACCGCTTTCTGCAAGGAGACCCAAAAGCAATTGAAGAACTCGTATGCGCATATAGCGACGAGCTGGTTCGTTACGCCTTCTGCTATGTGCGGAATGCCGCCGCGGCGGAAGATATCATGGAAGATACGTTTGCCACGCTCATTGTAAAACGCAAAAAATTTACGGAGAACGCTCCGTTCAAGGCGTATCTGTTCCGAATCGTGCGAAACAAGAGCATCGACTATCTTCGTTCCAACCGTCGCAGAGAGGTACCGCTTTCGGATTTGGAAAACGTTTTGAAAAGCGAAAACACCGACCGCGAAATCGCCGAGCGCGACCGCAACGAACGCATTTATGCCTGTATGCAGCGACTGCCCGAACAATACCGCGGCGCGTTGCACCTCGTCTACTTTGACGGATTCACGATTGAAGAAACGAGCAAAATTATGGGCAAGAACAGAAAACAGCTTTACAATCTCCTGACAAGAGCCAGAGCAAACCTCAAAGTAATTCTTGAAAAGGAAGGTATCTTTTATGAGGACGTATGAAGAGCGCACCGAGCGTATTTTGGAAAAAGCGAAACAAATCAAAAAGAAAAGGAGAACCGCCGCGATCGCCGTTACGTCGTGCGCGCTCGGTTTGATCCTTGCGTGCAATCTCGTACTGTTTATTCCTTATCAAACAGGAGGCGTGGATATCTCCGTTTACAAAGACAGCGAATACTATCCCGTGATCGAAAGCTTGAGTAAGCTCACCTATAATAGCGCGACCAAAACAAACAATTTTGAAAAACTGATCAACTCTTTCTCCGCAAAAGGAAACGTCGATTCCGTAGCCGATCCTCCCAATATGAGCGGAAACGAATCTTCTTCCTATAACGGATCTTCTTCCTATAAAGAAGTGACGAACAACCAGACGGAAGGCGTAATCGAAGGCGATCTTTTCAAACGCAGCGGCGACACTCTCTATTATTTGGATTATACCCCCGCCGATTACGAAGTATATATAGACTGCACAGGCGGGACGGAGACAAAAGTCGAAGTATATCGCGAAGCGACGCTCGTTTTGAAGCTCTATTCGATTGCGGGAGAGCAATCTCAAAACGTCGCAACGTTCGAAATCAAGCCGGAAGAAGGAACGATCTTTTCCGGTTACGAAACCGAACGGGAAATGTTTTTAAGCGAGGATTGCAAGACGCTGACGATTCTTACCCCCTCTTATCACACGGAAAGCAAGCTGCTTTATACCGCGCTCGTTTCGTTGGACGTTTCGAATCCCGAAAATATTTGCGAAACAAATCGCGTATATGTTTCGGGACAGTACGTCTCTTCCCGCCTTATAAACGACGATTTCCTGCTTGTTTCCAATTTTACCGTGAAAAACGGGACGGATTTCTCGGACGAAGCGCAATTTGTGCCGCAAATCGGTACTCTCGGACAGACGGAGAGCTTGCCGATCGGGAGTATCGTACTTCCGGACAGCGCGACAAGGGCGGGTTATACGGTGATCTGTTCGCTGAACAGTCAAACGCTTGCGGTAAACGACAGCGTCGCCTTCCTCTCCTATTCCGACGAGGTGTACGTTTCGCAAAACAACCTCTTTGTCACGCGGGAGATCATAAAAGAATACGACGCAACCGAAGACCCCTTCGCAACCGAAGAGGACGTCCGCCATCAACTTTATTATACCTACCCGACGACGGAAATCGTCTGCGTTGCATATAAGGAAGGCGCGCTCACTCCCGCGGGCAGCGTTGCGGTAAACGGCACGGTAAACGATCGGTTCAGTTTAGACGAATACGAAAACGTGCTCCGCGTATTTACGACGACGGAATTTTATAGCAGCGGCTACACCTATATAACGGCGACCGAAGCAGACCCTTATTCCGAATTTTTAAAGAGCAGCGCGAATTTGTATTGTATCGATCTAAGCTCCTTCGAAGTGATTGCAAGCGTAGAAAATTTTGCGCCGCGCGGCGAAAGCGTGAAATCGGCGCGGTTCGACAAAGACGCCGCTTACGTCTGCACGGCAGAGGTCATTTACGGTCCTGTTATAATCGACATCGACGACCCCGTGTTTGCCTTTGATCTGAGCGATTACAGCAAGATCGCTTACACAGATACGGGCACGATTCCCGGGTATTCGCTCTCTCTTTACAAGTTCACAGACGATATCTTGCTGGGAATCGGTTACGGAGACGATTTTCAAACGTTGAAAATCGAACTCTACCGCGAAACGGGCAACGAAGTCGTCCCGGTTGAAAAACTCGAATTGCAGAACGCTATCTTTTCCGAACAGTTCAAAGCGTACTTTATCGATCGGGAGAATCAACTCATCGGACTTGGCGCGTCCTATTACGACGAAGAGTCGGGAAAGTTTATAAACGGATATCTGCTGTTACAGTTTGACGGCGAAACTCTGACGAAGAAATTCTTCGAGCTGGAAAACAGCTCTTACGACGATATGCGCGCAACGTTTATCGACGGATATTTGTATCTTCTCGGCTATAACTTATTTGAGGCGGTCGCAATCGGTTAGTATTCATAGCAAACAGCCGTAAAAAAAATGATTAGCATTCTAATCGATAAAATCCTAATCATTCATATGCTTACGTACGAAAAGGTCAACGGAATTCGGTAAAAAAACAATGAAAATCCGCTATGGATTCCGCTGTTTCCCGCGGGCGTCGGTAACGGCTTTCCCAATTGCCGAGATCCAGCCTCTCATGGGAAAAACATTAAAACGATATTCCCTGCCGTCGGCAACGATGAGAATGCTGCGCGTTAAAATGGGGATTCCCGTTTTTTTTACCTCGTAGATATCGTTAAGAGGTATTTCGAAAGAGAGATATTCCCGGGAACTTTTCAATTCCGCACCGAAAAAGAAACGTGCATCGGTAAGGTACGCGTCCCCCATCGCCGCATGTCCGTAACCACCCGTCATGCAATAATCCATCATGCCCTTTTTTAAAAGCGTTTCCCCTTTCTGCAAGCGGAAATGCGCTTTTTTTCTTTTGCTCATTTTTATCGCCCTTTTTATTATAATACGGGTGATAAAAAAAGTCAAGTACGCGTTACTTGTTACGGGACATAAGCCGAAACGCTTTCATTCCAACATTTATTTTGAAGTCGGCACGGGTTGGGGCGGATTCAAGGCGGGCGGGTTCTTTTTTGTAAACAAAAATCCGTCGCTACACTTGCGTCAGCACGAATCGGGACACGGGATTCAAAATCTCATGCTCGGCGTGTTTATGCCGTTTATCGTCAGTATTCCGTCTGCAATTCGTTATTGGTACAGAGAATATCTGACAAGAAGCGGAAAGAGAAAAAGCAACGAACTTCCCGCTTATGACAGCATTTGGTTTGAAGGCTGGGCGACAAAGCTCGGAGAAAAGTACTTCCCCACAGCATAAAAAATCGGGAACGCAGACCGCGTTTCCATATCGCGGTTCTCGGTTGCGACGGGTTGCTGTATTGGCTATAAACCCCGCCGAGGGTTCAACTCCCTCACCCGCGCATTTCCTCCTTTTTTTCTTAGCAAAGCGGAAATAGACGCTTGACTTCTCGGACAGACGGGATTTACCCCCTCCCCCGCAGGTCTGTTTTCCAGACTTTTACGAGGGGTTTTTGTGTCGAGAAAAAATTTTTCGAAAAAGTGCGTAAAAAGTGTTGACATATCACGGGGGAGTGATATAATATAATCACAAGGTAAGGGAAACGAGCCTTGAATAAAAAAAGGAGGTCGCGATATGGATAAAATCGAAAAAGCCTTGCAAGACTTGGCAGAAGCGGTTAAAAGTAACGAAACGGTCGAAAGCGTAAAAGTTACGATAACCCTCAAAAAGCCGAAGCCGAACAAGGCAACCACAACCGATAATAAATAATCGGTGATAGGCAGAGCAGGGCGGGCAACCGCCCCACTCGTAAGACTTATTATAACATATTTCGCAAGGGTTGTCAATACCCGCAAAAGCACATTAACGGCAAAATAATTAAAAAATCGGAGGTATTATTATGACTATCGAAAAGAACGGCAAAATTTACACGGCGAAAGAAAACAAAGCGTCGTGGACGGTATCAACCAAAATCGGGCATATTGACGTTGTGTATAACGTTCCGAAAGACGATTGCCCCACTTTTGACGCGTTAAAAGCGTATGTCGTAGCAAGCGATTTATTTTAAGGGGGTGCAATATGGCAAGAAGCGAGGCGCAAAAAGCCGCCGACAAAAAATACCGTGAAGCACACAAGGGCGACTCCATAAAATGGGGAACGCGTTTTAGACCCGATGAAGCGGCGGAAATCGACACGGCTATCAAAAAAAGCGGTATGAACAAAGCCGAGTTCATTCGTTGGGCGGTTAAACAGTTAGAACAAAAGCAATAACACGAACGCGGGCGACATAACGGTCGCCCGCGTTTACTTCACGGAGGTTAAAATTATGAAAGGCACAAAATACACGGCGCGCGAAAAAGAAAAAGCTCTTAAATTATGGCTTAACAGCGGGCGCGACTATTATTGGATTGCTAAAAAAACAAAATGCGCGATTGGTGCAACCGATATAATAATTGTCCGCACTCCGCCTTGCGCGGCAAAAACGGAAAACGCAGTTGGCAGTCGCCGTTACAAAAGCGCGCGAAATTGTTGGACGAATTGAAAAGCGCGGCGGCGGGTATATATCACGTCAGATTATTAAAACGACGCGCCGCATAGCAACATAACGGACGCGGCGACGAAACGGACAAAAACTGCGCCGAACGAGCGGCGGTGCTTTTTTATGCCCTTTTTAACATTTCAACGAAGTTTTGAAGGGAAAAATCACGCCGTCAACCCCCTATTTGCTTCACTTCCTCCCCCTCCATGCTATTTTTAAGAAAAAATAAAAAAAATTCCAAAAACCCATTAAAAAAGGCTTGACAAAATAACAGGTTACGCTTCTTCAACCGCAATTCGGAACCGCTGTCCGTTACGCAACGTTAGAATCAGCTCTCCCTTGTCTTCGGTCGTTTCGCCCTCAAAACAAGTGGCGAACATGTCTTCGACTTCCTCGCGAATTTGCTGTAACGTAATTTTTTCTGCCGTCATAGTCAATTCCTCCAACGTATTTCTTTTGTTATAAAAAATATATCAAAGACAAAAAGATAAATTAACAGACATTTCGTCGTATTTTGTCGAATAAGATGGAAAATGTGAAAAACTTTTACTAAAAAAGCCTTATTTCCGCAAATTTTGCGCTTGACAGGCATGATGGTTTGGGGTATAATAATAAAGCATTTTCTAAAACGGAATATGCAGGAATCGCCTAGCGGTATGGCGCCAGCTTCCCAAGCTGGTTCCGGCGGGTTCGACTCCCGTTTCCTGCTCCACGTCGCAACTCGACGGCTTTTTACAAATATCCGGCAGATTTCTGTCGGATATTTCTTTTAACGTTGGGTTCTATTGGGCATGCACAATGTAAATTAGGGAAAAGCCGACCGTTGCGGCGTCCCTTTCATATTCCAAGCGTGATTCCCTTAACCGTAAAGCGTAAAATCAGAATCGTTATCAAAGAGAATGGAAACCGTCATCGGCTTTTCGTCACGGAGCAATGTGATTTCCACCGTGTCCCCTTTACGCACGTTGAACAGCGTGTTCCCGATCATGTGCATGCGTGTGATCACCTTTTCCGCGCCGTCGTTGATTTTAATAGAATAAATGACGTCGTTCGCTTTCAACTTTCCGTACGCCGCAGAACCGAAAGTAACTTCCCGCACGGTAACCGTCTCGGCAAGATAGACTCTTTGCGTCTCCTCATTAAAAATGCTTTTGCTGTCGGAAATCTGAACGGTGACCCCGAGCATGGCTCGCAACGCGCCTTTGGACGTGTTCACAAGGCTGTTATCGACGATATTCTGCACGATGGAAAGGGCAAGATTAGACGGGATGGCATAGCCAAACGACTCTACGCCGCTTTCTTCCGACCGCGCATTGACGATCCCGACAAGTTTTCCGTCCGCATTGAAAAGTCCCCCGCCCGAATTTCCGTGATTGACGGACGCATCCGTACGGATTTCGAGACGGGACACAGACGTAGAGTCATCCGGCAACGTCATCGTAATATATTCGGCGTCCACCGAGACGACGCCTTCCGTGACGGAAATCCCCTTTCCGTCCGCGTTGCCGATCGCATAGACGCGGTCGCCCGCGAAGATCGCGTCGGAATTCGCCGCTTTCATCGCCGTAGCATAGCTGTCTTTTAACAGCGCGCTATTTGTTACGCGAAGCACGGCGATATCGTATTCCATTGTCCCCCCGACATACGTAGCGTCGATCGCGCTTGTCTCGCTCCCGTATAATCCGCCGTACAAATAGACTTGGATATCGTCGCTGATATGCGCCGTCGCCTCGTTTCCCTTGCTCGACTGCTCATAGACGACGTGATAGTTGGTAACGATATACGCGTCACCCGCTTCTTTATCGAGAGAGTAAATGACGCCCGAACCCGCGCTGTATGCGGTGCTCTCCGTTGTAACGGGAAGCCTGCCGAACCCGCTGTTTGTTGTCGTCTCCACCTTAAACGCGCAATCGACCGCCACGACCGACATGAGCGCATTGGAAACCGATAAAGAAGGCTCCGACTGCCCGGTATAGCCGATTTCTTTGAGAAAGTCGACATATGTCCCCGAATACCCGTCTGCCACCGCTTCCTCGTAGACACGGCGCGTTTCCGTGCCCGAACCCGTCACTTCTGCAATCCAGCCCGATTCGCTCCCCTCGTACCCAAGTTGGGTTGCAACGTTATAAACCGTTGTACGGCTTTCGGAGCATGCGCATAATCCAACAAGCATGACTCCCGCAAGCATCGCCGCGAAACCCGCCCTTCTTCTTTTTAATTTCATTCACTCCTCCGATTTCCCGAATGTTGCCAATCATACAGTTTGTATCATAAGCCGCAAATCTGTCATATCGTTTATATTTACGTAAAAAACCCATAAATCCGTTTTTATTATACCAATTTTATTATACCAACGAAAATCTCATTTTACAACCGAAAAAGAACGGAAATTTGATTTCCGTTCTTCTTTTTCACAAATCGTCCGCATCCTGCACGGGTTGCTCGTAAACGTCTTTCGTTGAAATTCCCGTATAACTTCCCAGGGAATCTTCCTCAGATCGCATATCCGCACCCCGGTCAAGCGGTTTTTTGCGTTTTTCCATCAATCGTCGTCCCGTTTGGAATTTTTTGCCGAGCATTTTCCGCCGCAATTTTTTACGTTCTTTGCGTTACCGCTGTTTTTTTCCTGCGAATTTTTCGCATTGTTTCCCTTGTTGTTATTGTTGTTCTGTTTCATAAGTTCTCCTTTTGAAAAGGAAGATGAAGCTCGATTTCACCTTGCGACGCACCGCAAAGCGGACATATATGCCACGCTTCCTTGGTCGTATGCATATACCCGCATTCGCTGCATATCCAAAGCATGGGCCGTTCCGCATGATAGAGAGAGCCGTCCTTGAACGCCTCGTAGAGGTATTCGAAGATAATACGATGATTATTCTCCACCTTCGCAACCTGTTCGAATTTGAGCGCAATTTGCCCAAACCCCTCTTCTCTCGCAATCTTTGCGAAATTCGGATACAGTACTTCGTGTTCGTCCTGCTCGTCGATTGCCGCAAAATGCAAATTTTCTTCTAACGTTCCCGAATGAAACGGATAGTTTGCATCGATGTGAATGTTATCCCTGCTGCCTGCGTTTTGCAGGATTGCCTCGAAGAAAACCCGCGCATGATTGGTTTCGTTTTTCGCGATCGTACGAATCGTATCCGCAAGTGTCTCATACCCTTGAGCCATTGCCGTCCGCGCCGTGAGTTGATAGCGCATACCCGCCTGACTTTCTCCCGCAAAAGCTCTTGCGAGATTGTGAAACGTCTGCGTCTTGGTAAAATCCATATTTCAACCTCCCTTACAACCCTATTTTGAACGGTTTTTAGGAAGTTTATACGTTTTTCAACGTCTCGCGCCCAATCTCTTTCGTGCAAAATCAAGGCTCCGTCAGTCGTTATCGACCGTCCCATCGCCTTTCCCTGTTTTCACCGTCGTTTCTATTGAAATCAATTCGCCGACCGTTGCGGAAATCGTCTCAATAAATTCCTCCTCATCTTCGGTCTCGGCTTCTATAAACAGTTCGTCTCCCTGCATGAGAACGGTTTTCCCGTCGGGAACGATCGTTTTTTCTCCCCGTTGCAGAGCGGTAACGAGAGCGCCCGAAGGCCACAGCACATCGCGTACGGGACGGTTTTCCGCGGGAGAATCGTGCCCTACGCGTAAAAGCGCGGTAAGTTTTTTTAACGTTATGCTTGCCCGTTTTTCTTCCAAAAGCAATTCCAGTTGTCTGTCGTAAATAGGTTGCGTACGGAACAGATCGCCCACAAGATATCCGACTGCAACGCCCAAAATTACGGGAAGAAGAAAAGTAAAATTCCAAGTAAGCTCTACAACCATCACAATCCCCGTGATGGGAGCTTTAACAACCGTCGTAAAGAATACCGCCATACAGATCATGATGAGCGCATCGGAATAGGCGGGATCCATACCCATCATACGGCAAAGTTGACTCATGAGCGCACCCAACCCCGCGCCGATGGCGAGCATTGGAACAAACGCGCCGCACGGCACGCCCGCACCCATATTCACAACTGTGACAAGGAATTTCAATGCAACGATAATCAATAACGTGATCCAAAGCGGAGTGGAAAAAATACATTCCACACCCTTGGAGAGACTGCCCAGCGCTTCAATGAATTCCTGACCTCCGCCCATAGCGTTTTCGGTGATGAGCCCGCATATGCCCGCAAGCACAAACGGCACGATCATCTTGCCCATTCCCTTCAAAAACGTGAGTTTGTCGAATATTTTTTTGGAACGGAATACAAGGCGGTAAAATATGACGCCCGCAAGCGCGCATACGAGAGCTGCAAGCAGAACATACAGACAAAATATAAAATCAAACGCTTCGACTCCCGCGAACGTATAAGAGGAAAACGCCGCGCCTACGGAAAGCCCCATTGCCTGCCGCAGAAGGTTGCGCGTTATAACGGCAACGACGACGGAGGAAAAAGAGCAGATGAACACTTCGGGCGTAAATCGTTTGTGCGCCTCCTCAAAGGCGAACGCCATGCCCGTAAGAGGCGCATTGAACGCAACGGCAAGCCCTGCACACGCGCCGCCCGTCACCTGATAGCGGCGTACCATCTCGCCGCGTTTTAAAAGCACGCTCGTTCCGTACCCGCACGCGCCGCCGATTTGAATACTCGGACCCTCTCCGCCCGCCGAAAGCCCCATAAAAATCGTGAAAAGGCTTGCCGCAAACATGCCCGTCAGCTCGCGATACCACTTAAACCGTAGCAGTCCGCGCGTTGCGCCTTCCGTCTGCGGAATACCGCTGCCGCGGATCATGGGAATGAATTTCACCGTTCCGCCGATGACGATCGCGCCGACGAACAATGCGACAAACAACAACGGAATAAAAGCGACATGATCGCGGAAAAATCCGTAATAATCGCGTGAAAACTCTTCTGCGATGGAAACGAGAATCGTATAAAACGTAACAACAAACCCCGCAAAAAACCCGGTAAGCGCGCCCACTGCAACAAGTTGCACACCGTAGCGATACGCCACGTTTCCGATATTTTTCAAATTTTGTTTTTTCATACTTTGTATAGCCTGACTTTACTCCGATTATTTGCAAGCACGTTACGGCTTATTTTACCATATGCGAGAAAATAAGTAAACGGTTTCCCCTTGAAAACAAGGTGAAAACCGTTTTGCATTTCCTTATACTATTTATAATTTGCGATTATTTTTCGATTATCCTGCAAATTGCGCATGATATAGTTCGGAATAAAACCCGCCCTGCGCCAATAACTCACTGTGCGTGCCTTGCTCGATGATATTACCGTCCTTCATTACCAAGATCAAATCGGCATTCTCGATGGTAGATAGGCGGTGCGCGACGATAAAGCACGTTCTGCCCTGCATGAGTTTTCCGAAGGCGTCCTGTACCTTCTGTTCGGTGCGGGTGTCGATATTGCTCGTCGCTTCGTCAAGAATGAGCATGGGCGGACGGCACAGCATAACGCGCGCAATGCAAAGGAGTTGTTTTTGTCCTTGCGAGAGCACGCCTTCGTCTCCGATCACGGTATCGTATCCCTCGGGCAAACGCATGATAAACGAATGTGCATGCGCCGCTTTTGTTGCCTTTATCATCTCCTCTTCGCTCGCCGGCGTTCCCATACAAAGATTTTCGCGCACGGTAGCGTTTTTCAACCAGGTCTCTTGCAGAACCATGCCGATATTGCCGCGCAGTGATTTCCGCGTGATCTTGCGGATATCCTTCCCGTCAACGGAAATACTGCCGCCGTTGACGTCGTAAAAGCGCATTAACAAATTGATGAGCGTCGTTTTGCCGCAGCCGGTAGGACCTACGATTGCAACTCGTTTCCCTGCGGGAGCGGTCACGTTCAGTCCTTCGATGAGTTTTTTCTCGGGCGTATAGGAGAAGCTTACGTCCCGAAGAAGCACTTCCCCTTTTGCATGTCCAAGCGTTTCGTTTCCTTGATCGGAAGGTTCTTCCTCTTCCTGTATAAGCGCAAACAAGCGAGAAGCGCAGGCGATTGCGTTTTGAAATTCGGTAACCACTTCCGTAATCTCGTTAAACGGTTTCGTATATTGGGTGGAATAGGACAGTAACGAGCTGAGATTTCCAACGGTAAAAGGCGCGGCCGTTCCCGCCGTAGCAATGACGGTGAACGCGCCGACCAGCGCGACGAGCGCATAGACCACTGCGTTTATAAACCGCGTGGACGGGTTCGTTGTAGAAGAAAAGAAGATGGCGCGCAGAGAACTCGCTCTGAGTTGCTCGTTCAGCCCGTCGAACGCTGCCTCGTTTTCGCTCTCGTGGCAGAACGCTTTAACAACTTTCAGATTGCCGATCGCCTCGTCGATGAAGCCGGTTTGCGCGGCGCGCGCCGCCGCCTGTTTTTGAAACATGGAATAGGTGCGCGAGGAAATGAATTTGGCGATAAAAAGCGACACGGGCGTCACGCAAAAGACGACAAGCGCAATCTCCCATTTCATGATGAAAATGATCGCGAGCACGCCCAAAATAGTGATAACGCCTGTAAAAAGTTGAGTAAAACCGAGTAAAAGCCCGTCGGAAAACTGTTCCGCATCGGAAATAATGACGCTCGCCGTCTCTCCGTATGCGCGTGAGTCGAGATACTTGAGCGGCAGAACGCCGATCTTGCGGAACGCGTCGCGGCGGATATCCGCAAGGACGTGATAAGCGATTTTATTGTTGGAAAGGCTCATCAGCCATTGCGAAAGCGCAGTCGCCGCAATACACGCTCCGATCGCAATAAAAATTTTATAAAGACCGTTTATATCGACGTTGCCTTTGCCGACGATACAATCGATCCCCCGCCCCACAAGATAGGGCACGGCGAGCGTCGCCGCTACCGTGACGATGGCGAGCAGAACGGTACATCCAAGATAGAACGCATACGGTTTTAAATAACGCAGGATCCCGCGGAATGTGGACTGTTTCATACGCTCTCCTTAAACTGTGCGGAATAGATTTCGCGGTAAACTTCGCAGGTGCGCAACAATTCTTCGTGTTTGCCGAGTCCTGTAACCTTCCCGTCGTCAAGCACAAGAATTTGGTCGGCATGGAGCACGGACGACGCACGTTGGGATACGATAAAAACGGTGCAATCAAGCGTTTTCAGAGACGCGCGCAAACGCGCGTCCGTCGCATAGTCGAGCGCGGAGGACGAATCGTCGAGAATGAGAATTTTCGGCTTTTTCACGAGCGCGCGCGCAATGGTGAGACGCTGACGCTGACCGCCCGAAAAGTTCTTGCCTTCCTGCGCGACTTCGCCGTCCAACCCGCCCTTTGCTTCGATCACATCCGCCGCCTGCGCAAGGGAAGCCGCCTGCAACAGTTCTTCATCCGTCGCATCTCCATTGCCCCAAAGCAGATTGGAACGGATGGTCCCTTTAAATAGAACGGCTTTTTGCGGAACGACGCCCACTTCCCCGCGGAGAGCCTCGGCGGAAATACTTTTTACGTCTTTTCCGTCCACACGGACGGCGCCTTCCGTCGCCGCGTAAAAGCGGGGAATGAGATTGACGAGCGTGCTCTTTCCCGAACCCGTTCCGCCTAAAATTCCCACCGTTTCGCCGCGCTTAACGAAGAAATCGACGTCCGTAAGCGCGTTCGCGCCGCCGCCGTCATAGGAAAAGCTCACATGTTCAAAACGCACGCCCTCTTCTTCTCCGCTTTGACAAGGCAGCAGCGCGGAAGGCTCTCCCTGCATGTCGAGCACTTTTCCGATCCGCTTCTGACAGGAAACCGCTTTCGTCATGGTGACGATGAGGTTTGCAAGTTTAATGAGTTCGACTAATATCTGCGAAAGATAGCCGTAGAGCGCGATCACGTCGCCTTGCTGCAAAATCCCGAGGTTCACTCTCTGCGCGCCGAAATACAACAGCGCGACAACCGCAAGATTGACAAGAATGTAAGTAAGGGGATTGGTGAGCGCGGCGATTCGTCCCGCTTTCTTCTGCGCCTTTTTCAGCTCCTCGTTGCGCGCTTCGAAATTGTCTTTTTCCTGTTCTTCCAACGAGAACGCGCGAATAACGCGTACACCCGCCAAATTTTCCCGCGTGGAGAGATAAATTTTATCGAGCCGCCCCTGTACCCGCTGATAGAGCGGAATACATGCGCCCATAACGGAATACACGGCGACGGCGAGAAGCGGAATCACGGCGACGAATACGAGCGCCGCTTTCGCGTCTACCACAAACGCCATAACCATGGCGCCGAATACGATGAACGGGGATCGTAAAAAGAGACGAAGCGTCATGTTAATTCCCGTTTGCACCTGGTTGACGTCGCTCGTCATGCGCGTGATCATCGTAGAAGTTCCCATATGATCGATCTGCGTGAAGGAAAAAGACTGCAATTTGCGAAAGAGGCGGGTTCTCAGCTCCGCCGAAACGCCAACCGCCGCCTTTGCCGCAAAATACTGCGCCGTGAGCGAAAAACCCAATCCCAGCACGCCGAATGCGACAAGCAACAGGCACATTTGCACGACGTACGCCCTGTCGCCGCCCGCAATTCCTCTGTTTACGATCGCCGCCACCACAAGCGGCACGATGAGTTCCATGCTCGCTTCAAGCAATTTGAAAAGAGGCGATAAAATCGCCTCTTTCCGATAATTTTTCAGACATGAGAGCAGATGTTTCACAACTTCTCCTTATACGAGAAACAAATAAGTATAATATCCGATAAAACACGCGAGCATGAGAACCCCCGCTATTTTCCCAAGTTTATGCCCCCTGAACAGGGCAAGCAAAAACAGCAGAACAGCTGCGCCGAGCGCCACAAGCGCGTCTACGAGATTTCCCGCCACGGTAAACGTTAGCGGATAGAACAGCGACGAAACGCCTGCGACCAGAAACACATTGAAAATATTACTGCCGATAATATTTCCTACGGCGATATCCGTCTCCCCTTTCGCGGCCGCCACTACGGAGGTGACAAGCTCCGGCAAGCTTGTTCCGATGGCGACGACCGTAAGCCCGATAATGCGCTCGGAAACGCCGAAGTACTGCGCGATATATTTTGCGGAATTAACAAGGAGCGTTCCTCCGCCGACGACCATGGCAAGTCCCACGATCACAAGCACGATCAAAAACCAGACTTTTTGCTCCATTGTCTCAAACCAGAGCGCGACCTTGCCTTTCGGCTTTTTTTCTTCCGCCGTTTTTTCTTCCGCAACATCGGAAAGTACGCCGCGCCGTTTCTGCTCTTTCCGCGCCTTTGTAAGCAAAATCGTCATGTATACCGCAAAGATCGCGATCAAAATGAGACCGTCCCACCAAGATAACGCGTTTCCCCAAGCGCCGAGTCCCACCAAAAGCGCGCTTGCGATAAGTAGAACGGGCAAATCGAGAACAAGAGAATTTTTCTGGACGGGAAGATCGTGCAACAACGCCGAAAGTCCTAAAATAAGCAAAATATTCACGATATTACTGCCCACGACGTTGCCGATCGCGATATCGGTGGATTTTTCGATCGCCGAGGTGACGGAAACGCACAATTCGGGCGCGCTCGTGCCGAACGCCACGATCGTAAGCCCGATCACAAGCGGAGATATCTTACATTTCGCCGCGACCCCCGCGCTGCCGTCCACAAACCAATCCGCTCCTTTTACCAAGAGAGCAAATCCCAAAACAAGCAAAAAGATATTAAGAGCCAACATACCCTAAACTCCTGTTGCGATTTTTCCGAAAGTCTTGTCATTCTTACGAACCGCCGCGACACGAGGTCTTCCCTCGGGGTATGTTGCCGCGAGCGCATCGGATTTTCTCCGCAGACTACTCCCTTTCGTTTTGCAAAAGTTTATCACTCCCGTACAAAAATGTCAAGCGCATAACGCGCTTGACACACTTTTTCTTCTGCTTTTTCCTTATGCTTCCGGCAAAGATTTCTTTTTCACCCGCTCGCATGCGAGGAAATAGATTTCTTCGGTCGCAAACGAGATCTTCGTAAGCTGATCGCGCTTGTTTACGGGATGTAACCAAAAACTGTCGTCCTTCGTGGAGATATCCACGCAATCGCCGAAAATATTTTTCTTGTATTTTTCTTTTCTGAACGGATAATCGTATTCGATATGCACGCTTTCCAATTCCGTCCCCGCCCAGAACAAATCGACCGATTCCCCGTAGGCGGTACAGGTAAGATGAGTTCCCGCCGCCGTCTGCACAAGCTTGCCTTTGCCTTGATCGTAAAACCGTTTGGCGTTCGGAAGCGTATGTACCGTCACTTCGTCCTCAAACCGATACGTCCCCGACCGCACTTCTTCGCGCACGTTCTGTCGCTCCCATGCCGTCCAATCGGGGATATGCGAAAACTCCGTCTCCCCCTCGGTTGCCGAAAGTTCGCCGTATTCGCTCATTTCCCATGTCTTCTTACAGGCGTCGCACCAAAGCCGCGTCCCCTTTGAATCCATTTGAAACTCCGCCAAACAATGCGGGCATTGATATAAAATATTATGCAGTCCGTCGGCGCGGCGGGGATAAGGATTGGAAATCTTGCGCTCTTTCTGAAAGGCGTATTCGTCCCGCCGCAATGCCTTTCTGATGCGCGCGTTGAGCTCGTCTGCGGAAAGCGTTTGCGTTTCCTCCGCCGTTGCGACGAGTTCCAGTTCGGAAAACAGCGGCAATTTCTGTTCCGTCTTATTCCACTGCGGCGCGGAATAGAACGTTCCGTACAGTCTGAGCGCAACGACGGGCACTTTCATCACCTTGCTCATTTTTCCCAACGAATCGGGCAGATAAGACGTCGTTCCGTCCAGCGTATATCGCGCCTCGGGATAGACGCAAACGATTCCTTTGTATTTGTCCGCGCAATAGCGCATGTTCCTGATAAGGTAATAATCCTTCACAAACTTGCGCTTGCAAATGCAGCCGAGTTGCCGCATGAGCCAGTCGCCGACATCCCGCATGGCGTCGATCGCGACTACGTTATTGGCGTTATAAGGGTGGATCGCCCGATACATGACGGGAAAATCGAGCATGCTCGCATGCGTTACAAAGAGCAGATAGGGCGGTTTAATCCCATCCATGTTGATTTCCGTCTGTTCAAGCGTTCTCCCTTTAAAATAAGGCTTGATTGCAAACTGTCTTGCTAACATCATCCAGAATTTGCTCGGTTTTTTCGGGCGGCGCGAAAAATCATACCGCTTTACCTTTTTTGCCATTTTTCACTTCCCTCCGCCGAGACAAAGCTTTCTGTACCGACGCGCAATTGATTATAACAGCAAACGGAGCAAATGTCAAGCCTTATTCACAAACTGAACAATTTTTGTCACCGTAATCAGGGGAAAAGCCCTTCCAAAAGCAATTTCACGCCGATGCCGATCAGGATAAGTCCCCCCATCGTCTCGGCTTTGTCTGCAAATTTATCTCCCGCCGTCTTGCCGAGCGTTACGGCGCAAATGGAAAGCGCGAACGTGACGCAACCGATGACGAGCGCGCAGAATACCGCGGGAAAGGGAAGCGAACCCGCCGTCTCCTGCGCCAGAAGGGAAACGCCTACGGCAAGCGCGTCGATACTGGTTGCAACCGCTTGCGCCGCCAATTTCCCGATTCCGAGCATCTTTTTTTCAACGAGCGGTCTGCCTCCGCCAAGCGGGATGAAACGGTCGTCTTTTTCGTGCGCGCTGTCGTAAATCATTTTTCCTCCGATCAAGACGAGCAGCGCAAAGGAAAGCCAGGGCGCGATCTTTCCCACGAAAGCGGCGAACGCCGAACCTCCGAGATACCCGATCATGGGCATGAAAAACTGGAACCCTCCGTAAAATGCGGCGATCAGAACGATTTTCCACGGTTTCATACGCGGTTCGACCATTCCGTTCGTGAGTCCCACGGCAAACGCGTCCATGGAAAGCGCAACGCCAAGCAACGTTACTTCGACGACTGTCATAAATCTTCTCCAAAATCAATTAAAAAGAGACCTATGCGCGAAAATACGCTATCTCTCTGCGTAATCCGCGCATAAGTCTCGCCGTTTCATGAAATGCCCGCGGCTCTTCGCCGCATTATGTGGACATATCAACCTCTTGTGCAAGAAGCCGACTACTCCCCTATGTCGATAAATCTATTCTATCATATTCAAAAAGCGTTGTCAACGGTTTTCCTCAACGATTATAACACCCGTTCTACGCATTTCGCACGGTTCATGGGAACGGGCGCGCATTGCGCGGAACATATTTCCGTTTTGATCACCTTTCCTTCGCGAAGCATATCCCGTTTCCCGAACGGAACGAGCACGCAATCCCCTTCTTTCACCCGAAAGGGAGACAAGTACCAATACGGCATACCGTCGATTTCCACTTTGGCAAACGTATGCGTTCCGTTTTCCGCAATCACTCCTCCGCTCAACGAATGTATCATAAGAACTTCCTTAAATCATGAAAATCTGTTTTTCGGACTCCGGCTGCGGACGCACTCGGAACGACCGCTCTTTTAAAACAGCGGTGCGAATACCTTTGCGATCTCGCAAATTCCGCGCCAAACGACGTTCTTCTTTGCGTCCTCTTCCGTTTGCAGACGGGAAATCCGGAACGTGTTCTCGTAATCCTCTTTAAGCTGAGCGTTGGCTTTTGTTCCGTGCATGAGCACGGCGTCCTCGTAGTGGTACAACAGAGAACGGTAATCGAGGTTGATGGTTCCTACGACTGCGATTTCGTCGTCGGCAAGAAAACTCTTTGCGTGCACGAAACCGGGCGTATATTCGTAAATTTTCACGCCGCCGCGAATGAGCGCCATATAGTTGGAACGCGTAAGCGCGAACGCCAACTTTTTATCGGGAATATGCGGCGTGATAATGCGCACGTCTACCCCGCGCGCCGCCGCCGAGAGCATCGCCTCGCGCATACGGTAATCGATGATGAGATAGGGAGTCATGATCCAGCAATACCGCTTCGCTCCGCTTAACAGATTGATATAGACGTCCTCGCCGAGGTGCCGTCCGTAAAGGGGACGGGGTCCGTCGCCGTACGGTTGCACGATTCCTTCCCCTTCGAACTTTTCATAAACCGAAGGAATATACGACGTGAAATCTTCCGACCGTTTCGTACGCAGATTATAAAACCGCAGGAACATGAGCAAAAAGCTTTTTACCCCTTCTCCTTCCAGCCTTACCGCCGTGTCCTTCCACTGTCCGAACGGTTTTTCGACGTTGATATACTCGTCCGAAAGATTGATTCCGCCCGTATAGCCGATTTTTCCGTCTATCACGGCGATCTTTCTATGATCGCGGTTATTGTGAATGTTGGTCACGACGGGAACGAAGGGATTGAATTTCACGCAATGAATTCCTTCTTTTTGCAGGCTTTTGTAGTATCCCGCGCGAAGTTTTCCCATACAGCCGATATCGTCGTAAATCATTCTAACCTCGACGCCCTCTTTCACTTTCTCCTTTAAAATTTCATGCACCTCGCCCCACATAACGCCGCGCGCTACAATAAAATATTCGAGAAAGATATATTCCCTCGCCACTTTTAAATCTTCTTTCAGCCGTGTGAAAAACGCTTCCCCCGTAGGGAAGTATTCCGTTTTGGTATTTTCGTAAGCGACCGCGCGGGGATTGCAAAAAGCAAGCGCTTCGCCCGTATCCGACCAATGTCCCATCTGTTCCGAAAGCCGAGCTTTCTCCACCGAACGCCGTTCATGCCTTTCCGACTGCTCATACAGGGATTTCAGCATTCTGCGCTGCTTGCGCGACGGGCGGTTGTAGGAAAAGACGATATAAATTGCTACGCCGAACAGATTGAACACGATGACGCACAACAGCCAAGGGATCTTCGCTTCGGGAATCATATCGCGGTTGGCAATGCTCAAAACGGCAATCACGACGAACGCCCAACGGAAAATATCCAAAACCAACGTGATGAGCTTTGCGTAATCGGGAAGCCAATTCTTTAAAATTTCACGTAATACGTAAAACGGCCCGAACGCAACGCAAAAGTCCAAAATAAATAAAGCGATGATCGTCAGCGCGACAAACGTAAACCGACTGAAAAAGATTTTAACATATTTTTTCATAAGCATCCGATGCGGGTATTCCACATGATTCTATCACGATTTATTATACCACAATCTCCCGACTTAAAACCGTAAAGAAAATCAAACCGTTATCTTTCGTAAATATATTCAGAACCGTCGTGATATTCCGTAAATCCCGCAAGCGTGATTTTTTCCGACGTATACACGCGTCTCAGCGAAACACAGTCTGCCAACGCATCCTTCTCAATGTAATCGACGCCCCTTAAATCGATCTCCTTCACCGAAGTACAGCCGTAAAAAGCATGACTGAAAACTCTCCCGCCCGTCACGCAAACGCTTTCGAGCGTTGAAGGAACCGCAAACTTTCCGTCTTCATCCTCTCCGAATAATGCGCCGATATAGGGACTGAAGGAAGAAGATAAATGATTTTTTGCGTTTCCCGCAAAGGAAATATTCAACGTTTTAATTTGTTTGCATGGAGCGAGCGCGCCCCCGTCGATAAATTGCGTATCTTCGTCTACCGTCAAAGAGATAATCCCCGGAAGGGCGGCAACCAGACGTTTCCCGCCCGCCGTTTGCAGATACAAAGCTTCGCCCGAAACGCAATAAGGCGACTGAGCGACAAGATTTTCCACCGACGAACCGATAAATTCTTCCGCAGACACTTGCGCGTCTTCGCATATCGCGAGCGAAACCGCCTTAGAAGAGGCGAGAAATCCGCGTTTCATCTCTCCCGAAAGCAAAACGACCGACTGCGCCGTTTGCCGATCTTCCGTCTTGATCTTGCCGCCGTCCCAGACAAAACAGCCTTCGGAATACCAGATGCAATCGGAAAACGTGCGCCAAAGCGCAAGACTTTCGGGACGGGTGATTCCCTCCGTTTGTAACGCCAAAAGTTCCGCAAGCGTTCCGCCGCTCAGCGTGGAAAAGATGCGGAAATACAGGTCTCCGCCTGTAATCACGCCGCTTTTATCTCCCCGTTTGAGCAGAACTCCCTCTTCTCCCGCGCCCGTCGTCGCTTCGTAAACGGAGACATACGGTTCTTCGGAAACGCTTCCGTCTTCCCAAACGCAACGATAGACGTCGGAAGTATGCCCGATATCCTGCGGAAAGGGCAAAAAAAGGGATAAAATACATAATGCGGCGATCGCTACGGCAAACCCCGCATATACGATATGACCGATTCGTTTTTTCATTGCCATTTGAGGCGATGCAACTCGCCCTGAGAAGAAAGTCCCCGAAAGCCGTTTTGGCGCAAACCTTCGTACACGGCGACCGCAACGGAATTACTTAGATTGAGCGAACGCGTTTCTTCGATCATGGGAATGCGAACGCAGGCTTGCGGAAACTGCACAAGCAATTCCTCGGGCAATCCCTTCGTCTCTTTCCCGAACACGAGAACGTCCCCTTCCGAATAGGCGCATTCCGTATAAGCGCGGCGCGCTTTCGTAGTAAAATAATGAAAAGAGCTTTGCGGAAACGCTTTGAGCACTTCTTCGAAATCGTCATGCACACGGACGTCTACAAACTGCCAATAATCCAGTCCCGCGCGTTTCAGATATTTATCGGAGATCTCGAACCCGAGCGGACGGACAAGGTGTAAAACACACCCCGTAGCGGCGCAGGTACGCGCAATATTTCCCGTATTCTGCGGGATTTCGGGTTCTACAAGAACGATATGAAACATCAGTTCCCCCTTTCGCCCTATTTTACGACAATTCGCCCCGATTTGCAAGAATTTTCCCCGCTTTTTTCCGGAACATCAGAAAAAATTACTTGACATTACCCTACCGAACCTATATAATTTATTTGTCTGATGTTCTCTTAGCAGAATATCAAACCGAAAATTTGATCATCCAACCCATATTTTTTCTCATTAAAAAGCCGAGCGCACGCTCGGCTTTTTAATCTGTATGAAAGATAAATCCACAATCAAAATCAACAAAATTATATTCAATGAATTATTATTTTTTAAGAGTAACCGACATTTTCACGCCCTCGACCGTATAATCCATAGAAAGCGATTTTCCGTCGCAATCGGCGATAAGTTTCTCCCCATCCACGATAAGAGCGATACCGTCCTCCCCGTTCGGCTCCCACGTTCCCGATACGGACGCCTGCGCGATGAAATCGACGTTCAGCGAGAACGTTTCGTCCCCGTTCAGCGTTACAACGAAACTATCGCCCGATAGAATAAACGCCAACAGAAAATTATCGCCGATATTTAATTCGGCGGACATGGAATTGTATGTCACTTTCATATAATCGACTTTATACTTTCCCGTATAGTCGATTTCAGAAACGTCCTCTCCTCCGCAAGCCGCCATACAGGCAAGACTCATTACCGTCAGAAGCAGCGCCGCGGTAATACGCAATCTTTTCATTCTAACCCTCGCCGTTATTCTAATCTGATCCTGCGCAGCAATGCGGGATTTCCAACCGCTCTGCCCCCGCCGAGAACAACAGCCATGTGCGGATCGCTCGCCGGGTGCGCTTCCATCTGCAATTTGTTGGAGATATAATCGGAAAGTCCGGCAAGCGCCGTCACCCCGCCCGAAAGATACACGCCGTTTTTGCACATGGCTGCCGACACCTCCGCAGGTAACTTTTTCAAAACAAGCTCCGCATATTCCACGATCTTATCGATATAGATCCGAATGGGAAATTCGATATCCGAAGACGAAACGGAAACGGAGCGCGGCTTTCCCGTAGTATTATCCCGCCCGTTGATGATCGTACTTTGATTATCGTCCTCGATGAGACTGCCCACCGTATTTTTGAGCTTTTCACTCGTTAAAGAACCGATTTTTAAATTAAAATTATCGGCTATATGGTCGATAATATGAATATCCATATTATTGCCGCCCACGTTCATGGAAAGCCCCGCGATGATCCCGTCGAGAGAGAAAATCGCGATCGAGGTGACGCCCGCGCCGATATCGATGGCAAACACGGGATTGGAATCGGAAAGAGGAACGTCCTGCCCGAGCGCGCTCAAAAACGGAACTTCGGAAAAGTTGACGCGGGAAATTCCCGCCGATTTTGCGACGCGGTACACTTTTTCGCGCGATTCCACCTTAAAGCCGCACGGAACGCAAAAAAGCGCCTCGATCGAGCCGCTGTGTTTGACGACCTTTTTTAAAAAATATTCGAGCAACGCGCCCGCAAGACGCTCGGAGACGATCTCCCCTTCGTAGACGGGGAAACAGACGTCCGTCTGTTCCGCAGTTTTGCCGAGCAGACGTTTTGCCTCGTTTCCGAAAGCGCGAATCTCGCCCGTATCCCGCTGAACGGTAACGCACGTTGCCTCCGCAAGAACGATCCCGCTCCCGATTTTGTAAATTTTCGTCACTGCCGTGCCGAAATCGATTGCAAGTTTTAACATATCCCGCCTTCCTTTAAGAACGAACGAACTGTCTCTAAGGGTAGCCCGACCACGTTCGTATAACTTCCTTTGTAAGATTGCACCAACGTTCCGTCCTGAATGCCGTATGCTCCCGCTTTGTCCAGGGGGGAACCGCTCTTAACATATAACGCGATCTCCTGCGGCAAAAGCGTACGGAACGTAACCAAAGTCTCTACGACATCTTTTTTGAAAAAATCTTTCCCGATAAGGCACACGCCCGTAAAAACGGAATGCGTTCTGCCGCTCAGAAAACGGAGCATTTGCGCGGCTTCTTCCCCGTCTTTCGGTTTGCCGAGAATGGCTCCGTCAAGCGATACGACGGTATCCGCGCCGAGCACGAAATCGTCGGGCCGACGGGAAAAGACTTCGCGGGCTTTCCCCTCGGCAAACGCAAGCGCCGTTTCGTAAGCGGAAATCCTTCCGTTTGTCTCCTCAAACGAAGAAGGAATCACCTCGAAATCGTCTATAATACGCGCAAGCAGCTCCCGCCGCCGCGGAGAATTGCTTGCGAGAATGAGTTTACTTTTCACAGAATTTCCAAATTTTTCTTGAACGTGCGTTTAAACTCTACGTTCGCTTTCATCGCCTGCGTGATTTCCAGCGTAGCGTCGCCCGCGAGTTCCGTTTTCATAATGACGGAATCGCCCAACACGTCGCAGTTGATTCCCTTCACCACGCCCTGACCGCTGCGGTCGAGACTCTCCGCTATGCGAAGCAATACGCCGAGTTTTTTCACGATATCCATGTCATCTTCCGTGACGATATCTTTATATTGCGCCCAATCGGAGGGCATGATCTCTTCCTTCCGGTGACAACCCGCAACGAACGCCGCGAGTACGATTTCGCGGTGAGACGCGCCGTACAGCCCGGAATTGAGAATGATATACCGACTGTGCCGCTGATTGTTATAATAACGAATATGCGATCCGCAATCGTGCAAGCTCGCGGCAATGCGCAACACTTTTAAATAGGCGCGCGGAAATTTGTGCAGAACGCGCAACTGTTTAAAGAGCTGAATAGACAGATGAACGACGTTTTCCACATGTTTTTCGTCGCAACCGTAAAATTTTACCAAAGTTCCGAGCGAATAACCCAATACGTCCGAAAGAGGCCGCTCTTCCGTGAGCGGAACCGCCTGGTTGATCATGATTCCTTCCCGAAGCCCGCTTCCGCTGAGTTGGAAAGACTCGATATGCAGATAGTCGGTAAACGACTTGATGATAGCGAGCGCGGCAGGCATGATATCCGCACGGTTGGGCGAAAGCCCGCGGATACGTTTACGCTTTTCCACATCCAACACGCGCACCATTTCGTAAATAGAACGAAAATCCTCAGAAGCGAACGTGTAATTGTGCACAACGTTGAGCGGATATTTGCGCACCATGCGATGAATTTTATACAAATTCCGAAAAGATCCGCCCACGCCGATCATCTGCGTGTCGGGATCGACTTCCGAAAGCCAGTCAATCTTTTTAAACTGCTCGGTGAAGAACTCTTCGATCTTCTGCGTCTGCTCTTTGGGAGAAACGCCCTCGTCCGCAAACAAATCGGTCAACGTCACCGCGCCGAATGCAAGCGTTGCATAATGCAGAACGCAGCGGCGGTTATAATAAATAATCTTCGTACTGCCGCCGCCGATTTCGAGAATGATCCCCTTAGGGATATCCATCGAGTTGATAACGCCGCGATAAACGTACGTCGCTTCCTCCTCTTCGGAAAGCACCGTCACTCTCAGCCCGCACGTCGCCTGAATCTCATCCAGAAACGAGCGTTGGTTTTTCGCGCGGCGAACGGCGGCGGTCGCCACGGCAATAATCCGTTCGACGCCCGTCGCATCGCATAGCTTTTTGAACATTTTTAAAGTCTTGATAGTCTCCGCGACTCTCTGCGGCTTCAAAAAGCCGTCCCTGTCCATGTCCTGACCAAGCCGAACGCTCTCTTTCAGCTCGTCCTCAACCATAAAATAACCGTCGGCAAATAAATTGACGATGACAAGGCGCGCAGAGTTGGAACCCAAATCGATGATCCCTATTTTTCCCATTCCATTCCTTCCTTATTTGATTTTTACCGATTTATCAGAATCCGTATCGATCCGATAAGGAGTAAGAAAACACACCTGATACTTACCCAACTTATACCGTTTCATTTTAACACACAAAGGAAGGTTTGTCCATACCCTTTTAAAAATTTTTCACAGTTTTTCGGAATTTTTTGCGGGTTTTCAAGCCTTGCGGACAATCTCTGCGAGCTGAAATACGGATAATATTACGAGAAAGACGCCAAAACCGCGTTTTAATACAGACGAAGGCAGAACGTTTGCGAGAAGCGCGCCCGCCGCCGAGAGCAACAGCGCGGGCGCGATTAAACAGAGCAACCCCCGTTTTTCGAGCAATCCGTTTTTCGCATGGACGGAAAGCGCGATCAACGACATGGGCAGAAAAGACAGCAGATTGATCCCCTGCGCCACGCTTTGCTCCACGCCGCAGAGCAGCGTTAAAAGCGGGATGAGCGCCGTACCGCCGCCCATCCCCATGCCGCCGAGCAACCCGCCCGCGATTCCGCAGAGAAAAAATAAATAAAACGACATCTTAAAATACCATTTTCAGCCCTGCCGCAAGCATCAGGAACGCAAACGCCAATTCTACTGCACGGACGGAAAGAACGTCTAAGAGCTTTGCGCCGAGGAACCCTCCCGCCGCCACGCCGAGGGCAACAGGGAGCAAAACGGGCATGGGCGCCCTTCCGCCGATCAAATAAACAACCCCGCTTAAAGCCGATGCAGGCGCAATGACGGCGATC
The DNA here is from genome assembly GCA_964521125.1 of uncultured Clostridia bacterium. Lineage (GTDB taxonomy): Bacteria > Bacillota > Clostridia > Christensenellales > Borkfalkiaceae > Gallimonas. Next base: position 37,359 of record CAZFPP010000007.1, read on the forward strand.
GCCGTCGCGTGAGCGCGCAACGCGGGCAAACCGGATTTGCGAAGTACCGGTACCGCGATCATGCCTCCGCCTCCTCCCAGCAGTCCGTTTACCGTTCCGATTGCCGCGCCCCCCAAAAGCAGCGAAGCCAACTTTCTTCTCTTTTTCATTCAGTCTTTACCTCGCGCGCAAAAAACTTACTTCTTATGCAAAAAGTTTGTACCGTTTTAAAAAAATTTTCCCTTTTTTGCGCGATTTCATGCGGAATTGCTTGCGTCCGAACGTATTTTATATTAAAATAGAGTTATATTGCTGAAAATAGGCTCGGAGTATGCTCGGCGGTTCCCCGACGATCCGACAAAAAAACAAAGGTGTTATATGGCTAAATTTAATCATTCTGAAAAATGGAGAAAACGCACGGTCGCCGTCGCTTCTATCGCGCTTGCGACGACGTTTTCTTTCGGGTTCTTCGCTGCTTGCACGGAAAACGACGATGACGATGACGACGATACGTCCGTTTCGGCAACCGATACCCAAACCATCAAAAACGGAAATTTCGAATTTTACAGCGAAATGGACGAGGACGTTGCAGACAGATTTGATCTGATCAACTCTCCCACGAGCTGGTCGTTCACGTCCGGATCCCCCTCTTCGACGGTAAGTTCCGGCATTATCGATACCGAAAGCAGCGCTTGGGCTAATTTGACGCGCACGGGCGGCTATTCCTTCCGAACATATACCTATTCGGGCGAAAATTCCGATTATCAGGATAAAGAGGTCACAACTTTCGATTCCATTGCCGATGCAATCGCTCATTGGGAAGACGACGGCGTCTCCGCTTACGATCGTCTGCGTTTCTACGAGATCTACCAAGACGATATCGACGATCTCGACGACAGTTCAACGGAAGCGTTATTCTTTGACGATTACCAATATTCCGTCGATTACGAAGATGTGAAGTATATTACCGAAGTCTGCGCGAACGGGCGCGACTTCCAGCTTCACAGCGGCGTTGCGGAAGGAGACACCAACGTTCTCATGATTCACAACCTCGTTACGTCGAACAGCGTTGTCGGAACCGCGCAATACTATACGTCTTCTACTACCATCACCCTCTCGGCGGGAACGGCGGCGGAAGTTTCCGTTTGGGTAAAAACAAACAACCTCTATCATTATGCGGCAACGCAGACGGATACGACGGCAGAAGATTATACGCAATCGGGCGTGCCCGTTTCCCAACGCGCAGGCGCATATATCGGCGTTACGAACACTGTGGGCGGGACCAGTCTCGACCAGATGCAGATCAAAAACATCAACACAAACGGAGAATGGGAGCAATATACAGTATATGTGCGCGCGAGCACTTATGCCACGACGACGTTCAAGCTCGCGCTCGGACTCGGACAGGGCAGCTCTTCCGACAGATATTATAATGTAAACGGTTATGCGTTCTTCGACGACGTGACTTGCAACGTGATTTCCGCAGAAGAATACGAAAACGCGGTAGGAACAATCGACGCGCCCAAAGACGGCGTACGCATTTGCACCGTGAATTCGGAAAAAGACGATAAACTTTTCGACATGGACGTTGAGACGGCGGATACTTACGCGCTCGATCTCTATGCGGCTTTCGACGCCGACGACGCCCTTTTCAACGGTCTTTCCGTCGGGCTTACTTCCGAAAAATCGGGCAGCAACGTATACGATACCGATAAGAAATTCGGTCTTGGCGATATCGAAGATAACTTCGCCAAGCTTACTTCTTTGAGCGGGATCGCAAGCGCCGCGGACTCCAATCGATATTTAAAAAATGTTTACGAAAACGATCTGAAAGCCAAATATCCTTTCGGCGACGACGGACAGATCGTCATGCTTATGTCTGCAAACGGAGCGGCTTATAAAGCGTCGCTTGCAGAACTGACGTTAGACGCCAACGAACAGATGCTCGTATCCTTCTTCGTGAAAACGAGCGCAATCCCGAGCGGATACAGCGGCGCAAGCGCAACCGTAGTAGAAGTCGTGGACGGTATGGATATCAATAAGACGAGCATATCCGCATTCGATTCAACGACGGTTGCAACGGTGGATATCGACGACGACAGAACGGATATCTACGACGGCTGGGTTCAATGCTTCTTCTTCATTCAAAACAGCACAGACTCGGAGAGCGCTTTCCGTATCGAGCTCAATTACGGTCCTACAACGATAACGGGAACAAGCAAAACGGATTACTGCGACGGCTACGCGGCGTTCACGAATTTCGAAACGAAATCCCTTACCAAAACGGAATACAGCTATGCGAGCACGGGCAGTCAGGCGGTAAAAGTTTCTCTTACGGGAGAAACGGAAGAGACGAAGAACTTCGACACTGTTTCCGCAACGGCGGCAAACGACATTGAAACGGGACTTGCTCTCCCCTCCGGGTACACGGGAGTCCTCGGCGGAAGTTCTTTCGTTGTTTCGGGCGGCGGCGATAACGTACTTCCCGAGAAAGTTTACGCGGGTCTTTTGAATTCGCAGTATGCGAAAGCTTATTATGAATCTTCCGATGCATGGAAAGACCTCTTCCCCAACGGAAACGCAGCAAATGAAGAAGATTGGTGGGTCAATTACTTCGGAAATGCCCGTCAACCTCTCGTCATTGCGAAAAACGACAACGTCTCCTACGGATACTTCTCCTCTTCTCTCACGATTTCCGCATCGTCCTATCAGAAAATCAGTATGCGCGTAAGAGTTTCGGCGGGCGCAGTCGCATATATCTATCTCACCGACGCTTCCGGTGCGGATAACGCCGGATCCCTCATTGTTCCCAATGTCCCGAATGTGACCTATTGGTATAATGATTTCGGCGATATCTGCAAAGTTGATCCCGCTTCTAAAGATTATAACAGCAAAACGGACATTCTCTTTGAATTGCAGGATAACGGTCTTTATCTGAAAAAAGACGACGCGAACACTTACTACGCAAACCTCTATAACTACGATACGGACGATCAGAATAACCTCGTCACCGCAGACGGCACGATTGCATACTACTATAACGAAGCCGACGAACAATATTATGCATACTATGACGAGGAGAAAAACGTTTATACGCAAGCCGTCGTATGCCTTCCCACCGAAGACGACAACGGAAACTCCATCGTCCGTTACAACTATACGGATACCGATCTTACCCAATACGGCTCCGTGATCAAGGTAGACAATACCGACGGAAGCCTGACAGATTGGATCACAGTCAGTTTCTTTGTCGCTACGGGCAACGAGAGCCGGACTTACCGCCTTGAAGTGTGGAACGGCGACCGCCTCGGAACAGATACCGGAGCAGACAGCGGATACGTAATCTTCGATAACTATATCAATGAGGACGTCTCGGGCGATTATACCACGCTTTTGAACGAAGCAGTTTCCGCTTTGAAAAAGTCAAACAGTCTTTCCGACAAAGAGAACCTTGACAAAGCATACGCTTTGTATTACACGTTCACCTTCTATGACGCGGATTTCTATCTCCGTTACGATATCAATGAAGACGAGGACGAACTTGGCAACCCCTATGGGTCTTATACCCAGTCGTCATATGAAGAACAGCTCGTCTATCTGCGCGTAAACGATAAGGACGGTTCTTTGCTGAACGCAGGTTCTTTCTACGGCGTATTTCTCGATTATACGGCAACCGACGTTACGGTGACTGCAGATGATTTGGGCTCCGACGATACGACCGAAGACGATACAACAACTCTTTCGGATACCAATATTTGGTTGCTCATCTCTTCGGGAATTCTCGCAGTCGTGCTCCTGTTCGTGATCGTTCTCGTCATCATACAGAGATTGAGAAAACATTACGGAAAGAAATCCAAAAAGAAAGCCAAACCCGTAAAGGATAAGCGTTACCGCCCCGATTTAAGGAATGCGGACAAATCAGATGAATCAGACGATTCAAACAATTAAAGTAAAATAAAAAAACCGACGAATGTTTGGTAGTGATAGGAATTTTTGAATAAGCGGTTTGGCGGTTCGTCAGACCGCTTATTCGTTTGTCTTTTCCCGCGTTATGCGGCAATCTTCTGCGAGAAGTCGAGAATGACTCCCACGCAGGTGTAGACGATTTCTACGCTTGCGTTCTCTCGCCGTCAGCCTTCTGCTTTTCGTGTACGGCTACCTTTTCGACAAACTCACGGACAATTTCCGACTCAATCCCGACGGTTTCCGCATGACCGATATCCTTCGGAATGTGCAAAATATAGGGCATTGGGGTTGCTGTAACTTGCAACTTATTATGAAAGACAAAACAGAAATTCAAAAAGCCGAAGAGATGATATTAAAGGCTTATGAAAACAACTAAAGGAACTCAGAATGCAATTAAAACGTTTTAGAGTAGGGCGGCGCATCCGCTTTTCGCAATGAAAAACAGCGGGGATTATTCCTCGCTGTTTCCTTGACTCACCCAAAGCGTGTATTCCGATTAAATTTTTAGTTCCTTTGTAGATTCCCTATCAAATACACCCATTGCGGTTGCTTTTTGCTTTTTCAAGCTTATTTCTTCATCGCTTCGACCTGTTTTGC
>CAZFPP010000008.1:0-38157 GCA_964521125.1 uncultured Clostridia bacterium
TATTGCGGATAGGGCTGCGCAGGATAATAAGAAGGTTGATTATTCCCCCCGTTCGCATCTTCGTATGCGGACGGTTGCCGCGCACCCGTATCGAGATCGTCGAATGCGATCGACCCGGGATATTCTCTCACTCCCATAGAAGTGACGGGATTACCTTCTTTTTGAGGCGCATGCAGTTCCTTTTTTTTCTCTTTTTCGGAGCGGTTCCGCGTGGCGACGAACACCGCTTTGAGCGGAGTAGCCCAAAGAAAGAAAAATACGGAGAGCGCTGTAAGAAAAGAGAATAGCACATATGCACCCGCAGTTGAAACCATTGCGCGAACGGGATAGACGATAAGTCCGAATAAAATACCGCCGCCCGTAGAATCTCCCGCGCGTTCGGAAGCCGCTTTCCAACAACCGCTCAGATATGCGCCGTAGCCGTTTCCGAAGAACCGCGTGCTTGTAGCAAGATGTACAATCAGAAACGCCGCGCATACCATCGCCGTAATCCGCAAAAACCATTTCCCCGAAACGGGTTTCTTATCCGTGATAAGAACAAGAGACGCATAAACGAGCGACGCCAGTAACGGATAGACGAAAAATCCGAACGTCCCGAGCAAAAACGCCGTGATCGCGACGCCGATCTCGCCCAATATGTACTGTCCCGCGGCGGCAATCACAAACAGAATGACGCTGAACAGCAGAAGCGTCATTCCGAAAGTTTCTTTCGTAATGACCTTTCTATCTTTATGATTGCGATTGTCTTCGCCGCGACCGTAACCGTTCAATGATATGCCTCCGTCCCGTCAATGACGGGTTCGCTATTTCCTCATTGTATAGTATACCATTTTCACGCGAATTTTTCAACAATAATCAATGAGAATTTTTTGCAAGAATTGCATTTTTCTTGTCATGGAAGGAATATCTGCGGCAAAAACGCACAAAATAATGCGCCGCCCGTAATAAAACGGGCGGCATACCGTAAATTTCCTTTTTATACAGCCTTCGCTTGATAACCTGCGTCAACGACAGCCGCGACAAGCGTTTCATCGGCGACTTCTTGCTCTAATACGACGACGGCGCTCTTTTTTTTGAGATCGACTTTGGCTTTTTTCACGCCTTCGACCTTTTCCAGAGCTTCCGTAACGCGTTTCACGCAATGTTCGCAAGACATTCCTTCCACCGAAAGCGTCTTTTTTTCTTTCATGTTGCTTCTCCCTTTGTTTATTTTATTTTTTCGAACTGATCTTTCCCTACGCCGCAAAGAGGACATACCCAATTATCGGGCAATTCCTCAAAAGGCGTTGCGCCGTCGTAGACGTAGCCGCACGTCTTACAGACGTACTGTCCGCTCTTTGCTTTGGGCTTGGGCTTTTCCCCCGCCGTGACTTCTATCCGTTTAAACTCCTCTTTCCCCACGCCGCAGATGGGACAAACCCAATCGTCGGGGAGCTGCTCGAAAGGAATCTCTCCGTTGTATTCATAACTGCAAATTTGACAGACATACTTGCTATCCGCCGTCTCCTCGGGAATGGGTTCGCTGTTGAACGTGGGCGCGTTCGCCGCCGTCTTCCCTTTTAGCACCTTGTGGTAGTAAGCGTAAGTCATTGGTCTGTCCTTTAAAAGATTGCCCGCATCGATCACTTCTCCCAAAAATACGGTGTGCGTGGACGTCTCCATTTTTTCCACGACTTTGCACGAAAACCAGCTGATACAGCCGTCGGGTACGGGAAGCTTTCCGCGAACCGCATAAGGGAACACTGCGAACTTGTCCATTTCTTTGCTTGTACGGAAACCGAACGTACCGATGAGTTTGGGATCGCAATTCTCTCCCATGACGGCGATCGCAAAATAGCCGCAATCGGAAATACACTTGTGCGTGTAATTCAAACGGTTAATGCTCACCGCGACCGTAGCGGGTTCGCTCGTCACCTGCATCGCGCTGTTGGCAACGCAGCCGACGGGACATCCGTTATCCCAGCTCGTACACAAATAGACTCCGTACGAAAGATTGTAAAATGCCGTTTTATCCATAAAATTCCTCCGCCTTTCAATAGGATTAACAAAAAGCGGGCTATATCGCCCGCTTTCGTTTTTTATTCCGCCTTAGTCTTTGGCTTCTTTCTGCGCAACAACTTCCTTTCCGTCGTAATAACCGCAGTTTTTGCAAACCCTGTGCGCGACCTTCTGCTCGTGGCAGTGCGGGCACTCTACAAGCGTAGGAGCAGTCGCCTTATAATTTGCAAACCGTTTGTTCGTTCTGCTCTTGGATTGTTTGCTCTTGGGTACCGCCATAATATCACCTCTTTCTTCTTATTTACTCTTTGTATTCGGGCGGAACGCAAGTTTCGCCGCAAATCAGCCTCGGGGGGAGAGTATCCAACACCGCATCGCGTAAAAATTCGCTCAAATCAACGACGCCGTTTTTGTAAGAATAATCTTCTTCGCCCTCTTCGGAAGAATAGCAACCTTCCGCTTGTCCCGAAAAAGTTTGTTCCGTCTCGCTTAAACAGCGGGAACAAAGCCCTTTCAGGGAAAAGGTAACTTTCCCCGTCACTTCCACCGAATCGTCCTCTAAAATTTCGTAATGCAACGACCATTTCAAGCGCGAGGAAAAAAACACATAGGGAATATCGATGAGCGAATCGTCCCCTTCCGTCTCAAAAACGAAGTCTCCCGCGTACTTGTGTTCCGCATTGCATTTCCGAACGTCGATTTTCATTGACTTAAAAAGTATATTATTTTTCCGAGGGTTTGTCAATTAGTTTTTGCGGCTATTTGCAATTATTTTACGAAAAATCAAATAAGCGCCGCCGTTTCCCGTGCAATAACCAGCTCTTCGTTGGTGGGAATCACGAGAATCTTTACTTTGGAATCCGCTGCGGAGATATCGTGGATCGCGCCGTCGTTTTTATAAGCGTTTTTCTTTTCGTCGATTTTGATTCCGAACGCGCCCAACCCTTCCACAATCGCCGCGCGGACGGACGGCGTATTCTCTCCAACGCCCGCCGTAAAGACGATGCAATCAAGTCCGCCCAGCGCCGCCATATATGCGCCGACGTATTTCTTGCAGGAATAAGCAAACATGTCGAGCGCCAAACGCGCTCTGTCGTTGCCCGCTTCGCGCGCCGCGACCAAATCGCGGAAGTCGGAAGAAACGCCGGAAACGCCGAGCATCCCGCATTTTTTATTGAGATAGGTCACGCCCTCGTCCGTCGTCATACCCTTTTTGTCGCAGAGAAAGCCGATCGCCGCCACGTCGATATCGCCGCTACGCGTTCCCATCGGCACGCCCGCCAAGGGTGTGAAGCCCATCGACGTATCGATGCATTTGCCTCCGTCCACCGCCGAAATGGAGGAACCGTTCCCCAAATGACAAGTAATGATTTTCAGTTCCTCGGGCTTTTTCCCGAGATATTCCGCCGCTGCGCCCGCAACGTACTTATGCGAAGTTCCGTGCGCGCCGTATTTACGCACTTTATATTTTTTATAATCGTCATAGTCGATGGCGTAGAGATAAGCGTAATCGGGCATCGTCGCATGGAAAGACGTATCGAATACGAGCGCCATCTTTTTATCCGGCATAACCGCACGGCAGGCGTTGATTCCCAAAATCGCCGCAGGATTATGCAGAGGCGCAAGCTCCGCGATCTCGTCCATTGTTTTCATGACCTCGTCGGTAACGAGCGTCGTCTTTGTGAACGCCTCGCCCGAGGCAACCACGCGGTGTCCCACCGCATCGATTTCGTCCATCGAACGAATCACGCCCGCCGTTTCGTCGGTAAGCTCTTTCAGCACAAGCGTAATCGCTTCCGTATGATCGGGAAGGGGCTTTTCTACGACAAACGTCTCTCCCTTCGCCTTATGCGTCAGCAAGCTACCCTCCATGCCGATGCGTTCGCAATTCCCTTTGGCGACGATCGATTCCGTGTCCATGTCGATAAGCTGATATTTCAAAGAAGAACTTCCCGCGTTGATGACAAGAATTTTCATATCCGTTCCCCCGTTCTTTATCTTGTTTGGAGCGCAGTAATCGCAACCGCACAGACGATATCGCTAGGTTTGCATCCGCGCGAAAGATCGTTCAAGGGCTTTGCAAAACCCTGACAGATGGGTCCGATCGCCTGAAACCCGCCAAGGCGTTCGGCGATCTTGTAGCCGATATTTCCGGATTGCAGATCGGGAAAGATAAGAACGTTAGCGTGACCTGCGACTTCCGAACCGGGCGCTTTCAACTCGCCCACGGAAGGAACCAAAGCGGCGTCGAACTGCAGTTCGCCGTCTATCTTTAAGTCGGGAGCTTTCTCCTTGGCAATTTTAACCGCTTCCTGCACGAGAGTAACATAATCGTGCTTTGCGCTGCCTTTTGTAGAGAAGGAAAGCATAGCGACTTTGGGATCGAGTCCCGCGATTTCTTTCGCGCTTTTCGCCGTTGCAATGGCGCAATCGGCAAGTCCCTCCGCCGTATAAGTAGGATTGAGTCCGCAATCCGCAAATACGAGCTTACCGTCGGGGACATATTCGTTTCCTCCCATCGGAGCGACCATCAGGTTAAAACTGGAAACGGAAGTTACGCCGGGAGCCGTTTTAATGATTTGCAAACCGGGACGGAGCGTATTCGCCGTCGTGTGGCATGCGCCGGAAACAAGACCGTCTACGTCGCCCGCTTTGAGCATAAGCGCGCCGAAGAAGGTGTTGTCCTTCGCCTGTTCCTTTGCCTGTTCTTCCGTCATGCCCTTTGCTTTTCTCAGCTCGTAAAGAAGTTGCGCGTATGTATCGAGTTTAGGCGACGTTGCCGGGTCGATGATATCGATGTAACTCAAATCGACATCGGGATTGTCTTTCTTAATTTGTTCCGCGTCGCCGAGCAGAACGATGCGCGCGATTTTTTCCTGTGTACAGATCGCCGCCGCTTCCACAACGCGCTTGTCTTCGCCCTCGCAGAGCACAATTTTCTTGTTCAGCGTCTGCGCTTGCTTTTTGATCTCTTCCACGATCGTGCCGCTCTCGGCAATCTTTCTGCCGAGTTCTTTTACTTTGTCCAAAAATGCCATTGTAAATATCTCCGTGAATGCTTTATTTTTCTCCCCGATTCGTGCTATAATAAGCTTGGGAGAAACGTTTTCCCCTGTATTATACACCCTTCTGGAAAAATTGTAAAGGTCAGGCAAGAAAAAAAATGCATTTTTGTTCGGTAATCTGTGAGTATAATCCTTTCCACAACGGACACAAATATCAGCTTGAAGAGATCAGAACGCGCAGCGACTGCGATAAAATTATCTGTCTCATGAGCGGGAACTTTACCCAACGCGGCGATATGGCGTCCTTTGGAAAATACGTGCGCGCGAAACACGCCGTCGAAAACGGAGCGGATATCGTGCTGGAACTACCCGTCTCGTTCGCGGTCTCGCCCGCCGAGCTGTTCGCAAGCGGAGCGGTTCACATTCTTTCCTCTCTTCCCGCCGTAAAGACGCTGGCATTCGGCTGTGAGAGCGGAGATAAAGAATCTTTTTTGCGCGCGGCGAAGGCAACGCTTTGCGAGGACAAACAGTTTAAAGCGGCGCTCAGAGAAAACATGAAAGACGGCACATCCTATGTAAAAGCCCGTACGAAAACAACGCTTGAATTCAACGGCGATCTCGACGGGGAATTATTTACCGCGCCCAATAATATTTTAGGGTTAGAGTACACACGGGCGATTCTTTCGCAAAACAGTAAGATAGAGATTTTACCGATCCCGCGCGTAGGAGCCGGCTATACCGACGAAAAGCCGCAAAATAATTTTTCTTCGGCGACGGCGCTGCGTAAATGCCTTGAAGACAATTCCAAAAAATCCGTTAAAATTCTCAAAAGCAATCTGCCCGCCTCCGTCTTTGCCGACTGCAAAGAATATCAAGCGTATCCCTACCGCCAAGCGGCGCTCTGCGCATTGCTTTCAACAGAGAAAAGCGAAGTCGTAAAATGTCCCGATTGTTCGGAAGGGCTGGAAAATAAATTGCGCGCGATGGCAAAGAGCAATCCCGATTACGACGATATGCTGCAAAAAGTTGTCTCCAAGAGGTACACCCTCTCACGCCTGAAACGCATTCTCCTGCAAAATTTTTTAGGCGTAACAAGAAAAGAAACGCGCGCATTTAGCGAAGCGCCGCTCTATTATAATGTACTGGCAATCAGAAAAAAAGGCGCGGAAGAGATCCTTTCCGAACTCTCCAAGGGAGCGTTCCCCGTTCTGGCGAGAAAAAGCGATTGCGACGCGCTCAAAAAAGAAGCGCTCTCCTCATTCGAAACGGACGTACGAGCCAACGATTTGTATAATGTCCTATCGGGAAAACACTCTAACGAATACGAAACGCTGTTTGTATAAATTGCGCATATACAAAGCCGCCGCGTGACAACGCGACGGCTTTTTTTTAGCAGAATAATTTACAGGTTTGAAATATTGTTCATGAACATTCCCATACTGTATTGATCCGCTCCGGTATTACCCATGCAGGTAATTGTGAAACCGGATTTATTCTGATCATCCAGCCATGCAGGACGTACGACGCCGTAATAAATACGCTCCCTTTCCGCAAGTGGAGTATCAAACGAAAATTTAATATACCCTTTACCGTACATAACCCAAGTACCGATCTTCGAGCCGTCCCGAGAAATCGTACCGCTGTTTGAGCCGCTCGCGTCTTGCGTCATTACGACTTCTACAGAAGTCTTCACGTCGTTATCGTTGGCAAGAGCCACCATTTTAAATCTTCCGCCGTCGGTACAGGCAAACAATTCGTCCGCGCTGACGGAACGGTCGACTTCTCCGCCGTAACGGTTTGGATTGATGACAATGTCTCCCAAACTATTGAGGTAATATTGATGCAGTTGCACCATGAATACGGTATCTTCGGTAAGACCGAGTTCCTTATAGGTTTTCGTACGCGTAATATAAGCCGCAATATTCGTTCCCGAGGTTGTCGTAAACAGGTCGTTGTGACCGGGATAAACGATATCCGTCGAAAAAGTACCTTCCGCCTTGTCTGCCCAAGTAAAACTACCCATATACTTATTTCCGCCGTTAGACGAAACCCCCATGCCGAAATTCATAACGTAGCCGCCGTTTGTCGAAAGATATTTTCCCCAAACGCTTTCGCTTCTTCCGCCCCACATCTGATATGCACTATCGAGCGAATTATAAGAGTGCATGGAATAATAGTAAGTTGCGCCCTTTACGTTTTCCGGTTCGCCGTTTTCATCATATGTCGCCGTTTCGTCTGCAATCTTTACGTTGTCGTGACGGGCAATGACGGGGCCTTCTTCCTCACCGTACGAGATCATGGTGCCGTAAAAATCATGCTTCACGTCTTCTCCGCGCGTAAACGCTACATACTCTCCGACGGCTTCGTCCCGATATTCGCGAATGGTTTCCCAATCATAATACTCTCCGTCGCCGTAAACGCCGTCTTTCCGCAAACCGGTTTTGGGATCGAGTTCCAACATCCAGTTTCCCGTACCAAAGGAACCGTACGCCATATACATATTGCCGTTTGTATCGTAAATGATCTGAGGGTCGATGGAATTTATATCGATGAGTCCCACATTGCTGTCCGGAATACAAGATTGCATCAAGACGCCCTCGTATTCGAAGGACCCTGCCTCCAACGAATCCGAATAGAACAGGACGATGCATGCCTTGGAATATTTGCTGCCTTCGATGGTTACTTTGTCCTTGGAGACGCAGCAGGTATACAACCAATAACCGCCGCCGTATGCGGGCACGATATCGGGCGCCCACCACTGCACAAAGCCCGAAGCGTTCGTTCCGCCAATCCAATCTTCGATATCCGATATTTTCGTCTTGGCAGACGTCGCCTTCTCCTTATACTCCCAAGTGATCATATCGGTAGAACGGCGGATTTCATTTCCCGTATCCCAGCCCGTGGAAAAGATATAATATGCGGGCGCGCCGTCCTCCTCCACTTCGATGAGCGACGGATCGTGACAGTTCCCCAACAGACTTCCGCCTGTAGAGTAGTCGGACGCCGTTCCGGAATACTGATTTCCCGGATCGGTCACATAAGCCGGCGTGACCTCTAAACGGAATTTGCTGCCGTCTTTCAACGTACAGGTAACAACGCCTTCCGAAACCGCGGTAAAAGTATCGTTCTCATAGCTTGCCACAGCAGAAGCGTCTACAACATTTCCGTCTCCGTCCACCGCCGTCATAGAAGTTACATTCTTTAACGTATAAGTGGTATCTGCCGCGGAAACATAGCCGAGCACAAGATTGTCGTAACAGATTCTTGCCGCCGTTTCGGCATCCGTGCCGCCGCCGCAACCCGCTAAAAGCGAAAGCGCCATGACGGAACCGATTGCTAAGGCAAAAACCTTTTTCGTCGTTTTCATTTCGAATCCCCCTAACATGATTTGTTTTATTTTATCATAATCTTCCGCGCTTTGCAACAAAAAAGTAAAATTTTCCGGGACGATTTTTTTACGGCAAAAACAATGCGGCACGGAACGGCTCTCCGGAACCTTTATTGAAATTCGTCTTATTTTAATCTCAATTTCACAAAACAGACACGAAAACCGTTTATGATAAATATGCAAACGGAACAAAGCCGAATGTCAATCGCGTTTACACTCCACAATTTTTTCATATTCTCTCACTAAAGCAAACGCTCCTCCGTATTCGGAGGAGCGTTTGCTTTTCTTTTACAAATTACAAATACAACTGTGCGATCGCCGCCGCGACGCGGATCCCGTCTGCCGCCGCCGAGGAGATCCCGCCCGCGTAACCGCAGCCCTCGCCGCAGGGATAAACGCCCGCAACCGACGATTGCAGATTCGTGCCGCGCAAGATCCTGAGGGGCGAGCTGGTGCGCGATTCCACGCCTATCAGCAGACTTTCATAGGAAGAAAATCCCGCAAGACGGCGGTTCATATCCGGCAGAGCGGATTTCAACGCGTCGCAAACCGACGGCGGAAGATAAGCCCGTACGGGCGCGAACTCCGTTCCGCACAGATACGTCGGTTTGACCTCTCCGAAATAATAACTTTGCCTGTCCGCAAGAAAATCGCCCGCAAGCTGTACGGGAGCTTTGTATCCCCCGCCCGCCGCCGCAAACGCCGCGCGTTCGATTTTTCGCTGAAACGCAACCCCCGCAAGCGGGTCGTCGCTGCCGAAATCCTCTCTTTTTACCTGCGCGACGAGCGCGGAATTGGCGTTTCTGCCGTCGCGCAGATAATTGCTCATTCCATTCACGACAACGCCGCCCTCCTCCGAAGCGGAGGGGACCACCGTCCCGCCGGGGCACATGCAGAAGGTAAAGACGGCGCGTTCCGACGCATGCGAGACAAGTTTATAATCGGCGGGCGGAAGCGCGAGATACCCGTCTCCGTACTGTGCTTTGCCGATTGCCGCCTGTAAATGTTCGATTCTCACGCCTACGGCGAACTCCTTTTGCTCCATTTGGAATCCGCGCGACAAAAGCATTTCAAACGTGTCCCGCGCACTGTGTCCCACTGCAAGAACGAGCAACTTCGCCTCTTCGCGCACGCCGTTTACTTTGATTGCAGAAAGCGAACCGTCTTTGATTTCCACGTCGGTAAGCGTCGATTGGTAGCGAATCTCCCCGCCCCGTTCTAAAATGAAGTTGCGCAAATTCGCAACCACCGTTCTCAATTTGTCGGTACCGATATGCGGTTTCCCAAGGTACTCCACCTCTGCGGGCGCGCCGAATTCCACAAACGTTTGCAAAATCTCCCGCTGTAACGGACTGTTCGTCTGCGTATTCAGCTTTCCGTCCGAGAACGTTCCCGCGCCGCCTTCGCCGAACTGTACGTTGCTTTGCGTATTCAAATTACCCGTGCGGAAAAAATCCTCTACGTCTTTCACGCGGTCCTCCACTCTTTTTCCGCGTTCGAGAATCACGGGTTTCATGCCGTGACGAACGAGCCGCGCTGCACAAAATAGCCCGGCAGGACCCGCGCCGGCAATAAAGACCTGCGGCGAAGGCGACTTCACCCGTTCGTAGATACGCGGCTGAGGGGACTGCGGTTTTTCCGAACACTCCACCGTGTACACCCAACGGATATCCGATTTATCGCGTGCATCGAGTGATTTTTTTAATATTTTAAAATATTTACAGGGCGCGCGCAACTTTTTTTCACAGAGCGCGACCAGCTCGCGTTCCGACTGCGCAGGACGCAATTTTAAATTGTTAAGCGTCAGCATGATAATATTCCTTCTGCGACAAGAAATGCCGAGGCGAACGCCCATTGAAGATTGTACCCGCCGCATTCCCCGTCTACGTTGAGGATCTCCCCCGCAAAATATAAGTCTTTTTGATAGTTGCTCATAAGAAACTCGTTGGTCTCCGCCAAAGGGATGCCTCCCTTCGTCACTTGCGCGTAATCGTAACCGAGCGTACCCGTTACCGTGAGAGGAAACGCCTTGATCAGCGTACGCAGCGTTTTTTCGTCGCCCACCGCGCGTTTCGCAATCACCCGCGCCAGACCGTTGCATACCACGCACAATAAATCTTCGGAAGAACGCACCGTTTGCGCAAGCCGATTCTCCGAAATTTCGGGCAGAAAGTCGAGCAAAACGACGTCCCCGGTCTTCGCATAAGAAGAAGCGCGAAATACCGCGTCGCCCGAAAGTCCGCTCTCGGTAAAAAGCACGTCGCCCCGCGTTTCGAAAATCGTCTTTTGCTTTCTGAATACGCGCAAAAGAGCGTCAACGCGAACGCCCTTTAACCCGCGCACCGCGCAAGGATCCGTCCTCAGCTGCACGAGAGCGGGAGCGCACTCCGTCACCGTATGTCCGAATTCCCGAGCCAATGCGTATGCGTTTCCGTCCGTTCCGAAATTGGGCGCGGCTTTCCCGCCTGCCGCCAAAACGACGCAATCCGCCCGCTCGCTGCCGCTCGCCCAACCGAGTAAGAATTGCCCGTCGTAACGAAGAGACGAAATCCGGGACGAAAAACGTACTTCCACTCCGAGGCGGGTTAGTTCCCGACGGAATAAATCGGTAACGGCGGAAGCCTGTCTGCCTGCGGGATATACTCTGCCGCGTAAATCGGGCAAATAAATGCCGCCCATGCTTTCCAGAAAACGCACTGTTTCTTTCTGCCCGAAGCGCGCCAATACACGGGCAATCTTTGAAGGGTCATCCGAAAAATAGTGTTCCGCGCCCATGTTGGTATTCGTGACGTTGCCCTGACCGTTTCCCGTTGCCGAAAGTTTACGCCCGAGCCGTTCTCCGCGCTCGAAAATCAAAACTTTTTTTCCGTTTCGTGCAAGATGAACGGCACACGTCATTCCCGCCGCTCCGCCGCCGATAATCGCGATTTTCTCCATATTTTCATCATACCGCGATTATAATCATTTGTCAACCGATTGACGGGAAGGAGTTTTTGTGGTACAATTGTTCTGTTCAAGAGGTATCTGCATGAATTTATTGTCTGCTCTTACAACATATTTTCAAAGTAACGTGGGGCTTTTCATTCTTCTCATTCTCTCCGCCGTGCTTTTCGCCGCGGCGATCGTTGCCGCAATCGTCCTCTTTGTTTTAAATAAGACGGGAAAAAGTCCGCGTCTTTGCAAAAAAGACGCGCCCGCAGAGAATCAGCCTCCGCAATCGGAACAATCGGAACAAGACAAAAAAGAATAAAAAAATTGAAAAAGCGTTCGTCTGCAACCCGGACGAACGCTTTTTTTATCGGTTTTATTTTACTTCGTTTCTGATCTCGCGAGACCGTTCGATCTCTTTAAAAATTTCATCGAGTGAGCTCGTATCCGCCCGATCGATCTGACCTGCGTCTGCAAGGCAAGCGTAAGCGGGATCAAGCGGGATTCGGGCGGTAACCGTATGATACTCTTCGCCCAAAGAGGAGACTTTGCTCGCGCCGAACAGCTCGATTTTTTTTCCGCAATCGGGGCAGGTAAGATAACTCATATTTTCCGCGATTCCGAGCACGGGCACGTTCATGAGACGCGCCATATTCACCGCTTTTTTGACGATCATCCCCACGAGATCCTGCGGCGTTGCAACGACTACGATCCCACTCAGAGGAATACTCTGAAAAACGGAAAGCGGTACGTCTCCCGTACCGGGCGGCATATCGATGAACATAATATCCACATCGTCCCAAACGACGTCCGTCCAAAACTGAACCGCCGCGCCCGCAATGAGCGAACCGCGCCAAACAACGGGATCGTCGTCATGTTCCAAAAGGCAATTCATAGACATGAGCTGTATGCCGTTTTTTGAAAAAACAGGATAAATCTCTCCTTCCGTCCCCCTTGCGCGCTCTGTCACGCCGAACATTTTGGGAATAGAGGGTCCTGTGATATCCGCGTCGAGCACTGCGGTCCTGTACCCCTTTGCCGCCGCCTTTGCCGCGAGCAAAGCCGCAACAAGAGATTTTCCCACGCCGCCCTTTCCGCTCGCCACTGCGACAACGCGTTTTACGCGCGCCTCTTTGTGAAGGGGTTTGACGAACGACTTCTTATCTCTTGAAGCGCAGTTCCCGCTGCAAGCGGAACAGTCGCTCGGTTTGCAATTTGCCATAAATTCCTCCTGTAATAACTTGTTTTATAGACGCATATTCAATGCGTAATATTTTCCTTTCTTCGCCATAAGTTCGGTATGCGAGCCTTGTTCCGCGATCCCTTTTTCTGCAATGAATATGATTCTGTCCGCTTTGCGGATGGTGGAGAGACGGTGCGCCACAATGAACGCGGTCTTTCCCTCTAAAATGCGGTCGAGAGCGCTTTGAATGAGTAATTCGGTCTCCGAATCGATCGCGCTCGTCGCCTCGTCTAAAATGACGATTTTAGGATCTTTCAGCACGATGCGCGCAAATGCAATCAGTTGTTTTTCCCCTGCGGAAAGACCTTCTCCACGCTCCTCAAGCTGCGTATAAAATCCCTGTGGCAGTCTTTTCGCCACACGATCGCAATAGATGGCGTTCGCCGCCGCGATGCACTCTTCGTCCGTTGCATCGGGCGTGCCGTACCGAATATTGTCTATGACCGTTCCTTTGAAAACGAACGGCTCCTGCATAAGCACGCCTATCTCTTTCCTGAGCGAACGAAGGGTAACGTCGCGCACGTCGTATCCGTCCACGCAGACGCTTCCTTCCTTTACATCGTAGAAACGGGTTAAAAGATTGATAACCGTCGTTTTGCCCGCTCCGGTGGGTCCTACCAGCGCGATCTTTTCCCCCTCTTTGACATGGAGATCGAAATGTTCAAGTACGTTCACGCCCTCTTCATAGCCGAACGTAACGTCGTTGTAATCCACTCTGCCTGCGATATGCGAAAGAACCTGCGCGTCTTGTTTGTCATGAATGGAGACGGGCGTATCAATGGTCTCATAAACGCGTTCGAGGTTGGCGGAAACCTGCGCAAGTTGTTGGAGTACGGCGGCGATCTGCAACAGCGGCTCGGAACATAAGCTCATATATAGCAGAAACATGATTACCGTTCCCGCCATCGTCGTGCTTCCGCCCGAGATAAGAGCAAACGCAACGGCGTAAAGCGCAAGCGTACCCGCATTCCAAAAGAATTCCGAGACGGGGGTGTTCAGCTCGTTTCTACGAACGATCTTCATCCAAGTTTTCGCGCTGTCCTCCTGCAAATCGAGATAAATCTCGCGGTTATACTGCGAACGATTATTATTCTTGATCACCGTTTCGCCCATGATGGATTCCACAATAAAGGCGTTGCGGTTGGAATTCTTGGCGCGATGCTTACGGAACAGTTTTCTCACCTGTTTTTTTATGAGCAATATGCTCACGACGAGCGGAATAATCGCGCAATATACAACGGCTGTGAGCAACGGACTAATGCACAACATGAACACCGTTGCAACAAAAATTTTAAGAACGTCTACGATAAAGTTGAGCAGATAATCGGTGAAAAAATCTGCAAGCTCGTTGATATAATCCGTCACGCGAATGGAAATTTTACCTGCGGGACGCGCATCGTAATAATCGAAGGGCAACTCCTGCAAATGTTCAAAAATTTCCCGCCGCACATCGCGGATGATTCCGTGACCGATCGTCCCCATAATGAGTTTATGGAAATAGGGCAAAACCGCCGTGAGGATCCCCAATACGACAAGCCCCGTCATACAGAGCGCCAACGGCGCGGTTCTGTCGTCCTCCATGGGAATGATAGTATTGACGATGACGCGAATAATCATAGGCGGCAACAGCGCTACAACGGAGGACGCCGCAAGCAGAATAAGCGCCAGCGTAAAAAGCTTTTTATGCGGCAATACGCGGGAAAGAATTCTTTTTAAGTATTTAACGTCTACTTTATCCGTCTTGATTTCTTCGTCCATGAAATAGGTATTGCGTTTCATTACAACTCCCCCTTCCCGTACGAAGAATCGTCTAACTGTCCGTCGCTTGTCTGCAAATTGTAGACCGCGGCAAACGCGCCGCCGAGCGCGATGAGTTCCTGCGCCGTACCTCGTTCAATGATCTCCCCGTCGCGCATATAGATTATTTCGTCGCAGTCGAGCACGGACGATACACGGTGCGCGGAAATAATCACCGTTTTTTCGGGACAGTATTGCTTAATCGCAGAAAGCACGCGTTTTTCCGTTGCCATGTCAAGCGCGGACGATGCGTCGTCGAGAATGAGCACGGGCGCCCCCTTAATAAGCGCACGCGCAATAGAAATACGCTGTTTTTGTCCGCCCGAAAGTCCTACGCCCCGCTCTCCCACTACCGTTTGATAGCCGTCGTCGAGTTTTTCTACAAAACGCGCCGCCTGTGCAATCTCCGCCGCCAGAAAAACGTCCTCTTCGTTACAATCGGGACGGGCGAACGCGATATTCGCATCCACCGTGTTGGAAAATAAAAATACATCTTGAAAGACGTAAGCGTATTCCGAACGCACGTTCTCAAGGGAATACTCTCGTAAATCCTTGCCGTCGACGGCAATTCTTCCCGCCGAGACATCGAAAATACGTGAAAGACTTTTGAGCAAGACCGATTTCCCGCTACCCGTTCCCCCCATGATTCCCAACTTTTTCCCGTAAGGAAGATCAAGGTTGATATTTTTGAGTACCTGCTTTTCGCCGAGCACGAGGTTGACGTTTTCCACCGTAATATGCGGTTTCGGGGAAGCTGCCAACGCGGAAGGATAATCAAGCACGACGCCCTTCTCCGTGAGAAAACGTTTGAGCCGCCCGCCCGAGACAAGCTGATTCTGCATCATCGAGAAAGAACGGCTGATCTGTGTGATATGTGAAATAATTTTTGTGACGTAAGTTGTTGCGGCAGTGAGCGCGCCAAGTGCAATATTGCCGCTCAACACGAGCAAAACGGCAACGATAACGGTTCCCACATACCCTATCTGCTGAAACGCGGTAAAAATGCTGTTATATTTCGCATTGAGCTTTACTTGCTTTTTGCTGAGATCAAATACATTGTCGTTGACCCTGTCAAACTTGTCCATTTCGGTTTCCTCGCCCGCAAACGAACGCACGATGCGCACCGCATCGATATTTTCTTGTACGTCCAGATTGATGGCGGAATAACCCTCGCGAATGGCGCGGAAGATCGCGCGAGACCGATTAAGATAGCGTACAAGAGATACCACGAAAAAAGGCACGATGATAACGGGAAGAAACAGTAAACGGAAATCGAGCGTTGTAAGCACAACGACGGAAACGACAATCATACATACGGAATCGAAAATATTCATAAAAATACGCGAATACATCTCTTTGAATGTGATGGTATCACGGTTCATCGTCGTGAGCAGTTCGCCCATATTGTAACGGGAAAGCGTTTCCCCGTCGAGGTCTAAAAGCTGTGAATAGGTTTTGGCGCGCATATCGCATTCCATGCGCAAGCCGCACCATTGAAAGGTAACATTCTTTAAATAAAGAAAGAGAATCCGCAATAAAAATACAACGGCAAATACGACGGCGATATTGCAAAACAGCTCCCAAGAAGAAGGCGCGCCGAAATCGCCCGTAAAAAGAAATTGCAGTATTCCTTCGTCGGCAGGAGATGCGGAATTATATGAAATAACATAGTCTATGATCCCCGCGCTCAAAAGAGGAAGGGCAAGATCACATAAAATCGCAATCAGGGAAAAGAGTTTGGAAAGCAATGAAAGCGGCACATATTTTTTCCAATATCCCATTCCAAAACGAAAAACACTCATATCTGCTCCGTGAAAGTATGAATATTCTATCACCTTTTTCCCTTTTCGACAAGCATTCACACCCCTTCTCCGAAAAAATTTCCGGATAAACAGAAAGAAACGCTTGCAAATCAACCGCATTTGGGGTATACTGTTCCTACTGTGATAGGCGGGGAGTTAGCGGTGCCCTGTATCTGCAATCCGCTATAGCAGAGCCGAACGCTTTTCTCGGTGCGGCGTATGGAAGGCTGCACGCGGTAAGGAATGTTGATAACAAGGTCTTATGCAACGCATCCCTGCGAACCGTGTCAGGGTAGGGATACAGCAGCACTAAACAGATCGGTGCGTGTGCCATAAGGTAGCTTTGTCGGAGTCGCCTGCCGTGTTTCCGCTTCGGTGCGCCGTAACAAAAAAAGCTCTCACAGTTTTTTTTCGAAATTTCTCCTTAATAAGGAACCGCCCGTAGGCGAAAGCCTACGGGCGGTATTTCTTATTTCATAAACGCCAAAAATGCTTTATAGTTACTGTAAAGATCGGCTTTGGAAATGAGTTCCCACGGCGCGTGCATGGAGAGCACGGGAACGCCGAGATCGACCGTATCGATATTCATCTTCGCAACGAACTTTGCAACCGTTCCGCCGCCGCCCGCGTCCACTTTGCCCAGCTCCGCCGTCTGCCAGACGACGCCGTTTTCCGCAAACGCCTTGCGAATCTCGCCGACGAATTCCGCCGAAGCGTCGTTACTGCCGCTCTTGCCGCCGGATCCCGTAAATTTACACATCGCCGTCCCGCAGGACAAGAACGCCGTATTCAGCTTTTCAAAAACCGAAGAGAAGGAAGGATCATATGCCGCTGTCACGTCGGAAGAAAGACACTTGCTGTTTGCCCGCACCTTACGGAAATTCGCGCCGAACGCCAACGAAATTTCTTCGATGAGATCTTCATAAACTTGACACTGCAAACCCGTCGTACCCTCGCTCCCGATTTCCTCTTTGTCGACAAGAATCGCAAGCACGGTATGTTCGCTCTCGTTGTCGAGAACCGCCGTCAATGCAGGATAGGCGCACACTCTGTCGTCATGCCCATAGGAACCGATCAGCGAACGGTCAAACCCGACGTCGCGCGCGGGAAACGCAGGAACCGCGGAAAGCTCCGCCGAAAGAAAATCTTCTTCGCACATTCCGTATTTTTCGTTGAGAATGGAAAGAACGGTGAGTTTGATTTTATCGCTCACATCCTCGTCGTCGTAGGGCAGACCTCCCACAACGACGTTGAGTTGTTCGCCCTCGATAATCTTACTTGCCGCGCCCGACATCTGCTCTCTACCGAGATGGGGAAGAATATCCGTAATGCAAAACACCGGGTCGCCCGGCTGCTCGCCGACGCAAATTTCTACTTTACTGCCGTCCTTTAACACGACTGCGCCGTGCAGAGCGAGCGGAATGGTAGGCCACTGATATTTCTTGATTCCGCCGTAGTAATGCGTTTTCAACATGGCGAGATTGCCGTCCTCGTAGAGCGGATTTTGTTTGATATCGATGCGGGGAGCGTCGATATGGGATGCGATGAGACGCACGCCGTCCTCTTCGAGATTTTTGCTGCCAACGCGGAATACGACGACGCTCTTTCCGCGGTTGACAAAATATTTCTTGTCTCCGACATTGAGTTTCTCGCCGAATTTATATTCGGTGAACCCCTTCGCCTTTGCCTCTTTCACGCAATAATCGCACGCCTCGCGCTCGGTTTTCCCGGCATTGAGGAACGCTTTATAGCCTTCCGCATAATCGTAAATTTCTTTCCGCTCCTCCGCCGAAGCGGTTTCGTAATAATTCTTTCTCTTATAAGAGAGTTCTTCCTGTTTTTTCTGACCTGCTGTCTTTTCCTTTTCAGACATAATATCCTCCGTAATCGCTTTATGTGAGGATTATAGCACAATCGAAAAAAAAGCGCAACTTATTCCGTACTTTCCGCAAAACGTATCACTCTTTTCTTGCTTTTTATATCCGATTTTGTTATGATGAATTTACAATAAACTGTAATAGAGCGCATTTATTGAATTTTTGTTTACAAAAAAAACAACCGCGGATGCGGTTGTTTTTTGAATTTAAACTAATTCGATGATCGCGGTTTCCGCGGCGTCGCCGCGGCGCTGACCGAGAAGATAAATTCTCGTGTATCCGCCGCCTTGACCGAGTTCTTCCTTGCGTTGCGCATATTTGGGAGCGATTTCGTTAAAGAGCTTTTCTACAAGCGGATGCTTGATCTGCTCCGTGCGCTTTTTGTAATCTTTCTTGCTCTCGTTGAAATCTTTGATCTCCTGCAAGTCGTACGTCTTTGCAACAATCGCACGGCGAGCCGCAAGTTTTCTGGGGCCGTCTTTTACGGACGTTGCTTTGATCTCCTTACCCTTTTTGTCCTTTGCGATCACGTCGTACTCTATCACGTCGTCATAGGTGTTGATCGCCTTCGTAATGAGTTTTTCAACGTAAGGACGAAGCTCTTTCGCACGAGCTTCCGTCGTCTCAATTCTCCCGTACCAAAGGAGTTGGGACGCCTGGTTCCTGAGCATTGCTGTTCTCTGTTTCGTAGTTTTACCAAGTTTACCCGGCATGATTTAATCCTCCTTTTTTTCAAGTGTAAGACCAAACGATTCGAGCTTTTGCATCACTTCGTCGAGAGACTTCTTGCCCAAATTTCTCACTTTGAGCATTTCGTCTTCCGACTTACTGATAAGGTCTTCCACCGTGTGAATATTCGCTCTCTTGAGACAGTTATAGGAGCGGACGGAAAAATCCATATCCTCTATCTTCATCGAGAGAATCTGCTGTTGTTTGTCGTCGTCCGTCTTAACGAGGATATCCATATCCTTGATGGTATCGGACAAGTTTACAAACAAATTGATATGATCTTGCATAATTTTTGCGGCAAGCGAAACGATCTCTTTACCGGAGAACGTACCGTCCGTCCACACTTCGATCGTCAGCTTATCGTAATCGATATTCTGACCGACGCGCGCCGGTTCAACGTTGTAATTGACTTTTTGAACGGGCGTATAAATGGAGTCGATGGGAATATAGTCGATAACGGGTTGCTTATTCTCTTTCGCGGGCTTGTACCCTCTGCCGCGACCGATCGTGATCTCCATATCGATCTTTCCGCCCGCATCTACCGTGCAGATATACTGGTCGGAATTGACGATTTCTACTTCGGCGTCCTGCGCGATGTCCGCAGCGGTAATCACCGCGGGTCCCTCTTTGGTGAGGCGAAGCGTTTTGGTGTAATCCTTCTCGGTGATCTTTGTCTTGATCGCGAGCAATTTCAGATTAAGAATGATTTCAGTGACGTCTTCTTTCACGCCGGGAATTGCGGAAAACTCATGTTTTACGCTCCCGTCCATGAATTTGATTCCCTGCGCCGCCGCGCCGGGCAATGCCGAAAGCAAGATTCTTCTAAGACAGTTGCCTATCGTAAGACCGAAACCCTTTTCGAGCGGTTCGACGACGATTTTCGCATAAGACTTTTCTTCGTTTTCCGTGACCTCGATCCTGGGCATATCTATTTCGATCATTTGAGTTACCCTCCTTATATTCTGTTACTTGGAGTACAATTCGACAATCATATGCTCCGAAATCTGCGTGTCGATGTCCTCACGGGTAGGAAGCGCCAAAATTTTGCCTTCCAACTTCTCGGGATCGAACTCCAACCACTTCGGCATATTTACAACCTTCATCGTTTTGATTTCCGCAAAGAATTTGTTGTCTCTGTGGCTTTCTTTTACCGCAATTACGTCTCCCGCCTTAATGCTGTAAGAAGGAATGTTCACTTTTTGTCCGTTGACGGTAAAATGCGCGTGGCTGACAAGTTGCCTTGCCTGTTGCCTCGAAACAGCGATTCCCATACGGTAAATCACATTGTCGAGCCTTCTTTCAAGAAGGGAGAGCATGTTTTCACCCGTGATTCCCTTCATTCTGTCTGCCACTTCATAATAATGACGGAACTGTTTTTCGCTGACGCAATATATGAATTTTGCTCTCTGCTTCTCGCGAAGCTGAACGCCGTATTCGCTGATTTTTCTTCCCTTTCTGCCCGACGTTCTGTTCGACTTCTTGTAGCAACCGATGGAAGCGGGGTCAAGTTCAAGGAATCTGCATCTCTTTAATTTATGATATTTATTGATTGCCATTTTCGCTTATACCTCTCTTATACTCTTCTGCGCTTGGGCGGTCTGCATCCGTTGTGAGGGATGGGAGAAACGTCGGAAATAAGCGTGACGATGAGATCGCAATTCGCAAGCGCGCGAATCGCGGATTCTCTGCCCGCACCGGGTCCTTTCACGTAGACTTCTACGAAGCGAAGCCCGTGTTCTTTGGCTGCCTTCGCCGCAGTCTCCGTAGCCATCTGCGCAGCAAACGGCGTGCCCTTTCTCGAACCTTTGAAACCAAGCGAACCCGCGCTCGACCAGGAAATTGCGTTGCCGTTCATATCCGTGATGGTCACTAAGGTATTGTTGAAGGTGGATTGAATATGAACCTGACCTTTGTCTACTTTTTTTATCTCTTTGCGCTTGCGCGAGACAACTCTCTTTTTCTCTGCCATATTCTACCTCCTTACTTCTTTTTGTTTGCCACCGTACGACGGGGACCTTTCCGCGTACGTGCGTTGCGCTTGGTACTCTGCCCGCGGACGGGAAGTCCCTTTCTGTGGCGCACGCCGCGATAACAGCCGATTTCCATCAGCCGCTTGATGTTCAGGGAAACTGCGCCGCGCAATTCGCCCTCGACCGTGTAATGATGGTCGATATATTCTCTCAATTTGGAAACGTCGTTCTCGTCGAGATCCTTCACGCGCGTGTCGGGATTGATTCCCGTTTCGGCAAGAATCTTTTTCGATGTAGAAAGACCGATTCCGTAAATGTAGGTGAGTCCGATTTCAACCCGTTTCTCTCTGGGTAAATCCACACCGGCAATACGTGCCATTAACTTCTTGAACCTCCGTTTTTTTGGTAAAATAATTCTCTATGTTCACGGATTTAACGCGGAAACAGTGGAAAATATTTCGGTGTTAAATCCCTTCTTTTTCTTTTTAAGTGCAAAGCAAGCCGACTTTCCGCACCTTTTCGCGCGGAAATTCAGCTACTTTATCCATTTTGTTGCTCCAAGCATTGTAAATCATTATAACACGATACATATTCCGTGTCAAGTGATTTTCAGCCTTGTCTTTGCTTATGGCTCTTATTTTTTGAACAGATTACCATTACTTTTCCGTTTCTTTTGATTACCTTGCATTTATCGCACATGGGTTTTACAGAAGGTCTGACTTTCATATTTATTTCCTCTCTTTTTGGATATACGAATATCTTGTTCCGAACTCACCGTCTTTACGACTTGCTGCGCCAGACGATTCTGCCTTTCGTCAGATCATACGGGCTCATTTCCAATTTAACGGAATCCCCTTCGATAATTCGGATATAATTCATTCTCAGTTTTCCCGAAATATACGCCGTAATGACGTGACTGTTCGAGAGCTTTACTTTGAACATGGCGTTTGGAAGGGCTTCAATTACTTTTCCTTCCGCTTCGATAACGTCGTCTTTGGACATATCTCCTCCGATTATTTGTTTTCCGCGCTTAAAGCGTCAGGATTTCTACGCCGTCCTCACGGACGACCACCGTGTTTTCATAATGCGCCGCAGGCTTCTTATCTGCCATAACTGCCGTCCAACCGTCGTCGAGTACTTTCACACGCCAACCGCCCGCCGCGATCATTGGTTCGATACAGATGACCATACCCGCTTGTAAACGAACGCCCGTCCCCTTTCTTCCGAAGTTCGGAACGGAAGGGTCTTCGTGCATTTCTCTGCCGATCCCGTGCCCCGTATAGGAACGAATAACCGAGAATCCGTTCGCTTCGGCGTGGCGTTGCACCTTGTATCCGATATCGTACAGCGGCGTTCCCGCCTTTAACCCGTCGATCGCTTTAAAAAAGCATTCCTCGGTGACGCGAACCAGTTTATCTTTCTCGGGAGAGACCTCTCCGATGCGGAACGTACGAGCGCCGTCGCCGTGGAATCCGTTCTCATAAGCGCACAAATCAACGCTGACAATATCCCCTTCTTTCAGTACCCTGTCGTCCGGTATGCCGTGCACGACAACTTCGTTGACCGAGACGCATGCAGATGCGGGATACCCGCAATAACCGAGACAAGAAGGTTCGGCGCCGCTCGCCTTGATGAAATCATACACGAGACCGTCCACCTCTTTGGTAGTCATTCCCGCACAAATACGCTCTCCTACGAATTTCAAACAATCCCGCACAACGGCATTGGGAGCGCGCATCAATTCGATTTCTTCTTCGCTCTTAATAAAAATCATATTCAGCCGATCAATTTATCGAGCACGGTCTTCACTTCTTCGAACAGCACTTCGGCGGGCGCTTCCGTGCCGGTAAAGTTGAGAATAATGCCCTTTTTCGTGTAGTAATCGATAAGAGGAGCGGTCTGTTCGGTGTAGACGTTGAGACGGCTGCTTACCGTTTCGGGGTTGTCGTCCTTTCTTTGATAGAGTTCTCCGCCGCAACGGGAACATGTCGTCGCACCGTTCAGCGTGGATACGTGATAGCTCTCTCCGCACTCCTTACAAACTCTTCTTCCGCATAAACGATCCATAAGCAGATTAAAGTCTATATTGATATTAACGACTCCGTCGATATGGGCAAATTTGTCAAGCTCCGCCGCCTGAAAAAGGTTGCGGGGAAATCCGTCTAAAAGGTATCCTTTTTTGCAATCGTCCCAAGTGAGACGGTCTTTTACGATTTCGCACGTCACCTCGTCGGGCACCAGTTCGCCTTTATCGATATATGATTTCGCAAGAAGTCCGATCTTCGTGCCGTTTTTGATGTTTGCGCGAAAGATATCTCCCGTCGAAATGTGAACGAGACCGTAACGGTCGGATATTTTCGTTGCTTGCGTTCCCTTGCCTGCGCCGGGAGCTCCCAGTAAAATCAAATTCATAATTTTCCCCCTTGATCGATAATTTGTATTTTGTCGAACGTAAAATTTTGAATTTTTCCGTTGCGTATCTCCATCGCCGTAAAACGCACACGCGACAACGTTTATTTCAAAAATCCTTTATAGTTCTTCATCATGATCTGCGATTGCAGCTGTTTATCAAATTCAAGCGCAACCGAAACAACAATGAGAATACCCGTCGTCGAGAACACGTTAATGAGATCCACGGATACGAGCGAGAATATCAGCGAAGGAACAAATGCAACCAACGTTAAGAAAATCGCGCCGAACAAAGTGATGCGGTTGTTGATCCTCTTTAAATATTGCGCCGTCGGCTTTCCGGGACGAATCCCTTGTATGAATCCGCCGTTCTGCTGAATGGACTTGCTGACGTCTTCCGGATTAAACTGGATCTGCGCATAGAAGAACGAGAAAATGAAAATCAACACGCACAATACGATGACGTATGCCCAGGTTCCCGATCCGAACACGCTGTTCCACCACTCCAGCGCGTTTGCGCAAGAGGGAATTAAACTCATGATCATGGACGGGAAAGAAATGATCGCAAACGCGAAGATGAGAGGCATAACGCCGCTGCCCGTTATTTTCATGGGAATGACGGAGGACTGACCGCCGTACATTTTCGTTCCCCGAACCTGCTTCGCATATTGGACAGGTATCTTACGTTCCGCCAAATCCACATAAACGATAAGGAAGAAAATTACAACTGTAAGCGCCAAAAATCCTATAACCTCAAAGAGCGGGGAAATGTCGGTAGCCGTTATTTCCTCCAATTTTGTCACGATGGAAAGTCCGGCCGTGGAGATGATACCTACAAAGATGATCATAGAGATACCGTTACCGACGCCATACTCTGTAATACGCTCACCCAGCCACATAACGAGCATAGAACCCGCTGTGTAGATGACCGTCATATAGATAATCGCAAGCCACTGCTGGTTGAAGAACAACGCCCACTTGATATCTGTAGAGCTTGACATTTCACCGAACCCGCCTGCAAAATTGACGATGATACCGATAGACTGCACGACGGCAAGTACGATAGCAACGATTCGTGTAATGTTCGTGATCTTCTTGCGTCCTTCTTCGCCCTGTTTGGAAAGACGTTCGAGCGCGGGAATTCCCACTGTGAGGAGCTGGATGATAATGCTCGCGTTGATATACGGTCCGATACCGAGCGCGAACAACGTTCCGTTCGCAAGCGCGCCGCCCGTGACGCTGCTAAGCAAAGTAAGGAAATCGTTCGAACTGACGGAACTTGCAAGGAGATCCCTTGAAAGTCCCGGTACGGGAATGTAGCAACCCACGCGGAACACCAAAAGAAGAAGTAACGTAATGAAAATCTTCTTTCTGATGTCCTTATTGCGGAAGGCGTTTTTCAATGTTTCAATCATGTTGTAACTCCTGTTCCGCGCCGAAGCGCTTGTTTAAAGCAAGATTAACCGATTTCAACGGTCCCGCCTGCTTTTTCGATTGCAGCCTTTGCACTTTCGGAAAATTTCGCAGCTTTCACGGTGAGAGCGACGTTCAATTCTCCGCCGCCGAGCACCTTCAAACCGACATTATTCTTGACTTCTTTCGCAAGACCGTTTTCTACTACAAAACCGTAATCGACAACGGTTCCGGCAGGTACTTCCGCGAGTTCGGAAAGGTTGACGATCATATATTCCTTACGGAATCTGTTATTGAATCCGCGCTTGGGAATTCTTCTTGCAAGAGGCATCTGACCGCCTTCGAAGCCCGGTCTTACGCCGCCGCCGGAACGCGCCCATTGACCTTTATGTCCCTTACCGCTCGTCTTGCCGAGACCCGACCCGATGCCGCGTCCCAACCGTTTTGCGGAAGTTCTTGCTCCCTCTGCGGGAGAAATTGTATCGATTCTCATTTCTGTCTCCTTAAACGTTCTCGACTTTGACGAGATGCGCGACCTTTTTGAGTTGTCCCTGCAACGCGGGAGAATCCTCAAACGTCCGCTCCGAACGGATCTTTTTCAGTCCGAGCGCAGCGATCGTCGCCTTTACAGACGCAACTTCGCCGATCGTACTTTTGACAAGTGTTACTTTTACCATAACGCCCTCCTTAGCCTACGACTTCTTCCACGGACTTCCCGCGAAGATATGCAATCTCTTCCGCCGTTTTAAGCGACGCAAGTCCCGCAACCGTCGCTTTGACACAGTTGATGGGATTTTGCGTTCCGTGAGATTTGGTACGGATGTTCTTGACGCCTGCCGCTTCCATAACCGCGCGAACGGGACCGCCCGCAATCACGCCGGTACCGATTTGAGCGGGCATCATAAGCACCGCGCCTCTGCCGAATACGCCGAGGATCTCGTGAGGAATGGTCGAATCAACAATGGGAACGTTGATCATGTTCTTCTTTGCCGCCTGCGTCGCTTTCTCGATCGCTTCGGGCACTTCTTTCGCCTTTCCCTGACCGTAACCGACTTTTCCGTTCCCGTCGCCGACGACTACCAGTGCGGAGAAGCGCATGTTTCTGCCGCCCTTCACCGTCTTGCTGACGCGGTTGATTCCAATCGTCTTTTTGATGAGTCCGTCGTCCTGTTCCTGCTTTCTCTGAGGTCTGTTTTCTCTAGCCATGATGTCTCTCCTATCAGAATTTCAGTCCGGCTTCGCGCGCGCCGTCTGCGACCGCTTTTACGCGTCCCGTGTAAAGGTAACCGCCTCTGTCGAATACAACCGTTTCGATTCCTTTTTCCTTCGCGCGCTCGCCCGCTTTTTGTCCGACGAGCTTTGCAGCCTCCGTCTTGGTTTTGCCGGTTACTTCATCGCGAATGCTTTTTTCAAGCGTAGACGCAGATGCAAGCGTGACTCCCTTGACGTCGTCGATAACCTGCACGTAGATGTGATTCAGACTTCTGTATACGTTCAGACGGGGCGTTTCCGCCGTGCCCGATACGTGCTTGCGAACGCGGGCGTGACGACGCTGTCTGAGGGTGTTTTTATCCGATTTTGTTATCATGATACGCTCCTTTACTTCTTGCCCTTGCCCGAAGTCTTGCCTTCCTTATGTTCTACGTTCTCGCCCTTGTAGCGAATTCCGTAGCCGTGATAGGGTTCGGGTACGCGAATCGATCTGATATCCG
Organism: uncultured Clostridia bacterium; assembly: GCA_964521125.1. Lineage (GTDB taxonomy): Bacteria > Bacillota > Clostridia > Christensenellales > Borkfalkiaceae > Gallimonas. The sequence goes on from CAZFPP010000008.1 coordinate 26,272, forward strand.
CGGCAACCTGACCTACCAACACTTTATCGATTCCGCTGACGGTGATCTCCGTAGGAGAAGGACAGTCGAGTTTAATTCCCTCGGTCTCCGTAACCTCGACGGGATGAGAAAAACCGACGTTGAGAACAAGTTTGTTCCCCTGTTTTGCAACTTTCCAGCCGACGCCTTTTACTTCGAGGCTTCTTACATATCCTTCCGAGACGCCCTTCACCATGCCTGCGATCAGCGCTCTGTAAAGTCCGTGAAGCGCGCCTGTCTCTTTCTCTTCGTTTTGCGCGACGAGCGTAAGATGTCCGTTTTCCTCTTTGAGCTCGACGGCGCCCTTTATTTCACGCGTAAGCGTGCCTTTGGGCCCCTTTACCGTAACGACGGAATTTTCGCTCTTGATCTCTACGCCCGCGGGAATTGCGATACTCAATTTACCGATTCTCGACATAATTCCCTCCTTACCAGACGTAGCAGAGCACTTCGCCGCCGACATTTTCTTTGCGTGCCTGCTTATCCGTCATGATGCCTTTATTCGTGGACACAATCGCGATTCCGAATCCGCCCAAAACTTTGGGCATATCTTCCGCGCCGCTATACGTTCTGAGACCCGGTTTGGAAACGCGTTTCAGTCCGCCGACGACCGAACGTCCGTCTACATATTTGAGCGTGAGAAGCAGTTTCCCGTTATAACCGTCTTCTACGTTCTGCACGTCCTTCAAATAACCCTCTTCGAGCATTATCCGGGCAAGTTCTTTCTTCATTTTTGAGGAAGGCACTTCCACCGTCTCTTTATGCGCGGTGATCGCATTCCTGATTCTTGTGAGCATATCTGCAATAGGATCTGTCATCTTTCTCGCCTCCTTACCAGCTCGATTTCTTCACGCCGGGGATCTGCCCCTTGTAAGCGAGATTTCTGAAACAGATACGGCAGACGCCGTACTTTCTCAGCACTGCGTGAGGTCTTCCGCAAATCGAGCAACGGGTATATGCTCTCGTGGAAAACTTGGGTTTCTTTTGCTGTTTATTGATCATTGACTTCTTTGCCATGTTTTTCTCCTCACTTCTTGAACGGCATTCCGAGCGCCGTCAAAAGCTCTCTCGCTTCTTCGTCCGTCTGAGCCGTCGTGACGATGCAAACGTCCATACCCCTGATCTTTTCTACCTGATCGTAAGTAATTTCGGGGAAGATGAGTTGCTCTTTGAGTCCCATCGAATAATTGCCTCTGCCGTCGAACGCCTTGGACGATACGCCGCGGAAGTCGCGCACTCTGGGGAGAGCGATGGAAACGAGTTTATCGTAGAAATCGTACATTCTCTTGCCGCGAAGCGTCACTTTGAGGCCGATGTTCATTCCCTCTCTCACCTTGAAGTTTGCGACAGACTTGGTAGCCTTGCAGTAGATGGGCTTCTGCCCGGTGATGAGTTTAAGCTCGTTTTCGATGATCTGCATGGACTTCTGGTTGTCTTTGATGTCTCCGAGACCGGTGTTGATCACGATCTTGTCGATTCTCGGAACCTGCATAACCGACTTGTAACCGAACTTCTTCATGAGATAAGGTACGACTTCCGTCTGATACTGCGCCTTTACTCTGTTCGTTTCCACAGTCGTTGCCGCATCGGATTTCTCTGCGGACTTTTTGGCGGTTTTTTTCTCTGCCATATTTACTCCTTACCGTCGGCCTTATTCTTCGCCCGTAACAGCGGACGTGCTCTCGACGGTCTCCGTCTGATTCTCGGCGTTCTCGTTCTTCGCACTGCGCTTTCTCGTTCTCTTCTTGGGCGCTTCCGTTTTCTCTGCCTCGACCTCTTTCGTCTTGGATTTTTTCACGAAAGCCTTATCGAGAGAAGCGCCGCACTTTTTGCAGATACGGATTTTCTTTCCGTCTACAATGGAATGCCCGACTCTCGTTGCCTTGCCGCACTTGTCGCATACGATCTCCACGTTGGAAGCGTCGATGGGACTTTCTTCCGTGACGATTCTGCTCGTCTCGTTCGCCTTTCTCGCCTTTTCGTGCTTGTGCACGATCGCAACGCCTTCCACGACAACCGTCCCCTTTTTGGGGAAGGTTGCGAGAACTTTACCCTGTTTGCCCTTGTATTTGCCCGTTAATACGAGCACGTTATCGTTTACTTTAATGTTCATAGCGCACTCCTTACAATACTTCCGGCGCGAGGGAAATGATTCTCATGTAATCTTTCTCTCTCAATTCTCTTGCGATCGGCCCAAAGATACGGGTACCGCGAGGTTGTTTCTGGTTGTCGATAATGACTGCGGCGTTATCGTCGAAACGGATATACGTTCCGTCGGGACGACGGATTCCTTTTGCGCTTCTCACGATGACCGCCTTCACAACGTCGCCTTTTTTTACCGCGCCGCCGGGCGTCGCAGTTTTGACGGACGCCACGATGACGTCCCCGATATTGCCGCTTCTGCGGAAAGAACCGCCCAGAACGCGAATGCACATCAGCTCTTTCGCTCCCGAGTTATCCGCCGCTTTCAGCCTTGTTTGAGGTTGTATCATAGCAATTCTCCTTATTCCTTACTTGGCCTTCTCGACGATCTCGGCAATTCTCCAATTCTTGTCCTTGCTGAGTTTCCGCGTCTCTACGATACGCACTTTATCTCCTACGACACACTCATTTTCTTCATCGTGCGCCTTAAAACGTTTCGTGCGTGTAATCGTCTTTTTGTAAACGGGATGTTTTCTCTTATCCGTTACCGCTACAACGACCGTCTTATCCATTTTGTCGGAAACAACGATCCCGACTCTTTCTTTTCTTAAATTTCTTTCCATATGCGCCACCTTATGCCTTTAACTCCCGTGCACGGAGCTCCGTGTTCACTCTTGCGATGTCTCGCTTGCAATTCCGAATGGAAAGCGGATTTTCAAGCTGCCCGGACGCGTGACGGAACCGAAGATTGAAGAGCTCTGTCTTCAAATCTTTGAGCTTATTTTCAAGCTCGGTGTCGGTCATGTTGTGAAAATTGTTATCTTTCATCAGTTTCCACCGCCTTCTGCCGTTTTTTCGGGATTCGTCTCTTTCTTAACGAATTTACACTTGATCGGGAGCTTGTGCGCCGCAAGACGCATTGCCTCGCGCGCGACCTCCTCGGAAACGCCCGCCATCTCGAACATCACTCTGCCCGGTTTGACGGGGGCGACCCAGTATTCCACCGCGCCCTTTCCGGAACCCATGCGGGCTTCTGCGGGATGGCGCGTAATAGGTTTATGAGGGAAAATATCGATCCAGACTTGACCGCCGCGCTTGATGAAACGCGTCATTGCGATACGCGCCGCCTCGATCTGGTTGGATTTGATCCAGCCCATCTCTTCGGCAACCAATCCGTATTCGCCGTAAGCCACGAAATTTCCCTTTTGCGCAGTCCCTTTGAGGTTGGGACGGTGTTGCTTTCTTCTCTTGACTCTCTTCGGAATTAACATTACTTGCCTCCTTCCGTTTTCTTTGCGGAACCGAGGATCTCGCCTTTGTAGATCCAGCACTTGACGCCGATCATACCAAACGTCGTGTGCGCTTCCGCAAAGCCGTAATCGATATCCGCACGCAGCGTTTGAAGGGGAATGCTCCCGTCGTGATAATGTTCGCTACCTGCGATTTCACGACCGTCCAAACGACCGCTTACTTGCATTTTAACGCCCTTAACGCCCGCGCGCATTGTCTTGCCGATTGCTTGCTTCACCGCACGGCGGTAGGACATACGCTTTTCAAGCTGTGCCGCTACGCCTTCCGCAACAAGTTGCGCATCTGCGTCTACTTTACGCACTTCAGTGACGTTGATGATGATCTGTTTGCCCTTCGTGAGCTTGGAAAGATCTTTCTTAATCACTTCGATTTCCGAACCGGCTTTCCCGATGAGTACGCCGGGACGGCCCGTATAAATTGTAATTACGATTCTGCCCGCCGCTCTCTCGATGAGAATACGGGAAATCGCCGCCGCATAATACTTCTTTTTGATGAAGGTACGGATAACGTAATCTTCTTTGAGATATGCCGAAAATTCCTTCTTATCGGCATACCACTGGGTATCCCAACTCTTGATAACGCCGACTCTCAAACCGTGAGGATTGACTTTCTGTCCCATGTTAGATAACTCCCTCCGCATTCTTCACATCGAGGATGACCGTGATGTGGCTCGTTCTCTTTAAAATCGCGTGACCTCTGCCCTTGGATACGGGCTGCATTCTCTTTAACATTGTGCCGCCGTTCGCATAACATGCCGCGACATACAAATCGCTTCTGTCCATGCCCTGGTTGTGTTCCGCATTGGCAACGGCGCTCATAAGAACTTTTTTCGTAGGCTCTGCGCCGCCGTTGGGACAATGCTCCAAAATTGCTTTCGCGTCTTCCACGCTCTTGCCCCGGATAAGGTCGAGTACCTGACGCACCTTATAAGGGGAAATTCTGACATATTTTGCGACCGCATAAGGACGCTTATCTTTGATTTCTTCGATTCTCGCGGTCTTTTTCTTCATATTACCTGCCATCGTTCATTTCTCCTTATTTGCCGGGCGCCGTAGTCTTCGCCGTATGACCTTTGAAAGTTCTCGTGGGAGCAAACTCGCCGAGCTTGCAACCGACCATGTCTTCGGTGATGTATACGGGTACGTGCTTCCTGCCGTCGTACACGGCGATCGTGTGCCCTACCATCTGAGGGAATATCGTAGATGCTCTCGACCAGGTTTTGAGCACCTTTTTCTCGTTTGCCTCGTTCATCGCCTCGATTCTTTGCAGAAGTTTGGCTTCAACGTAAGGTCCTTTCTTAACACTTCTCGACATTTCTATTTATCTCCTCAGTTGATCCTCTTCAGGATGAATTTGCTCGTCGTATTCTTCTTCTTTCTCGTCTTGTAGCCGAGCGCGGGTTTTCCCCAAGGAGTCTCGGGACCTGCGTGACCGACGGGAGATTTTCCTTCGCCGCCGCCGTGAGGGTGATCGTTGGGGTTCATAACCGATCCGCGGACGGTAGGCCTTGTGCCGAGGTGACGCGTTTTACCCGCCTTGCCGATACGAATGATCTCATGCTCGACGTTACCGACCTGTCCGATTGTCGCCTTGCAGATTGCGGGAATGAGACGCATTTCGCCGGAAGGCATCTTGACGGTTGCATACTGACCTTCGCAAGCCATGATCTGAGCGGAAATTCCCGCGCTTCTCGCAACCTGTCCTCCGCGACCGGGTTTCATTTCGATGTTATGAACGATCGTACCGACGGGAATATCGCAAAGACGGAGCGCGTTGCCGACCTTGATATCCGCGCCTGCGCCGCTCATCACCTTGTCCCCTACGTTCAAGCCGACGGGAGCAAGAATGTATTTCTTTTCGCCGTCCGCGTAGACGAGGAGCGCGATGTTCGCGCTACGGTTGGGATCGTATTGAATACTCTTCACCGTTGCGGGAATGCCGTCTTTGTTGCGTTTGAAATCGATGATGCGGTATTTGCGTTTGTTCCCTCCGCCGATATGACGGACGGTGATGCGCCCCGCGCTGTTTCTGCCGCCCGACTTGCGCTGATCTTCAAGCAGCGCGCGCTCCGCTTTGTCTTTCGAGAGCGTTCCGTAATCGGGAACGGTCATAAAGCGGCGTGCGGCGGACGTGGGTTTATATCTCTTGACTGCCATTGCTGTTATCCTCCGGTTTTACGACAACGAATTGAAGTATTCGATGGGTTTGGATTCTTCTTTGAGCTGAACGATCGCCTTTTTCGTCGTAGGGGTGTACCCTTCGTTTCTGCCCATCCTTTTGAGCTTTCCGCGCTGCGTGATCGTATTCACGCTCTTGACTTGCACGCCGAACATTTCCTCGACCGCAATCTTAATTTGCGTTTTGTTTGCTTTGCGCGCTACGGTAAACGTATAACGCTTTCCCGCGATCCCGTCGTAACCTTTCTCGGTAAGAACGGGTTTAATAATAATGTCTGCCGGTGTCATAATGCGTATGCCTCCTCGAGCTTTTTCACGGAACCCTTCGTAAGCACAACGATTGCATGGGAGACGATTTCATACGTATTGATCTCCGCAACGGACAACGTCGATAATTTTTCGATATTGCGCGCCGCAAGAATCACATCTTTATTGTTATCGTCCATGACAACGACCGTACGCTTATCGAGATGGAGCGCTTCTTTGAACGCTACCATTTCCTTGGTTTTAGGAGCCGAAACTTTCAGCTCGTCCACAATGTAGAGCTCGCCGTCGGCTACTTTCTTCGAAAGAGCGGAAAGCAACGCGCCGTGCTTTGCTTTCTCGTTCATCTTCTTAGAGAAGTCGCGGGACTTGGGCGCGAATACGACGCCGCCCTTCGTCCACTGGGGAGCGCGAATGGAACCTTGACGGGCTCTGCCCGTTCCCTTCTGTCTCCAAGGTTTTGCGCCGCCGCCGCGCACTTCCGTCCGCGTAAGCGTGGACTTCGTACCTTGACGACCGTTCGCAAGATAGGTGACGACTGCCTGATGAATGAGGGGTTCGTTATACTCTACGCCGAACACTGCGTCGTTTAAATCGATTGTGCCGACTTCCGCCCCTTGCATGTTGTATACTTTCACATTCGCCATGTTAGTTCTCCTTCTTTACCTTCACGCTGTCCGAAAGAGTTACAATGCTTCCTTTGGGACCGGGAATCGCGCCTTTCACAAGGATCGCGTTCCGCGCCGCGTCTACTCTTACGACTTCGAGATTCTGAATGGTCACTCTCTCGACGCCGTATTGTCCTGCGAGGTGTTTCTGTTTGAATACGCGCGAAGGAGAGCTGTTCGCCCCCATGGAACCGGGTTCGCGATGGACGGGACCTACGCCGTGCGTCTCTTTCAGACGATGCTGATTCCAACGCTTGATAACACCCGTATAACCGTGACCTTTGGTGATGCCCACGGCATCTACTTTGTCGCCTGCCGCAAAGACGTCTGCTTTAACTTCGTCGCCGACTTTATAGCCGTCAACTTTGTCAAGGCGTACTTCTTTGAGTACCTTACAGGGATTTACGCCCACTTTCTTGAACTGACCGAGCTCGGGTTTGTTGAGCGTGTTTTCTTTTGTCTCAATAAATCCGAGTTTAAGCGCGGTGTATCCGTCCGTTTCAACCGTCTTGACTTGAACGACGGGACAGGGACCCGCTTCCACTACCGTGACGGGAATTACTTTTCCGTCCTCCGCAAAAATCTGCGTCATGCCGACTTTGCGACCGATGATTGCTTTATTCATAGATAAAGTTCACTCCTTTTTATTTTTGCGAATACCTTAATTATAATAAAGTATTACAGTTTTACTTTGATGTCCACGCCTGCGGGCAGATGAATGCTGTCCAAAAGTTTGGCGTTGGGAGAATAAATATCGATGATTCTCTTGTGCGTTCTCATCTCAAACTGTTCACGGCTGTCCTTATATTTATGAGGACAACGGAGAATCGTGACGATCTCTCTCTCGGTAGGAAGGGGAATGGGTCCCGAAATTTTGGCTCCGCCCTTCTGCATGGTCTCTACAATGCGCTGAGCCGCCTGATCGACGAGCTCATGATCGTACGCGGACAACTTGATTCTGATTTTTTGACTTGCCATTGAATTACTCCTGTTTTTATACTAACTTGATATTTCTGCGTCAACGTATCCGTGCGTATCGAGGTCTTGCAATCAAAAAAACACGCGTTTTTTGCGGTGTTTCATCGCAAAAGCCTCGGTTAGTCGCAGGAGTCAGGCTCCCACATTTGTCAACAGAAATTATCTGCCGAGGGGCTTTTTTGCCTCGATTTTTCAGTAACTTCCCGTCTCAACCCTATACGCCGTAATAACACAGCTTGAATATCATACCATAATTACAAGCGGTTGTCAACGTTTTGAACGGATTTTTTGTAAAAATTTTTACCGAAATCGCCTTTTTTTATACGATTTCATAGAAAAAAGCTTTGTTAGTAAAAGCTTTCTTCAATTTACGCGCTGATTTTTTCAGCGTCCCGACGGTATCCAAGTTCCGACGGTATCCAAATTAACAACAAGTTTCAAACGAACAAAAACGACTTCCTTTGGAAGTCGTTTTTATCGAAAGATTGCTTATAACCTGCCTGCGGCGGCAAGAATGAGGATATAAAGAATCGTAAGCACGGCAAGCGTAATGAGCATAGGCACGACCATCTTCTTCATGACGGTGAAAAAGGTACGCATTTTCTCCCGCGCAGTCGATTTGACGCGCGGCGGCTGATATCCGCCCTTGCGCGTTCCGCTCATATCGGCAACCGTAGAGTTATCGTCGTAATATACGACCTTGACCTCTCTTTTGGTTTGCTCCTGCGAATTTTCTTGCGCCCCTTGCGACTTCTTCTTTTTCGACATCAATCCTCCTGAGAATAACAATGACAAGCCGCAAAATGCCCCGGCTCATACTCTTTATATACGGGTGCGATGTGGCTGCAAATTTCCATCGCTTTGGGACAGCGCGTGTGGAACTTACACCCCTTAGGCGGATTTGCGGGAGACGGAATATCCCCTTTGAGTACGATACGGTTCATCTTTTCGTCGGGATCGGGATTGGGTACCGCCGAAAAGAGCGCCTGCGTATACGGATGCAGGGGGTTGGAAAAAATCAGCTCTTTCGTGCCGAATTCTACCATCGAACCGAGATACATGACGCCGATCTTATCCGAAATATGCTTGACGACGGAAAGATCGTGCGAAATGAACAAGTAAGTAAAGCCCATCGTCTGCTGTAAATTTTTCAAAAGATTGATAATCTGCGCCTGAATGGAAACGTCGAGCGCGGAAACAGGCTCGTCGCAGATGACAAGTTCGGGCTGTACCGTAAGGGCGCGCGCAATGCAGATTCTCTGCCGCTGTCCGCCCGAAAATTCGTGCGGGTAACGCTCGTAATAATAATCTCTGAGTCCGCACTGTTCCATGATCTTCAAAACATAGTCTTTGATCTCGGCCCGCGGAACGATTTTATGCACTTTGACGGGTTCGGATAAGATCCCCCCTACCGTACTGCGCGGCGGCAGCGAAGAATAGGGGTCCTGAAAGATGATCTGGATCTTTGTGCGTAAAGGGCGCATCTTCGAAGATTTGTATTTTGCGATATCTTCCCCCTCGAAGAAAATCTGCCCGTCCGTCGGCTGATGAAGTTTGAGGATCGTCCTTCCCAGCGTCGTCTTGCCGCAGCCCGATTCTCCCACGATCCCGAGCGTCTCTCCCGCTTTTAGTTTGAAAGAAACGTCGTCTACGGCGCGGAGCCAGACCGTCGTCTTCCCCGTGATCGTCTTTTTGATAGAGAAATATTTTTTCAGATGTCTTACTTCGAGAATGGCATCGGGATCGGGCGGGAGCGCTTTATCCTCTTCCGCTCTTTTATCCCTTGCCTCCTGTTCTTTGACAGCCTCCGCCGCATCATCGAAACCTGAATATTCTCCGCTTTCAGCCACTTCTTTTTCGCCGGGCTCGATCACATCTTCGCGCTTTTTAATCATCGGCTTTCTCCTTGTCGTACAAATGGCACGCCACCCAGTGCGTGGGGCTTACCTGAACCATTTCGGGATAATCTCCGCCGCATTTTTTAATGCATTGCCCGCAACGTTCGCGGAAATAACAATAATCGGGCATATTGATGGGATTAGGCACGTTCCCGGGAATACTGAACAGCGTGTCCGACTGTGTTTGCATCGTAGGTTTGGACTTTTGCAATCCGATGGTATAAGGATGCATTGGGTGATGAAAAATCTCCGAAGCCGTTCCCTTCTCGATGACTCTGCCCGCATACATGACAATAACGTAATCCGCCATTTCCGCAATAATCCCGAGATCGTGCGTGATCAACAGAATGGAACCGTTGATACGGTCTTTCAAGGAGCGAAGAAGATCGAGGATCTGCGCTTGAATGGTCACGTCAAGCGCCGTCGTCGGTTCGTCTGCGATAATCAGACGGGGATTGCCTTCAAGCGCCATGGCGATCATAACGCGCTGGCGCATACCTCCCGAAAGCTCATGCGGGTAAGAACTATATACTCTCTCCGGCATGGCGATCCCGACAAGGTTGAGCATTTCGAGAGAGCGGCGTTTCGCCTCTTGCTTGGTTGCGCCGGGCACGTGAAGCATGGTCACTTCGTCGAGCTGGTTCCCGATGGTGAACACGGGATTGAGCGAAGTCATCGGCTCCTGGAAGATCATCGCGATCTGGCGACCGCGGAGACGGTACATCTCTTTGATGGGCATTTTCGCGATATCGAACACTTTCTCTTCCATTTCATAGAGTTTCGTGCCGTATTCGTCGCGTTTTTGCCTGCGCTCGAGCACGGGATTGCCCGCTTTGTCTCGCTTTGTCTCCCCCTTTTTGTCTTTTACCTCGTCGAAAATGGGTTCGCCGTTTTCGTCGTTTTCATAAATGGGAATGGGATTCCCGTTCTCGCCGCGCTTAAAATCGAAAGATTTAAAGCGGATACTGCCGGAATAGATCTGTCCCTGCGGTCCCTGCAATAGGCGCATGACGGACATACTCGTGACCGACTTTCCGCAGCCCGACTCGCCCACAACGCCCACCGTCGCGCCCTGCGGCACGTTTAACGAAACGCCGTTGACGGCTTTCACCACGCCTTGATCGGTGAAGAAATAGGAATGGAGATCTTCAATTTCAAGGATATTGGCGGGATCCTTCATCTCAGTGAGGAATTCCGATTCGTCCGCCTTACGATTTTTATATTCTTCGAGCGAACGCATCACCTTATTGTTTTCTTTGGCGATCGCGCGGATCTCTTTTCCCGTGAGATAATGCTTGCCTTGGTTTTCCGTGCTCATGCGTTACCTCCTCATCTTGGGATCGAGCGCATCCCGCAATCCGTCGCCGATAAAGTTGAACCCAAGCACCGTAAGAATAATACAAATTCCGGGCGGTACCCAAACGTTGAAATTATGTTGCAAAACGTCTGTATCTTCCGTAACGATACTGATCATCGTTCCCCAGGAAGCCTCGGGCGCGGGGACGCCCATACCGAGGTAGGAGAGCGATGCTTCGTACAAAATCATACTGCCGAGCGAAAGCGTCATAGAGACGATGAGCTGAGGCAGAACGTTAGGTACCAAGTGTTTAAAGATCTTTCTCGGAACCGAGAATCCCATCGCTTCCGCGGCAACCATATATTCCTGTTCGCGCAGGGAAAGAATTTGTCCGCGGACAAGTCTCGCCGTCCCCGACCAGGAGATCAGCGTTAAAAATCCCATTAAGTAATAAATTCTCAACCCTACTTCCACGTCGAAGCCGTCCTCTCCGAGAAGCGAACTGACAATAAGTAGAATGGGCAATCCGGGAATACACATGAGGATATCGCAGATACGCATGATCACGTTATCGACTTTCCCCCCGAAATATCCCGCAATGCCGCCGAAAACAATTCCGATAAACGCAATGACAAAGACCGTCAGCACGCTGACGGAAAGCGAAACTCTTCCGCCGTACATGAGGCGAACGAAGACATCCATCGCGCTCTTATCCGTTCCCAACAAATGGCTTGCGCTTGGGCTTGCGAGCGTATTGAGATCCATCGTCGTTTCCAATACCTGATAAATCGTAAACGTCTCGCCATCCTGCGTCACTTCGATTTGCTCAGGGCTGCCGTAATTTACAAAAGGCGTATTGTCGACTGTCGTCTCCCCCCATTCATAGCCTGCCCAATTACAGATAACGGGACCGAGCCAACAAAAAATCAATAAGCCCGCAATCATAACAAGCCCGATGATACTCAGTTTCGAGCGGAAAAACCGCCGCGCTACCATTTTCCCGGGAGACATGAGTTTGATATTCTGATCGAGCGGTTTTTCGAATTCCTCTTCCAACGATGCGTCGTTTTCGGTTTCCGCCGTCTCCGCAGGAACGCCGTCTTGCTCAAGTTGAGCCGTCTCCGCAGGAACGC
>CAZFPP010000009.1:0-35681 GCA_964521125.1 uncultured Clostridia bacterium
TGGTATAATTTTTAAGAAAACGGTTGGAAAGGGAAAAATATGTTACAGGTCAACAACGTCAGTCTGCAATACGGAAGTAAAAAATTATTCGAGGACGTTAACCTTAAATTCACGAAGGGAAATTGCTACGGAATTATCGGTGCGAACGGCGCGGGAAAGTCTACCTTTTTGAAAGTGCTTTCGGGGGAGATCGAACCGAATAAGGGCGACGTTACGTTGGATAAAAACGAGCGTATGTCCGTTTTGGCGCAAAATCAAAACAAGTACGATTTCGAAACGGCGCTTCGTACGGTCATGCTCGGGCATAAACGCTTGGTCGAGATCATGGACGAAAAGGACGCGCTGTATGCGCATTCCGACTTCACCGAGGAGGACGGGATCCGCGCCTCCGAATTGGAGAGCGAATTTGCGGAACTCGGCGGCTGGGAGGCGGAAAGCGAGGCGCAGACGCTCTTAAACGAATTGGATATTCCTCCCGAATATCACTACATGCAGATGAGCGAGCTGGATGCAAAGCAAAAGGTGCGCGTGCTGTTGGCGCAGGCGTTGTTCGGCAATCCCGATGTGCTTCTTTTGGACGAGCCTACCAATAACCTCGACCTTAAAACGGTGAGGTGGCTGGAAAACTATCTGCTCGATTTCGAAAATACCATCATCATCGTATCGCATAACCGCCACTTTCTCAATAAAGTTTGCACGCATATTTGCGACGTCGATTACGGCAAGATCAATCTCTACCTCGGGAACTACGATTTCTGGTATCAGACCTCTCAGTTGCTTGCCCGTCAGCAGAAGGACGCCAACAAGAAAGCGGAGCAGCGCGCGCAGGAGTTGAAAGATTTCATCGCACGTTTTGCGGCAAATGCAAGTAAATCCCGTCAGGCGACTTCCCGAAAGAAAGAGCTTGAAAAACTCACGATTTCAGACTTCAAACCCTCCCTTCGGAAGTATCCTTTCATCGATTTTAAGTTTGAACGGGAGATCGGCAACGACATTCTCTCCGTAGAGGGTCTTACGAAAGAGGGGTATTTTGAGGATCTTTCCTTTACGATGCAGAAGGGGGACAAAATCGGAATTTTGTGCGACAAATCGACGTCGGTTACCATGCTGTACGATATCATAACGGGGAAGACGCAACCCGACGCAGGTACGGTGAAATGGGGAAAAACGATTTCCTGTTCCTATTTCCCGCAGAACAACAGCGAGTATTTCGACGGTTGCGATTTGACGCTTGTTCAATGGCTTTCTCAGTTCAGCAAAGATCACTATGAGGAGTATCTGCGCGGTTGGCTGGGACGTATGTTTTTCTCTGGAGAAGAGGCGCTAAAAGAAGCGAAAGTGCTTTCGGGCGGCGAAAAAGTGCGTTGTATGCTCGCAAAAATGATGTTGGAAGGCGGAAACTTCCTGATTTTCGACGAGCCGACAAACCACCTCGATCTCGAATCGATCACCGCGCTCAACAACGGACTTACCTCGTTTAAGGGGTGTATGTTGCTTACTTCGCACGATCAGGAGCTTATGAACACCGTATGCAACCGCATTATTGCGATAGACGGGACTAAGATTTACGATAAGAGTATTACGTTCGACGAGTATCTCGAATCTCTGAATTCGTAAATATGTTACAAAAGACGACCGCACGGAAATCTTCCGTGCGGTTTTTGTATGTTTCGGCAGTTGAAAAATCCGATATAAAAAGCAAACATAAAAAATCCGACATTTATTTTCATAATTCGAAGAATTTCGTAAAAAAATCACGGAATTATGTACATAAATAGCTTTACAATTACAAATTCCTGAATTATAATTTGATTATAAAATATATGAAAGGTAGGAACCGTTTATGAAACAAGTACAAATTTTAATTTTGGAAAGTAACAAAGTATTTGCGGAAGAATTGAGAGAATATTTTGCAGGACGCGACGGTTATAAAGTTTGCGGCGTTACGGATAATGGTCAAGAGGGGATAGAGCTGATGAAAAGTTGCAATCCGGGCGTGATTATTATGAGTTTGTTTTTGAAAAATCTCGATGGATTTACGGTTATGGAAGAGACTCGGCGCGAACAGCGCAAAGCGGAGTTTATTGTGATGGGGAATTTTTCCGACGATAAGATCATTAATCGCGTGATCGCGCTCGGTGCGAGATATTATCTTATGAAACCCGTCGAAGTATCGGTAGTGGGCGACCGTGTGGCGGAGATTGCAGATGAATCCTCTTCGCCCGTGCGGGAGACGGTTGAACGGAAACGCGCAAGTTCTATTGACGAGCGTATTAGCAATATTTTCATTTCCATTGGCATTCCGCCGCATATTAAAGGATACAATTATCTGCGCGAGGGGATTAAAATGGCGGTGAACGATCCGCACGTGATTAACAACGTGACGAAGGGACTTTATCCCGTGATCGGCGAGAAATTCGATACGTCCGCAAGTAAAGTAGAGCGGGCGATTCGCCATGCGATTGAAGTCGCTTGGAACAGGGGACGCATCGATGCGGTGAACGCGATTTTCGGCGCGCGCGTCTATATCGGTTCCGAAAAGCCGACGAACAGCGAATTCATCGCGTTGGTTGCCGATAAGCTCATTCTCGAAAACATGGTATGATTTTTTTATGAAGAACGGCGGGGAGCGGGAGCGCTCCCCGCTATTTTGTTTTCTTCATTCTCCGCGAAAAACTTGACATTTGCGCTGTAAAATACTACAATAAGAAAAAAATCGTGAAGGATAAAAATATGTTTTACAGAACGCATACGTGCGGAGAGCTAAGAAAAGAAGACGAGGGGAAGAAAGTAAAACTCTCGGGTTGGCTCGACAGCAAACGCGATAAAGGAGGCTTGCTTTTCGCGGTGCTCCGCGATTTTTACGGCGTAACGCAGGTCGTCTGTTCGGAGGAACCTTGCCTTTCCGCGATCCGCGCCCTTCCGACGGAATCTACCGTCTCCGTCGAAGGCGTCGTTGTGCTTCGCTCCGCTCCCAATGAAAAAATTCCCACGGGATTGATTGAAATTGTGCCCGAGAAGGTGGAAGTCCTCGGCAGGCGTACGGTTGGCGCGCTTCCGTTCGAAGTGTCGCATTCTACCGAAGCGGGCGAGGACGCGCGCCTCAAATACCGTTTTCTCGATTTGAGAAATCCCGTTGTGAAGGATAAAATTATCCTTCGCTCTCAGATTATCGCCGATCTTAGAAAGTTAATGACGGAACAGGGATTTTTCGAGATCTCTACGCCCATTCTGACAAGCTCGTCTCCCGAGGGCGCGCGCGACTATATCGTGCCCAGCCGTCTCTATCCCGGGGAGTTTTATGCTCTTCCGCAGGCGCCTCAGCAATATAAACAGCTTTTAATGTGTTCGGGGTTCGATCGGTATTTCCAAATCGCTCCTTGTTTCCGCGACGAGGACGCCCGCGCCGACCGTTCTCCCGGCGAATTTTATCAGCTCGATATCGAAATGGCGTATGCAACGCAGGAGGACGTGTTTGAGGTGCTTGAAAGCGTCCTTCCGCCCGTTTTTGCAAAGTATTCGGGTTGGAATGCCGATCAGCCTCCTTTTCGCCGTATCGCCTACCGCGAGGCGCTCGAAACATACGGTTCCGATAAGCCCGATTTAAGAAATCCGCTCGTGATAAAAGATATCACCGATCTCATGCAAGGCTGCGGCTTTGCGGCGGTGGACGGAAAGATCGTGAAAGCGATTGCGGTAAACGGCGCGAACGTTCCCCGCAAATGGATCGATAAGACAGCGGAGGAATTTAAAATCAAAACGGAAGGCGGCGCTCTGTTCTGGTTCAAGCTCGACGAAAACGGCGCGCCCGCAGGCGGGATTGCTAAATTCGTTACGGAAAAGGCGGATGCGCTAAGAGAACGGCTTGCTTTGCAGGCGGGGGCTTTCGTGGCGCTTGTTGCGGAAGAAAAACTTGCTCCTGTGCAAAAACGCGCGGGGATTCTGCGTACTATGTTGGGTACGGGGCTTGATTTGTGCGAAAAAAACGTTTACCGCTTCTGCTGGATCGTCGATTTCCCCATGTACGAAATCGGCGAAGAGAGCGGAGAGCTTGAATTCTGTCACAATCCGTTTTCTATGCCGCAGGGAGGGATGCAGGCTCTTTGCGAGAAAGATCCTTTGGAGATCCTCGCTTATCAGTACGATATCGTTTGTAACGGCGTAGAGCTTTCCTCGGGCGCGGTGAGAAATCACGATCCCGAAATTATGTTAAAAGCGTTTTCGCTTGTGGGAATGGACGAAAGCGTGGTCGAGGGGAAATTTCCCGCGCTGTATCACGCCTTTCAATTCGGCGCTCCTCCCCATGCGGGCGTTGCTCCCGGGGTGGATAGAATGGTCATGCTCATCTGCGATACGGTAAATATCCGCGAAGTCATCGCATTCCCTATGAACGCGAAAGCGCGGGATTTGCTCATGAATGCGCCTTCGCCCGTGGAGCGGAAGCAGCTCGACGACGTGCATATTTCAATCGTAAAAGAGAAAAAATAAGTAAATTCCCTCCGCCGTTAGCGGGGGGAATATTGGTTCATACTCTGTAAACGTAATTTTCCTTGCGGGGTTTCGGGGAGGGGAGTTCGCCGTTGCGGTAGCCCAAAATGCAGTTTCCTATTCCGACGTAGTTTTCGCCGACGCCCCATTTTTTCAGCAGAGCCTTTCCTTCGGCGCTTTCGAACGTCTCTTTTGCACGGTGGATCCAGCAAGAATCTACGCCGACGGCATATGCCGCGTTCATCAAATTGCCCATGACGAGACTTCCGTCTTCGACGTAGGTGTTGCAATTTTTATCCGCCAGCACGATAATGACCGTAGGCGCGCCGTAGAAAGGATCGATTCCTTCTCTGCCCATGACTTTGGCGTTGAGGCGGGAAAGCGTTTGTATGGTTTCCCGATCTTGCACGACGACCATCACAGGAGACTGTGCGCCGCGCCCCGTGGGAGCGAATTTTCCCGCTTCTAAAATTTCTTTCAGTTCGGTTTCTTTGATTTGTTCGGGTTTATAATCCCGCACACTTCTGCGTTTAGTGAGACATTGTATTATTTCGTTCATAAAATTACCTCCGTTTTTTCTTTATTATACACCTATGCCGTAGAAATTGCAAGGTAGGAATCCGAAAAATTTGCTTCGAAATAGCGTTGACCGGATAAAGCGTTTGTGTTATGATTATTTCGATAAATTTCGAAACAATACGGAGTCGCTTATGAACAGTGTTTGGAATGCAATCTCCGACGGGACCCGTCGTGAAATATTATCTCTTTTGAAAAAGCGCCCGCATACGGCGGGAGAAATCGCAGATCAGTTTGAGTTATCTCATGCGACGGTATCCCATCATATCGGCGTGTTGAAAAAGTGCGGTCTCATCAAGGCGAGTCGGCGCGCACAAACGATTATTTATTCACTGAATACAGCTGTTGTAAAGGAGATGATTTCCGTTTTAAGGCAATATTTGGGAAAATGATTCTCTTTGTCGTTTCTAAAATGCCGAATAGTGAAAAAATCATGTTCGGCAAATAAAAAACAGTTTGTGCGTCCGCAGACAGGTCGTCTGCGGGCGTTTTCTCTATTTACAAATTTTTCCGAAAAATTTCCGCAAACCTCTATCTTTTTTTGCCGGAATGTGCTATGATAAAAAACAATCTTTTCTACCACGGGCAATTCGTTGGAACAGGAGGGGGTTCGCAATGAAACGAAAGTTTGAAGAGGTGAAAGCGCTTCTTAACCCGAAAAAGCAAGCGGACAAAACTTGGTATCTTTCCCTCCTCGACGAGGAGATGCAGCTCGCCTATGAGACCGAACATCTCGGGGCGACGCTTGCCATGCTGAAATTCTGTTATATTTCCCGCTATCAAACGCGTATTGCCGAAATCAAACGCGAGATTGAAAAGATTCGCAGTCGGGAAGATTATGCGGCGAAAGACTATCGCGACGTTTTGGAGAAACAGGCGGAGTTGGAAACCGTCACGCAGAAACTTGAATCTTACCGCTGTTTTTTTACCGAGCCGTACTTTGCGCGCATGGACGTGACGGATGAAAAGGAAGGCTACAACAGCTATTATATCGGGAAAAAGGGAGACGCCAATCTTGAAATCGTCGATTGGCGCGCGCCGCTTGCCGTAAGATATTATCAAAAGAGCCGTATTTCTTTTCAAATCAACGAATACGATTATAAAGCCGTTCTGCGCCGTGCGCTCTCCGTGAAAAACGGTAAAGTGCTTGGGTTCAAAAACGAATATTTATCCGTGAAAGAGGAACTTACTCCCGAGGAGATCGCGGGACGGGACGAGGAGATTCTCTTCGATCCCTATCTTCGCTCTATCATCAAAAGCCGCAAGGACGATACCGAGGTGCGCGATATCATCGAAACTATTCAGGAGAAGCAGTTTGAGATTATTACCCGCCCCGAACGCGAGAGCTTTGTGTTGCAGGGTTGCGCGGGAAGCGGAAAAACAATGATCCTTTTGCATCGGCTGAGTTTCCTTATGTATAATAACGAGAGTCTGCGCCCGCGCGACGTGCTCGTGATCACCCCGTCCGATTCTTTTAACGCGTTTATCGACGAGCTTTCCCAGGTGCTTGAATTGCAGAAGGTGCGTACGATCACGCTCAACCGATATTATTTTCAAGCGCTCAAAAACGAGGGAATCGAGCTGTCCGATAAACTGTGCGGCGAGCGGGAGAGCTTGGAATATCTGGAATTTTTATATTCCGACCGTTTTCCCCGCGAGATAGAACGGGATATCAAAAAGCTGTACGGAGACGTTTACGGTTTGTTTACGGGCAGGGAGTGCCGCGAAGTCGCCGAACGCGTGCTTTCGGATTGCGTTGCGCGGCAGGAAAAATACGTGCGGATTAAGAACGCTTCCCTTCGGGTGCGGCGGTGCGTGCTCGGCGAGATGAAGGAAAACAAGGAAGGCGGTTTTTATTTTACAAAACCGCTCCGCGGAATCATGAGCGCATTTATACAGGCGGAAGATTTTCTTCGTTACGTTCTGCAAGAGGACGCGCGCACGCCCGATTATTTCTTCCGTCAGTTTGCCGAATTTTACCGCTCTGCGCAGATGTGCGCTACTCATGCGGAAAAGACGTTTTCATCCGCCCGCGAGGATATTGCCGCGCTTGTAACACAGATTGACAAAGAGATTGTCGATTTGAGAAGATACCGCCAGAAAATCGGCGAAGAATATATTTTTACTTATGCAGACCGCATTGCGAGACGGGAAGAACTGAAAGAAGAGGCTCTGAAAATCGACCGCTATCTCGAAGAAATGGGAAACGGCATGGAACTGTTTGGGGAATTCTTTGCGATTTTGCGGTTGACGGGCGGCTGTGCGGAAATCGGAAAATGCGAAAATTCCGCCGATATCGTGCGGTGGCTCTACCGAAAAACAGTAAAAAAATATAAAGAAAAGTACGGGCTCAAAGGAGTTTATCCGTCCGACGGTTTTGCGGTCTGCTACCTTCTCACCGCCGCGGGACGGCAGCTCAAACCGCGTTTCGGGCTAGTGTTTGTGGACGAGGGTCAGGATATCTCCGCTTCGGAATACGAGCTGCTTTCCAAAATTCATTCGGATGCGGCGTTCAACGTGTTCGGCGATTTAAAACAGAATATCACGCCTTGGCGCGGCGTGAAAACCTGGCGGAGCGCGCACGTCTATGAGCTTGACCGCAACTATCGCAACACCAACGAAATCGTAGAATATGTTTCTCACATTCTCGACATCGATATGCGTCCCATCGGTTTGCACGGGGAAGAAGTCAAGACGATCGGGATCCGGCAGGTGAATGCGTTCTTCCGCGAAAAACAGGGACTGAAAGTCGTAATTGCGAAAGAAGAGTATTTACCGCTTTTCAATAAACGCGGTTTCAAGCTGCTTTCTTCGGACGGAAGACTTTCCAAAACCAGAATCAACGTCATGAGCGTGTATGAGAGCAAGGGACTGGAATTTTCCGCCGTCGCCGTATACGATAAAGATATGACGGAAAACGAGAAATATATTGCCTGTACGCGCGCGTTGCGGGAACTCGCGATTGTGGAGGGAACATGATTTTTTTGTTGGATATGGACGATACGCTTCTCGATTTCGGACGTGCGGAGCGGGAGAATCTTCTCGGCGTGCTTTCGCGTTTTTCAATCGCGGCGGGGGAGGAGACGGCAAAGCGGTTTCACGAGATCAACGATTCGCTGTGGAAGGCGTTGGAACGCGGCGAGATTCAAAGAGAACAAATCGTGACGAGGCGGTTTGAATTGCTTTTTAAAGAGTTGGGGGTTTCAGCCGATATTCAAGCCGTAGCGGACGCATATTTTCACGGACTTGCGGAAATCTGTCATCCGTTTGCGGGCATGCACGCGTTTTTAGAGGGGTTAAAAGCGCGGGGCGACATTTACATTACGACCAACGGGGCGACGTTGATCCAGCGGAGACATTTGCAGGACGCGGGAATTTTACCGTATGTAAGCGGCGTGTTTATTTCCGACGAGATCGGTACGAACAAGCCGTCCGCGGCATATTGCGAATATGTTGTCGCGCATATTCCGGAATTTCGCGCGGATCGGGCGGTCTATGTGGGAGACAGCCTTACAAGCGATAAACTCTGCGCCGAGCGCATGGGCGCGGACTTTATTTTGTTTGCGCCCCGCAAAGTTCCGGAGGGCTACGAAGGGAAGCATGCGAAAACGTACGAAGAAGTCATCAAAATCATCGATGAAAAATAAGGGAAACGCCGCCGTTTGAAAACGGCGGCGTTTCCCTTATCGTGCTTTTCAGAAAATACCGGGAATGACGATCGCAAGCGCAAGTCCCGCGAGGAAGGAAACGGCGTTTGCGGTAAGCGCATATACGGTGGATTTCCATACGGGAACGGGCGTTCCGATTTTGCTCAACGCAACTGCGTAAACCGCCGCCTCTATCACAAATACAATCAATTCGAACAGAATGTAAAATAAAACGAATGTCATGTTCCCTTCGTGAAAATTGATGAGATTCAGCGCAACGTTCAGGATAATTTGCGTAACGGCGTTCGTACAAAGGATCGTCAGCAAGTGTTTCCGCTCGCGAATCCGGAATAAGAGCGCAACGCCCATTTCAAGCGCAACCGTGACGACGATCCGGCAGAGAAGCGATACAATTTCCCAAGTATAATCGTAACTCTTTTTTACCTGCATGTCAGACGTTTCAACGGAAAAATAACTGTGAAACGCATAAGTCTCATGGGCGTCGCTGACGGAAAAATCGCCGCTTTCGGGGTAGTAAAGCAGAATTTTAAAAGGCGAGGGCGGATAGTACGTCCAGTCGATCTGTTTTGTCGCGTTGCACTTCCAAATCGCCTGTAAAAAATAATATCCGTCCGCATCTTTGTAATCGACGAAAGCTTTCCAGATATCGTATTCGGCTTCGTTATAATAAGCGGTTTCGGGATCGCCGTCCCAGACGGAGTTGGGTCCCGTCGACGGATAATAAGAGAGCAGCGTGCCGTAACAGAGTTCGTCGCCCATGTTTTCGAATGTGACGGTGACGGAGGGTTTGGGTCCCGTATCCGCGCTCGCGGTGACGGACGGAAAGGGCGCAAAGAAAACGCCGAAAAGCAATAGAACCAAAGCAAGCGATAAGAATTTCACCGAGGCGTAT
This sequence comes from uncultured Clostridia bacterium, assembly GCA_964521125.1. Lineage (GTDB taxonomy): Bacteria > Bacillota > Clostridia > Christensenellales > Borkfalkiaceae > Gallimonas. The sequence goes on from CAZFPP010000009.1 coordinate 9,625, forward strand.
TTTTTCATATGTTACCTTTCTATAATAATATAACGAATGAGAAGCGCGGATTGCTTGGTCATTTGCAAAATTATTTCGGGAACAACGTTTTTATCATCTGCGAGACATAACTCACGGGAATAAGTTTGATCTTGTCTTTGAATTTTTCGCAGGTTTTCATGTTTTTCGCGGGAAGGATCACTTGTTTGAACCCCATTTTCAGACATTCGTTCACGCGTTTGTCTGCAAAATTGACCCCGCGCACTTCTCCCGTCAAACCCACTTCGCCGAACAGGGCGGTGTATTTGTCGACGGGCGTCATTCTTTCCGCGCTCGCAAGCGCCGCGCAGATCGCAAGGTCCGCGCTCGGCTCGTTCAGTTTGATTCCGCCCATCGCATTTAAATAAATATCCTGCGTGCCGAGGGGAAGTCCGCACCGCTTTTCGAGAACGGCGATGAGCACGATGAGACGGTTGGAATCCACTCCCAGAGACATTCTTCTCGGCAGTCCGAACGCCGTTTTGGACATGAGCGTTTGGATTTCCACCATCATACAGCGGTTGCCCGTCTCGCTCGGCGTGACCGCCGCTCCCGCCGCCTCGCCGCGGGAATCGGAGAGAAAGAGCGCGGAATAATCGCTGAGCCCGAAAATCCCTTCGCTTGTCATTTCAAAGACGCCGACTTCCTGCACCGAACCGAATCTGTTCTTGACCGCCCGCAAAATCTTGTAGTTTTCCGTCCGTTCGCCTTCGAAGTAGAGCACGGTATCCATAATGTGTTCGAGCACCTTGGGACCGGCAAGCGTGCCTTCCTTCGTAACGTGCCCCACGATAAAGAAAGTGATACCGCGGGACTTGGCGATGCGCATGAGCTTTGCGGCGCATTCCCGCACCTGTCCGACGCTTCCCGCCGAAGAGGAGAGCGCGTCGGTATAAACCGCCTGAATGGAGTCGATTACAACGTATTCCGCTTCTGGGAACGCTTCCTCGGCGTTGTCGATATTCGTTTCGTTTAATAGAAGCAGATTGTCCGAATCAAGCCCCAACCGCTCACAGCGGAGCTTTACCTGCGAACAGCTCTCCTCGGCAGAGAGATAAAGCACTTTATGATCTCTCGCAAGATACGCCGCAACCTGCGTTAAAAGGGTGGATTTTCCCACTCCGGGATCTCCGCCTACGAGGATAAGAGAGCCTCTCACGATACCGCCGCCGAGGACGATATCCAGTTCGGAGATCCCCGAAGAGACGCGTTCGTATTTTTCGTATTTCACCTGCGAAAGGGGAAGGGGACGGGAAGCAAGCGCGCGAAACGCGCTTTTTTGTTTCGCCGCAGGAGCGGGGGCTACCGCCTCTTCGATTAACGTGTTGAATTTTCCGCAGTCGGGACATCTTCCCAGCCATTTCGGGGAAGAATATCCGCATTCGTTGCAAACAAATTGTGTCGTCGATTTTGCCATCATCGGTTCCTCTGTGTTAAAAATGCCGTTGCATAGACGGTAATTCCTTTTCCTTCGCCCACGTAGCCCAGCTTTTCGTTGGTACCCGCTGCAATACCGACGGCGGAGAGGGGAAGGGAGAGCGCGTTTGCCAAACTTTCCTTCATCGCTTCGATATAGGGGGAAAGACGCGGGGTTTCCGCAAGTATGGAAATACTTACGTTTTTCGGGACGAATCCTTCTTTATTTATAAGCCGCAGAACTTCTTGCAAAAGGCGCATGCTGTTTGCGCCGCGAAATCGCTCGTCGTTGTCGGGGAAATAGAATCCGATATCTCTGAGCCCCGCCGCCGAGAGCATTGCGTCCATGAGCGCGTGGACGAGCACGTCGCCGTCGCTGTGCGCTTTTAGAATTTTTGCGGAAGGAATGCGAACGCCGCACAAGATAATAAAATTTACCAAAGGCATGCTCTCGCCGTCGGCGTAAAACGCATGCGTGTCTACGCCGAATCCCACGCGGTCGCAAAGCGCAAAGTCTTCGGCGAAAGTAAGTTTTTTGTTTGCGCGGTCTCCTATAAACAGACGGGGCGGGGCAACGTATGCGGCGTATACGCCGCTGTCGTCGGTAAAGGTACGCTGTTCGGCGAACGCGAGTTGATAGGCGTGCAACAATTTTTGAGTTTCAAACCCCTGCGGCGTCTGGACGGAGAACATCTGCTCCCGATTGAGAGACGAAATCATCGCGCCGTCTTTCGCCGACACCGCCGTGTCGGTAAAAGGCAATGCGCATACGCCGCTGCCGTATTTTTTGACGCTTTCCATACAATCGGAAATTATTTTCTGAGAAACATAGGGACGCGCCGCGTCGTGAATGAGCACGGTTTCGCCCTTTGCTTCTTTTAAGGCGTGATAGACGCTTTCGAAGCGTGTGTTTCCGCCGATGACGGGGCGCGCCGAGGGAAAGGGGGAGAGAAGGGGGAGTATTTGCTGTTCGTCCTCTTTCCGGCAGACGACGAGAATTTCCTCGACGTCGGTACGCTGCGAAAACGCCGAAAGAGAATAGCAAAGCACGGGCAAGCCGTTCAGTTCGTGCAGAATTTTGTTTTCACGAAAGCCTGTGCGTTCGCCCTTGCCTGCGGCGCAGATGACGGCGGTGACCATATCAATACGCCCCCGATTCCGACGGCACTACTTCGTAAAGGGAGCTTGCCTCGTCTTTTTTTACGGTTTCTTTCAGCGCGAGCACGCGGAATTTTACCGTGCCCGTCGTGTAATTTAATTCTACGATATCGCCTATTTTTAAACGGTATGCGGGCTTCACCTGTTTTCCGTTGACGAAGATTTTGCCCGCGTCGGCGGCTTCCTGCGCCACTGTGCGGCGTTTGAGGATTCTTGAAACTTTTAAAAATTTGTCAATTCGCATGCGTTGTTTCCTTGCGTAAGTTGGTTTATTTGTTTTTTTTGTCTTTTTTGGAAAAAACGTGAAAAATCGTAAAATTCAGCGTCAAAACCGATTGACTTTTTTTCTTTTGCGGGTTATAATAACACACTGTATTATTATGCTCGGGGCATAGCGCGGATTTCTTCCGTATATGCTTCTAAGCGCTGATTGAACTTCTCTCATTATATCGTTTTCTGCGAAATTTGTAAAGGGGAGAAGCGCAAATATTCGAAACATTTCGATTTTTATCGATGAAAAGATATACTCGGTAGATCGTGGGTGACAACAACGAAAATAAGGAGTTAAATTGACGGATGAACTTACCCATTCAAAAGTACGGTAAAACCGAGCGAAGAAAATTCGGTAAAATCAACGAAGTCATCGAAATTCCCGATTTGGTGGAGATCCAGAAGGACTCTTACAACGCCTTTATCGGCGAAGGAATCACGGAAATTCTCGAGGATTTTTCCCCGATTACCGATTTCAGCGATCACTTCGAGCTTTATTTCCTTGACCACGAGTTCGGAAAAAAGCCCAAGTACGACGAGAAGGAGTGCCGCAACCGCGACGCGACGTACGCGCTTCCTTTAAGAGTGAAGGTGCGCCTCGTCAACAAGGTAAAGGACGAGATCTTGGAACAGGACGTCTTTATGGGGGATTTCCCTTTAATGACGGAAAACGGCTCGTTCATTATCAACGGCGCGGAGCGCGTTATCGTCTCTCAGCTCGTTCGTTCTCCCGGCGTGAACAACGTCGCCGAAACGGATAAAACGGGTAAAAAGATGTATGAAACAACGGTCATTCCAAACCGCGGCGCTTGGTTGGAATTCAAACAGGACGCGGCGGGCGTGCTCTGGGTGAACGTTGACAGAAAGCGCAAACTTGCGGCTACCGTTCTTTTGCGCGCTTTGGGCTTCGGCTCTAACCGTGCTTTGGAAGAACTGTTCGAAGGCGATAAGATTATTGCGGCGACCATTGAAAAAGATACCGCGCGTTCGGAGTCGGACGGACTGATCGAGCTTTACCGCCGTCTGCGCCCGGGCGAAGTGCCCACCGAGGAATCGGTGCGCCAGCACTTGTACAATCTGTTCTTCGATCCCCGCCGCTACGACGTGGTAAAAGTAGGGCGTTATAAATTCAACAAAAAGCTCAATCTTGCATACCGTTTGCCCGGCTGCCGCGTAGCGGACGACGTGTTCCATCCCGAAACGGGCGAATTGCTTGCCCAAAAAGGGGAAGTGATTTCCGAAGAAAAGGCGCGCGTCATTCAGAATGCGGGAATCAACGAGATTTTCGTACTCGTCAACGATCCCGTTGACGGGGAGATCCGTCATAAGATCATTGCTAACAATACGGTGGATTTTTCCGCGCTTTCCGATATGGATCCCAAGGCGTTCGGGCTTTTGAAAACCGTATATTATCCTAACTTTGTTTTTTCGAAAAAATTAGCCGAGGAATGCAAAACGCTCTCCGTAGAAGAAGTTGCGGATAAGTATCTCGACGAAATCAACGCCGTTTATTATGTGCGCGAAACATCGCCTGAGGCAGATGAAAAACAGGAAGAGAAGAAAAACCGCTTAAAACGCCGTGATAACAGAATCAAATTTGTTACGGCAAGTAAGCTCTTTCATGAAATTCTTGCGCGCGGAGAGCAGGAAACCGATCCCAATGCGCCCGTCGATCTCGACGCGGGAGAACGGGTTCTGGGCGTGACCCCCGCCGAAAAGAAGGCGTTGAAGCCTCTCGTCGAGAAACTTAACTATAAGTGCATCACCGTGGACGATATCGTTGCCGCGGTGTCTACAAACCTCGATTTGTGCTATGGAATCGGTACGCTCGACGAGATCGACCATCTTGGAAACCGCCGCGTGCGTTCGGTTGGGGAATTGTTGCAAAATCAGCTTCGTATCGGTATGGCGAGATTGGAGCGTCTCATCAAAGAGCGTATGGCTACGCAGGATCCTATGGAAATCACTCCTTCGGGTCTTATCAACGTGCGTCCCATCTCCGCGGCGATCCGCGAATTCTTCGGATCTTCCCAGCTCTCGCAATTCATGGATCAGACCAACCCCATTGCAGAGCTTACCCATAAGCGGAAACTCTCCGCACTCGGTCCCGGCGGTTTAAATCGTGACCGCGCAACCTTTGAAGTCCGCGACGTGCACCACTCGCATTACGGCCGTATGTGTCCCATCGAGACGCCCGAAGGTCAAAATATCGGTCTGATTTCCTCGCTTGCAACTTTTTCGAAAGTCAACGAATTCGGGTTCATCATGTCCCCGTACCGCAAAGTGGATAAAAAGACGGGAGTCGTCACCGATCATGTGGATTATTTAACGGCGGACGAAGAAGACCGTTACGTTGTCGCGCAGGCAAACGAACCGCTCGACGAAGACGGAAGATTCGTCAACGAACGCGTCGGTTGCCGTTTCAGGGAACTCATCACCGAGATGCCCCGCGAGAGGATCGATTATATGGACGTCAGTCCCAAACAGCTTGTCTCGGTTGCGACTGCGCTCATTCCTTTCCTTGAAAACGACGATACCAACCGCGCCCTCATGGGCTCGAACATGCAGCGGCAGGCAGTGCCTCTTCTGAAAACGGAAAGCTCCATCGTTGCAACGGGGATTGAGGCTACAATCGCGCGCGATTCGGGCGTGATTGTAAGAGCAAAAGAAGCGGGCATAGCGGTGGGCGTTGCCTCCGATATGATCAAGATTCAGGAGGACAGCGGATTTATCACCGAATATCCTTTGAAGAAATTCGAACGCAGTAACCAAGGCACCTGTCTCAATCAGCGTCCCATCATCTCGACGGGAGACAGAGTAGAGAAGGGCGAAGTGATTGCGGACGGTCCTTCCACCAATAACGGCGAGCTTGCGCTCGGTAAGAACATTCTCGTCGGCTTCATGGAGTGGGAAGGCTATAACTACGAGGACGCCATCCTCATCTCCGAAAAACTCGTGCAGGACGACGTGTTTACTTCCATTCATATCGAGGAACACGAAACGGAGGCACGCGACACCAAACTCGGCGAAGAAGAGATCACGCGCGATATTCCCAACGTGGGCGACGACGCGCTCAAAGATCTCGACGAGGACGGCATCGTACGTATCGGCGCGGAAGTGACGAGCGGCGATATCCTTGTAGGTAAGGTCACGCCCAAGGGCGAGACGGAACTCACGCCCGAAGAGAGATTGCTTCGCGCGATCTTCGGCGAAAAATCGCGCGAAGTGCGCGATACCAGCTTGCGCGTGCCGCACGGAGAGGGCGGCATCGTCGTGGACGTCAAAATCTTCACGCGGGAAAACAAAGACGAGCTTTCTCCCGGAGTCAACAAACTTGTGCGCGTTTATATCGCGCAAAAGCGTAAAATACAGGTCGGCGATAAGATGGCGGGACGTCACGGAAACAAGGGCGTCATCTCCCGCGTGTTGCCGCAAAGCGATATGCCGTTCCTTCCCGACGGCACCCCGTTGCAGATTCTTCTCAACCCGCTCGGTGTGCCTTCGCGTATGAATATCGGACAGGTCCTGGAAGTACACCTCGGCTATGTGTGCCGTCAGCTCGGCTGGAAAATCGCGACTCCCGTATTCGACGGCGCGACGGAAAAAGACATTGAAAAGCTCTTTGAAGAAAACAATCTGTTCAACCCCGACGGCAAGGTAGACGGGAAATTCCAGGTATTCGACGGCAGAACGGGCGAACCGTTTGAAAACCGCGTAACCATCGGTATCATGTATATGATTAAGCTCATTCACCTTGTCGACGATAAGATCCACGCCCGTTCCATCGGACCTTACTCTCTCGTCACGCAACAGCCGCTCGGCGGTAAAGCGCAGTTCGGCGGTCAGCGTTTCGGCGAAATGGAGGTCTGGGCGCTTGAAGCTTACGGCGCGGCGCACATCCTGCAAGAGATCCTCACCGTCAAATCGGACGATATCGTGGGGCGTGTAAAGACGTACGAAAGCATTGTAAAGGGCAACAATATTTCCGAACCGGGCATTCCGGAAGCGTTCAAAGTGCTTCTCAAAGAGTTGCAGTCGCTCGCGCTCGACGTGAAAGTTCTCACCGAGAATAACGATGAGTTGATCATCCGCGAATTTGACGACGATGATACGTCTAACGAGCCCGTTCGCGACGAACACGTAGAGGAAGAATTCGACTTCGGCATGGACGACGAAGAGGACGAAGACGACGAGAGTATCGGTTCGCTGTTCGACGATCCGGGCGAGGACGAGGATTTCGTCTCCAAAGATCTGTTCGGCGACAAGGACCTCGACGAGGACGATCTTTCGGACGTAGACGAAGATATTTCTTTCGGAGATCTCTTCGGCGACGGCGAGGACGGCGAGGATAATTAACAGGGAGGCATAGGTAATGTACGAATTAAACGATTTCAATTCCATTCAGATCAGTGTGGCATCTCCCGAAAAAATCAGAGAATGGTCGTACGGGGAAGTAACGAAACCCGAAACGATCAACTACCGCACGCAAAAACCCGAGCGGGACGGTCTGTTCTGCGAGAAAATTTTCGGTCCGACGAAGGATTGGGAATGTCATTGCGGAAAGTACAAGCGTATTCGTTATAAGGGAATCGTCTGCGAAAAGTGCGGCGTCGAAGTGACGCGCGCCAAAGTGCGCCGCGAGCGCATGGGACACATCGAGCTTGCCGCTCCCGTCTCCCATATCTGGTATTTCCGCGGCGTTCCCAGCAAGATTGGTCTTTTACTCGATATGAGCCCCAAAGCGCTCGAACAGGTCATCTATTTCGCAGCTTACGTCGTACTCGATCCCGGGACTTCGGGATTGGAGTACAAACAGGTGATCAACGATAAGCAGCTCCGCGAACTCGAAGAAACGCTGGGCACGGAAACGGGACTCAAAGTAGGCATGGGCGCGGAGGCGATCCGCGAACTGTTGATGGCGCTCGATCTCGAGAAAGAAAGCGCCGAGACGAAAGCGATCATTGAAAGCAACGCATCGGGTCCCAAGCGCGTGAAGGCGATCAAACGTATCGAAATCATCGAAGCCTTCCGTAAGAGCGGCAACCGCCCCGAATGGATGGTGCTCACGGTGCTCCCCGTCATTCCTCCCGATCTTCGCCCGATGGTACAGCTGGACGGCGGCAGATTTGCTTCCTCCGATCTTAACGATCTTTACCGTCGCGTCATTAACCGCAACAACCGTTTAAAGAGAATGATTGAACTCGGCGCGCCCGAGATGATCGTGAAAAACGAAAAGAGGATGTTGCAGGAAGCGGTGGACGCGCTCATCGATAACGGCAGAAGGGGAAAACCGCTCAGCGGACCGAGCAACCGCGAACTCAAATCGCTTTCGGGACTTCTGCGCGGCAAACAAGGGCGTTTCCGTCAAAATCTGCTCGGAAAGCGTGTCGATTATTCCGGCCGTTCGGTAATCGTTGTCGGACCGGAACTCAAAATCTATCAATGCGGTCTGCCCAAGGAAATGGCGATCGAGCTGTTCAAGCCCTTTGTCATGAAGCGCCTTGTAGAGACCAATCAATGTCATAATATCAAGAGCGCAAAGAGAACGGTAGAGCGCGCGAAAGACTTTGTATGGGACGTCCTCGAAGAGGTCATCAAAGACCATCCCGTGCTTTTAAACCGCGCGCCTACGCTGCACCGTCTGTCCATCCAGGCGTTCGAGCCCGTTTTAATCGAGGGCAGAGCGATTAAAATTTCACCGCTTGTCTGCGGACCCTTCAACGCCGATTTCGACGGCGACCAGATGGCAGTGCACCTTCCTCTGTCTGTCGAGGCGCAGGCGGAAGCGCGCTTCCTCATGCTCTCCGCAAACAACATCTTGAAGCTTGCAGACGGGAAATCGGTTATGAGCCCGACGCAGGATATGATTATCGGCGCGTACTATCTTACCATTCTCCGCAGAGAGGAGGGCAAAAAGTACGATGAATTCGGACGTCCTTCCGAGAACGGCGAAATATATGTTCCGCCCGTATATTCCTCTTTCGACGAGGCGCTCATGAGCTATCAGCTCAAAGACGTGCATTGCCAGGATGAAATTTACGTGCGTCACACCGCAGTCCTTCCCGAAGGGAAGTTCGACGATTTACAGCTCCCTTACGAAAAGACCTTCTCGCGCGACGAGATCGTGCCCAACAACGGTTTGCGCGGGCGCGTGTTCGTCTGCAAAGACGAAAAGACGGGAAGACTGACCGTCACGGGCGTAATCAAGACGACGGTCGGCAGGATCATCTATAATGACGGCATGCCGCAGGATCTGAATTTTGTGAAACGCGTCAATCCCGAGGACTATCTGAAATTGGAGCTTTCTACCGAATTTATCGGAAATGCGCGCGCAATCGGCAAAAAGCATCTTTCGCGCATCGTTGAGGCATGCTTCAAGACGGGATATGCGCCCAAGGCGTCCGCCGTGCTCGACGCGATCAAGGAACGCGGATATAAATATTCCACCTATGCCGCGCTTACGACGTCCGTATTCGACATGAAAATTCCCGAAGAAAAGCAACAAATCGTTAAGGAAGCGGAAGAACAAGTCGGAAAAATTTCCAAAAAATACGCGCGCGGACTTCTCAAAGAGGAGGAGCGCTACCGCGCCGTCATCGATATTTGGGACAACGCGACGGATAAAGTTGCGGGAATTTTGAAAGAGCAGGGCAACCGCGATAAATTTAATCCCATTTGGATGATGGCGGATTCGGGCGCCCGCGGTTCCATCGACCAAATCAAGCAGCTTTCGGGCATGCGCGGGCTCATGGTGAACCCGCAAGGAAAAAAGATCGAAGTTCCCGTGAAATCGTGCTTCCGTAACGGACTTTCCGTGCTCGAATACTTCATCTCCTCGCACGGCGGAAGAAAAGGTCTTGCCGATACCGCTTTGAAAACGGCGGACTCCGGTTATTTGACCCGCCGTCTCGTAGACGTTTCGCAAGACGTGATTGTGCGTGAAGACGATTGCTCGGCGGGCAAGCTTCCGCGCGGGACGGTCGTCAACGCGATTGTCGGTCCCAACGGCGAAATGATCGAATCGCTTGAAGATCGTTTGACGGGCAGATTCGCGGCGGAAGATCTCGTGGACGAGAACGGCGAAGTAATCGTTCCTTGCAACGAGATGATCACGGAAGAAAATGCAAAGCGGATTGCCGCAATCGAAAAATACGCCCAAAACGGCGTCAATATCCGTACGGTATTCAACTGTAAAACTCGCTTCGGAGTCTGTGCGAAATGCTACGGAAAGAACATGGCGACCACGAAACCCATTAAGGTGGGCGAGGCGGTAGGCGTCATCGCGGCGCAATCCATCGGTGAGCCCGGTACCCAGTTGACCATGAGAACGTTCCACACGGGCGGTATTGCCGCAACGGGCGATATTACGCAAGGTCTTCCCCGTGTCGAAGAACTTTTCGAGGCGAGAAAACCCAAAGGCGTTGCAACGATCTGTGAATTCCAGGGAATCGTTTCGCTTGATAATGCCGATAATCTGAACCATATCCTCATCCGCGAAGAGGGAACGAATATAAAACTCAAAGAATATGTGCTTCCCTTTAACGCGGAACTCAAAGTGAAGGACGGCGATCATGTAAAGCCCGGCGATCTTCTCAACGCAGGTTCCGTCAACCCGCAGGATATCATTCGCGTGGAGGGCGTGAAAGGGGTACAGGATTATATCCTTGAACAGGTGCAATCCGTTTACCGTTCGCAGGGCGTTGATATCAACGATAAACACGTTGAGATCATCGTTCGCCAGATGCTCAGGAAGGTTCGCATTGAGAATGCGGGCACAACGGAAATGTTACCCGGTCAACTCGTCGATATGTTTACGTTCGAAGAACAGAACGAAAAGACGATCATGGCGGGCGGCGTTCCCGCAACGGCAAAGCGCGTGCTTCTCGGCATTACGAAAGCGGCCCTCGCAACCGACTCCTTCCTTTCGGCGGCTTCTTTCCAAGAGACGTCCAGAGTGCTTACGGAAGCGGCAATCTGCAACAGAAGAGATCCTTTGATCGGACTGAAAGAAAATGTAATCATCGGCAAACTTATTCCCGCAGGTACGGGCATGAAGGAATATAAAAATATATCCGTTCAGGTTTCCGGCAGATACTCCGATTCAATGATTGACGAGACGGCCGCCGCAACTGAAGAATAAATGCTTATCGGACTATAAGAAAAAAGAGCGTATCCCAAACAGATACGCTCTTTGTTTTCATGAAGAAACCTTAGGAATTGTCCGCGATTATTTTTTATGCAACCGATCCGATTACTGCAACCGATCCGATTACCGTGGCGACAATAACCAAAATATAGATTACGGAAATCACCAACGAGACGATACTGATTACGATTCCCGCCGTAGCAAGTCCTTTCCCGCTTCCGTTCAGCTCGTCCGCCTTCTTTTTACCCAAAATCGAACATACCAATCCCGCAATCGCAACAAAGAACGAAAGCACGAAGCCAACGATCGCTAAAACGTTTGTTTCTGTCTTTGCGGGCATCAGTTGCTCTTTCGAGGCGACGACGCCGCAGTAGGGGCAGACGGCGGCTTTGTCGTCGATTTCTTTTCCACAATTTTTACAAAACATTTATATCCTCCGTAAGGTGTTATTAACCGTATTATATTCCCATTATAATGGGAAGTCAAGTATTTTTCCCAGTTTTGTGGAAAAATAAGCCTATGAATCATACGTTTGCGGAACGTTTGCGCGAGCTGAGGCATGAAAAGGGAATCGGTCAAATTCAGCTTGCCAAAGAATTAGACGTGGGGAAATCGATCGTCAGTTTATGGGAATTGGGAAAATGCGAACCGACGCTTTCCAAATTGATTGCCATGTCAAACTACTTTGGGGTAAGTATCGATTATCTGGCGGGATTGGAGGACTAATCCGAATGACGAAATAATGCTATTTTTATTTATAATGCCATTTTTATTTGTATTTAAAGATTGACAAAAATGTAAAAATTGTTATAATTAAGGTAATAAACTTTAAGGAGAGATGTATGAAAAAATTAAAAATGGCATTGGCAACAGTTTTCGTATTTGTTCTCGGAATTTGTTGTCTTTCGGCGTGCGGCAGTTCGGTTGCGGGAACTTATAAGTTCTATTCCTTGTCGTATTCCGAGGGTGGCGTCACGGTGGAGCTGAAAGCTGGCGAAAAATTTATGGGATTGATAGAGCTTGACGAAGATTTTATGGTTGTTACATTGGAATCGGACGGCACGGCAAAAGTCACCTCGGCAATGGCGGAAGACTTTACGGGTACCGGAAGTTGGAAAACAGATGAGGATGATTCAAGCAAAGTCGTTATCACAATCGACGGGGAGTCCCAAACGTTCACGCACAGCGGTTCAGAGCTTACCATGTCGGAGGATGGCATATCCTTTGTCCTAAAAAAATAACGAGATAGAAAAAGTGGCTGTTAAGCCGCTTTTTTTTTGCGGTGAGAGTTGATTTTTTATCGGGAAAGAGCCTGAAAGCTTAGCGGAAACGGAGAACGCGCGACTAAGCTTGTATTGCAACATCCCGAACTATTCCGCGGTTTTGAAATTACCAAAGGAAAGACGGACGGCGTGTTCGTCCCATGATTGTTCCGACAGTCGTGATATGAATGGCCGCGTATGTGTTGCTTTGTTCTTTAAGAAAAAACAAAAATGGATGAAATTTTCGAAAAGGTGTTGCGAAAATTCATTTCTTGTGTTAGAATAAGAAAAACTGTTGAAAAATAATAGGGGGATTTTTCATGAAGCGAATTTTAGCAGGCGGGATTTCGGGAGCGATAGCGTTTTCTCTTGTCCTCGGAATGGCGGCTTGCGGATCGAGCAATGCGTTCAGCAAACCGGACGTCACATACAAAATCGACGCAACGGTTTCAACCAAGGCGGAAGATCAGATTTCCGATCTCTTATTCGGCGTCTTTTTGGAAGATATCAACTACGCGTCTTACGCGTTGGACGATAACCTTGTGAGTAACGGATCTTTTGAGTGCGGTGATAATCCAACCAATTTCTGGAAAACGGATCTTACCGTTACGACGAAAAATGAAGCAAGCCTTTTCGAAACGAATCCGACTTATGCCGAAATATCCGCAAAAGCCGGGGGAACTCTTTCGAACAGCGGGTACATGGCTGCGCCCATTGCGGTAAAAGAAGGCGTTGAATACGTATTCACGGCGTTTATCAAAGCAATCGATTACAACGGAACAATAAAAGTAAGCGTAAAAGACAGTTCCAAAACGTTTGCGGAAAGTTCCGTTGAGGTTGAGAAAAGCGAAGAATGGGTCAAATACAAAACGACTTTGACGGCGACGGATACAAAAGATTCGGGTCTTTCTGTCGTTCTCGAATTTGGCTCGGACGGGACGCTTTTGCTCGATTCCGTTATGTTGGAGACTGCGGAAGCTACGGGCGGTATCAAGCAATATATGTATGATGCCATTGAGGGGCTTTCCCCCAAGTTTATCCGTTTCCCCGGCGGTTGCGTCATCGAAGGCAGAACGATGAGCGACGCTTACGATTGGAAAAATTCCATCGGCGTAAACTCCGAGGATAAGGTGCCGGAAATCACTTATACGCTTGTTGAAGACGGAACATCGAGCACGGTGACGACGCGCGGCGAAGCCGCAACCCGTACGCCGAATACCGATATCTGGCAGACCGGAAGTAATTATTATCTTATGGAATATTACACGGGATTTTATGAATATTTCCTGCTTTGCGATAATCTCGGCGCAAGCGCGATTCCTATCGTCAATTGCGGATTGAGCTGTATGATCCAGACGAACGGCGGGCGTTACAATGTATTAGACGGTCGTTACGGCAACGGGATTGAAGACTATATTCAAGATGCGCTTGATCTTGTGGCGTTTGCCAAAGGCGATCCCAATTCTTCCGATGAGAATGAGGCTTATTGGGCGCAGGTGCGCGTCGATATGGGGCACAAAGAACCCTTCGATATGCAATATATCGGCATAGGAAACGAGCAGTGGGGCGAAGGATATTACAGCTATTATCAGCAGTTTATCGAAGCGTTCCAAGCGAAGGCTAAAACAAATCCTCTTTACGAGGAAGTCGAGCTGATCGTCGGAAACGGTACCGTGTTCGGAAACTGCGAGAATCCCGATAAGGGAACGCGCGGCTTGGCGCAGACCGCCGCGAACCTCTATAAATCGAACGGCAAGATCGAAAAAATTTCCGAATTCGGCGTACATGATCATCACTACTATATGAGCTATGCGGACTTTTTCGCAAATACCACGCTGTATGACGATTATAGCAGGGAGGAATCCGATCGTTACGACGTATTTGTCGGAGAATATTCCGCAAATTCCGCAACTTCTTTAACGAGCGGGCAGTATAAATATGAAAACAATAGTTGGATTACCGCGCTTTCGGAAGCGGCTTATATGACCGGTTTAGAACGTAACGGAGACGTGGTAAAACTTGCCGCGTATGCGCCTATGTTCGGAAGCAATACTTCCGGCTATAATCAGTGGGCGGCGGATATGATGTTCTATACCAACACCGCTCTGGCGCTCACCCCTAATTATTACGTTCAACAACTGTTTGCGAACAATCAGGGAAGTACGGTGCTTGCTACCGAGGCGGTTTATTCTTCCTCTTTCGACCCGAATACGGAAATCAAGTCGCTGGGGACAGAGACCACAACAATCGAGAAACTGTATCAAATCGTGAGCTATGACAAAAAGACGGGAGATATCGTGATTAAAATCGTAAATGCCGGCGATGAGGATATCGATATTAACTTTGAGATCTCTTCGGCAACGCCGACGGGCGTTGCGGACGTCACCGTGTTGCAGAATGACGATATAATGGCGAAAAACACGCTCGATAAAGAGAAAGTCTCGCCTTATACCTATACGTTGGACGTATCCAAGAAATTCGGTTATACGGCAGATATGTACAGTGTGAGCGTCATTCGTATTCACGTCAAATAAGTAATTGCTATTGCTATCTGATAAGAGGCTGCCTGAGCGCAGCTTCTTTTTTTATAATATCTATTGCTATTTTTCGAAAAATATGGTAAAATATAACAAGCATAAATTAGGGGGTATTATTTATGAAGAAATCAGCATCACTGTTCCTTTCGGGAATCATGGCGAGCGCTCTTGTCCTTAGCGCTACCGCCTGTACGGAGAAGGCGGAGGCATTCGATGATCCGGACGTAACGTATACGGCCTATCTGAACGGCGATTCAACGGAGATATCCGATTTGTTATTCGGCGCTTTTTTGGAAGACATTAACTTTGCTTCCTATGCTTTAGACGATAACATGATCGTGAACGGTTCTTTTGAATCTACGCAGGGCGTAGACCCGATGTACGGATGGAATAGCTCGGACGTTGCATTGACCGTGGAAGATGAAGAAGGCGTTCTGTCTGATGTGGAAGGTTATAAAGATGCGGACGTCAACGTTCACTATGCGAAATTAGCGATAAATCAAGCCGGCGCTAATGTTTCCAACAGCGGTTACGACGCCGTTCCGATTGCAGTTGAGAAAGGAACGGAATATATTTTTACCGCTTTTGTGAAATCGCCCGAAACCGCCCTGAAAATGACGGTTAAGGTAGAGGACAAAAAGGAGAATTCTTATCTCAGTGAAAATATTCAGATTTCGCAAGATTCGGATTGGGTAAAATATACGCGGACGATTAAAGCGACGGATACGGCGGATTCCGGTTTATCGCTCGTTCTCTCTTTTGACACAAAGACGACGGTCTATCTCGATGCGGTCTCTTTGGAAACGACAAATTCCACGGGAGGGATCACGCAATATATGTACGACGCGATCGCCGATCTTTCTCCGAAGTTTATTCGTTTCCCCGGCGGCTGTATCATTGAAGGCAACGGCGCGCACAACAAAAATACCGAAACAAGTCTGGATAATACCGTTTACGATTGGAAAAATTCTATCGGCGCCGCTGTGACAAGCGACGGAGACGATATCGTGCCTGTTTTCAGTTATAAAATCAACGAAAAGAACGGCAGTACGAAACAAAGCGGCGACACGTACGGAGAGACTTCCACCCGTAAACCCAACCGCGATCTGTGGGGCGGCGAAAGATATTCCGTTGATAAAAACCTCTATTACGATATGGAATACGGTATCGGGTTCTACGAGTATTTCCTGCTTTGCGATAATCTCGGCGCAAGCGCGATTCCCATTCTCAACTGCGGATATTCCTGTCAGGGCGGCGGCGCGGGAGGCGCAATCGCTCTGTCCGGACGGCACGGTAACGGAGTTGAGGACTATATCCAAGACGCGCTCGATCTTGTGGCGTTCGCAAAGGGCGATCCCGACTCTTCCGATGCAAACGAAGCGTATTGGGCGGGAATCCGTAAGGCGATGGGACACGAAGATCCGTTCGAAATGACCTATCTCGGCATCGGAAACGAGCAATGGGGCACATATTACTCCTATTATGAGCAATTTGTTGAAGCGTTCAAACAGGCGAAGAAGGATAATCCCGATCTTTACGGAGAGATTCAGCTGATCGTCGGTAACGGTCCGTATTTTTCCAATATAGAAAATAACGGAAGCGGCGGTACCGCGAGATCTTCTGCAATCAGTTATCGCGCAAGCGGGGAGATTACGAATTTATCGGAATACGGCGTACACGACCATCATTATTATATGAATTATACCGATTTCTTTAGCAATACGACGGTCTATGATTCATACAGCAGAGAGGACGCAACCCGTTACGACGTCTTTGTAGGAGAGTACTCGGCAAACGATTCCGTTGCGCAACAACAATGGTCTAACAGTTTCGCCTATACATTTAAGCAGGAAAACAATAGTTGGATTACTGCGCTTTCGGAAGCGGCGTATATGACCGGATTGGAACGCAACGGCGACGTGGTAAAACTTGCCGCGTATGCGCCTATGTTCGGGAATACGTCCTCGTCCTATAATCAATGGGATGCGGATATGATGTTCTATACCAATACCGCGCTGGTATTGACGCCCAACTATTACGTGCAGCAATTATTCATGAAAAACACGGGAACGCTTGCATTAGAAAGCGATTTACTGTACTCCTCTGATTTTGAACAGACTTGGACGGCGACGAGCGAAGCGGGCTCCGTCACCGTGACAATGGATAAATTATACTACATTATCAGTTTGGATGAAGCGACAGGCGATATTATTGTGAAGATTGTAAACGCTTACGGCGAGAGCGCGGACGTAAACATAGAATTGAGTTTAAAATCTTCTATGGCGTTGACGGGCAAAGCAGACGTAACCGTTTTACAATGCGACGATTTGGATGCGGTAAGTTCGGAGACCGATTCCGCCGTCACCCCCGAGACTTCAAAAATCGGCGTAAGCAAAACATTCGGTTATACGGCGGAAAAATACAGCGTGACCGTTATTCGGGTCCATACAAAATAAAGAGCTATATCTCACAACAAAAAGGCTGCCCGTCGGGCAGCCTTTTTACGTGAGATCGGATTAAATAACTTTGACTGTGAAGTTGTAAGTTTTCCCTTTATAAGTGATCGAAATTTCGTAATTACCTTTCACAGTGAAATCGATAGTTCCCTCGATCATATCTTCCGTAACGGGAACGACTTCATCGTTACCGTCGGTATAAGTAACAAGAAGTTGCAGCTCTTTGTCCTCGCCGATTTTGAAATTGGGATTGAAAAGTTCGACCGATTGAATGGCAACGGGTTCTTTCAGCGTGCACGTGACTTCCTTTGTAGTGTCGTCGTCGAACGTAAATACAAACGTAAATTCGATATCTCCGTTATCAGCGTAAACTGCATTGCTTTCGATATCGGTAATGTTGACTGCGTTGGTTCCGTCGATTCCGTCGATTCCGTCCTTGCCGTCTTTGCCGTCGGCTCCGTCGACTCCGTCGACTCCGTCGATGCCGTTGGTTCCGTTGGTTCCGTCTGTTCCGTCGGTTCCTACAATCACGCCGAGGTTTTTCTCTGTTCCGTCCTCAAAGGAGATAACGAGTTCGCCGTTGTCGTTGACGTATACGTCGCTCCATGCCGCGGAATTTGAATTACAGGCGGTAAACGCGCCGAGACAGCAAATTCCGGTAGCCAGCGAAAGGATCGCCGTTAATGTTTTCTTTTTCATGATTCTTCCTCTTTTGCTTTGAATTTCATGAAAAATTATAGTCTTGTTACAAAAGAAAGTCAAGCGTTTGCGTTCTCATAAAATAAAATTAAAAAATTTTATCGGTCTAAATAAAACGAAGTTGCGATATCTAAAAAATAACGCTTTTTTGTTGAGAAAACCTGTGTTTTATGATATAATCTCAAGAAAGGAGCCCTTATGGATCAAACCGAAGATCATACTGTTGTTAATTTTTTCGAGGGAAAGCAAAAAATCCTCTGGCTGTTTGCGTTGTTTTTATCGTTTGCAATCGCCGTCGTTTGTTGGTTACTCGCTTTTTTATTGCCGATGAACCGGACCGTTCGTATCGTTCTCTTCATCGCCGCCGTTGCGGGAACGGGGATTTTTCTTATTTGTATCATGACGGCGAAAATGCGTACTTCCAAATGGACGGCAGATCGTACGGGAGTGAGTTATCATGCGTTGGGAAGGCGGCTTTTAACGCTTTCTTGGGAGGAGATAAAAGAGGTTGGGTATCTCAAAGTTGTCGATCCCCGCAGACACACGACGGCGTTCTATCTTTATTGGACAACGGAAGAACTCATGTCTGCATGCCGTAATTTTATCACGGGAGGCGTGATGGAACACAGCGCCAAATATCTTGGAAAATATAACCGCCCCAAAGGAAGCATTATTCTATATGCGATGGATCCTTACGATCCCGCAGGGGATCCTCTTGTAATGTTTACGCAGGAAATGTATAAAAAACCGATTAAAAACCCCAAAGTATTGAATTTAGCCGTTGAGGCTGCAAAGGAAGAATAGCGGAAAGCTATTCGGAAATTTACGACGGAGAACAAATGTCCTCCGTCGTAGCCGTTTATTTGTTAAAATATGTTTTCCAATTCCGGGCGGTAGGCGTCGGGCAGGCATGAGCAGAGATGCAGCAAAATTTCCAACTTCGGCAGAGCGAGTCCGTAATTTTCTTCGGCTACAAGGCGTACCGTCTCGGAAAGGTAATCGTCTATCCGCGTGATGTCGTTATGCGGAATCCATACATGTAAATTTTCTTTACGGTGTTCCCAGGAGGTTTGTACGGCCTTTGCGTCCTCGCCGTTTGCCGTTCCCCCGTCCGCCTTCTCATAGAGGGATAGCAGTTCTTCGCGAAAGTCGGAAAACTCATCGGAGACATAGAACCGTTCGAATACGGCAAGCCCGGCAAGCAACGCGGTTGCAACGAGAATGCTTATAAGCGATTTTACCATGTTTTTCCTCCCGGATATTCCACTTGCAGCGTGCGGAATTTTTCGTTTTTCATTTGCAGATACAGTTTCCCCGTGCCGTCTGCGGTGAGCACTAAGACTTTTTTCACGCTTTTTACGCCCCGGTTTATTAAAATTTTGTCGAAAAAGGATTTCTCCAATCCCGTAATCTGTAAATTTTTTTTATCGTATTTTCCGTTATCAATGATAACGAGGGGTAGAGAAGGCTGCATCTGTTCGTAATTTTGAGCGGGAAGCGCGGAAAACGTGCCGTTGCTTTCGTATAGCGCGTAATCAACGCAGTCGAGCGAAAAATATCCCGCCGTGCGGAGAGATTCAATGAGATCGGAGACGTCGAGATTGTTCTTTTTTAATTGATAATCGTCGATCCCGTTTTTGTTGACGACGACGCTGGGCTTGCCGCTGATGAGCGTTTTCATCGGCTTGACTTTTAAATCAATGAGCGTAACAAGCTCGTGCAGAATGTAAATGGTTACAACGGAGATGATTCCGTACAAAAGCGGAATGGAGGCGTCCGCCATGGGAATGCAGGCGAGTTCGGCAATGAGCAGGGTGATCACCAGCTCGAACGGTTGCATTTCGCCGATCTGACGCTTTCCCATCAGCCGCATGATGACGAGCAACACCGAAAAAATGATCGCCGTACGAATGATAATGAGTATCATAATTAAAGTATCGGAAGTTTTGGAAAAAGTATGTAAATTTGCTTGCGCTTTGCAAGCGGGGAGAGTATAATAAAGCGGAAGAGTAGCTAAGGCGCGTTAAGTGTTGCGAAACGGGACGTTGTTCGTAAACGAAAGAAACGGTAAATTGATGACTGCCGTTTCTGCGGTGCCGCGGCGCGTCCGCTCGTAACTGCGTTTACCGCAGCAATCGCGAAAAAACTGCAAAAAATTTTTCGCGAAGAGGAGCCGTAACAAAGCAAAATACGCTTTGTCCGAAGGGGAAAGCGTAAAAACGGAGTTAGCGGCGACGACGGACCTCCTCAACGGAGGTTTTTTGTTATGTCTGATTCTTTCACTGCCGCTTCCGGCTCGCCGCACGTTCCTTTATGGAAACGGATTCTGTTTTCCGAAGTGATCGTAAACAAAACGCGCGCGCAGAAAATTGCATATATCGGAATTATGACGGCTCTTTGCATGGTATCGAATATGTTTTTCTCGTTCGCAATATTCGATATACAGTTTTCCGTTACGCTGTTTATGTCGGTCATGTCGGGAATCCTGATCGGACCTCTGTTCGGCGCGGCAGCGGCGTTCTTGGGCGATTTCATTGGCTATCTCTATGCAAGCTGGGGTCTGATTTATATGCCTTGGGTGGGGCTAAGTTGCGCGGCGATGGCTCTGATTGCGGGTCTGACCGTGAATACAATCAAGATCCCGTTGAAAGGCAGTATCTATCTCAAATTAGCAATCATCTGCGTTTTAGTGCTTGTTTTTTGTACGGTCGGGATTTCGACAACGGGAATGTATTTCTACTTTCTGAAGATTGGGTTTTCGCCAAAAGCAATCGATTTTATTGCAGAGCATTTCGGATCGGACGTAACCTATTGGGGATATACCTGTTTCCGTTTGCTCGGAGGGCAGCTATATAATAACCTTTTTAATTATGTGTTGCTGTTTCTTGCCGTTCCTTTACTCAAATCGGTCAAGCCGTTAAAGCTCGATTTACGTTAATGTGATATTTTTACGAAAGCCAACCTTTACGATTGACTTTTTTTTGCGAAGTGGTATAATGCTTTTATCTTGATTTAATATAATGCTTTTATCTTGATTTAGGAGGCGCTATGAGTACGCTTTTACTCGATCATCCGGGAATCAGTATCTTCGGATTCAAAATATACGCCTATGCGCTCTGTATCGTTTTCGGCATTATTGTCGCAACGGTACTTTCCGCGCTCCTCATGAAACGGCGTAATATGTCGCCCGACTTTATTTTTACGCTGTTTATTTTCTGCATTCCCGTTGCGCTCATCGGCGCGCGCGTTTTTTATTGCATTACCGACGGCATGAATATCAAATATTGGTTCATGTGGGACGACGGTATGGGACACGGAATTCGGAACGGCGGACTTTCCGTCATCGGCGGCGTCATCGGCGGCGTTGTTACGGGATTTATCGTCTGTCTTGTAAAAAAAGTTGATTTTTTCCGTGCGGCGGATTGCGTAGTCGTTACCATTCTGCTTGCGCAGGCGTTTGGACGGTGGGGGAATTTTTTCAACGGCGAAGTATACGGCGGCGTCGTCACGAATCCCTCTCTTCAATGGTTTCCTTTCGCCGTGCCCATCGACGGCAGCAACAACGGGATCACGGCGTTCTCCAACCCCAATGCGGTTTGGCATTATGCGTTTTTCTTCTATGAAAGTCTAATCAATCTTATCGGGTTTGCGCTGTTATATTCCGCGGCATGGCGGTTTACGAAAAAACCCAACGGAATTTTCACATTCGCTTACTTCGTCTGGTACGGTATGGTGCGCACGGTCATGGAGCCGCTCCGCGACAGCAGTTATATTTTACAGGGCGGCGGCGTGCCTTGGAGTCTTGTTTTTTCTATTCTAATGATTATTATCGGGGTAGGCGGAATCGGGATTTTGATTGCGCTCAATTACCGCAAGGAAGGGGCTTTTATCGGCAGTAAAAAGGGAGATCCGTGCGGGATCACCAAATATCTCACGCCGTATAAGGACGAAACGCCCTATTACAGCAAGATCAATATTCTCGGTTTCAATTATCCGCCGAAACCGGAAGAAGAGGAAAAAAAGGGCAAGGCGGGCAAACGAATAAACGAATCTTCCGAACGCGATGAAGAAAGGAAGGATAAAGAATGAGGAATTTAACGCTATTGACCGACTTATATCAGTTGACGATGGGGCAGGGATATTTTCGCGAAGGCAGACACGAGCAGGAGGCCGCGTTTGATATTTTCTTCCGTCCCAACAGTCTCATTACCTATTCGGTGGCGGCGGGAATAGAGCAGGCGGCGGAATTTCTTGAAAATCTGCATTTCGACGAAGAGGATATTTCCTATCTCCGTTCCCTCGGAATCTTTACGGAAGCGTTTCTCGAATATTTAAGAAACCTTCGCTTCACGGGCGACGTGATCGCAGTGAAGGAAGGGGAGATTGTCTTTCCCTATGAGCCGATTCTCACGGTGAAAGCGCCCGTCATTCAGGCGCAGCTTGTGGAAACGCCGCTCTTGACGTTCGTCAACCATCAAACGCTTATTGCAAGCAAATCCGCAAAGATTTGCGCGGCGGCAGGCGGCGGCGTCATGGAATTCGGACTTCGCCGAGCGCAGGGTGCGGACGCGGGCATTTACGGCGCGCGCGCTGCGATGATCGGCGGCTGCGTGGGAACTTCTAACGTCTATGCTGGAAAGCAATTCAACGTGCCTGTTTCGGGAACGATGGCGCATAGTTGGGTCATGAATTTCCCCAATGAAATAGACGCCTTTCGCGCCTATGCGGAGTGCTTCCCCACGGGCTGTATGTTGCTTGTCGATACTTACGATACGTTAAAGAGCGGCGTCCCCAATGCAATCAAAGTGTTCCGAGAATTACGGGAAAAGGGGTACGAACCCATCGGGATCCGTTTGGATTCGGGCGATCTTGCCTATCTTTCGAAAGAGGCGCGGAAAATGCTTGACAAAGCGGGATTCGAAAAGACGATCATCTGCGCTTCGGGCGATTTAGACGAAAATTCCATTCGTTCTCTGAAAGAGCAAGGGGCGAAAATCGATACTTGGGGCGTTGGGACAAAACTCATCACAAGCGCCGATATGCCCGCGCTCGGCGGCGTATATAAGCTTGCGGCGGTGTTTGAGAACGGGAAAGAAATTCCCAAGATCAAGCTTTCGGACACGACGGAGAAGATCACAAATCCCGGGCTCAAAGACGTTTACCGTATTTACGACGAGGAAACAGACAAAGCGATCGCCGATCTCATTACCCGTTCGGGGGAAGTGATCGACGAGAGTAAACCGTTGGAAATTTTCCATCCCGTAGAGACCTGGAAACGGATGACGATAGAGCATTTTTATGTGCGCAATATACGCGAAGTCTGGCTGAAAGACGGCAAGAGAGTTACGCCTACCAAACCGCTTTCCGAGATCAGCGCTTATTTTAAAGCGGAATACGCGCGGTTCTGGGAAGAATATACCCGTCTCGATATGCCTCATATCTATAAAGTGGACTTGTCCAACGCGCTCTACGAGCTGAAAACGGAAATGGTTGGGTGGTACGGCAAGGGAGCGAAGAATGTTTAAATTTTATTCCGAAAAAGAAGTGAAGACGCTTGTAGCCCGTCTTAAAGAAGAATACTCCGCAATCGTGACCCGCCAAAAGGAGGCGGCGGAAGATCTTCGCGAGGAGAACCGCATTCTTCGCGCCCGTCTTTCCGTTTTGGAAGGACAGCGGGGCGAGGTTTCGTCTGCTCTCATGCGCGCCGTTGCCGAGGGAGAACGCATCAAGCAGGAGAGCGCGGAACAGGGAGAGAGCGAACGCAAAGAATTGATGCTTCTTGCCGAAAAATGCCGTTTGCTTTCCGATCGACTTATGAAAAAGTATCCCGACGAGGAGGACTGCGCCGATTTTAAAGTGTTTACCGACGCGTTGCGCGCGCACCTCGGGGAGGAAACGGAAGGGGAATCGAACGGTTTCCGCATGGAGGACGTACTCGACCCCAAAGAGCCGCTTGACCTGGAACAGCTTTGCCGCGATCTCGGACTAATGGAGGAGGACGCATGATTTTTACGCTCATTTGTTTTGCAATTGCCGTAGGGTTTGTCTTTCTCGACCAGATCACTAAGGCTTGGGCTTATGCGACGCAGGTTATGCAGGATGACTATTTTCTCGGATTTATCCGTTTTTACTATCTGAAAGACGGAAACAACGGGATCTCTTTCGGCTGGTTCGGCGGGAATACTGCCGCAATGATCGCGATTACCGCGCTCACCGTCGTTATGATCGTTGCGATCGCCGTTCTGTTCTTTACGGTTTTCAAAAAAAACAAGCCCGCGCAGGTCGCGCTTTCCGTGATCGAGGCGGGCGCAGTGGGAAATCTCATCGATCGCGTTGTTCTGGGTACGGTGCGCGATTTCGTGGACGTTTCTCCTCTCGGATTCGGGATTTGCAATATCGCCGATTTCTGCGTGACGTTCGGCGCGATTGCGCTCGTATTTATCATTCTCTTTATTGGTTCTCACGCGCTTTTTCCGTTGAAAGAGAGGTGGCGCGCGCAAGCCAAAGCGGAAGCCGCCGAGGAGGAACGCAAAAAAAAGCAGGCGCAGGATTTGGCGGAAGATACGCAGGAAACGGACAAAAACAATGAATGAAACGCGTTTTACGGCGGAAGAACCCGTTCGTGCCGACGTGTTTTTAAGCGCAAAAACAACGCTCACCCGTTCGGCAGTGAAAAAACTTGCCGACGAGGGGAACGTGACCTTAAATGGAAAGCCCGTAAAAGCCGGCTATCTTTTGAAAGCGGGGGAAGAAGTGACGGTTTGTATTCCCGATCCCCGGCCTATCGAAGCAAAACCGGAGGAGATTCCCGTCGAGATCGTCTATGAGGACGACGATATTGCCGTCGTAAACAAAGCGCAGGGTATGACGGTGCACGCAGGGAACGGAAATTATACCGGAACGCTCGTCAACGCGCTGCTTTACCGTTTAAACCGTTTGAGCGGGATCAACGGGGAGCTTCGCCCCGGAATCGTGCACAGGATCGATAAAGACACTTCGGGACTGTTGGTCGTCGCAAAAAACGATGCGGCGCATGTGTCGCTCTCAAAACAAATTGCGGACAAGACGTGCCGTAGAGAATATCTCGCCCTGCTTGAAGGCGTAATGAAAGAGGATACGGGCAATATCGTCACGCAGATTGGACGCAATCCGTGCAATCGGTTGCAAATGGCGGTTCTGCCTGCGGGAAAGGGGCGGCGCGCAGAAACGGAATTTTTCGTGGAGGAACGGTTTGCCCGTAATACGCTTGTGCGGTTTTCCTTGAAAACGGGACGCACGCATCAAATCCGCGTGCACGCAAAATATCTCGGACATCCCGTTGTGGGGGATAAAACGTACGGGTTTCAGAAGCAGAGATTTTCTTTGAACGGACAATTATTGCACGCCTTTTTGTTGGAACTCGATCATCCGTCTACGGGAGAACGCATGCGCTTTACCGCGCCGCTGCCCGATTATTTCCAAAGAGTTTTAGAACTTGTGCGAAAGGAGAAATTATGACCGTCATTCTCGACGAAAACGCCATGCAACGCGCCGTTCGCCGACTGTCTTGCGAGGCTATCGAAAAAAGCGGCGCTTCGCTCGTGCTGATCGGGATCCGTACGCGCGGCGTCATTTTAGCGCGCAGAATGCGCGACGAATTATACCGCTTGGAAGGACTTGACGTACCGCTCGGCATTCTCGATATTTCGCTCTACCGCGACGATCTGCTTTCGGGAAACTGCGACGCGGTGTTCAAGGGTAGCGAAATCAATTTCGGGATAGAGGGTAAACAAGTCGTGTTATGCGACGACGTGCTCTATACGGGCAGAACGGTGCGCGCCGCGCTCTCCGCGCTCTCCTCCATGGGCAGAGCGGAAAGCATACGGCTGTTTTGTCTCGTCGACAGGGGGCACCGGGAGCTTCCCTTCCGTGCGGACGGCGTGGGAAAAAACGTTCCCACTTCGCGCGAAGAAAAAATCGTCGTGCATTTCAAAGAGACGGACGGCGAGGATAACGTGTATCTCCTCAAAAAAGGCGAATAATTTTTAAGAAAATTTTCAGAAAACCGTTGACAAAACGGTTTTTTTATGTATAATAATTATCGAAAAACGATAAT
>CAZFPP010000010.1:0-32910 GCA_964521125.1 uncultured Clostridia bacterium
CACCGTAATGGTATGCGAGCGATAGGAGAACGTATAACTGCGCTTTCGACAAGACAATACGATCGAAACCGCCACCACCGCCACAATCGCCGCTCCTACCGCCAATGGCGCTACATACTCCGCTATTAAAAAGTTTAACAACATACTGTTTTTTCTCCAATCTCTCATTATGACACGCATAGTACTATGCGAATTTTCAAAAAATGCAACGTTTCCTTTATAAATCGGGCTTTTTGCCTTTTTTCCGTTTTCTCACGCATTCCGTTAGAAGAAATTCAATTTGTCCGTTGAGCGAACGAAAATCTTCCTCCGCCCAGGCGGAAAGCTCCGCATAGAGCGTGGAAGAAAGGCGAAGCGGCACCTGCTTCTTGATTTTATTGTCGTTTTCATTTTCTTTCATGAGCACGCGCCCGAAACCCCATTGTTTCCCGTGTTAATATCCCACAAACTGTTTCAGTTTTTCGGGATTTACAAGTTTTAACCGAAAAATCGCACCGCATTCGGTACAGGCAATTCCCGCGACAAGCGAATATTTCGGAATTATTTTGTTCTTTTGTATCGCAGGAATCGCCGCAACATTGCTCTTGCTCTGTTCCTGCAAGAGAATTTCCACCGTTTGCGCGCTTCCGCATTTTTCACAACGTTCCGCCATCTTCTTCCCCCATCAATAAATACTGCCGCTATTTACGATAGGCTGCGCGTCGCGGTTGCCGCAAAGCACCACCAAAAGATTACTCACCATTTGAGCCTTTCGCTCGTCGTCCAATTCGACGATGTTTTCTTTGGAAAGTTTATCGAGCGCCATCTGCACCATAGAGACCGCGCCCTCCACGATTTTTTGACGAGCCGCGATGATCGCCGAGGCCTGCTGACGCTGTAACATTGCCGCCGCGATTTCGGGCGCATATGCAAGGTGGGAGATCCGCGCCTCCATAATCTCGATTCCCGCCAAATCGACGCGCATTTGCAATTCCTTTTTGAGAATTTCCGCCACTTCCTGCGCGCTTCCGCGAAGAGATTTTTCGTCGCCGTTGGTAGAGACGTCGTAAGGATACTGCCGCGCCACTTGGCGAATCGCCGCGTCGCACTGCGTAGAGAGATACGCCGCATAATTATCGACGTTAAACACGGCGCGCGCGGTGTTGGTAATACGCCATATTACGACGACGGAAATCTCAATGGGATTCCCCTCTTCGTCGTTGACCTTTTGCTTGTCGTTATTCAGCGTCATCGCCTTCAACGAAAGTTTTTTCGAAATCCCCATAATGGCGCGCGCAGGATTCACCGCCGAACAAAACGGATTTACCCAATAAAAACCGTCGCGTTTGAGCGTGCCGTAATATTTGCCGAAAAGCGTAAACACATACGCCTCGTTCGGGCGCAAAAGTTTGAAACCGACCAAAAGAATGATCGCCGCGAGAAACACGACAATTCCCACAAAGAACAACGCAAACAGCGGTTGAAACTCCCTGTTGTCGCTTTGCGCAACGATTCCCACAACCATCAACGCAATCGCTGCCGCAAGCAATAAAACGATAACAGCGAGCATCGCCCAGCCGTTTTTCTCACGCGCGTTCTTTTCGTCAATTTGATTTTCCATATCCCGTCCTCCGATATTTGATATTATTATGATATCATTATGATATCATATAAGGATAATGCCGTCAAGAGTTTTTCAAAGGATTTTTTAAAAATGTAAAAAAAAGAGCGCTAGCGCACTCCTTTTTCTTTCAAATCAATTTATTTAAAATATGCCGACAGGCAATCTTGCAATGTTCATAGGTAAGCCCGCCCTGAAAATAAGCCGTGTACGGCGTTCGAATGGGCGCGTCGGCGGAAAGCTCTATGCTCGCACCTTGCACAAACGTTCCGGCAGCCATGATCACCTTGCAATCATATCCCGGCATATCCCACGCTTCCAATTTTACGAAGCTGTCTACGGGAGAGCACTCCTGCACCGATTGAATAAAATCAGTGAGCTGACGCTCCGTATCGAACCGCACCGCGCGCGTGATATCCGACGAAAGCCGGTCGGGCGCGGGATAATTTTTAAATCCGAGGTCGGAAAGACACCCGCCGATGAGAAGTTCTCCCTTATGCGCTTGCGCAACCGTGTGCGGCGCCAAAAACAAGCCTTGATAATAATACTGATATCCGAAGGCATACGAGCCGACTTCACTCCCCACGGAGGGCGCGGTAAGACGGTTTTCCACAAGCGCAACGCACCGCGCCGTTCCCGCGATGTATCCGCCCGTCGGTGCGATCCCCCCACCCGGATTTTTGATGAGCGACCCGACGATGAGATCGGCTCCGACTTCCGTCGGTTCTCTTGTTTCCACAAATTCCCCGTAACAATTATCCACGAAAATAAACCCGTTAAATCCGCATTTTCGTACAAAGACGCACATTTCGCCGATTTCCGCCACGGAGAACGCATCGCGAAGTTCATATCCGCGCGAACGCTGAATATATACGATTTGATACGGCGTTTGCAGCGCGTTTTTTACCGCGGAAAAATCAACTTTACCCTTTTCATCAAGGGGAACAACGTCGAAGGAAACGCCGAAGTCGGCAAGCGAACCGTTTCCTTTTCCCCAGATGACGCCGCGAATGGTATCGTACGGCGTGCCCGTAATGCAGAGCGCTTTCTCTCCCGGACGCAAAAGACCGAACAGAGCGACCGTTAATGCATGCGTACCGCTCAACAGCGCGGGCGAGACGATGGCTTTTTCCGCGCCGAACGCGCGGGCGTACACTCTGCCGAGCGCATCCCGCCCCTCGTCACCGTAGCCGTATCCCGTAGACGGCGCGAAATGACGGAGCGCAATCTTTTCCTCTTTAAAGGCGTTTAACACCTTATTTTGATTAAATAGCGCGATCTCGTCAATTTGCTCAAACAGCGGAGCAAGCCGCTTCTCCTGTTCCCCGATTGCTTCCTCAACCGTCATAAATTTCGCAAACCTCCTGCGCAGCCTCCGTTATCGGCTTAGGCGCAATCCAATGCAGATGTTCCGTTCTTTTGAAGAATGTGAGCTGCCGCTTGGCGTAATTTCTCGTATTTTTTTTGATTATGTCTGACACAGTACTATGCAAAAAATCGTTATTCTCGTTTTCGACAATTTCTTTATAGCCGATCCCTTGCATGCATTGCGCATTTTTCGGCACGCCGGACTTTAACAGACCGCGCACTTCCTTCTCTAAACCCGCGGAAAACATTTCGTCCACCCGCCGTTCGATGCGCTCGTACAACTCGCTGCGGGGATAATCGAAAGCAAACGCTTCGAAGGGATACCGCGCGAGATTTCCGTCTCTTTGCTCCGATTTTTTCCTGCCCGTCAGTTCCACGATCTCCAACGCGCGCACCACGCGCTTGACGTCGTTTTCATGGAGACGCGCCGCGCTTTCCGGATCGGCTTTTTGCAACAAGGAATGCAAGAAAGCCTTCCCCTTTTCCTCGGCAATGCGTTCGTATTTTTGCCGTACCGTAGGATCGGCGGGCGTTTTCCCGAACGAACTTCGATAAAGCAACGCGTTCATATAAAACCCCGTGCCGCCGCAAAGAACGGGCGTCTTCCCCCGTGCAAGGATATCTTCCAGCACAGGTAGCGCAAGCCGCTCGAAATCGCCCACACTGAAATTTTCCGACGGCTCGCAGACGTCGATCATATAGTGCGGAATCCCGTTCATTTCCGCCATAGTCGGTTTTGCCGTACCGATATTCAGCCCGCGATATATCAAAAGCGCATCGCAAGAGATAATTTCTCCGTTTAAGCGTTTCGCGCATTCCACGGCAAGCGCGGTCTTGCCTGTCGCCGTTGCGCCGCATATAACAAGGAGCTTTTTCATACCGTCCTTTTAAACAGCTTTTCCAGCTCGCTCTTTTTCATTTTTACGCAAGCGGGACGCCCGTGCGGACACCGGAGCCCCATATCGCCGTCCATCTCCGATATAAGAGAGCGAGCTTCCTCCTCCGTGAGAAGTTCGCCGCCTTTCACCGCAGCTTTGCACGCCATCGTCGCAAGCCTGTCTTTGACGATATCGGTAAGTTTCACGGCGCGAAGCGATTCCATGGAAGAAAGTACTTCGCCCAAAAATTTTTCCAAATCAATCCCCGACAAATCGACGGGCACGGCGGAGATTTTCACGCTGGTACCGCCGAACTCTCCGATTTCAAATCCAAGATCGCGCAAAACGGAAAAATTTTTCTCCAAAAACGCAAATTCGGCGCCGTTCGCCGTATAAATATACGGCACGAGCATAGGCTGGGAAACCACTTCGCGATTTTCGCATTTTTTCTTTAAGCGATTATAGATGAGCCGTTCGTGCGCAGCGTGCTGATCGATAAAATAAGCGCAGTCCCCCATTTCGTAAATGAGATAGGTGCGGAATAACTCCCCCTTAAAAACAAGATTTTTCGGATCGAGTTTCTCCTGCTTCGCCGTCTTATCCCGTTCCAAAAGCTCGCGGCGATTTTGCTCGAAAAAGTCTTCTTTCGGATCTTCTTTGGGGGAGTTCACTTCGAACAGGAACGGCTCGGACTTACGATACGGTTTTACGGGAGAAGCCCCGCCCGCAGGTGAAATATCAAAAGCAAGTTCCTTTTTCGCCTGTTCCAACGTCATTTCGGGCATAGGTTCCGCTTTTGCGGAAACGACGGGCGCGGAGACCCCGACGGAAACCTCAACAGACGCTACTTGTTCCGCACTTTTTCCCCCGGAATGCGCCAAGTATTCGAGCGCGCGCGAATTTCCGTCTAACACCGCAGAAATGACGGAATACACGCTTCCGTAAATAATTTGATTGTCCGCAAACCTTACGTCCGCCTTATTGGGATGTACGTTTACGTCTACGATTTCGGGCGGAACGTCCAAAAAGAGCACATAAAACGGGTATTGCCGCTTCATGAGATAATTCGCGTATGCATTCGTAATCGCCGCGCTCACCGTTTGGTTGACAACGTATCTTCCGTTGATAAACAGGCTTTGATAGCTGCGGTTCGGCTTGGAGAAGTTCTGATTCCCGATAAATCCGTGCAGTTTGATCCCGTGCTTTTCCGCCTCTATTTCATAACAGTTTTGCAAGACTCCCGCGCCGTAAACGCACGCGAGCGCGCTTTCAAGCCCGTCGCCGAAGGAGCGGTAACGCACTTTTCCGTTCACGGTATAGGTGAACGAGATTTGGGGACGGGAAAGAAGAAACCGCGCGACCATGTTCGTCACGTCGCCCTCCTCCTGCGTATCCGACTTCAAAAACTTCAACCGCGCGGGGGTATTGAAAAATAAATCGTCCACCGTGACGCAAGTGCCGTTCGCGCTTCCCTTTTGTTCGATTTCGCCCAAAACGCCGCCCTCCGAGGAAAGGGAATATCCCTCTCCTCCCGCCGTCTTCGAGGTGATATTCATTCGGGAAACGGACGAGACGGAAGCGATCGCCTCGCCGCGGAAGCCCAGCGTCGTAATTGCCGAAAGATCTTCCGCCGTTTTCAGCTTACTGGTTGCATGCGGCAGGAACGCCGCTTTGAGATCGTCCTTTTCAATCCCGCCGCCGTTATCGCTGATGCGAACGCGCTGTTTGCCGCCGCCTTCGATTTCGACAGAGATTTCGCTCGCCCCCGCGTCGATCGCGTTTTCCACCAGCTCTTTGACGACGGAATACGGGCGGTCCACCACCTCGCCCGCGGCGATTCTGTTATAGACGTCCGCCGTTAAAACGTTGATTTTCATTGTATTTTCTCCTTCCAATCGGAAAGCAGCGCAAGCGCCTGCATGGGCGTTAAGGAATTGACGTCAAGTTCTTTCAGCTCTGCCGAAACGTCGAACTTTTTCTCCTGCGGCTCGTCGTCGCCGTATTCGGGGCGGGCGGCGAGATCGTTCTTTTCAAGGGAACGGAGAATGCTTTTCGCCCGCGCCGTCACCTCTTCCGGAACGCCCGCAAGCGCGGCGACTTCCACGCCGAAACTACGCGAAGCCCCACCCCGCACGATTTTGCGCAAAAAGACGATGGTTCCGCCTACTTCCCGCGCGTTGATTTTATAGTTTTTTACGCCCTCTAATTTGCCTTCCAACTCGGTCAGTTCGTGATAATGCGTTGCGAACAGCGTCTTTGCACGCACTTTCTCGTTGAGATATTCGATAACCGACCAGGCGATGGAAAGCCCGTCGTATGTGGAAGTGCCGCGCCCCACTTCGTCGAGAATGAGCAGACTCCGTTCCGTCGCGTTACGCAAAATGTTGGCAACCTCCGTCATCTCCACCATAAAGGTGCTGCGATCCAAAACGAGGTTGTCGCTCGCGCCAATCCGCGTAAAAATGCGGTCGCAAAGCGGAATGCACGCGCGCTTTGCGGGCACAAAACAGCCGACGTGCGCCATGAGAACAATGAGCGCGGTCTGTCTTAAATAGGTGCTCTTTCCCGCCATGTTGGGACCCGTTATGATCATCGTGCGGTTTTCCCCGCCGTCTAACAGGCAGTCGTTGGGCACGAAGCGTTCGCGCGAAATCGCCTCGACGACGGGGTGGCGTCCATCTTCCAATTGGAGAGCGCCGTTCTCACGGATCTCGGGTCTGCAGTACTTATTCTCTTTCGCAACGACGGCGAACGCAACGAAACAGTCGAGCAGCGACACCGCCTCGGAAATGCGCTGAAAGACGGGAATATTACGCGCAAGAATTTCCACGATCTCCTCGTAAAGGCTGACTTCCAGCCGCTGCGCCTTGTCGTCGCTGCCGAGAATTTTCTCTTCTAACGCTTTCAGCTCCTCCGTAATATACCGTTCGCCGTTTGCAAGCGTCTGACGGCGAACGTAGCTATAGGGAACTTTTTCTTTAAAAGAATTACTGACTTCAATATAGTAACCGAACACGCGGTTATAACCCACTTTGAGCGTTCTAATTCCCGTACGCTCGCGCTCCCGCGTCTCCAACTCGGCAAGCAGCGTCTTGCTACCGTCTTTAATCTCGCGCAGCTCGTCGAGCTCCTCATGATATCCTCGTCGGATAAACCCGCCTTCGCGAAGAAGCCCCGCATCCTCGGAAATCGCTTTGTCTAAAAGCGCGCAGAGCTCCTTGGTATCCACAAGGGAATCTGCGATATCGTGGAGCAGAGACGAGGAAAACCCCGAAAGTTGAAACTTTAAAGAGGGAATAACGGCAAGCGATTTGGAAAGCGCAACGCAATCGCGCGGCTGTAAATTTCCGTTGGAGATCCTGCCCGTAAGCCGTTCGATGTCCCGCATTCCCGAAAGCATATCGGAAATGCCCATGCGGACGACGCTCGCGCGGCAAAGCTCGTCCACCGCGTCTAACCGTTCTTCGATTTTATCCTTCTCCAAAAGAGGCGTTAAAAGCATAGAAGAAAGCCTTCGCGCTCCCATGCCCGTTTTTGTTTTATCGAGAAGCCATAACAACGATCCGTACTTTTTTCCCTCGTCTTTGCTGCGTAAAATTTCCAAGTTGCGCACGGCGACGGGATCGAGCGTCATATAACCCGCGGAACGCGAAAAACGCAGTCGGTTGATATTTTTCAAGGCGTGCTTCTGCGTTTCGCGCAGATATTCGACGAGCGCGCCCGAGGCGGCGATCGCCGTCTCCCGGCCGCTCAGTCCCAATGCGTCGATAGAGGCGGAAAACTGATCTTTCAGCGTCTTTTCCGCCTGCGGACGTTCGAACGCCCAAGGCAGATAGCAGGAAAAAGCGGGCAGCAAACCGCGTTCGATTTCAACGCAATCTTTCACGGCAAACAACAGCTCGTCGTTACAGACGACCTCGGCAACCGAAAGATTGACGAGCGCGGAGAGCAGTTTTTCCTTGCTCTCCATTTCTCCCGCGTTAAATTCGCCCGTCGTAATATCCGCCCAGGCAAGCGCATATTCATCTCCCTTCTTCACGCCGCATGCGATATAGTTGTTTTTGCGCTCGTCGAGCAGATTCTCCTCAATGACCGTCCCCGCCGAAACAACGCGAATTACGTCGCGCTCCACGATTCCCTTGCTCAAAGCGGGATCGGAAAGCTGTTCGCAGATCGCCACTTTTTCGCCCGCCGCAACGAGTTTGGCAATATAAGTATCCGCCGCGTGAAAGGGAACGCCGCACATGGGCGCGCGTTCTTCCATTCCGCAGTCCCTGCCCGTCAGCGTGAGATCGAGTAATTTCGAAGCTTTGATTGCGTCGTCGAAGAACATCTCGTAAAAGTCGCCGAGGCGGTAAAACAAGATACAGTCTTTATAGTTTTCTTTTGTTTGCAGATAGTGCTGCATCATCGGCGAAATTGCCATCGTTTCCTCCCGCGTAATTTATTCCTGCGGTTATTTTTCCCGTTCAATCGTTCCGTACAGCGAAACGCCGTTCGCCCGCTCCACGCGCAGAGACACGAACTCTCCCACAACGTTGGCGTCGCTTTTAAAATATCCCATTCTGCCCGCCTCGTTGCGCCCGAGATAAAGCCCTTTTTTCTCATCGTAATCTTCACAGAGGATTTCCGTCGTCTTTCCAACGTATTTCGCGCTCTCTCCCCGCGTATTTTCGTTGACCGCCTCCACAAGCCGCATGATTCTTTCTTTGGAGATCTCTTCGGAAATACGTCCTTCCATCCCGGCAGCCTTTGTTCCCGTGCGCGGGGAATAGACGAAGGTGAATGCCGAAGCAAAACCCGCCTCTTTCACAAGAGAAAGCGTTTGCAAAAAATCCTCCTCCGTCTCCGTAGGAAATCCCACGATGAGATCGGTTGTCACGGCGCAATCGGGTACGATCCCGCGGAGCATTTTCAGCTCTTCCAGATATTTCTCTCTGGTATATCTTCTGTTCATGAGAGAAAGAATGCGGTTGCTCCCCGCCTGCACGGGCAGATGAACGGCATTGCAGATTTTGTCGTGCTTTGCAATGACGCGGCATAGCTCCAAGGAAAAATCTTTGGGATGCGACGTCATGAACCGCAAGCGGAATTTCCCTTCGATCTGCGCGCACGCGTCAAGAAGTTCGGGAAAACTCATTCCCCCCGCGCCGTCGCTGTTGTAAGAATTGACATTCTGCCCCAAAAGCGTGATCTCTCGATACCCGTCCCGCACCAGCGAGGCGACCTCGCGCAGCACGTCCTTTGCCGCGCGCGACCGCTCGCGTCCGCGCACATACGGCACGATACAATAGGTACAGAAATTGTTACAACCATAGGTAATATTCACCCACGCGTTGGGATAGCTTGTACGAACGGGCGTCACGCCGTCTTCCGTCTCGCCTCTGTCTTCTTTGAGCGAAACGACCGCCTTCTTCTGCGTTTGTTTTCTTTCGATAAGCTCTCCTAACTCGTTTAAATTGTGCGTGCCGAAAATCAAGTCGATAAACGGAAATTTCTTTTTCAGAAGCTCCGCTTTGCCTTTTTCCTGCGCCATGCAACCGCCGACGGCAATGAGTAGATCTTTCTTTTGCTTTTTCAGCTTTTTTAACGCCCCGATATTGCCAAACGCGTGATTTTCTGCGTTTTCGCGAATACAACAGGTATTAAACACAATGATGTCCGCCTCTTCCAAAGCGCTCTCGCTCTCATACCCTTTTTCTTTGAGAATACCCGCGATCTTCTCCGATTCGTGCACGTTCATCTGACAGCCGTAAGTTACAATATGATAATTCATTTTTATAATTTCGAAAATACTTCTCCGATTTTTTCGTGAAAAACGAGATCCGCGCGGGAATCGAACGGCGTTTCGTCGCGGTTGACGAGCACCAAACGGTCCCCCGCGTAGTAATTGACAAGTCCCGCCGCGGGATAAACGGTGAGCGAAGTGCCCGCCACGATCAGCATATCCGCCTGTTCGAGCGCCGCAATCGATTTTTGCAATACGCGCTCGTCTAACATTTCTCCGTACAACACGACCTCGGGTTTGATGACTCCGCCGCACTCACACCGCGGCACTCCTTTTGCAGAAACGACCGTCTCTACCGGATATCTTTTCCCGCACTGCAAACAGCGGTTTCGGTACACGCTGCCGTGCAACTCCAATACGTTTTTACTGCCGGCAAGCGTATGAAGCCCGTCGATATTCTGCGTGATCACGGCAAGAAGTTTCCCCGCCTGTTCCCACTCGGCAAGTTTTTTATGCGCCGCATTGGGCTTCGCTTCTAAAAAGAGCATTTTATCGCGGTAAAAACGGTAAAATTCCTCGGGATACGCATAAAAATAATCCGCGCTCAATATCGTCTCGGGCGGAACGGTATACTTCATTCGATACAGTCCGTCCGTCGAACGGAAATCCGGAATACCGCTCTCCGTCGAAACGCCCGCACCGCCGAAAAAAACGATACGGCGACTTTTTTGCACCATATCCGCAAAAAGCGATAACTTTTGCTCGGTTTCTCTGTCCGTCATAGTTTTCACCTCACTTCCCCCGATATGATTATATCACGTTTCCCTGTTTTTTTCAATCGTTGAATGCGCAAACGCGCAAAATTTTTCGGGAAAGACAAATACTGTTTTCAACATGAAACGCGCGGTGAAAATTTTACTTTGGCTTTTCGGAATTGCGGCGGCGATTGTGCTCGCGCTGTTCCTGATTTATTTTTCGGTGACGGCGGGCACAAAATTACAGCCCGAAAAACTTGAACTGACGCAAAACTGCGTACGCGTCTTTGACGGAAACGGCGAAGAAATCGCATTATCCAAAATAAACGCTTCTCTTTCCGAGCTGCCCGATTATCTACCGAACGCGTTCGTCGCCGTCGAGGACAAACGTTTTTACAACCATCACGGCTTGGATTACAAACGTATGGGAAAAGCGACGATGAAAAACGCCGTCTCCTTTTCCTTTCGCGAAGGAGCTTCCACCATCTCCCAGCAACTCATTAAAAACACCCACCTTTCGGGCGAAAAAACGCTGACCCGCAAACTCAAAGAGATCAAACTCACAAGACAGCTGGAAAAGCGATATACAAAAAAAGAAATTTTGGAGCTATATATCAACTCCATTTACTTCGGGCACAGCGCGTTCGGAATCGGAAGCGCGGCGCGGTTTTATTTCGGAAAAGAAGCCCGCGACCTGACGCCCGCCGAAAGCGCGACGCTCGCCGCGCTCGTGAAATCGCCCAATCGTTATTCCCCTTTCAAGGACGCGGAAAAATGTCTGTCGCGCCGCAACTTCGTCCTCACGCTCATGGCAGAGCAGGGATACCTCACTTCCGAACAGGCGGAAGAAGCGAAGAACGAACCGCTTCCCGCATCCCCTGCGCCCGCAGAGGAGAAAAGTTCTTATCTTTCCCTGGTTTGGAACGAGCTTACAGAGCTGTTTCCGGACGTCTCTTCGGGAGACGAACTGTACGTTTACACCTTCCTCGACCGTACTTTACAGTCGGAACTGGAAAAAACGCAGGCGGAGAGCGACGTCTGCGTGCTCGTGCGGGATAACGCGAAAAACGGGATCAAGGCAGTCTATTCCACCTGCGGACTCTTGCGCCGACTGCCCGCTTCCGCAATCAAACCGCTTGCCGTTTACGCCCCCGCGTTGGAAGAGAATCTTATCTCGCCCGCCACGCCCGTGCTCGACGAAAAAATAAATTATGCCGGCTATTCCCCCGCCAATTACGGCGGACAATACGGCGGGTATATGAGCGTGCGCTACGCGCTCTCCCGCAGCGTGAACGTCCCGGCCGTAAAAATTTTAAACGAGCTCGGCACGGAACGCGCCTGCTCTTATCTGGAAAAAATGAACCTCTCCGTCGCGAAAAACGACCGCTCGCTTGCACTCGCACTCGGCGGCATGAAAGAAGGATTTACGCTTTCGGAACTTGCGGACGGCTACGCCGTATTCGCGGACGGGGGCTATTATGCGCCCTCAGGCTTTATCGACCGCGTAATGGACGGGAAACACCAAACGCTGTATAAACATTCCCCCGTCAAACGAGTTGTTTTTTCGGAGGACGTTTGCTGTCTCGTCAACGACATGCTGCAAACGGCGGCAAAGGAAGGCACGGCAAAAAAGCTGAAAAGCCTTCCCTTCCCCGTCTGCGCAAAAACGGGAACGGGCAGTTCTTCGGCGGGCAATACCGACGCCTACACGATCGCTTATACAAAAGACGATACCGTCGCCGTATGGCTTGGAAACCGCGACAACTCCCCCGTGGAAGCAACGGGCGGAGGACTGCCCGCCAATATTGCGCTGCGCATCTTGCAAACGCTGTATCAAAATTGTTCCCCCGCGACCTTTCCGACAAGCGACCAAGTGATCGAAATTGCGTTCGACAAGGAAGAATACGAGACGCGTCACCGTTTGATATGCGCCGATCCGCTCGCGCCGCCCTACCTCACATCAAAAGAACTGTTCCGCAAAAGCGCGATTCCCGAAGGGAAAAGCACGCGGTTTTCCTGCCCGAGCATAAAAAAACCGCTCATTTCAGTGAAAAATGATGCGGTCGTCATTGAATTATGTCAGACACAGTACTATGATTATATCGTAAAACGACAATGTGGAGATGAAATTAAAACCATTTACAGCGGAAAATACCGCCAAACCATCTGCGACAACTCCGTTCGTCAGGGTGAAAAATACACCTACACCGTGATCCCCGTGTGGCAGGGCGTGGAAGGCGTTCCCGTCGAACTCCCCTCCGTATTGATAGAAAACAGAAGCGAAATTCCAGACCGCTGGTGGGAAGATTGAACGGAGCGAACCGCTCCGTGCTCATACTTCGAAAATTTCTTCTGTTTCCATCGCCTCTTTCACGAGACGGTCCACATCGAGCTTGCTTTCCTCTTTTTCGATAAAGGAGAGCTTGGGCTTGATGGCGGGAAAATCGGGAAGGAATACCGTACAGCAATCCTCAAAGGGCAGCACCGACGTCTCGAATGTTCCTATCTTTTTTGAAACCGAAATAATCTCGTCCTTGTCAAACCCGATCAGGGGGCGTAAAACGGGAAGATTCGCCACCGCGTTTGAGGACGTGATTCCCTCAATCGTTTGACTGGCGACTTGTCCCAAGCTTTCGCCCGTAATTAAGCACTGAGCGCCCCTTTCGGCCGCAATTTTTTCCGCAATACGAACCATGAACCGCCGAAGCAACGTCACGTTCAGCTCTGCGGCGCATTTCGAGTGGATCTCCTCCTGAATGCGGGCGACGTTCACCGTCGTAAGACGGGACGACAGCGAAAAGCGTGTCAGCTCGTGCGCAAGCTCTTTCACCTTTTCCTTCGCCCCGTCGTTGGTATAGGGATAGCTATGAAAGTGTAACAGCTCCACCGTCATGCCGCGCTTCGCCATTAGAAAACCGGCAACGGGAGAATCGATTCCGCCCGAAAGCAGTAAAAGTCCCTTTCCGGAAGTTCCCACGGGCATGCCGCCAAGCCCTGCTTCGAAAGTACCGAAAACAAGCGTTTCGTCCTTTGAACGCACGTCGATACAGACGGTATGCTCAGGGGTATGCACGTCCACTTTCAGACGCGGAAACTCTTCTATCAGCCGTCCGCCCATCTCCGCGCTCAACTCCATTGATGTCATGGGAAAATTTTTATATGCGCGGTGAGAAACCACCTTGAACGTACCTTCGTGCGGCACAACTTCTTTACAAGCGCGATAAATCTCGTCCAACTCGCCGCCCGTCATTAACCCCACAGAATAGGAATGCACACCGAATACCGGGGCAATGCGCGATTTAATCTCGTCGATTTTCTCTTCATCGAATTTTGCAACGAGAAATCTCCCGCTCGTACGATGCAATTCATGGCGCAATCCTTTTAAAGCGCGCTCGAGATTATTGGCGAATACGCGTTCAAAATAACCGCGGTTTTTTCCTTTCAAATGTATTTCCGCATAGCGGATGATGATTACTTTCTCCATGCTATTTCGTCCTTTCTTTAAGATCCTTTGCCGCTTCGTTGAGAGCGTCTGCCGCCCGTTCTATCTCCTCTTGCGTCGTTTGGGAAGAAAAACTCATTCGCAAAACGCCGTGAAGCTCCTTTT
This sequence comes from uncultured Clostridia bacterium, assembly GCA_964521125.1. Classification (GTDB taxonomy): domain Bacteria; phylum Bacillota; class Clostridia; order Christensenellales; family Borkfalkiaceae; genus Gallimonas. The sequence continues at coordinate 13,937 of CAZFPP010000010.1, forward strand.
CTTTGTAACCGCATGCCTGAACAACGCGGCTAAACGGGTGTTTGGAAGAACATGCGCTCCCCGTTCCCACGATCACGCCGCGCGCCTCTAACAACCGCTGTAAAATCTCGCCGCGCAATCCCGTTGCCGAAACGGTGAGAATATACGGTGTGCCGCTCTCCGGCGAAAGCCGCAGAAAAATATCTTTATCGAGCGACTTCCACAAATTTTCCCTGAAACCGCTAAGCCTCTTACCGTCCGCGTCAAGCGACGAGAATTTTTCCTCTGCGGCATAATAAAACGCCATAATCCCGAATACGTTCTCCGTTCCGCTGCGAAGTCCGTTTTCCTGCCCTCCCCCATAGAGATAGGGAGACAGAGCAAGCGACTTGCGTTTGATGAGCGCGCCGCAACCCTTCACTCCGCCGATTTTATGCGCGCTTACCGAATAAAGGTCGACGTTCTCCAAACGGACGGAGATCTTCCCGAACGCCTGCACGCCGTCGCTGTGAACCAGACAGCGCGGATTTTTTTCCTTGACCAAACGAGCGATTTTTTCGATATCGTTGATTGCGCCCGTCTCGTTATTGACATGCACGACGGAGACAAGGCTCGTCTTTTCGTCCACGAGGCGCAAAAGCGCGTCGGCATCAACGCTCCCGTCTTTTTGAAGCGGGGCAAACCGCGGCTCAACGCCGCGGTTTTTCAGTTCGGTGACGCTTTGAAAGACGGCGGCGTGCTCGCCCTGCGTCGTCACGACGTTGCCCCGTCTGCCACCGCAAAAAATCGCTTGATTGTCCGCCTCTGTACCGCCCGAAGTAAAAATCAACTCGTACGCGCGCATATCCGCAACATGAGAAAGCAGCGCTTCCCGCGCTTTTTTCAATTCGCCGCGCAAGATAAGCCCCCCGCCGTAAAGTGCGGAGGGGTTAAAATATTGTTCCGTTAGAAATTCGTTTGCACGCAAAACCGCATCCCTGTTCGGGCGCGTCGTTGCGGCGTTATCAAGATAAATCATCTGCGCTCCAATTTATTGACGCCCGCCGCGCGGACAAGATATTCCAGCATTTCCTGCCGCGCTTCGAGAATGTACAACGTTTTTTCCATGGAGGAAGAATAGAGTAAATAATAGAATTCCTTTCCTTCGCACGGTTCCTTGTTCGGCGTAAGCATAACAATATTCTTTTTGGACATACCCGCGCGAGTACGTTCAAACGAATCATTCTCAGCCCAACCGATCTTCATAATATGTTCAACTTCAAATTTTTTAAAAAATTTGCGTTTTTTCCCGTTAAAAACCTTAGAAACGCGCAATTCGTCCTCGACGAACGTATAGTCATAACTTACGTTGAACCGCCTTTTCAGAAAGAAAAATATAAGGGAAACGGCAAAACACGCCGCTATGAATACAAACCATTGCGCCAATGATATGATGAACTGGATTTGCGTCATCTCTCCGTTTTGATATAAATCTACCTGGCTTCCAACATACGAAAAAGAGAAAAAGATCTGGATGCATACTATGATGAGAAAGACGATACTCACAATATGAAACGCCATATAAATTTTCGATTCCGAACGGCTCTTTGCAGAGACCGCGCTCTCTTCATAAAATAACTCTCTTTGCATCAGAACGCTACCTTTCCTTCATAAATTTTCTGCACGCCGCCCGTGAGCGTCACATGCCCGTCCGAATGATAGTTGACAATAAGATCGCCTCCCCTCAACTTTACGGTGATATCGGTATCCTTTGCACAATATCCGTTAAGTACGCACGCAACCGTAGCCGCCGCCGCGCCCGTTCCGCATGCAAGCGTCTCCCCGTTTCCGCGCTCCCAAACGCGCATTTTTAGCGTATAGGCATTAACGACGCGGATAAACTCCGTATTAACTTTATTCGGAAAATATTTACTGTTTTCGATCTTCGGTCCCAACACTTCCACGGGTACGTCGTCCACTTTGGGGCAGAAGATTACGCAATGCGGATTGCCGAGATTGACAAGCGTAACCGCGTATTTCTCTCCGTCGATTTCCATAGGACGGGAGACGACCTCTCCCTTCCATACCGAGGGAATTTTCTCTCCGTCAAGCTCCGCAACGCCCAAATCGACGCTTGCGGAAGTCACGATTCCGCCAAACGAGAAGACGCGCACTTCCTTGATTCCGCTGTTCGTTTCAATCGACATAATCTCTTTGGGAACGATCCCCTTTTCGTAGAGATATTTTGCAACGCAACGAATCGCATTGCCCGCCATGAGCCCCTCCGAACCGTCCTGATTGAAGATGCGCATCTTTGCATCGGCAATCTGCGATTTTTCCATGAGCACGATTCCGTCTCCGCCGATCCCGTAATGACGGCTGACGAAGTTGACGGCAAGCGATTCGGGACAGGTGATCTGCCCGTCCATATCCTCAAAATAGATATAATCGTTGCCGCACGACTGCATTTTTACAAAACTCAGCTCCGTCCTCTTCGTTCTGAGACGGTTGATATCGACAAGTTCGGTATTATATTGCGTAAATTTGCTTGCAATGATATCGCAAAGCGCGTTCGCCGTATCGAGAGAGGTGAGTACGGTAATCCCGAGCAAGATTGCATGATGGTGCAGATTGATATAATCGGCAATGGAATCAACGTCCGTCTTACCCGTATAGATAATATAGTCGATTTTCCCCTCGTCCATGAGGCTGCATACCTGCTTGGTTGCTTTTAACCGTTCAACAACGGTCACGTCGATCCCGAGTGCGGAAATCACCTTCGCCGTTCCCGCCGTGGCGTAGATATTACAGCCAAGATCCGCAAACTTTTTGGCAATCGAGACGATCTCGAATTTATCCTGATCGTTGACGGTGAAGTATACGCCGACGGGTTTTTCCTTCGTGGGATGGCACATCTTAAAGCCCGCCGAAACAAGTCCCTTAAAGAGCGCCTCTTCAATCGTCTTTCCGATTCCCAACACTTCGCCTGTCGATTTCATTTCGGGTCCGAGCTGGGAATTGACGTCGTTGAGCTTTTCAAAACTGAATACGGGCACTTTGACCGCGACATAAGGCGAGTTGGGATAGAGTCCCGTACCGTAACCGAGTTTTTTGAGTTTTGCGCCAACCATAATCTTGGTTGCAAGCTCCACCATTGGCACGCCCGTCACTTTGGAGATATAAGGAATAGTACGCGAAGCGCGGGGATTGACTTCGATGACGTACAGTTTATTCTGATAGATGAGATACTGGATATTGATGAGTCCCTTCGTGTTCAGGGAAAGCGCAAGCTTCGTCGAGATATCCACTATCGTTTTGAGCATTGCGTCGCTCAGATGATAGGGCGGATAAACCGCAATAGAATCGCCCGAATGCACGCCCGCGCGCTCGATATGCTGCATGATCCCCGGAATGAGCACGTCAACCCCGTCGGAAATGGCGTCCACTTCCAGCTCCGTACCCATGAGATACTTGTCGCAGAGCACGGGATTTTCAATATGTTGCGCCAAAATGACGTCCATATAGCGCGAAATGTCGTTTTCGGTGAATGCGATCGTCATGTTCTGACCGCCGATGACGTAGGAAGGGCGCAAAAGCACGGGATAGCCGAGCGTTTCCGCCGCAGAAACGGCTTCCTGTTTTGTCATGACGGTAAGCCCCTTGGGACGCGCGATATCGAACTGTTCCAACAACTCGTCGAAGCGTTCGCGATCCTCCGCCCTGTCTACGCTGTCTGCGCTCGTGCCCAAAATGCGTACGCCCTTTTTCGCAAGGTATCCGCACAGTTTGATCGCCGTCTGTCCGCCGAACGTGATCACGACGCCGTAAGGTTTTTCCACGTCGATGACGTTCTGCACGTCCTCGGGCGTGAGCGATTCGAAATAGAGTCTGTCCGCCGTATCGAAATCGGTGGAAACCGTCTCGGGATTGTTGTTGATGATAATCACTTCGTAACCGAGTTCTTTAAGCGTCCAAACGCAGTGGACGGAAGAGTAATCGAATTCGATTCCCTGTCCGATTCGGATAGGTCCCGAACCGATGACAATCACGCGCTTTTTTGTACTCCTATCGACGAACGATTTCGCTTCGTCGTGTTCGATATCGTCGAACGTAGAGTAGAAATAGGGCGTTTGCGCCGAAAATTCCGCGGCGCAGGTATCGACCATTTTAAAACAAGCGCGGCGGTGCGGAACTTGATTCCCGCTGAATTTTTTGAGATCAGCGTCGGTATAGCCGAATTTTTTGCCTGTGAGATATTCTCCGCGCGTAAGTTTTTTGCCGGAAATCGACGCTTCGTATTTGACAAGATGATTGAGTTTATTTAAGAACCAGCGGTCGATTTTCGTAATTTGGAAAATTTCGTCCGCCGAAATACCCGCTTTGAGCGCAGCGAAAACGACGAAGAGACGCTCGTCCGTTGTTTTATGTAATTCGCCGAAAAGCTCATCGCGGCTCATTCCCGCAAATTTGGGGGCGTTGAGTGTGGTAAGCGAGATCTCCGCCCCGCGCACGGCTTTCATGATCGCCTGTTCGAAGGTGGGCGCGATTGCCATGACCTCTCCCGTCGCCTTCATGCGCGATCCCAATCCGCGTTTTGCGTATAAAAATTTATCGAACGGCCATTTGGGAAGTTTGACGACGACGTAATCAAGCGCAGGCTCGAAGCAGGCGTACGTCTTTCCCGTAACGTCGTTTTTTATCTCGTCGAGCGTATATCCGAGCGCGATCTTGGTGGTCACCTTGGCAATGGGATACCCCGTTGCCTTACTTGCAAGCGCCGAAGAACGCGACACACGGGGATTCACTTCGATGACCGCATATTCGAAGCTGTCGGGATAGAGCGCGAACTGACAGTTACAGCCGCCCTCGATCCCGAGTTCGGTGATAATATCGAGCGAAGCAGTACGCAGCATCTGGTATTCTTTATCGGAAAGCGTAACCGCAGGCGCAATGACAATGGAGTCCCCCGTATGCACGCCGACGGGATCGAAGTTTTCCATAGAGCAAACGGTGAGCACGTTTCCCGCTCCGTCGCGCAGCACTTCGAATTCAATCTCTTTCCAACCGCCGATATATTTTTCGATCAACACCTGCGTGATGGGCGAAAGCATAAGCCCGTTGTGCGAGATGAGCCGCAGTTCTTCCTCGTCCTTTGCAACGCCGCCGCCCGCGCCGCCCAGCGTGAACGCAGGACGCACGATAACGGGATATCCGAGCCGATCGGCAATCGCAACGCATTCCTCCACCGTATAAGCGATATCGGAAGGAACGACGGGCTGACGGATCTTTTGCATGGTCTCTTTAAAGAGTTCCCGATCCTCCGCCCTGTCGATCGCGTCTAATTTGGTCCCGATGAGCTTGACCCCCCATTCGTCGAGGAAGCCCGACTTCGCGAGCTGACAGCCGAGCGTCAATCCCGTCTGTCCGCCGAGCGAGGCGAGCAAAGAATCGGGACGCTCCTTGATAATAATCCGTTTGAGGCTGTCCTCGGTGAGCGGTTCGAGATAGATCTCGTCCGCAAGCATTTTATCCGTCATGATGGTGGCGGGGTTGGAATTGCAGAGAACGACGTTGACGCCCGCGTCTTTGAGCACGCGGCACGCCTGCGCGCCCGCATAGTCGAATTCCGCCGCCTGCCCGATGACAATGGGACCGGAGCCGATGACAAGTACTTTTTTGATATCGCTTCTCTTAGGCATTTTCTTTCTCCTTTTTCATGCGCGCAATAAACGTGTCGAACAGGAAATTCGCGTCATGCGGACCCGAGCACGCCTCGGGGTGGAACTGAACGGTAGAAGCGTTGAGCGCGGGATAGTCCACGCCTTCGCATGTGCCGTCGTTGCCGTTGATAAAACTCAGGGTTCCGTTTTTGAGCGAACTTGAAACCACTTCATAGCCGTGATTCTGCGACGAGATGAATACTCTTCCCGTAGAAAGCTGCTTCACGGGCTGGTTGGAGCCGCGGTGACCGTATTTCATTTTGCGCGTTTCGCCGCCCATGGCAAGCGCAAAGAGCTGATGCCCGAGGCAGATCCCGAAGATCGGTTTCTTCCCCGCAAGCTTTTTTAAGTTTTCGATAATTTGCGTATTTTCGGCGGGATCGCCCGGTCCGTTCGTCAACATGATCCCATCGGGATCGAGCGCTAAGGCGTCGTCTGCGGAAAATTGCGCGGGAACCAAGCTCACGCGGCAGCCGCGCTTTACAAGTTCGCGCTGAATATTCTCTTTCGCGCCGAAGTCATAGAGAACGACGTGAAGACCATCCGCATTTCCCAGCGTTTCGACTTGCGCCCTCGTCACCGAGCCGACGGCGTCCTTCACGCGGTACGCTTTGAGCGCAGAAAAATCGGTGAACGGTTTGAAGGTGATTGCCGCGTTCATCACGCCCGCTTCGCGTACCGTGCGCGTAAGCTCGCGCGTATCGATCCCGTAAACGGCAGGAATCCCCTGCTCCTTCAAGTACGTCTCCAACGTGCCGCCACAGCGAAAATTAGAAGGTTCGTCGCATTTTTCCCGCACGATATACGCCTTAACCCAGCATTTTTTGCTCTCGAAATCGGCGGGAATCACGCCGTAGTTTCCAATCAGCGGAAAGGTCTGCGTGACGATCTGTCCGAAATAGCTGGGATCGGTGAGCGTTTCGAGATATCCCGTCATGCCCGTGGTAAACACAAGCTCGCCAATCGTCTCCCGCTCCGCGCCGAAGGAAATTCCCTCGAACACTTTTCCGTTCTCCAGCGTGACAAAAGCCTTTTTCTTCATACTGTCTCCTTATTTTTTATTGGCTATATTAACAAACATCTTCTTATAAGTTTTTATTATTTCAGTTCTTTTACATACAATCGGTCCGTTCCATTCCCGTAATTAGTAATATTTTTCAAATATTGGTATCCGAATTTTTCGTATAAACCAATATGTACCGACGGAATATAGGTTCTTTCAAAACCACATTCTTTTGCATATTCATTTGCATAATCAATTAGTTTTTCACTAATCCTATAGCCGCGATAATCTTCCGCCACAAAAACACTTGATATCCATGGATAAATTTCAGGTAACGGATAATAGTCTGTCTTCATGATAGTAGCCATTCCCACAATTTGACCATTTGCTATTGCCACAAACGGAGCTTCCCAATCAGTAAACGCCCATGCTTGTAGCATTTCAAGCATATGGCTTTTTACTTCTTTCCATGAAAAATTTTCTACAAAGCAAATTAGTTTATCCGCCCATTCTGTGTTTTTGTCTACTTTTTTAATCTCTAATGCATCCATAAAAATAAATTATTACTACATGTAGAGCCAGATGAGTCTATAGTTGATGCCATTGTTCGAGAAATGAAAGAAGAAACAGGGTTGACGATTACAAATCCAAAACTTCTTTGCTTTCATACGAAGTAGCAGAGACAGCCGCCCTCGCATAGTATGGTTTTTTATCTGTCCGTATCGTTTTATATCGCCGCAGGAAATCGGGACACCATTTGGGCGCCAAAGCGGTAAAAATCGTTGTTATTTTGAATACCTTAATCTACAAAAAATCAGTATTTACAAGGTCTTTCGCAGTTCACTATTTTTCGATAGCCAAAATTGAAATACTATTTTTTATTTGAGCAATTTGCACAAAACCGCTTTTTGCGCATGCAGTCTGTTCTCCGCTTCTTCGAAAATCTCGTCGGCGTGCGCTTCGAACACCTCCGCCGTGATTTCTTCTCCGCGGTGCGCGGGCAGACAATGCAAAACCATTGCGTCTTTTTTGGCAATCTCCATTACGCCGTCGTTGATCTGGAATCCCGCAAACGCCTTTGCGCGCGCTTCGCGTTCCTCCTCCTGCCCCATAGACGCCCATACGTCGGTATAAAGCACGTCCGCTCCTTCCGCCGCTTCTTTCACATCCTCCGTCATGAGGAACTCCCCGTTCGCCTTTGCCCATTCTACAAGCGTTTTGTCCGGTTCGAACCCCTTCGGACAGGCGATGGAAAAGCGCATCCCCGTTTTTACCGCGCCAACCATCAACGAATTCGCCATATTGTTGCCGTCGCCGATAAAGCAAAGTTTCAAACCGTGAAAGGAGCCCTTCCGCTCGCGGACGGTCATGAGATCGGCAAGTACCTGACAGGGATGGCAGTAATCCGTCAGTCCGTTGATGACGGGAATAGAGCCGTATTTTGCAAGATCTTCCACCTCTTTTTGCTCGAACGTGCGAATCATGATCCCGTCAAGATAGCGCGAAAGCACGCGCGCGGTGTCTTCTACGGGTTCGCCGCGTCCGATCTGTAAATCGCGGTTGGAGAGGAACAGCGCATAGCCCCCAAGCTCGTACATACCCGTTTCGAAGGAAACGCGCGTACGCGTAGAGGATTTCTGAAAAATCATGCCCAGTTTTTTCCCCTCCAAATATTTCTTGGAAATGCCGTTCTTGCGCTCGTATTTAAGCTGATCGGCAAGATTGAGTAACGATAAAATATCTTCCCGGGAAAGATCTCCGAGTTTAAGTAAGTGTTTCATGCCTTTAATACCTCTTTTAATATTGACAGACCTTCGTCTATTTCCGTTTTTGTAATGTTGAGCGGCGGCAGCAAGCGCACTCTGTCGTGCGCCGTTAAAACGAGCAAGCCGCGTTTTAAACAAGCGTTCGCAATCTCTTTGGCGGGCTTTTCCGTCTCTAAACCGACCATAAGCCCCAGGCCCGTCACCGATTTCACGCCGTCGAACCCTTTTAATTTTGCGCGAAGATACTCGCTTTTGCCCCGTACTTCGAGCAGAAACTCATCGGTAATGCGGGAAAGGATGCTCACCGCTCCCGCGCATGCAACGGCGTTCCCGCCGAACGTCGAGCCGTGATCGCCCAAAGTGAGCGTATGCTCCGTCTTTTCGTACATAAGACACGCGCCGAGGGGCAAACCGCCCGCGATCCCCTTTGCCGTCGTAACGATATCGGGAGAAATCCCGTACTGTTCGTAGGAGAAAAACGTTCCCGTTCTGCCCAATCCCGTTTGCACTTCGTCGCAGAGAAGCAGAATATCGCGTTCCTTGCAATACTCCCCGAGGGCACGGACGAATTCTCTGTCAAGCGCACTCACGCCGCTCTCCCCCTGCACACATTCGATCACGACGGCGCAAGCCGTCCCGTCCGCTACGCGGCGAATATCTTGCATGTTTGCTTCCGCGCTCTCCACGCCGCTCACAAACGGATCGAAATACCGATGAAAGACGTCCTGCCCCGTGGCGGAAAGCGTAAACAGCGTTCTGCCGTGGAAGCTGTTTTTCAGCGAGACGATTTTATACCGTCCCTCTCCGTATTTCAAATAGGAATACTTGCGTGCCGTTTTAAACGCGCATTCGTTGGCTTCCGCGCCCGAATTGCCGAAAAAAACCCGTTTCGCACCCGATTTTTTGCAGAGAAGCTCGGCAAGCTTTGCCTGCGGCTCACTGTAATACAGATTACACACATGCTGAATTTTATCGATCTGTTCCTTGACGGCGCGCTTCCACTCCCCGTCGTTCACGCCGAAGCTGTTCACGGCGATTCCCGATCCGAAATCGAGATACTGCTTGCCGTCCGTACCGAACAGCGTTGCGCCCGCGCCTCCCTCAAATGCAACGGGATACCGGGAAAAGACCTCGGCATAATACTCCCCGTCTAATTTTTGAATGTCCTTTAATTGCATCATTCTCTCCTTACTTTTTTTCCGCGCCGCGGCGGTAAAAAAGACGATTGAAAAATCAGTCGCCTTTTACAAACATGGTTCCCATACCTTCATCGGACAGAAGTTCAAGCAAAATGGAATGCTTTACCCGTCCGTCGGTAATGAAAACCTTATTCACGCCTCTTCGAATCGCCTCTTTGCAACAGTTGATCTTCGGAATCATCCCGCCCGAAATAATCCCTTCCTTGATGAGCGAAGGGATATCCGAAACATACACCTTTTTGATCAGACTGTTTTCGTCTTCTTTATCTTTGAGTAAACCGCGGATATCCGTCATAAGAATCAGGCTCTCCGCTTTGAGCGCGCCCGCGATCGCCGAAGCCGCAGTATCCGCGTTCACATTGTAAATGTTTCCTTCGTTGTCGTATCCGACGGTGGAAACCACGGGAAGATAGTCCCGTTCCAAACAGTCCTCAATGACCTGCGTGTTCACGTCCGTAATTTTCCCGACGAAGCCCAAATCCTCGCTTTCTTTTTCGCACAGCAAAAGCCCGCCGTCGATGCCGCAAATTCCAATCGACTTTGCCCCGAGCGCGCCGAGTCTGTGTACGAGTTCTTTATTGATCTTGCCCGCAAGTACCATGCGAACAACCTGAGCCGTCTCCTCGTCGGTATACCGTAATCCGTTCACAAAGCGCGACTGTATCCCCATGCGCGTAAGCGTCTCGGAAATTTCCGGTCCGCCGCCGTGCACCAGCACCACTTTGATTCCTACAAAACGCAGCAACGTTAAATCGCGCATGACAAGCGCTTTCAATTCGTCGCTTGTCATCGCGTTTCCGCCGTACTTAATGACGAGTACTTTATTCTGGTATTTCTCGATATAGGGCATTGCCTCTAAGAGAATTTCCGCTTTTGTCGCTTGATCGGTCACGTTCTGTAATCTCCGTTTATCTTCACATAATCATAAGTGAGGTCGCACCCCCACGCAGTGGCTTGATAATTCCCGTCGTTCAGGGCGATATCGATTTCAATCTCCTCCTCGGAGAGCACATTTTTCGCCTGATCTTCGGAAAAATCTACGCCGAACCCCTTTTCGCAGACGGCGATCTCCCCCGCCGCGGAACGGAAAGTCACGTCGATCTTTCCGATATCGAGATTGGCTCCCGAATAGCCGAGCGCGCATAAAACGCGTCCCCAATTTGCGTCCTTGCCGAACATAGCGGCTTTCAATAAATTGGAATTTATCACCGACTTTGCCGCAAGACGCGCGTCTTTCTTCGATCTCGCACCGCGAACGCGGCACTCGAGGAGCTTTGTCGCTCCCTCGCCGTCGCGCGCGAGTTTTCTGCAAAAGGCGGTCGTCACTGCATGCAACACGCGGCAAAACGCCTTATAATCGGCATTCGGCTGCGTAATTTCCTTGTTTCCCGCAAGCCCCGAAGCCATGATACAGAAAGTGTCGTTCGTGGACGTATCGCCGTCTACCGAAAGCATATTCAAAGAATCTTTCACATCTGCGGAGATTGCTTTTTGCAACAGTTCGGGCGAAATCGCAACGTCCGTCGTCACAAACATGAGCAGCGTCGCCATGTTCGGGCAGATCATGCCCACGCCCTTGCAGATCGCGCCGATTCGGCACTCCTTCCCGCCGAGCCGAAAGGAATAAGAAAGTTCTTTTTTTACGGTATCCGTCGTCATGATCGCTTCCGCCGCCGCGGAACTGTTATCGCCCAATCCTTTTACGAGTTCTTCCATACCGCCCGCAATCGGATCGATCGAAAGCGTCTGCCCGATCACGCCCGTGCTGGCAACCACGACGTCGCACGCTTTCACGCCCGTATAGCGTTCTACGAGCGCGCACATTTCCTCCGCGATCTCCACGCCGTTCTCGTTACAGGTGTTGGCGTTGCCGCTGTTGACGATTACTGCCTGCGCATAGCCGTCCGCAACGTTTTTTTTCGTCACAAGAATGGGCGCGCCCTTCACGAGATTGGAAGTATAAACGCACGCCGTCGCGCATTTTTTTTCTGCGACAATGAGCGCTAAATCTTTTTTGATTTTATTTTTACGGATCCCGCAATGGACGCCGTTCGCTTTGAATCCCTTGGGCGCGCAAACGCCGCCCTCAATCTCTTTCCACATATTCGTATTCCGTCTAATTTATCTTTTCGATTATATCACAAAGAAACGCCCTCGTCAAGTCCTAAGGCGATATTCATGTTTTGAATTGCCGCACCCGAAGCGCCTTTTCCCAAATTATCCAGCCGAGCGGTGAGCAAAATCCGTTCTTCGTTCCCGTTTACGAGTATTTCAAGCACATTCGTTCCGACAAGCGTATTTGAAGAAACAAAACCGCTCTCCTCTTGTCCTACGCATACAAAGCGGCTGCCCGCATAATGTGTTTTGTACAGTTCCGAAATCGTTTTCACGCTTGCGCGTTCTTTGAGCAGATCGCAAAAGAGCGGAACGTTCACCGTCATGCCGCTGTAAAAATCACAGACGTACGGATTAAAGACGGGGGTACGCGCAAGGGAACACTGTTTTACCATTTCGGGAAGATGTTTATGCGTAAGATTTAACGCGTACAGTCTGGGCGTATCGAACAGCGCGCTGCGCTCCTTATCTTCATATTGCGCAATCCCGCTTTTGCCTGCGCCCGAATAGCCGCTAACCGCATGACAGACGAGCGGATAATCGACGGGCAGAATTCCCGCTTGTACTAAGGGATACACGAGCGCGATAAATCCGCTTGCGTAACACCCGGGGTTTGCAATGCGTTTGGAAGAAGCGATCGCTTCCCGATGCGCGTTTGAAAGCTCGGGGAAGCCGTACGCCCATCCCTCTGCCGTGCGGTGCGCGCATGAGGCATCGATGACAAGCGTGCGATCGTTCTCCACAAGGGAGACCGCCTCCCTCGCCGCGTCGTCCGGAAGGCACAAAAACACGACGTCGGAAGCGTTCATTGCCTCTTTGCGAGCCGCGGTATTTTTTCGTAAATCCTCGGAAAGCGAGACGATTTGAATATCGTCCCGCTTTTCCAACCGTTCGTAAATTTTTAAGCCCGTCGTTCCGGCTTTACCGTCGATAAAGACCCTCGTCATTTTATTTACGCTTCTTATCGAGCATTGCCTTCACTTTAACGGGAAGACCGAACAAATTGATGAAGCCCTCGGAATCCTTCTGCGAATACGCGCCGCCGTCGTCGTCGAACGTGGCGATATTTTCGCTGTACAGGGAAAAAGGAGAAGTAAGCCCTGCGTTTGTCACATTGCCCTTATAAATGCGAAGTTTGACGTCGCCCGTCACCGTCTCCTGCGTTTTGGAAACAAAAGCGGAGAGCGCCTCTCTCAGCGGGGTAAACCACTGTCCGTCGTACACCATTTCGCCGAATTTGACTGCGACGAGCTGCTTATAATGCTGCGTCGCCTTATCGAGCGTAATGGTTTCGAGAAGGCGGTGCGCCTCATAAAGAATGGTTCCGCCGGGCGTTTCGTATACGCCGCGCGATTTCATGCCTACAAGCCGGTTTTCCACAAGGTCGGCAAGTCCCACGCCGTTTTCGCCGCCGATCCTGTTGAGCGCTTCGATCAGCTCGACTGCGCCGAGCGGTTTGCCGTCGAGCGCCGTCGGGATCCCCTTTTCGAAGTGAAGCGTGAGATAGGTAGGCTTATCGGGAGCCTGTAAGGGCGATACGCCGAGTTCGAGGAAGCCCTCTTTCTCATACTGCGGCTCGTTTGCGGGATCTTCGAGATCCAGCCCCTCGTGCGAGAGATGCCACAGGTTTTTATCTTTGGAATAGTTGGTTTCACGGTTGATTTTCAAAGGGATACTGTGCGCTTCGGCATATTCGATCTCTTCTTCGCGGCTCTTGATATCCCAAATGCGCCAGGGCGCGATGATTTTCATTTCGGGAGCGAACGCTTTGATGGCAAGCTCGAAACGAACCTGATCGTTCCCCTTTCCCGTACATCCGTGACAAATCGCGTCCGCCCCCTCTTTCAAAGCGATCTCAACAATGCGCTTTGCGATCACGGGACGCGCAAACGACGTGCCGAGCAGATACTTGTCCTCGTAAATTGCGCCCGCCTGAACCGTAGGGAAGATATAATCTTCCACGAACTCTTTTTTCAGATCGAGCACATAGAGCTTGCTTGCGCCCGTCTTTTTCGCCTTTTCTTCCAGACCGTCAAGCTCCGTTCCCTGCCCTACGTCGGCAGAAACCGCAATCACTTCGCAACCGTCGTAATTTTCCTTCAGCCACGGAATGATGATGGACGTATCAAGTCCGCCCGAGTAAGCCAAAACAACTTTTTTGATTTCCTTTTCCATGATTTCCTCGTATCAAAAATTTATTTTCATATTTAAAATTTATTCTTCAATCATATCTATCTTAGGATAGAACTGACGAATATCCTTTTCGGTAAATTGTGTATCCGAATATTTTGTGAACGGAGCATGTCGGTAAAATATAAATTTATCGCGGGAATCCTGCGTTTCGAAGGTACCGATATAACGGTTTTTCTTCACTTTCATATCTATGCATCCCATACGCAGATCATAGGTGAACGTTTTGCGCTTTGTGACGATATGCACAACCTTTGTTGCGATCTCGACTCCCAACGCCGTACCCATCGAAACGTGCATCTCATAAAATCCGTAAACCGAAAGATAACCGACCCCGAAAAGCACGGTGACAATAATAAAGATGATTTGCGCCGTGCCCGTCGTATTGCAGGCAAATACGAGAAGTACCATGAACAAAGGAATCACGATTACGCTAAATACGACGAACAGTTTTTTCATAAGCCGCACATATTTGTCCGGACCCGCTTTCCAATATGCTTTGAGTTGCCGTTTCATTTTTTCTCCCGGGCGGTATAGCCGTAACTGCCGAGCGTTTCTCCCGTAGCAACATATTTTCCGTTTTTATAGGCGATGAGGAGCCCTTCGGGCAGCGCAAGTCTGCCGTTTTCTCCGATATAGTTTTCATCCGCGATCACGTTCACGATCTCGCCGAACAAAACGGCGTGCGTACCCAAATCGACGCGTTGAACGAGCTTGCATTCGAGCGAAACGGGGCTTTCCTCAATGTAAGGACAGGATACGGCTTGTCCCTTTCCCTTATGAAGCCCCGCGAGCGCGAATTTATCGACGTCTTTCCCGGAAACGACGCCGCAGATATCAGTCGCCCTCACAAGTTCTTTGGTCACAAGATTAACCGTAAACGCGCCCGTTTTTTCGATGAGCGGCAAAGAATACCGTTGATATCGCACGGATATACTTACGACGGGGGGTTCGGAGTTCACCGTACCTACCCAGGCGAGCGTGATGATATTCGATTGATTCTCGTCGCCGCACGTCACCATAACCGCGGGCACGGGCGCAAGATAAGTTGCGGGTTTCAGACTTTTTTTCATGCGTGATTACTCCTTTTATCAAGCAAATTTTAATAAAAACCGAGAGATGAGTTCGCCGTTCGAATGCGCCTCGCAAACGCTTGTTCCGTTATCAAAATCCTTACGGGTAAAAACGAGTTCGGCGTTCTCCGTCGCCTGCTTTCCGTAATAGATACGAAACGCTTTTACGGGGAGTTCGGCAAGTTCTTTCATGGTATAACAATCCAGAAAAAAATCGGCATAACGCGTGTTATTTGCATGGGAATAATGGTCGCACTGACTGCTACCTACCCGCATGCGGTATACTTCTTTTCCCTCTCCGTTCAACTTCGGAATCTTCCAATCTGCGACTTCCAAAGCCTTTTCGGAATTATAGGGACATTCCGCATGCGTTTTACCGAGCGCCTCGGGCGTAAGCAGACGGAACGTTTTCAAATCGACAAGACACCACCTGGAGGCAAGGTTTGCCACCGTTTCTCCGCCGACTTTTATGCGATAATCCCTTTCGAAAACCACATGGCGGGGAGGCAGAGGCCAGGTTTCCGCAGTGAGCGTTTCGCCCGCCCTTACGGGACGCAACAGTTCGCAATGCGTAGCCGTAACAAAAAATCCCAACCCTTTGGGTACGAGATCGCCGTATCCGAAATGCAATTCGTCTGCGCTCGATCCCGCTACTTCCTGCGCAATCGAAAGCAGGGAGGACAATTTTAACTCATCCTTAAAATCCAAATCCGTCCACCGCAGTGAAAACGACCTTTTATGACAGTAATTCATATGGTTGATTATATCATACCGTTCGCAGGAAGTCAAACAAACAGACCGCTATTTCACAAGTTTTACGTTGTATTATCCGCCGCAGAAGACAAATAACCGAGCGCGCCGCGCACGATTGCATCCGCGATCTTTTGCCGATATTCGCCTGTTACGAGCAACGCTTCGTCCTCGGCATTGGATAAAAAACCGCATTCGGCGATGACGGAGGGATACTCGTTGCAATTGAGTATATAATAATCTCCTTTGAGAGGCTCGCTTTTCTTCACGCATTCGGGCATGGCGTTGAACTCGGACTGAATCATGCAGGCGAGCGTCTTTGAGGAAGCGGAATCTTCCCTGAAAAACACCTGCGCGCCTCGCCTTTCGCGCGAAGAGAAAAAATTCTGATGAACGGAAATAACAAGCGCGGGCGCGCACCCGTTAATGATCTCCGCACGTTTTTTCATATCGCGCTTTTTATAACCTGCCGTCGCAACGCCGTACAGCCCCGCCTCCGTCTTACGCGTCATCTCAACGTTGAACCCAAGTTCCTCGAACAGTTCCTGTAACTGCCGTGAAAGCGCAAGATTTATATCGCTCTCCTTTATCCCCGTTTCAATCCCCACTACGCCGCCGTCTATACCGCCGTGTCCCGCGTCGATCACGATTGTAAGCCGCTGCGCTTGCGCCGCCGTGCGGGAAAGCGCAAAAAAGCAGACGCCGAACGTAACGGCGACCGCAAGAAAGATACAGCAAAAACCCAATAGAATCCGATGCCGAAATAAAAAATTCATGTCTTATTATATGAATGCGCGGACGGAAATTATTTCCGTTCGCGTACCGAACGTCGCCGTTCGTTCATGGGATTTTCTATCGCAAAGTATTGGCACATAACGTAATCTACCGTGCCCGTTCCCGTATTTCATTTGGCAATTCAATAAAAGGAAAGCGCGACGGAACAGGCGGCAAAAACGCAACGCTGCGCGCCGTCGACTTTTCATTTTTTATAAAAAGATTGTGAATGTAGCGATTTTCGCTTGACATTTTTAAGGATATACGGTAAAATAAAATATCATAGAAAAAAAGGCGGTTGTAAGGCAAAAAATCCGCAAAAACGACAAAAAAGGTTGACGGAATGAAAGATGTTGAACATAATGTTTATAGCAAGTAATGCGAAGGGATATAGTACGCCTGTATTAACGTACCCGAAAAACGACTGCAACCGATTGATTATTATGATAGAAAGAAGCTTATCGATAGATGGAAGCTTATCGCGCCCTGCGTTATGCAAGTAGCGATAGGCTTTTTTTGCGCCGTTTAGGGAAAGGGAACGACGGGCGCAGACGAGAAACGCGCGAAAAAGAATAATTCAGAAAATATCTTCCGTAAGTAAGGGACGGAAGCCGCAATAAAAAATAATTCGGGGAAAAGAGTAAAAAAATGGAAAAGACAGACAGGAAAAGCAAGTCGTTCATCGTGTTGTTATTGGCGATTTTGCTTTGCGTTGCTATCGTGCTCGGCATAGGCGGATTCACATACGCGAAGTACATATCGGGCAAGACGGTAGAGACGCAGTCGGCGACCGTCGCAAAATGGGGTTACGTTATCAGCGTGGATACGGAGAATCTGTTCGGCAAACAATATGCGGATAACAAGATCACTACTGAAACCGGTGCGTCGAAAGTTGACGTGCAAGCAGCGAGCGCTAACGAAAACAACGTAGTCGCGCCCGGGACGAGCGGCAGTATGTCCTTCTCCGTTACGGGAAGCGCGGAAGTGCGGAGCAAAATCACGATTGCGGCGACGACCGGCACGACGGTTCAGTTGAAATGGACGGACAGCGACGGCAACGAACAGACCTACGAGCCTATCAAGTGGACGCTGACGGACAGTGATTCTATCAAAACGACTTTCGACAGTTACGAAAAGATGATTGAAGGGCTCAACGCTTTGAGCGACAGTTTTTCGAACATCAACCCGAATAAGACAGTAAACCTTTCCTACACTCTCAGCTGGGCTTGGGAATTTGAAAGTAATAACGACGAGTACGATACCATTTTGGGCGAGATCGCAAACGGAGGCACAGTGGATGGGTACACGGCGACGACTTCCGTCACTTTAGACTTGAAGATTACGGTTGAGCAGATTCAAGGCACGGGCGACAGTACTCTTGCGGCGGGGCTGTACGACGCGGATGATAACTTGCTTGTTCCGTATGCCACCAGCGGAATGGACGTTACTACAAATTATACTGAAGGAACCTATCAAGACGGGCCCTCTTCTCCTTACTATATATTGAACAATACATATACAAATGCGGTATGTATCGTATTGCCCGATGATGATATAACACAGATAGGAACTTATGCGTTCTATAATTGTAGCTCGCTTGAAAAAGTAATCATTCCCGACAGCGTGACGAGCATAGGAAACTATGCGTTCATGGGTTGTAGCTCGCTTAAAAGCATAACCATTCCAGACAGCGTGACGAGCATAGGAAGATATGCGTTCACTGGTTGCAGCTCGCTTACAAGCATAACCATTCCCGACGGCGTGACAATAATAAACCACAATACGTTCGAGAATTGCGAAGCGCTTGAAAGCGTAACGATAGGGAGCGGCGTGACGGCTATATGGAGTTATGCGTTTGATGATTGCATCGCGCTTAAGAGTATAACCATACCGGACAAGGTTATCACCATCCAAAGTTTTGTGTTCAATGGTTGCAAAGCGCTTACAAGCGTAACGATAGGGAGCGGCGTTTTGATCATAGGAGACAATGCGTTTAAGGATTGCAAAGCGCTTACGAGCGCGACGTTTAAAAATACAGAGGGGTGGAAAGCCGGAGATACAAGCATTACAAGCACGGAGTTAGCCGACCCCGCAACCGCGGCAACCTATCTATACGATACATATTGTAACTACGATTGGGAACGAGACACAACAGTTAGCGGTTAGTCGGTTTATAAGTACCGATTAAAACGCACAGTTGATTAAAAAGTCGGTTTGACGCAATAACGTATGCGGCACGGCTTGACGCGATAAGGTGTGCGGCGGGCGGTTTGAAACCGCCCGCCGTTTTTTATACAACGAAAACCCCGCCACTATGGCGGCTTTACGCAAAAATACCCGTCGGCTTAGCGGACGGGTATTCATTACCGGTTTTTTGTCACTGTATTTTCGTTATTTCTTCTTGCCGAGCAATCTCTGCACAAAAG
>CAZFPP010000011.1:0-31646 GCA_964521125.1 uncultured Clostridia bacterium
TTCTCCAACGTTCACGGCACAATCTCCGATTTTTTCAAGATATTTTGCAATCATCAAAAGCATGACTGCCTGATCTGCCGCAGCCGCATATTCACCGGCACAGCAAAAAGCCCGTGCGTTGAAACGCACGGGCTCTGATTCATTCCATGATATTATTCGTCTTGTTTTTCATCGGGAGCGTCGTCCGAAGATTTGCTTGCTTCCAAGCCTTTCTTCACGCCCTTCTTTCTGTTCTCCATCTTTTTGAGTTTCGCAAGATCGACCTCGTCTACCGTCTTGTCGGCAGGTTTCACTACAAACAGAATGATAATGACGATCAAAAGCACTGCGGAAATGGAGAAAAGCACAACCGCCGCGATATTATTCTGTAACCACTGGCTCACGTCGGGAGGAGTATCGATCGGATTGCGTACATCGATCACCTGGTATGCCGTTACAACATTACCCGGCAAAACCGCCTCGGTCACATTCAATTCAACGACGTAATAACCCACTTCAACGGCTACAAAGGAAAGCGAGCTCGGATACCAATAATAATCGTTATCCGTTCTGTCCCACGCGTCGTCGTCCTCGCTGACGTCGTCGTTGTATTCATTTATCTTAATAAGATATGTTTGAAGCGCCTCGTAATAATCCGCAATATTTTCTACGAGATCGGCATAAGAGGAAAAGGGAGCTTGCACGCCATCCTGCTGCATTGTCGTTTCGTCGAGATAATAAAGCGTATATTCCGTTTCATATCCCGAAAGCGCTACGATCTCAAAGGATTCAATCGAATAAGTACTGTCGCGATATCCAAGGGATTGTTCGCCGGGATTTTCCACCTTTGCTCCCGAATACGAAACTTCAAATGTAAATTTGGGGATTTCATCGATATCCCAAATATTGCTTGAAGTAACTTCCACAAGATCGCCGTCAAAATAATACATCATGGCGTTGCTTGTAGAATCCTCCGCAAGAACGCAAAACAGATATCTTCCCACTTCGTTGATTTCAAATTTGAGCGCGTTATATTTAAGCGAAGTCGCCGAGGAAGCCGTCGCGCCGCTCGCTTGGCTCTGCTTGTAATAGTAAACGCTGAACGTGAGATTACGATAATCGGCATGATCGCTTCCGATAAGTCCGCGCAGAGAAGGCATATAAAAGTATGCGCCCTCTCCTGCGCTGAGATCTTCCGCAGCCTCGCTGACCGCCTGTTGATATTCCTCAATCGCATTCAACGTTTCATCGGATACGTCGTTTGATTTCAATTCGTCGTTCGGCGAAATCCCGATATAGTAAGGTCCCTCTTGGTTGCGGTTAACGCGGATATAATCGAATGCGTTCTCCCCTTCGCCCAACGAAACGACCGCATTATCCGCCGCATACCAACTGAGATAGATATAACCGTCGTTATCGTCCGTAATTCCCGCGTCGTCTTTCAGCTGGAAACGGATGGAAACATATTGTTCCTCGTCTCCCGTATCGTCGGCGGGAAGAAGGAACGTCGAAGTCGTAAGCGTGGAATATTCATCGTCCTCCGCTTTCACATAGCTGTCGCCGTCTTTTTCGAGCATATAATAATACCTGGAAACGGTAACCGAAGTATCGCACACGTCGATCGCTTCATAAGTAAGACTCCACTGTTTTCCAAGGGTATATGCATATATCTTTTCATTGAGGACGAGAACAGGCACGGCGTTATCCGTCACTTTTCCGTCTTCATCCAGTTCAAATGTTTGGGAATTGAGCTCTTTTATGAGCACAAGTTGCGATTCGGCGTCTTCCAAAAGCTCATCCGCAACGAATGCGAGAGGCACTCTCGGCGTATCAGACGCCGTAGAGAGATATTCGAGGAAATAACCGCCGATATTGGTAAGCGTTCCGATATACGTACCATTCACGTAAGCTGCAAATTCGCCGATGTTACAGTCGGTTTCGTCGATCGTGAACAAAACGCCGTCGGAAACGTCCACTTCAACGCCCGCTTCGTTCCAGTCGTCATTCGTCTGCTCGGAAGCGTTTTTAACGGCTACGCTCACCTTGCCGTCTCCATTCTGAAATACGACGGAGTTTGTAGCCGTATTGTCTTTACTGATGTTCTCCTCCGCGCTCTCAAATACAAGCGAGAACGTTTTGAAATTAAGCTCGGAGAAAGAAAAACCGAGCGTAAGATATTTCAGCGCGCCGGGATTGGCCCGTCCTTCCGTCTCTTCTTCAGAGGACTCATACCATTTCAGCGCAAGATCGCGACGAAAATAGACCGCGCCGCCGTCTGAAAGCGTGAATTGAACGTATTGATCGCCGTCCCCTTCCGACGACCCGATTTTACCGCCCGTCCCGGCGGAAAAAATCGTCGAGGGAGAATAAGTTTCCGCCGACGCATTGAAAGAAGGTATCAGCATCCCGATTGCCAAACTTAAAACAAGCGCGAGAATGACGCTCAGCGCAAGAATCACTTTTGAACGAAATTTAGTCTTAATCATGTAAACTTTGCTCCGTGCGGGCTCACAAATCGCCCGGTATCTTTATCATTTTACACAAAATTTCTCTTTCCGTCAAGCGGTAATACCCCATCTTTGAAAGAAAATCGAAATTTCATGAAACTTTCAGTTGTCTTAACCGATCCTGAAAACGGGAGTTAAATCAAAACGGTTCCAAGGCGTTTCTTTTTTGGGCGGTTCTAAAATAAACCGCATCCGCTCCTGCGTGACGGGATGCGTGAAAGAAAGAGAATACGCCCAAAGCGCAAGCTTCCCCTTCTGCGCCTTTTCTCCGCCGTATCGCATATCACCGTAAACAGGATGGGATATTCCCGCCATCTGCACGCGGATCTGATGGCTTCTGCCTGTGTGAAGGGAAATATCCGCAAGCGCAAGCTGATCGGATTTGGCGAGAATGTGGTAATCGAGCGAAGCAAGCTTCGCCCCGTCCGTTCCCTGCGGACAAAGATATACCATGTTGTTCACCGTATTCTTTTTAAGGTAATGGGTGAGCGTTCCGCTCTCCGCGTTTGGGGATCCGATAAGCACCGCGAGATATTTCTTTTCGAAATCGCCCGATTTCATCTGCTCCGAGAGTCGCCCCGCCGCCTTGCTCGTCTTGGCGAATACCATCACGCCGCCCGTGGGACGGTCTAAACGGTGCACCAACCCGATATAGACGTTTCCCGGTTTGTTGTATTTTCGTTTCACGTAATCTTTCACCCGGTCAAGCAGATTGTCGTCTCCGCTCTCATCGGGACAAGACGCGAGATTCTGCGGTTTTAACACAACGATAACGTGATTGTCCTCATACAGAACAACAAGTTCTTCCGCCTCTTGTAATTCACTCATATATCACCATTCCTCCCGCGCCGCAAGGAAGCGGAATTCCCTCTTCGGTCGGCAATCCTACCTCGTAAGATTCCACGCGCTTTTTTCCGCTTAAACAAAGCGTCAAAATATTCGAAAGCACCGTCGGCTGCAATCCCGTCGTATAGCTGTTGATGAGAAAAAAGAGCGGCTTTTCCGAGAGCGCTTGGGCGCAAAGCTTCACAAGGGGGAAAAGCTCGCTTTCGATCTTCCAGGTCTCTCCTCCCGGTCCCCGCCCGAAGGAAGGCGGATCCATCACGATCGCGTCGTACCGGTTTCCGCGGCGGATCTCCCGCTGCACAAATTTTTTGCAATCGTCTACAATGTAACGGATCCCGCTCGTTATACCCGAGAGCCGCGCATTTTCGCCCGCGCGCTCTACCATACCCTTTGCCGCGTCTACATGCGTCACTTGCGCGCCCGCTTTCGCCATGGCAACCGTCGCGCCGCCCGTATAGGCAAAGAGATTGAGTACTTTAATTTCCCTACCCGCGTTTTTGATCAGCTCGGCAGTCTTATCCCAGTGCACTGCTTGTTCGGGAAACAAACCGGTGTGCTTGAACCCCATGGGTTTGATTTTGAACGTAAGATCGCGGTAAGAGATATTCCATTCGTCCGGAACGGGTTTCCTGTATTCCCATGCGCCGCCGCCTTTTTCGCTCCTACGGTAAACGGCATGGAAATCCGCGGCGAACAGATCGCAACGGGCGTTCCAAATGACCTGCGGATCGGGACGGAGCAACACGATCTCGCCCCAACGCTCCAACTTATAGCCGTCGCCTGTGGCAATTACCGAATAATCTTTCCATTTCTCCGCCAAAGCAATCATGGTTATATTATAATAAAATAAGATTTCTTTGTAAAGTGTTTTTCGCGGCAAAGTGTTTTTCGCGCGAAAGAAAAAACGCACCCGAAAAACGTATAGGTAAAAGCAATTCCCTTTGCGGATAAACAAATAACCCGCTATCTTCCAAAACGAAGTATAACGGGCTATGGCTTTTATTTGTATTAAAATTAAATTTCATCACGAACAAAAGGCAATTTACGTTTTTTCTGCAATTTAATACAAGGACTATGAAACACATGCCTTTTATCTCACCGTAAACGGGTAAAGCGTTTTTGCGTTGTTCTATCTGCCAAACAGTTTCTTTTTTACGTATGGCTCCGTTTCAACAGACAGCACGCGATATCCTTGTTTTTCTATCGCTTCTCTTATCGTTGCAAGATCGATTTCGCTTTCGGCGACGATCACCGTCCGATTCTTTGCATGAGACGAAGTAACTTTTTTTACTTCGGCGCACTTCCGTACGACGTCGTTGACGTGCGATTCGCACATCCCGCATTTCATGCCGTCTATTTTCATTGTAATTTTGACCATAAGCTTCTCCTCCCGTTCGCATTGGCGAACTGAAAGTATTATATAATACTTTCGCCTCGATTGTCAAGAAAAAACGGGATCGTTCCAATTGACTATCATTATTCTCCGCTCTTGCCGTAATTGGAGAGAACACGGGCGGAAGGATCGTTGACGTCGCACCCCTCCCACGATTTGTTGGGCATCCAGAATCCCGCAATCATACGTGCCTGTCCCGGATAATACTTTTCAAAAATCTCTCGGTACAAAAGGGACTCTTTGGTAAACGGTTTGCAATGATAGGCATATTTTTCCGCGATCTCCTCCCAATCGTCCCCGTATTTTTTCTCGGCATATTCCTTCAAATCGTCCACCATCGAATGTCCTACCGCATCGGAAAACGCCGCCTTTTCTCGATATAAAATATCGTGCGGCAGATAGTCCCCTTCGAATGCGCGGCGTAATAAATATTTTCCTATCCCGTAGGTATTGAGTTTCTTTTCCGGATCGATACTCATCACGTACTCTACGAAATCGAGATCGCCGAACGGTACGCGCGCTTCCAGAGAGTTGACGGAAATGCAACGGTCGGCGCGCAAAACGTCGTACATATGCAATTCCCTCACTCGCTTTTGCGATTCCTCCTGAAACGCCGCCGCCGAAGGCGCAAAATCAGTATATTTATAGCCGAAAAGCTCGTCGGAAATCTCCCCCGTAAGCAGTACGCGCACGTCCGTCGTCTCGTGAATTTTTTTGCAGATGAGATACATGCCCATACTCGCGCGAATAGTTGTGATATCGAATGTTGCGAGAGATTTAATGACTTTTTCCAGAGAATCGAGCACCTCTTCGCGCGTCATATATATTTCGGTATGTTCGCTTCCGATATAATCGGCTACCTCTTTGGCATATTTCAAGTCAATCGCATCCTTTTGCATACCCACTGCAAACGTGCGAATGGGTTTTTTCATCATTTTTTGCGCAACCGCGCATACGAGCGAAGAATCCAATCCTCCCGAAAGCAGATATCCCACGGGCGCGTCTGCGTCCAGCCGTTTTTTCACGCCCGCAATCAATTTTTCGCGGATATTCTTGCAAACGGTATCCACATCGTCATAAACGACTTCTCTTACGGCAGTCATATCGCGGTAACATACGAATTTGCCATCCGCATAGTAGTGACCGGGCGGAAAAGGAAAAATTTCCTGAACCAACCCAACAAGATTTTTCGGCTCGCTTGCAAAAGCGATCTTGCCATCCGGAAGATACCCGTAATATAAGGGTCTGATCCCGATAGGATCGCGCGCGGCAATATATCGCTTTTTTTCGCCGTCGTAAATCACGCAGGCAAACTCCGCGTCGAGCCGACGAAACATATCTGCGCCGTATATTTCGTAAAGAGGCAGTAAAATTTCACAGTCGGAATCGGAAGCAAACGTATAACCATGCAATTCCAGTTCGCGTTTCACGGAACGGAATCCATAGATTTCTCCGTTACATACGCAAAAACACTTTTTATAGAAAAACGGTTGCATTCCCGCAAGATTGAGCCCCATAATAGCAAGACGGTGAAACCCGACAAACCCTTCGTCCGTTTCGCGGAAACGGCTCAAATCGGGTCCGCGCGACAGCGTCCTGTAAAACGCCTCCTCCGCTTTTTTTTGCGTTACGCTCTTACCCGTTAATACAAAAATAGAACACATGACCCGGAATCTCCTTCTTTCATAAAATCAATTATCTCCTGTCCGAACGCAAAAAAACGACCCGTCCGAACTGATTAGGACGAATCGATAATCCGTGGTGCCACCTAATTTACCGCAACAAACGGTCGCTCTGCGCCTCAAACAAGGCTTACGCGTTCACGCCGCGCGTACGACGCCCCTACTCGGCATTTTTGCGCCTTTGGGTTTGCAGCTCGGGAGCGTTCTTCGTTCGCGGCGGCTGCGGAGTTTCCACTTTCTCTCCGCTCCCTGAACAAGACGTATCGCAAATTACTCCTCTCCGTCCTCGCTTTTATACCATTATAATCGGCTAATATGAATATGTCAAGTAATTTCATGAATTTTTTATATTTTTATTCGCTTAAAAATTCTTCGCGTTTCAAACCGACTCTCAGCTTTTCCAAAGCGCGTTTTTCTATGCGGGACACGTAAGAGCGCGAAATCTTCAATCTTTGCGCTACTTCCCTTTGGGCAAGCGGCGCGCCGCCCGTGAGCGCGTAACGAAGGCAGATGATCATTGTCTCGCGCTCCGTAAGCAGGTTTTTAATGGAGGATAAAAATTTTTCCTGCATAATGGATTGTTCCACGCTGCCGAACACCTTATCTTCCTTCTCGAAGAGCAGATCCATGAGCGTGAGTTCGTTGCCGTCTTTATCCGTTCCTACGGGATCGGATAAAGAGACGTTCCCTTTATGCTTTTTCCCGGAACGAATGAGCATTAAGATCTCGTTTTCAATGCACCGCGCCGTATATGTCGCAAGACGGGTGCCGTGTCCCGTTTCGTAAGTATTGATCGCTTTGATCAGACCGATGCTTCCCACTGAGATCATATCGTCCGTTTCCGCCGCGCCGTGATATTTTTTTACGATATGCGCAACGAGTCTCATATTGTGTTTGACGAGGATATCCTTTGCATGGCGATCCCCTTCTTTGGCAAGTTTTAGATATTTTTCTTCTTCCGCAGCCGAAAGCGGTTTGGGATAAGAACTTCCGTTTTCTATCGCGCCCGTGAAAAAAAACAGCCGTCCCAAAACGGCATATAACATTTCCAGCATAAACCACCTCATCGTTATTGTATGAAAACGACAATTTGTCCTATGCTTTTTTGCGCATGAAAAAAGCCTTCCCGAGGTGGTATGGCATAAAACAATAAAGTAACAAATTTTATGACAGACTGTCAAACAGGGTGCCCAAAAGCGGCTATCACGATTGTGTGATACGCCGCTTTTTCTGTATATTTGTTATCGTTTTAAAGAATCTCAAGCGTTAGTAGCAGTAGTCTGTATATAAATGATAATAAATATACCTGACATACCAAAACGGTACGTCAGGTATTGTGCGAGAACTTTTTGGGCAGTTGCTATTTCAATATTGATAAAACCGCTCTTAGCTATGGGGTGTCATTTGAGTACCTCATCGAGCTTTGCAATCTGCGCAGGAAACAGCTGATTTGGTAAGAGGATTTCTAAAAACAAGGTTAAAAATACAGCCGTGTATTTATAAATCCGAGATACGCGGCTGTTGCTATGCTTATATAAATGTTTTTCACAATGTACGCTAAATACGAAAAATTATTCACTCAAACGTTGAATTTTCCGCAGGTATATGATATAATTATTTCATTGACGGAGTATAGTAAATGGCGGAATATACAATTGCATTATATTTTGATAATAGAAGCGAAAAGCAAATTAAAAAAATGCTATATCATCTATCGAATGTGTCCGGAAATGATTATATGATTAGTACAAGCATTACTCCGCATATTTCTATTGGAATGTATAAATCTAATGACACACAGTTAATAATCGGAACGATTGAAAGTTTTATTAGTAAAATTAAAAGTGGTGTAATAGTTTTCGATAGAATCGATGTATTCAAACCAAAGGTTGTTTATCTATCCCCGCGAAAAACAAAATATCTTACAGAATTAAACCAAATGGTTAGTGATGTGATGTTAAAGCATTATTCTCCGGCGGATAATGGAAATTATTTGCCTGAGAAATGGGTTCCGCATTGTGCCTTATGTGTAAAGTTATGCGAGAATGATTTTGACGTAGTATTAAAGGAAACGGAAAAAATAAAATTACCGTTTCAGATAAAAACTACAAGAATTGTTTTAGCAAAATGCAATCCATATAAGGAAATAAAATGTTGGAAGATTTAATTAAATTGATTGGTTATAAGGTCCATAAAACAAGCGCAGTCGTAACGGCTGCGCTTGTTGTTTATAACTTACTGTTTTATCTCACCCCCCCGCACGGGAAGGCTTTTCCGTCTTGTGATTTACGCGATTCCTTCGTTGAGTTTTGCAAGAAGCGCGTCTAAATCTTCGCCGTGAACGGCAACCGCTTCGGCAATCGTCTCTCCGTGCGCCATTGCACAACCGATGCAGTGCATACCCGTGGAAAGAAGAATTTCCGCGGAATCGGGATTGAGTTCCAGACATTCCGAAATCAGCGTGTCCGCTGTAATTTTTGCCATAATCATTACTCCTTAATATGTTTCTAACTATATTGTACCACAATTTTCGCCGCATTACAACGATTTTGCAAAATTAAGAAAAAAATTATTAGTCCTCTAACGCCGCCCTGATGCGCGATTCCACCTGTTTTGCGGTAAACCCGTAGCTTTCGTAAAGCGCGCGAAGATCTCCGTGTCCAACGTAGGAAGGAATGGCGTGGATCACCGTTTTCACATTGCGCCCGCTCTTCGAATATAGTGCGGCGAGCTTTTCCGAAACGCCCCCGCTCTCGTATCCCTCTTCCAGAAAATAGACGAGTTTTGCGCCTCTTGTCAATTGCAGAATGCGTACGTCATCCAACGGAAAAAGTTCAAAAAGCCGAATCACGCCCGCCTTTCCGCAAAAAGCTTCCGCCGCCTGTAACGCAATTTCTCCTAACCGTCCGTAAGTGACAATCGCGATTTCCGCACCTTCCGCGCCTTGGGTATAGAACAGCGTCTCCGCTTGTAAAAATTCACGGGAAAAGCGCGTCTCCTCCCCTTTGGGATAGCGTACGACAGAGAGCCCGCCGTAAGAAAGACTGCGATCCAGCGCAAGCTCCAACTCCCGATAGGTTGCGGGCGCGTATATTTTGACGTTCGGAATGGAGCTGAACAAAGAATAATCGAAAATCCCCTGATGGGTGATCCCATCGTTTGGAACAACCCCGCAACGATCAAGCATGAGCGTTAGCGAAAGCTTTTGTATGGAGATGTCATGCAAGAGCTGATCGTACGAACGCTGAGCAAACGTGGAATAAAGAAACAAAACGGGTTTCATGCCGTTTACGGCAAGACCGCCGGCAAAGGTAACGGCATGTTCCTCGGCGATTCCCACATCGAAAAAACGGTCCGGAAAACGCTCTGCAAATTGCTTTAAGCCCACGCCGTCGCGCATGGCCGCCGTAATCGCGCAGATCTTCCCGTCGCGCTCCGCTCTTTCGCAAATCAACGCGCCCGCACGTTCGGAAAAGTCCTCTTTCTGTTCTCCAATCCCGCGCTCTAAATCGAACGCACCCACCGAATGATACTTCTCCGGATCCTGCTCGGCATACGGATATCCCTTGCCCTTCTTCGTTAAAATATGCACAATACAGCAGGTTTCCCGCCGTTTCGCTTCCTGCAAAACAGTTGTCAACTGTTTCAAATTGTGTCCGTCAACGGGACCGAGATAAGAAAGCCCCAAATCTTCGAATATCGTATTTTTCACAAATAAGCGTTTGAAAAAATTTTTGACGCCCCGCAGCGTCGCCGTCAGCGGCTTTCCCAAGAGCGGGATTTTGGAGAGCGATTTTAATCCGTGCTTGAATTTGAGATAGCGTTTGCCCGACCTAATTTTAGAAAGATAGTTGTGCAGCCCGCCGATATTTCCCGAAATGGACATATTGTTGTCGTTGACGAGAATGACAAGGCGTAGTTTTTTATCCGCACAGTTGTTGAGCGCCTCGTAGATCATGCCGTTCGTGAGCGCGCCGTCCCCTACGACGGCAACCGTATAATCATTTTTATTTTGCAAACTGTTTGCGGTAGCAATCCCGAGGGCGGCGGAAAGAGAAGCGCCGCTGTGTCCTTCGGTAAGGGCGTCGTATTCGCTTTCCTCTCTATTTTCAAACCCCGATATCCCGCCGAATTGCCGCAGGGTGGAAAACTGTTCGTACCGCCCCGTGAGCAATTTATGCGTATAACTCTGATGCCCGACGTCAAATAAAATTTTATCGGACGGCGCGGAAAAAATTCTGTGCAGAACAAGAGTCATCTCCACCATACCGAGGTTGGAAGCGAGATGTCCGCCGTTTTTTGCAACAGTCGTTATAATCGTCTGTCTGATTTCTTCCGCCAGACTTTTCAGTTCTTTTTCGGAGAGCGTTTTCAAATCGGACGGAGAATGAATTTTTTCCAACATAACCATTTCATTATATAGACTTTTGCGCAATTTGTCAATAAATAATATAATATGGAATCGCGCTTACTTGTGTTCCTCGCAAAAAAGCCCGAAAAAACCCGCCTTCCGGCGGGTAACATTCATATAACTCCCGTTGAAATACACGTTGTATGTTTTTAATCCGCCGATCCTGTTCCAATGCCGCAGAATCTCTCCGAAAACTCATTTTACTTCCGCCGATCACACGCTCAGAGGAATGCTTGCCGCGGCGTTTAAAGAAAACGGAGAAAAATTCCCCGCGCGGTATTGGATAAGCCCTTCCGAAGCGATCATCGCGCCGTTATCGGTACACCGCTTTTTCGCGGGAAGGACAAGTTTGAAACCCGCTTCTGCGCAAACACGCGAAAGCTCCTCGCGGAGATACCCGTTGGCGATCACGCCGCCGCCCGCCGTCACCGTTTTCACACCCGTTTCCCTTGCGGCCTCCACCGTCTTTTGCGCTAAAATATCGAGCGCGGCTTTCTGAAAAGAACACGCAACGTCCGCCTTGCTCCAAATCTCTCCACGCTGTTCTTTGTTGTGCACGTAATTGATGACCGCCGTTTTTAACCCGCTGTAAGAAAAATTATAGCCGCCCTCGCCTTTAAGCATTTTGGGAAGCGGCACGTTATTTTCTCCTTCGCGCGCAAACGCTTCGATATTCGGACCTCCCGGATAGGAAAGACCCAAAACGCGCGCGACTTTATCGAATGCCTCGCCCGCCGCGTCATCCAGCGTGCCCCCGAGCGGAACAAACTCCGTCTCCGACTTTGTATAGAGTACCGCCGTATGCCCGCCGCTTGCGAGTAACGTGACAAAAGGCGGCTTCAAATTTTCATCTTCAAGATAAGCCGCCGCCAAATGTCCGCGGATATGGTTGACGCCGATGAGCGGAATGCGCAATCCGTAAGCAAGCCCCTTTGCAAAGGACAGCCCCACAAGAAGCGAGCCTAAAAGCCCCGCGCCGTAAGTAACCGCAACAGCGTCAAGCTCCTCTTTTTTTACATTCGCTTTTGCGAGCGCACGCGCAACCACTTCGCTCACGGCGCAAGTATGCGCGCGGGAAGCGATCTCAGGTACCACACCGCCGTATTCCGCCTGAACGGATGCCGAGGAAATGATCTCGTCCGAAAGCAATTCTCTCCCGCGGATAACTGCAGCCGCCGTATCGTCGCAAGAGGATTCTATTCCAAGTATAATTGGATTTTCTTTGGTTTTGCATGGTATTATGCGTGACATACTATTATGACTTTTTCAAATAATCGATAATAAAACCCTGAATATCGCCGTCCATGACCGCCTGCACGTCTCCCATCTCGTAACCCGTACGGTGGTCTTTGACAAGCGTATAGGGGCAGAATACATAGGAACGGATTTGAGACCCCCACTCGATTTTCTTGGTTTCTCCTTTCAGCGCGGCTTCTTCCGCCATGCGCTGTTCCAGCTGTTTTTCAAGCAATTTGCTGCGCAGATACTTGAACGCCATTTCTTTGTTTTGCAGTTGCGAACGCTCGTTTTGGCAGGTAACGACAATCCCCGTCGGAAAGTGCGTGATACGGATTGCCGTTTCCGTTTTGTTGACTTTCTGACCGCCCGCTCCCGAGGAACGGTATACGTCGATGCGGATATCCTCGTCTTTGATCTCGATCCCGCCGTCGTCCTCCACTTCGGGCATGACCTCGAGGGAAGCAAACGACGTCTGCCGCCGTTTGTTCGCGTCGAACGGAGAAATTCGCACAAGACGGTGCACGCCGATTTCCGCTTTAAGATATCCGTAGGCGTTCTCCCCCTCTATCTTGAAATCCACCGACTTGAGTCCCGCGCTGTCTCCCGGGAGTCGATCTATCTCCGTCACTTTAAAACCGTTGGTTTCGGCGTAACGGCAATACATGCGGTAGAGCATAGCGCACCAATCGCAAGCCTCTGTGCCGCCGGCTCCGGCATGCAACGAGAGCAACGCGTTACTGTTATCGTATTTCCCGCGCAACAACGCTTTAATGCGCATTTCTTCGATATCCTTTTCCGCCACGGCGATCATTTTATCGAGTTCGGGAACAAGTTCTTCATCTTCCGTCTCTTCGATGAGGTCGATGATCTCGTTCGCATCGTCAAGCGCCTTTCTTCCCGCTTCGTAAGAGGCGATCTTACTTTCGATGGAAGATATCTCCCGCCCGATTTTTTTCGAACGTTCAAGATCCTGCCATACTTCCGGCTTCTCCTGTTCCGCCTTCAATTCCTTTAACTGATTATAACGATTATCGATATCAAGGGCGTATTTTGCCTCGCCAAGCGTTTCTTCCAAGTCTTTAATTTTCAATCTGTAATCGTCTGCTTTGAACATAATTTTTCTCTCCTGTCAAACCTTACACGCCGTAAAATCTCCGAGTAAGATGCTCGGAGATTGAAAATTCCGGATGCCTGATACCCAAAGGCTTACGGTTTCCCATGGCATTTCTTATATTTTAACCCGCTTCCGCACGGGCAAGGATCGTTGGGTCCGATCTTCTTCTTTTTGGGCATAGTCGCAGGGTTAAACTTTTCCGATCCGCTCGTTTTTAAACTGTCCACGTCTATCGCCTTGGGAAGTTCCACGGGCGTTTGCACCTGAGAAAGAACGCGATTATCGTTTATCTTTGTAGCATTGCCCGTTACCGCCCCGCCTTCCGGAGCAGACCGTTGATCTGTTTGAGCGGGCGCACTCATAAAATTGTTCATAGGCATCACGCGGGAAATAGGCTGTTGGCGCACTTCCACGCGCAGTTTTAAGAGCATGGCAACTGTATTCGTCTGGATGCGATCAATCATCTCATTGAACATTGCCGAACCTTCCTGTTTGTAAGCAATAACGGGATCGATCTGACCGTAAGCGCGAAGCACGATTCCCTTTCGGAGCTGATCCATCGCGTCGATATGGTCGATCCAGTT
This sequence comes from uncultured Clostridia bacterium, assembly GCA_964521125.1. Taxonomy (GTDB): domain Bacteria; phylum Bacillota; class Clostridia; order Christensenellales; family Borkfalkiaceae; genus Gallimonas. The sequence continues at coordinate 13,756 of CAZFPP010000011.1, forward strand.
ACGGTCTACGTTGCGCAGAAGAACTTGCCGTTCGACGTCCGCATAGTTGATTCCCGTCTCCTGCTGAATTTTTGCAATCTTTTCTTCGTAAGCCTTTTCCGTCCTTTTGACGATTTTTTTCAAAGCGACGTCATAATCCCATTTTTCAAGCTTTTCGCGCGTAACGTAACCTGTTCCTTCGGGCAAAAGCTTCTGTTCGAGCGCTGCATTCAAATCGTTTTCGTCCCACTTATTGGGCGCTTCTTCAATATTCACCGCGCTTGCGATCGTACTCGCCGCATAATCGGGAATATATTTGAGAATCTGTTCGTGCACGTCCTCGCCCTTTAACACTTTCAAGCGCTCCGCATACATAAGTTTACGCTGATTGTTCATCACGTCGTCGTATTGCAGAACGTTTTTCCTCGCGCCGAAGTGCTTTCCTTCGATCTGTTTCTGCGCATATTCGACGAGACGGGTGAGAATGTTAGATTCGAGACACTCATCCTCCTGCATTTTAGAGGACTCGTAAATACGTTTCATGCGCTCGCCGCCGAACCGCTTCATAAGATCGTCTTCCAAAGAAATGAAAAACACCGAAGTCCCTACGTCACCCTGACGACCGGAACGACCGCGCAATTGATTGTCGATACGGCGGGATTCGTGGCGCTCGGTACCGATAATACACAAGCCGCCCGCTTCGATCACTTTTTTCTTTTCTTCATCCGTCTGTTTTTTATAGGCGTCATAGAGCTGTTTATAACGCTCGCGCACCTTCTGCGTTTCCTCGTCCACTTCGGCATAGCTTGTTGCAAGCTCGATGGTTTCATGCTCGACGCCTTCTTCTCTCAAGCGCTTTTTCGCAAGATATTCGGGATTGCCGCCAAGCAAAATATCGGTACCGCGCCCCGCCATATTGGTGGAAATGGTTACTGCACCGAAGCGCCCGGCTTGCGCGACGATCTCCGCCTCGCGTTCATGATTTTTTGCATTCAAAATATTATGCTGAATGCCGTTTCTGCGCAAAAGACGGGATATCTCCTCCGACTTCTCAACGGAAACGGTACCTACAAGCACGGGCTGACCAATCTCATGCCGCTCTACGATATCACGTACGATCGCCTTTTTCTTTCCCTCTTCCGTAGAGAAAATACGGTCGTGGAGATCCTCCCTTCTCACAGGCTTATTCGTGGGAATTTCAATAACGTCAAGCGAATATATCGTGCGGAACTCACCTTCCTCCGTCTTAGCGGTACCTGTCATGCCGGAAAGTTTTTTGTATAGTCTGAAATAATTCTGGAAGGTGATCGTCGCGTATGTTTTATTTTCCTCACGCACTTTCACTCCTTCCTTCGCCTCAATCGCCTGATGAAGTCCGTCCGAATAGCGACGACCGATCATGAGACGACCTGTAAATTCGTCCACGATAATGATCTCGTTATCTTTGACGATATATTCCTCGTTGAGATGGAACAGTTTATGTGCTTTTAGCGCCTGCTGAATGTGGTGATTCAACGTAACGTGCGCAACGTCGGCAATGTTATCTACATTGAAGAATTTTTCCGCTTTCGCCGCACCGTATTCCGTGAGCTGAACCTGTTTATCCTGCCGCTCGATCACATAATCCCATTCTAACTCTTCGGCTTTCGCGATCTTTTTCGCACTCGATTCTTTGCTCTTTTTATTCTTTGCAGCATTTTCCGCTTCCGCGTCTTTTAAATCATCGTCAAACCCGCCCGTAAGAGTACGGACAAATTTATCCACCTGTTCGTAAAGAGCAGAGGATTGTTCACCCTTACCCGAGATGATAAGAGGCGTTCTCGCCTCATCGATGAGAATAGAGTCCACCTCGTCCACGATCGCAAAATTGAGTTCGCGCTGAACCATGAGTTTTAAATCGGATTTGAGATTATCGCGCAGATAGTCGAATCCGAACTCGTTGTTGGTACCGTAAGTAATGTCGCACGCATACGCCTGCCGTTTGGAATCGTCGTCCATTCCCGGCACGACGACGCCCACGGTAAGTCCCATGAATTTATGCACTTTGCCCATCCATTCCGCGTCGCGTCGCGCAAGGTAATCGTTGACGGTGACAATGTGCACGCCCTTTCCCGTAAGCGCTTCCAAATAAGCGGGGAGCGTTGCGACAAGCGTCTTTCCTTCGCCCGTTTTCATTTCGGCAATACGCCCTTGAAAAAGGCAGATGCCGCCGATGATCTGCACGTGGAAGTGCTTCATGCCAAGCACACGCAAACTCGCCTCTCTGAACGCCGCAAACGCATCGGGCAAGATCTGCTCCAAAGTCTCGCCTTTTGCAAGCCGCTCTTTAAAAACCGCAGTCTGACCTTGCAGTTCCTTATCGCTCATCGCTTGATATTTAGGTTCAAGTTTTTCAACTTCCCGCGCCGTTTTATCCAGTTTCTTTAAACTTCTGCGGTTATCGCCGTTTTTTAAATAACCTATCAACCCCATATCGTTGTAAACTCCGTTTCATGACAATCTTTCATTTGTTTATTTTACAATATTTCACGAAAATTTCAAAGCGTTTTTGGGTATTTTTATGGGAAATTACGTACAAACAGCAATTTTTCACGGTATCATCACTGATTTCGCGGTAGTTACCCGTATTTGACCCGATTGAGACAGAATACGTTTTCACAACGAAGTATCGGTAAGCGAACGAAACAGATCTTCCGCGATTTTTTCACCGCATACAGTATAGGCATGTTCCGCGCCCGCTTTCATCAGCAAACGAAGCTGGGAAGCATTCTCAACATCCGCAACCTCAACGAAGATTCTGCCCGAACCCGCTTCAATCGCGCGCACGACAAGAGAAGCCTCGCCGCGCACGCAGACCCCGTCCGCTTTCGCCGCACACGCCGCTTTTACGCCGAGCACAATCGCATCTTCTCCGAGACTGTGATCCTCCAAAGACACGATAAGCGTCCGCTTTTTTACAACGCGGCGAATACGTTTGATCTCACGTTTCAGGTAGGCGAAATTTCCGCCCGTGAGCGCGGAATAACACAACATAAGCTTGATTTGTTTCGCACCTTGGCGGATCGCTTTTTTCGCTTCGATTTTTTTCACCGAGATAAGGCTTTCCCCCATTCCGCCGACGGTACAGTAAACGGGCGTTGAAACAATTTGTTTGCGAGCGCCCACAACGTTGACCGGAGAAACAAGCAGCCCCGCGGCGTTTAACCGTTCCGCGCTTTCACAAGCGCGTTTCAGCACAAATTTATCCGATTCCCTGCGGGAAGCATCTATGATGAGCTTTCTTAAAGTAAACGATATCTCCGTTTCCCGCTTTGTTCTTTTGAATTCTCCGAATTCCGCCGCTTCCGCCGCAGACAATATGGTTGTATTCTCTTCCATGAGCTATATTTTCTCCCAAAAGTTTGGAAAATATGCCCATCTCTCCCATTTTATGACAGTACGCTATGCGCTATCATAACGGCATGAATTTTCTTTCCGTCTCAATGCAAGCGCAGGGATTTTTATGGACGTTGTCTCTTTTTCTCCTGTGCGTCATCACGGTGCACGCCATTAAACTCGCCATCGTCGGCTACCGCTCTATCGGCAAAAATTTGCCCGAAGAACAACCCAAACCGCCGGAGAAAAAACCCGAGCCCGTTTACTTTATTGTCGAACGAAAAAAGAAACGCTCTAAGACAGAGTATTCGGCGCCGCGGGAAGTAAGTTTTAAATAGCTCTTTCCTGCTTTCCTTTTTTCATAACGCGAAAGAGAAATACAAAGAGGACGCCGCTCGGCGCCCTCTTTGCAATGTTCTTAAGATTAAGTTATGAATCCTCATAACGCGTCACGTTCTGTCCCGAATCCCACAGCCGTTCGAGATAATAGAATAAACGAGATTCCTCGTTGAACACGTGGACAACGACGTCGCCGTAATCAAGTACTCCCCAACGCCCCTCGCGCAACCCTTCCGTGCGAATGGGGCTTTCCCCGAATTGCTTTTTCATCTGCTCTTCCACATGATCGCCGAGCGCATGCACCTGCGTGGTGTTCTTTCCGCTTGCAATCACAAAATAGCTGCAAACTACTGTCTGTTCGCTGACGTTGAGAATCAAAATATCCGAAGCTTTTTTATCAGACAACGCCTTACAACATGCCAACGCCAATTCATGACTATCCATCTTTATCCTCCTTGTTCTTTGATTTATTCCTCACATAGTACTATGCAAAGTCCAAATTTTATCGATTTCGAGTCTTTTTCAACCATTCAAAAGCGCGTTCCGTTAACGGATAAACCGGCTGCCCCGTACTCTTAAGATATTCCACTTGCCGGAAAAGGCTTTGATAGAGACACTCATCGAGATCCCGCCAAAATAGCTTGCGTAACTCATCTGCTCCGGGAAAATTGCGCTCCTCTTCCAATAAATCGGAGAGAAAGACAAGCTTTTCCAGTGCCGTCATGTCTTCTTTTCCGCTCGTATGATAGCTAATCGCCCGCAAAATTTCTTCATCCGTAATCCCGAATTCATGCTCTGCAAGATAGGCTCCCGTAAACTGATGAAGAACGGGAGGCGGAACATTCTCAGGCAAAACGAACCCTTTCAGTAACGGAGAGGAAAGCGGCACGTATTTACCGCAATCATGCAAAGCCGCCGCAAGCAGCGCTTTTCGTTCGGAAACCCCCGCGCTCCGCGCACGGGCGCACGCCATTTTTGCAACACGAAAACTATGTTCCCGCCGCTCCGGTTTTTCAAGCGACAACGCAGGCATTACGGCAGAATATTTATAGAGTTCTTTTTCTTCAATATATCTCAAGACATCGTCGTTCATTCCCGCAGGTTTTTTGCCGAACGCAAGCGTAACGCGAATTTGAGTAGAAGATATTTTATCGCCGACGAAACTCACAGGCACAAAATCGCAACCAAAACGGGACATAAACCGCTCATGCAGTTCAGAGGGAATTTCATCTCCCCGCCCACAAGCGACCAGCCTCATATCCGATAGGATATCCTCAGGATTTTTCCATGTAAAAAAATCTTCCAGCATATCCGCTCCCACGAGGAAATACCGCTCGGCGGCGGGATATTGCTCCGCAATCTGCCGACAGGTGAGATAGGTATAGCTTGTCCGAGAACGGGAAAGCTCAAAATCACTCACTTCAACGCCTTTCATTCCTCCGAATGCAATCTTACACATGGCAAGACGGTCTTTTCCCGAGGCTATCGCTCCGTCTCCCTTGTGCGGCGCAATATAAGAAGGAATGATGATGAGTTTATCGAGCGAAAGCTCTTTCACGGCGGCACGGACGTATTGCTCATGCTCCCGGTGGACGGGATCAAACGACCCGCCGAACACAGCGACTCTCATATTTCCATTATACAATACTTTTTATCCCTTTGCAAGTTTAATTTGCGCCGCTTTCGTCAAAAATTATAGCATGAAAAAAGTAAATTTCCCGCTGTTTGCCGATACCGTTTTTTATGCCGTATGCGCATTCGCGCTTTCATTTTGTATTTTACGTTATTACCGCGTTCCTCTTGCAGTAAGTATTCCCTCTGCGTTTTGTTTTCTGCTCGCAACGGGGCTCGCTTCCTATCTCTTGATCGGCACAAAACACCGAAAAAAAATGTTGGGAAAACGCGAACAGGAAGAACGGGAAAAACTTCTACTACACCTCGCCCTTGAAAAACCCGAACGTGTGCGCGCCGCCCTTTTCACCGCCTACCAAGCGGACGGAAAACAAGTTTCCTACAAGGACGACAGTCTCTCGGTAGACGGCAACCTTTGCATTCCCCTCTTTACAATGGAACCGGTTTCTGCAGACGGAATCGCTCACCTTTTGCGGCAATACGGCAACAAATTTATTCTTCTATGTAATTCTCTGACGGCGGATGCGGAAAACCTGCTCGTTTCCTTTTCCGTCCCTGTCGTAAGAGGCGACGGGGTCTACTCTCTTTTTACACGCACACAAACCATGCCGGAACATCTTATCTGCGGAAACATCCCCCGTCACACGGCAAAACAAAAACTGCATGTTGCCTTTTCAAAAAAGAACTCCCATTCATTCTTTATAAGCGGAATCCTGCTGCTTTTTATGAGTCTGTTCGTCCTTTTCCCCGTCTATTACATTATTTCGGGGAGCATTTTGTTGATTTGCGCGATCGCCATCCGATTCTTCGGATATGCCTCGCAATAAGCGTAATTATGCGTGACATAGTATATATTATGACAAACATAATACTGTGCAAATGGAGAAAAACGCCGAATAATCGGCGTTTTTTAATGAAAATCATGTGTTTGAGACAGATAAACTTAGAATCGCGCGAGGCAAATAATTCACGATATCCTGTGCGTCGGGGGAATATTCCCCCATTTCTTCCGCAGCGATTTCCCCCGCTTTCCCCAACAAAAAAGATGATACGCACGCAGCTTCAAACGGCGCGACTCCGCGCGCGCATGTCCCGGCAAGAAAGCCTGTGAGCACGTCGCCGCTTCCCCCTTTGGCAAGCGCGGGAGATCCCGTTGCGTTAATCGCGACGCGCGCCCCATCGGTTATCACTGTGCGGTTGTTCTTCAACAAAAGCGTTATTCCGTATTCGCATGCAAATGCTTTCGCTTCCTCCACTGCATTTTCGAGAATTTCTCTTACGTCTTTTCCCGTAAGTCTTGAAAACTCCTTCGGGTGCGGCGTCATGATCACATTGCAATTTTTTCCCTTTAAAACCTCCGTTCCGTAAGTAGCCAGCGTATTAAGCGCATCGGCGTCCAGTACAAGCGTACCGCTGTAACTCTGCATAAGTTCTGCAAGCAGAACATATAGCCGTTCGCTCACGCCCGAACCCATACCGACCGCAACGCAATCCGAGCTGAGAATCTCCCCGTCGACCGCCTGAAACTTGCGCAGCACACAAGCGGGAAGTTTTCCGATCGCACTCGTATAAACGGGATCCGCAACGCTAAGCCGCGTATAACCGACGCCCGATTTCAAACATGCGCCCGAAGCCAAAAACGCCGCTCCGCTATATAGCGTGCTGCCGGCTAAAATACAGGCGCTCCCAAACGAGCCTTTATGCACATTGCTCTTCCTTTTGGGAAAAAATCGGGCAACATCCTCTTTTTCCCAAACTTCCGCACCCGTTTCTTTCGATTCAATCCCGATATTCGCAACGGTAATCTTTCCCGCGACGTCCACGCCGTCGCACATGATAAGACAGTTCTTCATTTGTCCCATGCAAACGGTCTCGTTTGCCGTAACACAGGGCGTGAAAGCTACCCCGTTCTCCGCAAGTCCGCTTGGAATATCCGCGCTGATCACGTACGCGCCGCAAGAATTGATGAACCCAATGAGCGCCGCCGCGCCTCCCTCGGGCGCGCGGGAAAGTCCCGTTCCCAGCACGCAATCGACGATAAGACCGTATCTGCGGCGGGGCGGCCTGCCAATGACCTCGCCGCCGTAAAGCGCTTTTACCGTCTTACAATCTTCGGAAAACCGATCGGCAATGCAGAGTACTTCAACCGCCTTCCCCCTTTCGCGCAAAATACGTGCGGCGACAAACCCGTCTCCGCCGTTATTCCCGCCGCCGCAGACGAACAATGCGCTTTCCTTTCGCGCTTCCATTGCCCGTTCCACAACGTTTGCAAGCGCTTCGCCCGCCCGCTCCATTAGTACGAGCGAAGGCGTTCCCCCCTCTATCGTCTGCTTGTCCGCTTCGCGCATCTGCGCATTCGAATAAGAATATATCATATCCCGTTCCTTATAATTTCAAACTGATTTCCGCCGAAGAAATCCTGCGGTAAACACCGCTTTCCTCAACTTCCAAGCGCCCATCGGGAAGTATATTGCGCGCCGTTGCACGGTAAACGCGTTCCCCCTCCGTCACGGTAACCTCGCGCCCCAAAAAGCGGACGAAAGAGAGATATTCCGAAAAATCCGATCGTTTCCCATAAGAGCGAATCAGTTCGTTTCGTACGTCGCCTACGAGGCACGGCTTTCCCGCCGCAGAGGAAAGATTGACGGCGATTCCGCCGAGCGCGGAAACGTCGTTCGTCACGTTTAGCCCTATCCCCACAATACTGTATTTCACCGTGCCCGCCGATATCCCGTTTTCGATGAGGATTCCGCACAGTTTTTTCCCGCCGACGAGCACGTCGTTCGGCCACTTGATTTCGGGCGTTACGCCGAATTTCTGCGTCGTACGGCAGACGGAAACTGCGGCATGCGTCATAATTTCGAACGCCCGTTCTGCGGGGAAAGCTTCATAAAAAGTAAGTGCGGAGAGATAAACTCCCCCCTCTTCTGAAAAAAAACTACGCCCTTTCGTGCCTTTTCCGCCCGTTTGCCGACCCGCGCAAACGATCGCGTTCTCTCCTGCGGCGATATATTTTTTGATATAGACGTTGGTGGAATCCGTCTCGTCCAACAGCTCAATCTTCATCTTCCGTATTCCCAAACGCTTCCAATGCGGCGCGTGCCGTATCGTAATCGTATCCCTTACCCAACAGATAGACATACGCCTTAGACAAGGATTTTTTATCAATGCTTTTCCCGCGCAGATACTTTTCGAGAACGTTTTGCGCACTCTCCGTTTCGTCCGTAAGCGTTTGAAGCGCGCCCTTGATCTCCTCGTCGGAAACACCCTTTTTACGAAGTTCTATTGCGATTAAACGGCGACCTTTTTTCTTTCCCGCACTCTCGCAATAAGTTCTGGCGTAAACTTCGTCGTCTAAAAAACCGTATCCTTTCATTTTTTCAACCACGAAGTCGCATACGTCCTGCAAATATCCTTTCTTTTTAAGATAATCGCGAATCTCGCGTTCCGTTTTCATAGAAGCGGCGATATGGGCGAGCGCTTTATCCAGCGCGGTCTGTTTTTCGCTTTCAAGTTGCATCCGCGAAAGTTCTTCCGGCGATACCGCCATGCCCGCCTTTAAACGGTTTTGCATCACCGTTTCCAACTTCATACCGCAGTAGAATCTGCCGTCTACTTCAATATTGCACCGCGTTTTATCTTTCGTCTGCGGCGTGATTGCCGTTATCTCCGCCATATGCGCTCCTTATAAAAACATTATAGCCGCAACACAGAAAAAAGTCAATCCCGGGATTGACTTTTTCCGATTTGACATAAGAAACCGTCTATTAGCGAAGAATGAGCCCGTCCTCGCCTCTGTCGAGCGTGACCGTGCTTCCCGCCTGCGGATTTTCCGAAATAATATATTTCGCAATGGGCGTTTCGGCATGCTTCTGAATAAACCGTTTTAACGGACGGGCGCCGTAAACGCTGTCGTAACCGAAATCGGCAATGTATTGCTTAGCCGCATTCGTTACTTCAAGCGTTAAGTTTTCCCCTTTCAGCCGCTCTTTCAAACGGTTTAAAAGAATTTCCACGATATCGCCGATATTCTCCCTCGAAAGCGGCTTGAACATGATGATCTCGTCGAGTCTGTTTAAAAATTCGGGACGGAACGAGCGTTTCAACAGCGCGTTCACCTGTTCGCGCGCGGCGGAAGTGATTTCCCCGTTTTCAATCCCTTCGGTAATAAACTCCGAACCGAGGTTGGACGTTAAAATGATGATGGTGTTCTTAAAATCTACCGTCCTACCCTGAGAATCGGTCACTCTGCCGTCGTCGAGAATCTGTAAGAGAATGTTAAACACGTCGGGGTGTGCTTTTTCGATTTCGTCGAACAGGACGATGGAATAAGGTTTACGGCGAACGGCTTCCGTCAGCGTGCCGCCCTCTTCGTAACCGACATATCCGGGAGGCGCTCCCACAAGACGGGATACCGAGAATTTTTCCATGTATTCGGACATATCGATCCGCACAATATTTTTTTCGTCGTCGAACAGGTTTTCGGCAAGAGACTTGGCAAGTTCCGTCTTTCCCACGCCCGTAGGTCCCAAAAAGAGGAAGGAACCGATGGGGCGGTTGGGATCGGAAATGCCCGCGCGGGCGCGAAGAATGGCTTCGGAAACCTTCTCTACCGCCTCCTCCTGTCCCACAACGCGGCGGTGTAAATCTTCGGGCAAGCGCAAAATCTTTTCGCGCTCTCCCTCTTTCAGCTTGGAGACGGGAATCCCCGTCCAGCGCGCTACAATCTGGTTGATCTGCTCCTCCGTCACCTCGTCTTGCAACAGCGCGTCCTCCCTTCCGCTTACGCTCTTTTTTGCGTTTTCAAGTTGCTTTTCGAGAGCGGGAAGATCGCCGTATCTCAGGCGGGACGCCTTTTCCAGCTCGCCTCGGTTCATGGCGGAATCGATTTCTCCCTTTAAACGGTCGATTTTTTCTTTGAGGTCTTTTTCCGTACCAATCGCCTGCTTTTCATCCTCCCATTTGGCTTTCATGCCGTCGAACCTCTCTTTCAGCTCGGCAAGTTCTTTTTTCAAAGCTTCAAGACGGGAGACGGACAAATTGTCCTTTTCCTTGGAGAGCGCCTTTTCTTCCACTTCGAGCTGGACAATCTTGCGGTGAAGGGCGTCCATATCCGCGGGCATGGAGTCGATCTCCGTTCTGATCATCGCCGCCGCCTCGTCCACAAGGTCGATGGCTTTATCGGGTAAGAAACGGTCGGTAATATAACGGTTGGAAAGCGTTGCCGCCGCCACGAGCGCGTCGTCGTGAATGCGAACGCCGTGGAATATTTCAAACCGCTCTTTCAAGCCGCGAAGAATGGAAATTGTGTCCTCCACCGTCGGCTCGCCCACCAAAACAGGCTGGAATCTGCGTTCCAAAGCCGCGTCTTTTTCAATGTATTTGCGGTATTCGTCGAGCGTTGTCGCACCGATGCAATGCAGTTCGCCGCGCGCCAACAGCGGCTTTAAGAGGTTGCCCGCATCCATCGCGCCTTCGCTCTTGCCCGCGCCGACAACGGTGTGCAGCTCGTCGATAAACAACAGAATCCCTCCCTCCGATTTGGTAACTTCCTGCAACACGGCTTTCAGTCGCTCCTCGAATTCGCCGCGGTATTTCGCGCCCGCAATCAGCGCGCCCATATCGAGTGAAAACAACGTCTTGTTTTTCAAGCCCTCCGGCACGTCGCCCTTCACAATTCTCTGCGCGAGTCCTTCGGCGATCGCCGTCTTGCCTACGCCGGGCTCGCCGATGAGCACGGGGTTGTTTTTTGTTTTACGCGAAAGAATGCGAATGACGTTTCGTATCTCCTCGTCTCTTCCGATTACAGGCTCTAACTTGTGTTCCCGCGCGCGCTTGGTAAGATCGCTCCCGTATTTTTCAAGCGCTTCGTAAGTATCTTCGGGGTTGTCGCTCTTTACATTTTGATTGCCGCGCACTTCTTTCATTCCCTTCAAAAAGGCGTTTTTCGTGAGTCCGAACCGCTCGAATACCTCTTTCAAACGGCTTTCCGCGTTGTCGAACAGACACAGAAAGAGATGTTCCACCGAAACATAGTCGTCTTTCATGCCCTGCGCAAGCTTTTCCGCTTCGCTGAGCGTTCTCGTCAGCGCAGCCGAGGCGTACACCTGTCCGTTCCCGCCCGAAACACGCGGCAGACGGGCGATCTCCTCTTTTACGGCGCGGGAAAACCCCTCCGCGTCCGTCCCCGCGCGCTTCAAAATGCGGAATACCAGCCCGTCCGCCTCGCACAGCGACAAGCATAGATGAAGCGTCGTCAGCTCGGAATTTCCGTACTCCATTGCCGTATTCTGCGCGTTTTGCAACGCCTGCAACGATTTTTGCGTAAAATGATTCGCGTCCATTTTTTCTCCTCCCTTTTTGATTATGAAAGCGTTCTTTCACACTTTTTCTCGCAACTATTATAACGCGATTTTAAGAGAATTAAACATTGCGCCGCATAAAAAAGCCGCTCCCTCGCGTAAGAGAACGGCTTCGCTTAGATTGTTTATTCTTTTAAACCCGTATTACGATTGATCTTCGTCCAAGTTGGCTTACAAAAGATCCCGATCGCCATCGTAATACAGTACACGACGGTGAAAGCGGGAAACAGAAATACGCCCGCAAGCAATTCCCGCCGCCTGTTCGCGCCCATCTTTTTATAATCGAGCAGTACAAGCAACAATCCCTGCATAACGCCCGCAAGCGCAAACAGCACACCGAGCGCGATTGCGATCACAATCAGCAAGGTCCATAGTCCGAAGCCGGAGAGCCCCTCCGCGGCAGCCTCCGCGGTGGTAAAAATTCCGTTGACGCCCAAATAGACGCACGCATAGATGTAATAAGCGGGAATCCAAGTGCAGAGCAACAGACAGATGATCATGAAAAAATACGTTAAAAGCTGTTCGACAAAGGAAAAACGCAGCTGTTTCACCGTATTCCAAAGCATACGCGGCGTATATTTCCCGAGCAGACGTACGTTCCCCGAGGCGATCCGCTTGTTGCGGTTCATGGTATCGCGAAAAGAGGAAGGCAGATCTTCATAAACGACAGCGTCCTCCACAAAATGACAGCGGTAGCCGTCAAGCATTCTCTTAAAACAAAATTCCGTATCTTCTACAATACTGACGGTGTCATACCCGCCGAGTTTTCGGATAATATCCATATCCGTCATGGAGCCGGGACCGTTGACGTGCGCATCGAGGTGCAATCTTTCGCGAACGCGGGAAGAAAAGCGGGAATCAAAAATATAATAGAGTCCGCAAGCACGCGTAAACATATTCTGCGTCATGTTGAGCGCCGATTCGTAAGGACGGGCAATTTGTACGCCCGCGCTGTAAGCGTTGTTCATGAGCGAAAAGAATTCGTCGTTGATATGATTGTCCGCATCAAGGCGAATGGAAAAAGCATAGTCGATTCCCGTTTCCAGAATCTTTTCGTAAGCATACTTCAACGCATAGGATACGATATGATGGGTAGGATCGGGATCGTCGAGAACAAATACGATCGCACCCGCTTCTTTGGCGCGCGCGGCGGTTCGGTCGCTGCAATTATGCGCAACGACGTACACATCAAACAGCTCTTTGGGATACGTCTGACGCTCGAACAGACGTTTTACCGTCGCGCCGATCACATCCTCCTCGTTATGAGCGCAGACGACTACGCAAATACGGTTTTTTTTCTCGCTTTCGGGATATACCTTTTTCGGCAACCAAAACAGCAGCATGTAAAGAACCTGCAAGAAAAACGGGATCCCGATAATAAACAAAATTACGTTATTTGCAGTCGTAAGAACGTTATACAACGTTACATGCCACATGTTGAATCCTCCTTTGACCGTAAGACGGTCTTATAGAGCCGACACTCCGAACGAACGGAGATAAATGCGCTTTAACTCGCTTTCCGTGGGTTCATATGCCGATTTTTTAATATTTTTATTCTCCGTCGCGCGCACGGCGAAATCGACAAGCCGCTCGCGGGGAATTTCTTCTCTTTCCCCGAGAATTCCGTCGAGAACGGCACAGAGTTTCTCCACATTATCCGCGCCGCATGCCGATATGATTTCCTGTGTTTGGGGAATCCCCTTCTCCATACAAAGCCGCAATGTCTCGCCGAGCAATAAGCCGTTGGCTCTGCCGTGATCGATCCCGTAAAAATAGGTGAGATAATACCCCATCCCGTGCACAGCCGTCGTTCCCGATTGCGCAATCGTCATGCCCGCAAGACAGGAAGCGTATAACAGCCCGTCCCGTTGTTCCAAAGAAAGCGCGCCCCCGCACGCCTTCAACAGCGGAAAGAGAAGGCGCAAACTCTCTTTCGCAAGCGCGTTCGAAAGCGGCGTCGCTTTGCGCGAGAGCATGCCCTCCGCCGCATGGGAAAACGCGTCAAGCGCGGTATTGACCGTTTCTTTGCGGGGAAGCGTCTGCATATATTTCCCGTCTAAAAACGCAAATCTCGGGAACATCGCAGATGAGGAAATACTTGTTTTCGTCTGTTTTTCGTCGTTTGTTAAAATGGCGTAGGGCGTAACCTCGCTTCCTGTTCCCGCCGTAGTGGGAACGTGCGCCATGGGCAACGCCAACGGTTTGTAACCGCCCGAGAAGATCTCCCCGTCCGGTCTGTCCTGCACGGCAAGCGTCGCAATCGCCTTTGCCGCGTCCATGGGCGAACCGCCGCCAATTCCCACGACAAAATCCGCGTTGACGCTTTTTAACAGAGCGATCCCCTCCCTCACGCAGGCGATCGTGGGATTGGGTTTTACACGGTCAAACACCGTAAAATCCTGTCCGTTTGCATTTAAGGCCGCCGTTGCGTCTGCAAGAGCGCCGTTTGAGCGCGAACTCTTCCCCGTTACGATCAAAGCATGCGTTCCTAATTCTTTTAAACGCACTCCGTGCTCTTTGAAACAGTTTCTGCCGAAAAAAATCTCCGTCGGCATATAATATGTGAAATTCATAAAGTTTCTTCCGTCCGTTTGCATTTTACCGCGACGGCGCGGCAAATGGGGACGCCCTTTGCCGCAAAACCCGCTTCATATTCCGTTACAATGTTCTCCGCCGCCCATTCGCTGTTTTGAAGATCGCGCGTGACTTCGGCGACGAAAAACCCGTTCTCGGTAAATTTTTCCAAAGAATAGTCGAAAAACTGCGCGCTGTCCGTCTTTTGGACAATGCGCCCGCCCTCTTTTAGAAGCGCGGAATAAATGGCAAGAAAGCGCGGCGAAGTGAGTCGCTGTCTTTCTCGGCTGCGCTCGGGCAGAGGGGTGGAAAAGTTGAGATAGACGGTTTCAACGCTTCCTTCCGGAATGTAACATGAAAGAATCTCTGCGGGAATATTAAAAAAACGCACATTGGTGATATTTTCGCGTTGAATGCGTTCCATTGCCGTGATAATTACGTTAGAACAAAGCTCTACCGCCAGAAAATTCACATTCGGCTCACGTTCTGCCGCCTTCGCGATAAATCCGCCGTTCCCGCACCCGATTTCCAGACGGACGGGGTTGCGGTTGCCGAATTCTTTTTCATAATCAACGAGAGCGCGAAAGCGTTCCGCCGCCTCTTTCAGGTTTTTGCAGGGCTTTCCGCGCGCAAGCAATAAATCGGCACAGGCATTCAGCCGCGGCTCTAAATTGCGCTTCTTGCGCATCCTCATGGGTTTTCTCACCTTATATTGTATTAACTGTATTATAATCTATCTTGTGAATTTGTCAAGGGTTTTTTTACTATTTATTTCCCGTCGAGCCGAAACCGCCTGCGCCGCGGACAGTTTGAGAAAGCTCGCCGCTTTCCTCAAATTCCGCAACGTAATAGGGAGCGATCACAAGCTGCGCAATACGTTCGCCGTGCTCGACGGCGCGCTCCTCTTTTCCGTGGTTATGAAGCGCAACCATCACTTCCCCTCTATAATCGCAATCGATGACGCCCACTTTGTTGGCGGGCGCAAGATCCTTTTTGCAGGCGAGTCCGCTGCGCGCGTAAACCAGCCCAACCGTTCCTTCCGGCAATTCAATCGCAATCCCCGTATGAACAAAGGCAGTCTCGCCCGCGCCGATGATAAGCGGTTCTTTCAAACAAGCATATAAATCGGCTCCCGCGGCAAATTCCGAGCCGTAAACAGGCAGCCGCGCGTTTACATCTAATTTTTTAACGTTAATTTTCATGATTACACCAACTTATTTCATGGGTACTATATCATAATCTCGTCCGTTTGTCAACGCGTGAACAGTTAAATTTTTGTAAACTCCTCTCTTACACGGATAAACCGCCGCATTTCCTTGCGGCGGTTTATCCGTGCGACGTTTATAATCTCATAAGAGCGCGTACAAGCGTCTCCTCTTCCGGCAGCGCGCAGAAAAAATCGCGCGGATAGGGCTCGGAAATCGGCACGTCCGCCACGCATTTTCCATCCTGCAAAACGAGGGCGCGGCTTGCAAGCAACGCCGCTTCATGCGTATCGTGCGTAACGAATACGATCGTACTCTTTTTTTCTGTCCAAAGCCCGGTTACGAGTTCGATAAGATTTTTTTTCAAGGAAAGATCAAGCGAAGAAAACGGTTCGTCCATGAGTAACAGGGAATGGGGATACAAAAATGCCCGCGCTACCGCAACGCGCTGTTTTTCTCCGCCCGAAAGTTCGTGCGGATATGCCCCTTCCCTTCCTTTTAACCCCACCTTTTCAAGCATCGACGGAATATTGTTCCATTCGCTCTTGGGAAGCACGAATTTCAAATTACCCTCTGCCGTAAGATTGGGTAAAAGCGCCGCTTCCTGAAAAAGATAAGAGCACTCCTCGCGCCTTTTGGGACGCTTTCCCTCTCTACCGTCCACCGTACCCTCATAAGAAGTAAGTCCTGCCAATACATTTAAAAGCGTGGTTTTTCCGGCTCCGCTCTCCCCTAAAACAGCCGTAATTTCCCCTTCTTCGAAGGAAAGAGTTATTTGATTCAATGCGGCTTTTTCGCCGTAATATTTCCCTATGCCCGATAATTTCACTGCCGCCACCTCACAACCAATTTCACGATAAGCGCGCATATTCCTTCGAGCAGGAACCCGAGCACGACGGCAAGCGCCGTAAGCGCAAGCAAACGCGGCATTTCGACAAACATCTTCGCTTCTTGCATAAGTCCGCCCAAGCTGCGGTAAGTATTCGAGAGCACCTCCGCAGATATCGTAATTTTCAGACCCATGGAAAGTATCGCCCCGGACTGTTTGAGCAACGCGGGCGCGGCAATCGGAATTTTCATTTTCCAAAGTCTGCGTCCCAAGCTCACGCCGTAAGCGCGCGCAAGCGTCCCGTAATGCGCTTCCACATCATCTAAACCCGCAAGAGCGGCGGCATACACCGCAGGCATGAGCACAAGAAAGGAGACGACGACGGGCGCGACGGAGGGCGACGTCCAAAGCAATAAAACAAGAATGACCGCCATCGTTGGTACAGTGCGCAGAACAGAGACGATAGGCGCCAAAAAAGCGCGGACTTCCCTCCGCGTATCCGAGAGCAGCGCAAGCCCCGCGCCCATTACGAGAGAGAGCGCAAACGCCCAGAGCGTCCGTAAGAATGTATTGCAAAACGCCCGCCAAAACGCGCCGTCAACGAGCAACTTCCCCGCCGATCTCATTGTGTCGGAGAAGGACGGCAGAAGATACTCGTTTTGTATGGCGTAATATGCGATTGTCCATCCCAACCAAAGCGCAACAAGCGCCAGCAGGGAGAAAATCATATTCTTTTTCAAAAATTACCCCGCATAATAGAAGGAATCGGATACCGCGCTTGCGGCTGTCTGACTGACCCCGATGAGTTTTTCGAGATAGGCGTTGACCTTTTCTTTGCAATCCTGCGCGGGCGTAAACCAGACGGAGCAGTTTGCAATTACCGTCGCGTTGAGATTGTTCGCGTTGAAGGAAGGAGAAAGCCCCGCCGTACGCTTGTCTTCCAATAAGGCAAGCACCGTTTCGGGCGTAGCGCTTGCAAGATACTCTTTGCTGCCTTGCATATAAGAGACCATCTCCGCGATCGCCGCACTATCCACAGTCGTCTTTACTACAAGCACTGCTTGCGGATATCCGCCGCCGTACAACTCCTGTAAATCGCCCGCCATGCGAAAAGGCTTCGCCGAGCTTGCCGTACCGTTAATCTTTGTCGTCGCGGCGGGTTCGGGGCAGAGATAATAATCGCAACCGTAAGCGGGGGTAACGTCCGTCGCTTCCACTGCAAGCAGATTGACCTTATCCGCCGCCTTCTCCGCTTGTATGCTTTTTACGACCTGATATTCGATCCCATAATTGTTGAGTACGACTTGAAGGGTAAGTCCCGGCACGTTGGTAAGCTGAACGACGCCCACCGTTTTGCCCACAAGTTTAGATAGGTTGTCGGAAGAAAGCGTTTCATTCTCTCCCGCAGTAAGAAAATAAATATTCCCGTTTGTTACCGTGCCGAGCATTTGGTATGTCGTACCTGTTCCAAGAAGTTTGCTCGCCGCGTTCACGGGCAAAATACAGAAATCCGCCGCAGGATTTTCACCCGTAACGTACCCCGTAATGAGCGAAGAATCCACCACGTGATATTCGAAGTCGCTTTTCGGCGCAGCC